>JACPWU010000052.1 GCA_016196885.1 Chlamydiota bacterium | reverse complement strand
TCTCGAACTGGTGGTGGATAAAGATCGCGCAGTGGCATGGATTAAGGGCGAGGCCGACAAACTTTACTTCGAAAAATTAGACGAGCTCAAAGCGTTTATGAACGGAGCATTCGATCTGGGTCGCCTTCTTGAACTTGCAAAAATCATGGGTGACTTCAAAGTCAGGATTGTTTCCATGATGAATGATTTCTTAAGCGGTCAAGCTGACGATGATTTAAAAACGGAACTTGAAAATTTCATTAATTCGCTTTATCAAAAAGCAAAGGAAGCAAGAGATCGCCTTTTAACGAATAAACCCTTCGAGGTTGTGATTGAAGGGCAAACGGTTTCGTTCCCTATTGCGAAAGAAATGGTCGGTGCCTTTGTTCAGTTTATAGAGCGATATCTCCTCGAACATCCAGCGCCCACTCCCGTGCCTGTTCCAATTCCAGATCCCTGGCAGCCAATCATCTACCGAGAGGTTGCCCATAATCGGCCTTTAACAGTAGTTACCACCGAATACGATTCTAAATATATCCAACTGCCAAAATATGACTACCGAGTTCCCATTTGGAGTCCTATTCCTGATTTCGATCCGAATCACCATCTCACGGAGTTCGGCGTTCTAACGCTTTTCGCGCGCCTCGTTGTGAAATATGGAGAATTTGTTTTCACTCAAGACGCAAACGGAAACTACACATTCAACATGGATCTTTTCTCAAACGAACTCACAAAAACAGATGAAGATCGGGCGGTTCGGCGTCTTGAACGCCTTCTCGGAAAAGAACTGCCGGCCATGCAAGATTTCATCAATTCGCTCAAGGACTCCGACGGAGCGCTTCCCATCGATAAAATCAATTTGATCAGTGAGAAATATCTTGAGTTAAAAGAGAAAATTTTGATTTTAGCCTCCGATGCACAAAATAAAGCTCAAAAAGTATGGGCGAAATTTATGGAAGTGTATGAATCGAATCTCTTCAAAGGTTTGCTCAGTATGCAAGTCGATGGGAAAAGAATTACTTTTGAGCCAAAGGTCCTGGATGAAATTTTGATGAGGCTTCATCAGAAAGGGAAGTTGGATCCCGAATTCCTCAAGAAATTTGATGAGATGATTAAAGGCGGAGAAAGTACGTGGGAATATGACGAATTTAAATACCTGAGGACCTATTACGACTGGTGGCTTGAGCGCAGCTGGGGAGGCGATATTTGGGGAATCTCTTTTACGGAACAAACGGTTGAAAATCCCGAACTCTCCACTACGGCAGGAACCTTTACCCTCGGTGATCTCCTGATGCTCCCCGGAATTAGCAGAAAAGATTTGTCGGGCGGGCTCGATGTCGCGGAAAAGGACGGCAGACTGATTCTCACACCTGTTGATCCGATCAAACTCCTGGGTCTTCTCGACATGCGCGCCTTAGCACCTGGAAGCGGGGTGAATGTCGGAGGCTTAATGACCAAGGCGAACTCAGAGGATGCAGTAATGTCAGTATTTGGACGGATAGATTACGTGCTTCCCTTTAGAGGGAATAAGCTTGATTGGAAATCATTTTGCTTCAAAGCCTTTGAACTCATTCCCGCCATGATTAAAGAGATGGGAATAAAAGTGATCGGTAATGACGGAAAAGTAAATGTTGAATCTTTCGAAAAGAAAGCTCTAAGGTTTGAAAGGGTAAACCTTCCTCCTTCCACTACACTGACCACAGCGGACATAACCGAACTTCCTGGCAATCCAAGGATCGCTCGAGTTGCTCCCGAGGGGAATTCGAGTGGAGTAAGTAGTACTTCAAGAGGAGTCGAGCTTTTTTACGATACCAATGTAGGAGGTTGGGCCGGAGGAGGTTTCACCTTCGATGATTTTGGTACTTACGACATTGAAACCGTAGACTTAAGCGGGTTCACTCAACTTGTTTTCGGTCTCAAAGGAGGTACGGACAAGGTCAAGTTTGAAATTGTCGATGGCGATGACCATAAGGCATCGGCAGAGCTTTCGGGTATCCTCCCAGACCAAGAGCAAGTTTGGACCATTCCCACTTCAATGCTGCAAGGCGTGAATCTTACGAAAGTGCGTTTGATCTACTTCAT
>JACPWU010000049.1 GCA_016196885.1 Chlamydiota bacterium | reverse complement strand
TCCATGCGTGGCCCCATACTAAGGAGGCCATATTCCACCGTACATGGATCATCTCTTTAACGATGTAGTTTTGTACCTTTTGATTATTCTTCTTTAAGGATCGGTACTATTTCGTTGAGCCTCCTTATCCCATGTTTTTATAGTCCCTGTGGGATTAGTACTGTCAGAATTGAGTGGATAAAACTTAATGAACTGACTTGTAAATGGGGCGACTACAAATGGACGACATCTTTAAGTCAAGTGCATAGGTCTATAATTATATTTTGGGAATGAAATTAAAGTTTTCGTTTTAAGGGAAAATCAACTGCATGCGAAAAAATTAACTCCCCCGGCCCCTCTTTCCCACAGGGATTATAACCTCTTGAAATAAGAGGGGGGTACCCTCCCCTTATTTCAAGAGGAGTTGGAGGGGTTAAAAATAACTTTTAAGGAGAAACATTATGAAAAAGAAATTTCTTATCTTTTTAAGTTTTGCATTGCTCTTCAATACCTTTATTTTTGCTCAAGGAGAAGAGGCTTCTAAAAAAAGAAAGTTATTTTTAGTCGGCTACTCTACTCCAGGAGAGGCCATTGAAAAAGAGATTGGCCCTGCGTTTTTCAAGAAATGGGCGGCAGAACATTCTGGAGAAGAAATTGAATTTCAATTTTCTTGGGGCGGCTCTAGCACCCAAGCTCGAAATGTGATTTCGGGTCTTGATGCGGATGTGGTTTATTTATCACTCTGGTCCGATGTCAACTCCATTGAAAAATCTGGGCTCATCACCCATGATTGGAATGCCAGTGGACACGGAATCGTTTCTAAATCCGTGGTGGTCTTCAGAGTGGAACCCGGGAATCCTTTGAATTTAAAAGATTGGCCAGACCTTCTGAAAAGGGGTGTGAAGGTGCTGACTCCCAATCCACAAACCTCGGGAGGGGCTCGATGGAATGTGCTGGCTCTTTATGGAGCCATTCTCAAGAACGGAGGCTCTCCAGAAGATGCCGAAAAAGCCTTACGTGCTCTTTATCGAAATGTGGTCACGTTTGCTGAAAATGCACGGGCCTCGATTCAAGATTTTGAGCGAGGGGTCGGTAACGTGGCGATTACCTACGAAAACGAAGCACTTCTTCTTCGTAAGTATGGAAAATCTATCGAATTCGTCACTCCTTCCTCTACCATTTATGTTGAAAATCCAGCCGCAGTGGTAGATGCTTATGCCGATAAACATGGGATGAAGGATGTGGCTCAAGCCTTCGTTGAATTCTTGAGATTGGCGCAAGCCCAAAGAATTTTGTCAGAATGGGGATTTAGGTCCATTGACAAAAATATTGAAAAGGAATATGCGTCTCGCTATCCTGAAGTTTCTAGCGCCTTTGACATTGAGTTCTTGGGTGGATGGCCCAAGGTAGACAAAGAATTTTTTGGTCCCGGGTCTCTCTGGGAAAAAATTGTTCGCACTGAAAGGAAGGAATAATCGGTGAATGGAGTGACCATGATATGACCCCGCGCTCTTCTCGAACAGGCCCTTATCTGAAGCGCACATTTGTCTTCCTATATATAGGGAGCGTCATCGCGCTTCCGATTGGCATGATTTTCTCTAAAGCCGTTAGAGACGGACCTCTTAAATTGTGGCAATCTCTCACAGACCCTCAAGCCCTTTATGCGTTTCGACTCACTTTCATGGCCGCCGGAATCGTCACTGTAATCAATATCATTTTGGGAACGATCAGCGCCTTTGCATTGGTCAGGTTTAAATTTCCAGGTCGTAAATGGATTGATCCCTTGATTGATCTCCCCTTTGCCATCCCAACCTCGGTCATTGGACTGACACTCGCTCTACTCCTAGGCCCAAAATCTCCCCTGGGAGCTTGGTTACAAACCCACGGTTTTACAATTCTTTATCAACCGTCTGCCATTTATATCGCGCTTCTCGTTGTAACTCTCCCCTTTGTCATTCGCTCTGTTCAACCCCTTTTGCGCTCGATCGATCCGACAGAAGAAGAGGCAGCCATTACGCTCGGTGCAAGACCGTTTAAAATATTCACTTCTGTGATTTTCCCCGTCATACGCCCAGGTATCATTTCGGGCGCTGTGCTGACCTTTGCACGTTCCCTAGGTGAATTTGGGGTTGTTGTTTTTGTAGCCGGCACACAACCTTTTCATACAGAGGTTGCAGCCACCTACATCTTTTCAAAAATTGAACAATTTGATTTTCAAGGAGCAGCCTCGGCCTCCGTGGTTGTTCTCCTTCTTTCCTATCTTTTACTTTGGACCATGAGATTTTTCGAGGCCCCTCTGGAAAGGAGGATGATCCCATGAAGAAAAAATCTAAAAATTTAATCAAATTTTTACTGATTGTCATCACACTGGTGTATCTTTTTGTTTTGCTGATTTTCCCAAATTTTTATCTTTTGTGGGAGGCTTTTAAGCCGGGGTTAAAAACTTTTTATCTCTCTTCAACCACTCATTATGCCCTGTGTGCCTTGAGAAACACAGGTCTTGTGGTCAGTCTTTCTCTTTTGATCACCCTTCCTTTAGGCATTTTAACGTCTATTACCCTCGTCAGAGACAAATTTTTTGGGCGAAAATTTTTAAACGGTCTTGTGGATTTACCCTTTGCAGCACCCGCAGCCATTGGTGCCTTTGCCCTTATGAGCACTTATGGGCCCCGAGGACTTTTAGGTGCTCTCTTAGATCCGCTTGGAATTAAAATTGTCTTCGCACTTCCCGGAATGATTTTGGCAACTGTTTTTGTGACCCTTCCCTTTATCATTCGAGAAGTGGGCCCTTTGCTTGAAGAGCTTGGGCGAGAAGCGGAGGATGCGGCTCGTACCTTGGGCGCCTCCCGCTGGCAAACCTTACGATGGGTGACCCTTCCTTCTCTCAAAGAAGGAATCATAGACGGGATTTCCCTTTCATTTTCCAGAGCTCTGGGTGAATTTGGCGCCATTTTAATTATTTCTGGAAACATTTCGGGGGTGACACAAACCATGCCCATTTATATTTATGATGCTTACATTGATTTTCACATGGAAGAGGCTTACACGGGCGCTGTTGTCCTCATTGCCTTGTCACTCGCAGGACGATTCCTTTTAGAACTGTGGAGGAAAAATAAAAAAATATGAGTATCTCTGTTCAACATCTTCATAAGCATTTTAATGGGTTTAAAGCCGTCAATGACGTTTCATTTTCCGTCGAGGACGGTGAATTTGTCTCACTCCTGGGACCTTCAGGATCCGGTAAATCCACTATTTTAAGATGTGTGGCAGGTCTTGAAATTCCAAGTTCGGGACAAATCATGATCAATAGCGAAGATGTGACTCACATCCCGGTCGAAGAACGCAATGTGGGATTTGTTTTTCAGCATTATGCGCTTTTCAAGCACATGACCGTTTTTGAAAATATCGCCTTTGGACTCAAGGTTCGCAAAATTCCTCGAAAAGAACGCGACGAAAAGGTAAAACAACTTCTGGAGTTGGTCGGTTTAACTGGGTTTGAAGGAAGAATGCCCAGTCAATTGTCAGGAGGCCAACGTCAAAGAGTCGCTCTGGCACGAGCCCTGGCGCCCGAACCTAAATTGCTGCTTTTGGATGAGCCTTTTGGCGCCCTGGATACGAGGCTTCGCAAGGTGCTTCGCTCCTGGCTTAAAAAATTGCATGATCGAGTGGGCCTCACCACCCTCTTGGTCACCCATGATCAGGACGAGGCCTTTGAACTCTCGGACCGGATTTTGGTGATTCATCAAGGGGCCATTCAGCAAGATGCCTCTGCGAAAACTATTTTTAATGAACCGGCCACTGACTTTGTGGCTACTTTTGTCGGAGAAACCAATCGCGTGGAGGGAATGGTTCGGCATGGGCTCGTAGAATGGGGACCTTTCAAATTTATCCCTCTAACCAATTTAAAAGAAAGGACCAAAGCCACTGTTCTTTTTCGGCCCATCGATGTATACGTTTCATCTCAAAAAGAAAAAGAAGACGAAGTGCCAGGCACCATTCAATCCACCCGCTTCTTAGGCGCCTTGGAAGAACTTCACATTAAATTAAATGACGGTGATTTTATCCTGATCGCCCAAATCCCCAAAGGCGTCGCCCACGAAAGTGGCTTCGGGGTTGGGAAAAAAGTCTATGTCAAGGTGACTTCATTCCACGTGTTTGGGAAAATTCGGGTGAATTGATACGTGGGTGAGATGATATTCATTTTGAAATTCTTCCGAATACAAAGGTTCAAAAATGCTAGAGGAACAAGACAAGAAACGCATTCTCTATCTATTCTTGGATGAAGGCGGAAATCTAGACTTTTCTCCTACAGGAACAAAATACTTTACTCTTACAGCTCTTTCCAAAGAAAGACCTTTTGAGGCATATAAAAACCTCAATGAATTAAAATACGATCTGATTGAATTGGGAACTGAAATAGCGTACTTCCATGCATCAGAAGACCGTCAGGCCGTTAGAAATTCTGTTTTTAGTATTATTGAATTCAACCTTCACGAGACTAGGATTGACAGTCTTATTGTTGAAAAAAGAAAAACAGGTTTTTCTTTGCAAAAAGAAGAAAGGTTTTATCCAGAGATGTTGGGATATCTTCTCTCTTATGTCTTCAAAAATTACAACTTAAATGAGTTTGAGAGAGTGATCGTCTTTACAGACAGTATTCCAGTTCAGAAAAAGAGAAAAGCTATTGAAAAAGCTATCAAAATGGTGCTTGCAAATAAGCTACCCGCATCAGTTACATATTACATCTTCCACCACCCATCACAATCAAACTATGACTTACAAATCGTAGATTATTTGAACTGGGCTGTTTTTAGAAAATGGGGAGGCACGGATACGAGGTCTTATCAACTTATTCAAGCAGCTGTAAAAAGCGAGTTCGATATTTTTAAAATGGGCAAGACTTACTATTACTAAAAAGCGACCGCCCCGACTACTCTTTCGAGAGGGCCCCATGGGCCCTTGTCATCGAGGCGGAACCTTTATATCCTATAGGAGCAACATAACACTTCTTTAACAAGAAATTCAAGAGTAATCAGCTTGGGTTTCAAAACCTATTCGAAAGCAATAGGATATGGTGTCATTTTAACAACATTATTACATAATTTGATGCCAAATCCCCAAAGGCGTCGCCCACGAAAGTGGCTTCGGGGTTGGGAAAAAAGTCTATGTCAAGGTGACTTCATTCCACGTGTTTGGGAAGATTCGGGTGAATTAGATTGTGTGGCAAAAAATCCTTTTTATCCTCATTTGTTCCTACAGGTTCATGATATGATGAGATTGAATTATGAAATCCCTTCCCTATCAAAAATACAGGAAAAATATTCTGAACATTATCTTCAAAAAAATTAAAAAAGAAGAGTGTGTTGTTTTTCTGTTTGGTAGCCATGCTGTTGGAAACGCCATCTCAAGCTCTGATATGGATATTGGCATTTTGTGCCGTTACGACATTAAACCCAAGGATTTTCTTGAAGTTGAGGAAGAGCTCAACAATAATATCGCTACACTCAGGAAAATAGATTTTGTAGATTTTCGAACCCTAGACGAAAAGGTAAGGGAAGAAGCATCCCAGGAGATTGAACTATGGCATACCGGAAAAAACTGCAGAGATCTTATCAAACCCTTGAAGCGGCGATCACAAAACTAAAAGAAGCCCTTCAATCCGACTTCGAGGCAAAATTTGAGAAGGATATTTGGGTCGAAATTTCAACCAAGCGTTTCGAGTATACTTTTGAAAGCCTTTGGAAATTTGTCAAGGAACTGCTTCTAGAAGAAGGCATTGAAACTGCATCTCCTTTGAGCACTTTCAAAGAGGCCTTTAATTTAAAATGGATTGATGCCAAGCACGAAGAGATTTTCCCACTGATGGTTAAAAAGAGAAATGAAATTGTTCATATTTATTCGGATGATCAAGCTTCTCAAATTTCCCTTCTGATCAAAAACACTTTTGCCAAAGCAATTTTCGCCCTGTTTGAAAAATCTAAACAGCGAATGGGAGCTTTTGAAAAATAGTATTTTTCAACGATTTAAAAAACCGTGACCAAGAATAATTTTTTATTTTTGGAAATAAATTTAAGTTGTTTTTCACCCCTTTCTAATTTTCTTGACTTTTATAGAATATATATTCTATCATAGACGCTATGAAAACGAGCTTGATCATTGAAGACCATCTCTTTCGGGCTGCTCAACGAGAAGCACAGAGGCAGGGAAAAACGTTAAGTGAAACCATTAGCTTCTGGGCAAGAGTCGGATGGGAATCTCTTAAGCATCAAAAAAAGAGTCCGACGCGTGATGTAAAACCCGTGGATCTGGGTGGCCCTTCTCGAGTCAATCTCAAATCTAGCCGGGATTGGATAGATTTTTTAGATACATGATTGCCCTTGATACCAACGTTATTATTGATTTTCTGGTTAAATCCCAGAAGGATCATTCTCAAGTTCAGCATTGGTTCTCGAAAAATCGAAAACCTTTAGCGACTACTCACACCAACATCGCAGAAACCCTGAGACTTCTCACCCACAGCAAAGTCTTCCCCCTCCCTTTGGACCTAGATCATGCAATTGATTTGATGAAAAAGTGGATTGAGGGATTTCAGGTGAGAATTCTGGAAGAATCTGAAGATTGGTGGATGGACCTTAAAACCCTCTTGGATGAAATTCCAGCCTTGCGGGGTAATGAGATCTTTGATGCAAGGATCGCTCTTTGTTTACGTTACAACGGGATTAAAGAGATTTTTACCCATGATTCTGATTTTTCAAAATACTCTTTTTTAAAGAGGGTTCCCTTCTAAAACTCTTAGATTCAAAAACTTCCCCCTCCCCTACAGTTCACAGAAAATTCACTTTACCTTAAAGACGCCTTCACATGGCCTGGCTATAGTTAGAGTCAAGAATCGAGGAAAGGACTCTGACTGTGGGAAAGACGATTTTGGTTGTGGATGACGAAAAAGAGCTGTTGGGGCTCGTAACCCTCCACATGAAAATGGCAGGTTTTGAAGTGCTGCAAGCCCAAGACGGCCAAAAGGCGCTTGAAATCTCCAAGAGCCAGAAGCCCGATCTTATCATCTTGGACCTGAAACTTCCTGAACTTGATGGATGGAAGGTCTGTAAGCTCCTCCGAGAAGAAGCATCTACCAAAGACATGCCCGTCATTCTCCTTACCGCCTTGGCCGAGACAGAAGACATTATCAAGGGTTTTGACATGGGAGCCGATGATTATGTCAAAAAACCTTTCAGCCCTCGAGAGCTGGTCGCACGCGTTAAAAGAGTTCTGTCACGCTCTGAAGAAAAAATTCCCGCACAAAGAAAATATGTGATGGGAGATTTATCAATCGATTTAGAAAGTTTCAGTGTGACTCGAAAAAATCGTTCTGTTTCCATGAGCGAAACAGAACGAGAAATTTTGACTATTCTTTCATCTCATCCAGGCATTTTGATTACGCATGAACAATTGATGGATCAAGTCTGGGGAGAAGACAGAATTGTCGAATACAGCAACATCTCCGTTCATATCCGAAACTTGAGAAAGAAGATCGAAGAAGATCCTGATCATCCCAAAATCATCAAAACAGTAAAGGGTTTGGGTTACAAGTTTGAAGAGGTAGAGTCAAAACTAAAGACAGCCTTCGAAGCTGTCTCAATTACTAAAAACAACGAAAGGAGTATGAAATGAAACGAGGAAGTTTAAAAGCGTGGTTATTGGGATTGGGAATAATGTGTTGCACTTCCCCTCTCCTGGCAACATTAAATGGGGATGGGGATTTTCAATACTGGAATACCGAAGCAATTGAAGGAAAGATGACCGATCAGTGGAAAGCCTACGCGGAAGCAGAATTCCGATTTGGGGATAATGTAAGTGAATTTTACTATCAACACACCCAGCTGGAAATTGCTTATAAAATCACTGATTGGTTGGAGCTCGCCCCAGCTTATCGCCAGGTGTGGGAACTTTTCACGAGCACCAAGGAAGAGGATGATGATTGGTTCACAGAATACCGCCCCATGCTCAATGCGACCTTGAAGCATAAATGGGAAGGATGGGACATCAGTGATCGAAATCGCCTTGAATTCCGCGAGTTCGAAGTGAAGGATGACGCCATTCGCTATCGCAATAAGCTGACCTTGAAAAGCCCGTGGAAATGGACTCACTTGGGAATCAACCCTTTTATTGCAGACGAAGTTTTCTTCCAAGAAGATGCGGGTTTTAACAGGAACCGTCTTCAAGTGGGCGTGGGCATGAAAATCATCGAGCATCTCGAAGGGGAACTCTATTATTTATGGCAAACCAGTGAGAAAGGCGATGAGTGGATTGATTTTCATGTAATCGGAACAAAGTTGAAATTTAAATTTTAGCAAGACTCCACTGGGGCCCATCGCATTCTGTTGGATGCCACCCCCTCCTCACAGTGCGATGGGTCAGGGAGTCAAAGAAAAAAAGAAGGAGAAAAAATATGAAAAAGTTAATCTTAGGTTTGTTGGGTTTGGCAATTTTTTCAAGCGCCTCTTTGACCTATGCTCAAAAGATGATTGAGATTGATGGTTCATCTACTGTGTATCCGATCACTGAAGCGGTGGCTGAAGAATTTCAAAAATCGGATGCTGAAGTGAAAGTAACGGTGGGTATTTCTGGAACAGGTGGAGGCTTCAAGAGATTTTGCCTAGGTGAAACAGACATCAGCGATGCCTCTCGCCCCATTGAGCCCACAGAAGTAGAACTTGCTTCTAAGAATGGGATTGAATTTATCGAACTTCCTGTTGCTTATGACGGCCTGGCGGTCGTGGTCAATCCTAAAAATGATTGGGTGACCTCCATGACTGTCTCTGAACTTAAGAAACTATGGGAGCCTGCAGCCCAAGGGAAAATAACCCGTTGGAATCAGATTCGCCCCGAGTGGCCTGACAAGGAAATTCGTTTGTTTGGCGCGGGCACAGATTCGGGGACTTATGAATATTTCACCGAAGCTGTGGTACAACAGAAGAAGGCCAGTCGTGGGGACTACACAGCCAGTGAAGACGATAATGTCTTGGTTCAGGGCATTGCCTCAGATCCTCTGGCACTTGGTTTTTTTGGCGTTGCCTATTATGAGCAGAACAAAGATCGACTCAAACTGGTCTCCATCGATGATGAAAATGATGTGAATGGAAAAGGGCCACAACTTCCAACCTATCAAAATGTGTTGGACGGCATTTATCAACCTTTAGCCAGACCTCTTTTCATTTATGTCAGCAAGAAATCTGCTGAAAAACCTGAGGTCGTAAAATTCATTGAATTTTACATGACCCAGGGAGCAGCTTTGTCCAAAGAAGTGGGCTACATTGCACTGCCTGATCAAGCCTATCCTTTGGCCTGGAAAAGATTTGAAGCCAGAAAAACAGGTTCTCTTTTTCACGGGGTTCAAACGGGCGTCAAGATTGAAGATCTCTTGAAGAAGGAAGCTTGATCTTGCTCAGATCTCGCAGTCTTGTTAGAGAAAAATGCGTTGAGGGGGCACTTTTTTTAAGTGCCCTCTTGTCCATTTTCACAACCCTTGGCATTATTTCTATCCTTATTTTCGAAACGTATGAATTTTTTAAAAAGGTTTCCATTTTCGACTTTCTCACCGATCGACAGTGGACGCCAATGTTTGTCGATAAACACTTTGGCATTCTCTCCCTTTTCGCAGGAACATTTCTGACCACGTTGATTGCGATGGTTGTTGCCATACCCATTGGTCTCATCTGTGCTGTCTTCTTAAGCGAATATGCATCCAACCGAATGAGAACCTATGTAAAACCTATTTTAGAAATTCTGGCTGCGGTCCCCACCGTTGTATACGGATATTTTGCATTGCTTTTTGTCACACCTCTTTTACAAAAGTTAATTCCCGATTTAGCAGGGTTTAATGCCTTGAGTCCTGGAATTGTCATGGGAATCATGATTATTCCTATTATTTCTTCTCTCAGTGAAGACGCCATGCATGCCGTTCCCATGTCTCTTCGAGAGGGGGCTTACGCCCTGGGAGCCACACGGCTGCAAGTTGCATTGCGTGTTGTCCTTCCTGCTGCTCTTTCAGGAATTACAGCATCACTGATCCTAGGGATTTCACGCGCCATTGGAGAAACCATGATTGTCGCTGTAGCAGCGGGACAACAACCCAGACTCACTTTAAATCCTCTGGTCCCCATTGAAACTGTCACCGCTTATATTGTGCAAGTCAGTCTAGGCGATACCCCCGCAGGAACAATCGAATATCAAACCATTTTTGCAACAGGCATGAGCCTTTTTGGTGTCACCTTTCTTCTTAATATTTTAAGTTATAAACTTAAGAAAAAATTTAGAGAAGCGTATGAATGAGAAACAACGTGTGAACAGAAAAAAACTTAACAAGTCCCTCGATAAACTGTTTCTCATCTTGGGATTTTCAGTGACTCTTTTGGCCCTGGGCATTTTACTGACCCTGATTTTGGACATTGTTCAAGATGGATGGGGCCGCCTCAATCTGGATTTTCTCACCCATTTTCCGTCTCGCAAACCACAAGAAGCTGGCATTCTCTCTGCCTGGGTCGGAACACTCTGGATTATGACTTTAACCAGCGTGATTGCTTTCCCCTTGGGTGTCATGGCGGGGATTTACCTAGAGGAGTACGCTCCTCAGAATCGAATCACCAACCTGATTGAAATAAACATTGCCAATTTGGCAGGGGTCCCTTCTATTATTTATGGACTTTTAGGACTAGGACTTTTTGTACGCTTCATGCACATGGGAAGAAGTGTCATTTCAGGGGGAGCCACCTTGGCACTCCTGATTCTCCCCATGATTATTCTCTCCACCCGAGAAGCTTTAAGAGCAGTTCCGTTTTCGATTCGAGAGGCGGCCTACGCCATCGGAGCCACGAAATGGCAAACCGTCAGACATCAGGTTCTACCCTCAGCCCTTCCTGGCATCATGACGGGAACCATTTTAGCCATGTCCAGAGCCATTGGAGAAACCGCTCCTCTGATCATGATCGGGGCTTTGACTTACATTGCCTTTCTACCAGCTCCACCTCTTCAAAGCCAATTTCCCTTTCTTCATCTGAACGGGCTTTTCGATCCTTTTACGGTTTTACCCATTCAAATTTTTAATTGGGTTTCTCGCCCCCAAAAAGGTTTTTTTGAAGATGCGGCCGCGGGAATTATCATTTTGCTGGGAATCGCATTTTTGATGAATGCCGTGGCGATTTTCTTAAGGACACGTTATCAGAAAAAAATCAGGTGGTAAAAATGAGCGACGAATTTCAGATTAAAAATTTAAACGCCTTTTATGGATCCAAGCAAGCGTTGAAAAATATTAACTTAGATATTTCTGAAAAAACCATCACCGCCCTCATTGGGCCTTCTGGATGCGGGAAAAGCACCTTTATCCGATGTCTCAACCGAATGAATGATTTGGTGAAGAGTTTTCATTTAGAAGGAGATATTCTTTACCAAGGCACAGATCTCTATTCTGGGAAATGGGACGTCATTGATATTCGTGATAAAATCGGAATGGTTTTTCAAAAGCCCAACCCCTTTCCCAAAAGCATACGTGAGAACATTACCTTTGGTCTTAAAATTCGTGGGATGAAAGATAGAAATATTTTAGAACACATTACAGAACAGAGTCTTAAAAAAGCAGCTATTTGGGATGAGGTCAAAGATAGGCTCAACGATCACGCCCTCTCTCTTTCTGGAGGCCAGCAACAAAGGCTCTGCATCGCAAGAACCTTGGCGGTACAACCCCAAGTCATTTTATTTGATGAACCTTGCTCAGCGCTCGACCCCATTTCAACCGCAAAAATTGAAGAATTAATGCTCGAGATCAAGAAAGATTTTACCATCATTATTGTCACGCACAACATGCAACAAGCCGCTCGCGTCTCAGACCAAAGCGGTTTCTTTCTCTTGGGAGAATTAATTGAGATGGGAAAAACCCAAGACATCTTTACCAATCCACACGACAAAAGAACGGAAGATTATATTACGGGAAGATTTGGATAAAAACAGTCGTGCGTCCCTCGGGGACTATGACAATCTTGTCGTGAGGGGTGAGTCGTGAGTAAAAAATAAACACCTTTAAAAACTCACGACTCACGACTATCCACAGGAGGAATACGATGGACCGTCATTTTGATGATGAATTGAAAGAGCTACAACAAGACGTTTTAAAAATGGGCATCATGGCTGAAGAAGCCATTGTTGATTCGATTCAGGCCTTGGAGAAAAAAAACAAAAATCTCGCGCTTAAAATCATTGCTGACGACCGTAAAGTGGACGAGTGGGAATTGCGCATCGAAGAAAAATGTGTAGATTTATTGGCCCTTCATCAACCCATGGCCATTGATTTAAGATTTATCACCACCGCCATGAAATTAAATGGAGAACTGGAACGCATTGCAGATTTATCCGTGGACATTGCTCAGCGTGTTTTGCAACTGGCAGACAAACCTCTCCTAAAACCCCTGATTGATATTCCTAAACTTTCAAAAATCGCCCAAGAAATGGTCAGACAATCCATCGAGGCCTTTGTTCATCGAGACATCGCCCTGGCTAAAAAAGTTATTTTCTCTGATGCCCAAGCAGACGAACTGCGCAACCGTGTTCAAGAAGAATTGATCAATGACTACATGAGCAAAGACATGACCACAGTCCCCCGAGCCGTCCCCCTTCTCCTCATCGCTCGCCATTTAGAACGCATCTGCGACCATGCGACCAATATTGCGGAAGATGTAATTTATATGGTTGGAGCTAAGGTGGTGAAACACCATCCAGAAGAATTGAAATAATGCTTCAGGCATATACACTGGACTCAAGTATTCTTGATCCGTCAAGCGTAGTCGCCCGATTTATCGGGCAATCCATGCGTGGCCCGATAAATCGGGCGACTACAAATGGACGACATTTAAGCCAAGTGCATATGCCTATAATACTTTTTGTTTCTTTTCATAAGCCAAAAAACTTGATAATTCATCTACCAAGAGTAGGATGTTTTTTGTCATGAGAATTAAGAACTCTAATTACATTCTTTCCTTTCTTGTGCTCATCAGCGTTCTCCTTTTTTCTTTTGCTGTTCTGATTCCCCATACACACGAAGAATCCTCCTTGAGCAACCACAAGCACAATTGCTCCATATGCAGAATCCAGCAAGGTCATTCTGCAGCGGATGTTAAAACAGTTTCTATTTTTCCGCTGGAATGGGTTATAACACCCTATCTTTCACCTACAAAAATTCATCGAATCAACAATCCCCTTCTGATCACCCCTTTCTCCAGAGCACCTCCCTCGCTCCTCTCTTTTTGTAAATAAATTTTATTTATTTCAAAAACGATACGGGGAATTTATGAAAAAATTAATTTACCTCATCATTCTGATTTTTTCCCTTTGCAATTTTCAGGAAGCTTGTGGGGAAGAATCGTCCGCTGAAGAACTAAAAACCTTGCGAGAGGAAATGAAAAACTTGTCTCAACAAATTCAGGCCTTGAACGAAAAAGTTGAGAGTCAGCAAGAAAAAATTCAGGCTTTAGAAAAAAATAATCAACAACCCATGCCAGAAGTCATTCCCCCTTCCCCATCAACCCCAGCCTCCGTCTGGACAGGAAGCTTTAAACAGGGCCTTCAAGCCTTTAATCCTGAAATCGGTGTTGTGGCAGATGTCCTTGTAGCTATCTCCGAAAGTAAAGAGGATGCCGAGGGCAATAACAAAATCAGTGTGCGGGAGCTTGAACTGGTCTTTGCACATGACATTGATCCCTATGCACGCTTTGATTCAACACTGACGCTTTCTGACTTTGAAGATCCAACAATAGAAGAAGCCTATGTCACCTATTGGGGATTGCCCTTTGAATTGAAGGGAAGAGTCGGAAGAATGAGACCCAAAGTGGGTAAGGCCAGCGCCCTACACCGTGATGCATTGGAGACGATTGATGAACCTTGGGTCGTTCAGAATTATTTTGGTGTCGAAGGCCTTTTCCGAACAGGATTGGAGCTTTCTTGGTTTATTCCCTTTCCGTGGGATGTGGTGACGCATGACTTAACGGTTGGAATCATGGAGGGTGGTATTGGAGAGGACGGCACTCTTTTTGGTGAAACTCGCCGCAGACCCTCTTTTTACAGTCATTTGAAGAACTTTGTGGATATATCAGATGTCACCAACCTTGAAGTGGGTGGAACTTATCTTCTAGGATCTAGCGATGAGGATTCTGAATATGAAGTTCATGCCTTTGGGATCGATGTAACCTTGATTCATTATATGGATGCGCTTCATCGGCTGAAGGTTCTAAGTGAATTCTATTTTCAGAATAGAGATGAGGCCTTTGCCAGCAGCGAGAAAGCATCTGCTGAAGAAACTCTGGGGGAAGAAGGCGAGGCACTTCTCCCCGAATCTTTTGAAGAAAATCCCTGGGGCTTTTACACACTTGTAGACTATCGCTTGAGTCAAAGATGGAGCTTGGGTGGCCGTTTTGATTATGTGATTCCAACGGACATTGCCTTAGATTCTCCCGATGAAGCCGATATCGTAGGAAGTGCTTATTTGACATTTCATCAGAGTGAATTTGCTCGCTGGAGACTTCAATATCAACATGTTGAATTCGCAGATGGAAGCGATGACAACCGCATCTTTTTACAGGGAACTGTAGCCGTGGGTGTTCATAAACATCAGCTTCAATAAAAGCAGTCGTGAGTTGTGAGGGGTGAGTCCCGCGGGGACTATAAAAACATGGATACTGTTGGTCGTATATTGTGTCATGGGATCTTTGCCAATAAGCTGGGCTTAAGAAAAATTAAAAATAGTCACAACAATGTCTACCTTTGCAGATTTGGTGAAGCAAATTGGGGGTGAATACGTCGATGTATCCTACATTGCCTCCCCTCGATTCAACCCTCATTTCATTGAGGCAAAACCAAGTGATGTGGTGAAGGTAAAACGCGCAGATCTTTTTGTTCATGCAGGGTTAGACCTGGAGGCTTGGCGTTGGCCCTTGGTGGATGCAACGGGCAATGCGGAGGTGTGTCCAGGAGGATCCAAGGAGTTGGATCTCTCAAAAGGGATTGAGCTTTTAGAGGTTCCGACCACATCCCTCACCAGGGCAGCTGGTGATATTCACCTTTATGGAAATCCACATTATTGGATTCATCCAGAAAACACAAAAAAAATGGCTGAGACCATTTGTAATAAATTATGTGCACTAGATCCCCAGCATGAAAACATCTTTCATCAGAATCTGGAGATCTTTTCGAATCGTTTGAATCCCAAAATTTCTGAATGGAAGACCCAAGTAAAACCCTATGAAGGACAAGAATTCATTGCCTATCATAATGCATGGGTTTATCTCATGAGTTTTTTGGGATTTAAAATCGAACTTTTTTTGGAACCTAAACCCGGGATTCCTCCTACACCTAAGCAAGTGGAGTTGGTTGAAAACCGCATTAAAGAAAAAGGGATTAAGGGCATCATTCATTCCGATTACTACCCGAGCAATGCGGCGGACGCAGTCGCGAAAGCGACAGGGGCCAAGGTCATCATTCTCTGCCAAAATGTCGGAGAACTACCAGAGGCAAAAGACACTATCTCCATGATAGACTATAACGTTCGTCAATTAATGACAGCCCTTCAGCAAAATGGAGAAACGAAATCATGATGGACTTCTTGAGCCTGATGTTCCGCCCTTTTCTTGCCTGCCTAATTCTGGTCGGGATTCATGCCTATTTAGGACTGCATGTGATCGAGCGTGGGGTCATTTTTGTAGACCTCGCGCTGGCTCAAATCGCGGCTTTGGGAGCCACAGTCGGATTTGCGATCGGTTTTTCGCTTCATTCGCAGATGAGCTATGTCATTGCACTCATCTTTACTTTTTTCGGAGCCGTGATTTTTTCTCTGACAAGACTTCAAAAGCCCAAAGTCCCTCACGAAGCCCTCATTGGAATTGTTTACGCGATCTCTGCTGCAGCCGTCATTCTCGTCTTGAGCCGAAGCGCCTGAAGGCGGGGAAGAATTAAAATCCCTTCTGGTCGGCCATCTTTTATTCATCGAATGGTCTGAAATCATTAAAATGGCTGTGATTTACAGCATCATCGGATTTGTGAGCATGATGATTGTAGGGTCAAGCGGCAAGGGTCAAGAGTCTCAAATTAGGGTCAAGTAGCAAGGGTCATGGGTCACGGATTGAAAGGTATTTTTTTTCTTGACCCCTGACCCTTGCTACTTGACCCTTTTTTTATCCATTTCCTTCATTATTTTATATTATAATAGGGGAGATGAGTGATTCCATCGCGCTTGAAAAGCCGATTGAAAATTTCGAGGATTTGTTTCGATTCCTCAATAAACTCAAAGCCTCTGACTTGCATCTTCAAGTAGGCTCCCCCCCGATTTTGCGCATTGCCGGTGTTCCTAAACGATTAGAAATGCCAGCGGTCACTCCGGAAAAAATGGAGTTTTGGGCAAGGCAGATTCTTTCCCCTGAAAAATATGCCCTTCTTTTGGAGAAAAAAGATTTAGACCATGGTTTTTTCATGTCTCAAGAAGGACGTATGCGCCTCAATTTCTTTTTCCAAAGAGGCCATCTGAGTCTGGCAGGACGTTTGGTTCAAACAAAAATTCCTACTTTGGAAGAATTGCATTTACCTCCTGTTTTAAGAAACATTTCTGAATTTCATGACGGTTTGGTAATTTTGGCAGGTGTCACAGGCAGCGGAAAATCCACTACTCTGGCATCCATGATTGAACACATCAATCAAACACGAGCCTGTCACATTCTTACGATTGAAGACCCGATCGAATACCTCTATCAAAACAAAAAAGCCTTTATCAATCAGAGAGAAATAGGAATTGACACGAAATCCTTTGGAGAGTGTCTTAAATATGCCCTTCGAGAAGACCCTGATATCATTTTAATTGGAGAAATGCGCGACGCCGAAACAGTCCAATTTGGACTGAATGCAGCTGAAACAGGTCACTTGGTATTTGGCACCCTTCACAGCGGGAACGCCCCTCAAACGATTGGACGCATGATTGATTTATTTCCGCCAGACCAGCATTACCAAATCCGGCAAAGCTTGCAATTTAATTTAAGGGCCGTGATCAACCAAAAGCTTCTCCCCTCGACTCGCAAAGAGCTGCAGCGTGTCCCGGCCGTTGAAGTGATGATTGTAGATGCAACGGTCCGAGAACTCATTCGACAGGCTGATGACATCAAAATGCACCACGCCATTCGGGGCGGCAGGACTTTGGGTATGCAGGATTTCAATCATTCTCTTTTAGAATTGGTGAAACAGGAATTGATTTCACAAGAAGTGGCTCTTCGCGTCTCCCCCAATCCAGAATCCTTGAGAATGAATCTCAAAGGGATTTTCCTGGATGATGAGAAGGCTATTTTTTAAAAGCCGTGCGCCATTCTCCGTACATCGGATAAGGAGTGCATGATAAGCAGATGGGATGGAGGCAAGAGATACGAGACGAAAGCCCAACCGACGATAAATTCTTTGATGTCGGAGAAATATTTTTTGAATCGTTTCCGGAGAGCCTAAAATCAATTGGAGAGAAGACTTTTCCTTGGAACGCGTCAAATCTTGAAAAGGAACCGTTGCAATTCCATAAATTTGAACTCCCGAAGAATCTCTTGGAGCGATAAAAACATTCTCGGGCCAATTTAATTTTTTGGCTACTTTCGCAAGGAGAGCAACCGGTTCATCTTGCTCGCTCTGAGCAAGTCTTGGAAAAAGCAGAAAAATTAAGCAAACAAGAGACAAATTCCTTACATCAAGCAACCTCTTTATCATACTCATCTTCAATCTCTCCCACGACCTCTTCCAAAATATCCTCCACCGTTACAAGTCCGATCACACGGTTCTGATGATCCACCACCATCGCCATATAATTTTGTTCCATCTTCAACATTTTAAAAATCTCCGAGACCGGTTTCGACTGATCCACCTTGATAGAAGGTCGCATGATTTTTTCAACTGAGACGTCGTCCTCTAAACCAATTAAATCCAAGGCATGTACAACACCCACGATCCGAGAAGGAAGTCCCTGATAAATTGGAATTCTTGAAAAGGCCGAGTCAAAGATCCTCCGCTTCAAATGTCCTACCGTAGAAGTGACGGAGGAAGAAACCATTTCCTTCAAAGGGACCATGATTTCACTCGCCCTCACCCGATGAAAATCAAAAACGCCTCGAATCATTCTCTCCTGAGACTTGTCGAAAATCTTCTCCCCAATACCTTTAAAAAGAAGCCTCAATTCGTCTCGCGTGAAAGAAGATTCCGATGCATCCTGGCTTCCTCCCAGCAAGCGATTGATGAGGCGGGAAAAAAAATCAATCAAACGAACAAAGGGATAGAAAAAACCATAGGCTGCCTTAAGAGCCATCACACCCCATAAACTCATTTGATTGGGATAGGCGAGGGCCAAACTCATCGGAATAAATTCACCCAAGAGAAGGATCAGTGGCCAAAGAAGACCCGTCGCCACAAAAGAAGCGGCCCGCTCGGAAACAAAAAGACGTGTCAAATGAGCAGTAATAGAAGCACTGATGACCACTGCCAAATTGACTCCGATCATTGTCGTGCCCAAATAATTTACGGGTCGAGCCAAAAAATCATTCACCCATCGGGCTTTCAAACTTCCCCGATCACTCAGGTGCCGAATGTAAATGCGATCACAGGAAAGAAGGGCAATCTCCAAGGCCGCAAAAAAAGCCTGAAGACCCAGGCAAATAACAATTAGAATTAACCCTACGAGAAAACTCATCTCGCCTCCTAAAAAACGTACATCGTACTTCGAACATCGTACTTCGTGAAAGCATTGAATAACGATGTTCGAAGTCCTAAGTACGAAGCACTGTCTTCATTCCAATCACCGAACCCATCAAATCATCCAATGTGATGAGCCCCAAAAATTTCCCTGCATCATCTTTCACCAAGGCCATGTGAAGACGCCGTATTTTAAACTCTTTCAACAATTGATCTAACGCGAGGAGCGGAGATATAAAATAAGGTTCTCTTAAAAGATCGTAAACCTGAATGGCTCGCCATTCGAGAATCTCCTGCATCACCAGATCCTTCGCATAAAGGATCCCCAGCACCTCGTCCAAAGTTTTTCGATAAACGGGAATTCTTGAAAGGCGCTTTCGCTTCAAGACCTCATAAACACTGGAGATGGGGGTTTGAAGCTCGAAGGCCATTACCTTCTCTCGAGGAGTCATCACCTCTTGAACCGTTCTCCCATTCAAATCCAAAATGCCTTCCAGCATTTTAAATTCTTCCAACTGTAAGATTCCTTCCTGATGCCCCATCTGAAGAGCAGTCTTCAATTGCTCCCGATGAACAGGATCTTTATGGGGGATAGAACGATTTTTCAAAAGGACATGAATGAAACCATTGGCCACTTTCAAAAATAAAATACGGATGGGAGCAACTCCCCACATGACCCATTTTAAAAGAGGAGCGATCCTCAAAGCCACTCTCTCGGCATGGGAAACCGCGACCACCTTGGGCACAATCTCGCAAAAAACCAAAATCAGCAAACTCATCACGCCAATGCAAATTTCAAGCCCCTGGGGGCCGAACCATTTCACACTCATTCCTTCAGCGAGTGAAGTGGACAAAACAGTGACAAAAAGGTTGGCGAGAAGAATGGTCGCTAAAATCTTGCGCGGCTCTTTTAGAATTTGACTGACGAGGGAAGCCCCTTTTTTCTTTTCCTCTTGAAGGCGATGCACACGGACAGTGCTCAAGGAAAAAAGGGCCGTCTCAGAGCCCGAAAAAAAGGCGGCAAGAACCAAAAGAAAAAAAAGACTTCCTAACTGGAAAAAAAGGTCTGACGCCATAGAAGAGATGTTTAATGTTGAATGTTTGATGTTAAATGTTTAATGTCCATAAGAAAATTTTTTTAATTTTAACCACTCCCATCTAACATTACACATTAAAAGAAGCTCCGCAGCCGCAACTTCCCTTTGCATTTGGATTTTGAAATGTAAAACTAGATCCCATCGTGCCTTTTGTATAATCTAAAACACTTCCATTGAGGAGAAAGTAGCTTTTTCCGTCTACGAATACTTTGATCCCTTCGGATTCAAAAACCTTATCCCCCTCTTTAGACTGGTCATCTAAATCAATGGAATAAGAATAGCCTGAACACCCTCCGCCTTTCACCGCGAGTCTCAGGCCCGCCTGGGAACGCTTTTCCCTTTCCATCATTTTTTTTACTTCTTCTACGGCACCTGGAGTTAATTGAATCATACCTCACCCTTCCCTTTCTTGACCTATAAAAATTTCTCCCCACTCATGTACTTTAGCGGGTGGCCCGACTGGGGGTCCCCCACTGAGCGCCAGCAGGTGGAGGCACAAGCCCAAACATACCCCTATTCACAAATCCGACACCGACCCCACAGCGGCTATAACTACATGTGCCGTCAGTGGGGGTGAGGAGGGACAGGAGGACCCGTTTCCTGCTTGACCATTTCATAAATCGGTGATGCGTCTCGCAAACGTCGAACCTCGTCTACCATTCTGCGAATCACATAATCTACTTCTTCTTCCGTATTAAACCGCCCCAGACTAAATCGCACCGACGTGTGAGCCAACCTTTCCGGGACCCCCAAGGCCTTCAACACATAAGAGGGCTCCACCAACGCTGACATACAGGCCGCGCCGCTTGACAAGGCAATCTCATCCCGAACACCCATCAAAAGAGACTCGGCTTCAATATAAGCAAAACTCATGTTGAGATTGTTGGGAAGACGTTTTTCTAAATCTCCATTCACATAAACTTCAGTAAGCCCGTTCATCAAGCCTTTTCTCAAACGCTCGCGTAAAGAAAGAAGTCGCTTTGCTTCTTCCGTCCGCTCGGCACACACTATTTCACACGCCTTTCCAAATCCCACAATCCCAGGAACATTCAAGGTCCCCGAGCGAAGCCCATACTCATGACCTCCCCCATCTAAAAGGGGCATCAACTTAATCCTGGGGTTGTGACGCCGCACATACAAGCCTCCGACTCCCTTGGGGCCATACATCTTGTGCGCAGAAAAACTCATCAAATCAATGCCCATTTCCTCCACATGGATCGCAATCTCTGCTAAAGCCTGCGTCGCATCTGTGTGAAAAATCACACCTGCATGCTTCGCAATTTTACCAATTTCCCCAATCGGATGAAGCACTCCAATTTCATTGTTTGCAGCCATGAGCGAAATCAAAATAGTATTGCCGCGAATCGAAGAGCGAACTTGATCCAGATTTAGCAGGCCCTTTGAATCAACAGGAAGATACGTCACCTCAAAACCCTGTTTCTCTAAAACCCTACACGTGTCCAAAACAGACTTATGCTCCGTCACACAGGTAATGATGTGATTGCCCCGCTCTCGGTATTTCCAAGCCACTCCTTTAATAGCCAAATTGTTTGATTCTGTGGCCCCGCTGGTAAAAATAATCTCATTTTCGGCTGAGCCTATCAAAGAAGCAATCCTGGCACGCGCCTTCTCTACCTTTTCCTCTGCCCGCCATCCGAGCAAATGAAACCGGCTGGCCGCATTGCCAAAATCCTCCTTAAAACAAGGGAGCATCTCTTCAAAACCCCTTGCATCCAAAGGAGTTGTAGCATGATTGTCCATATAAATCGGGAACTTCATTCCACTCATTGATCCCTCCAACTACCCTCATTATACATATAAACGCATGTGACTCAACCGCCAAATGAAGGATGGATGTAACCTATTGAAGATAAATAGATTATGTAAAGATAACTTCTATTTTAATCGGAGAAAGCATCATAATGAAAATCCCCTTCTTTCAATTGACATATCCCTCTAACATGATTAGAATGATCTTATCCTATCCCAATAGGATCTCGTATCTTACTGGCCCCAGCTTCCGGTGAAGCTGGGTTTTTTTTGTCCGAACACCACTCTTCTCCGAGATTGTATATGAACAGAGTCATGTTCTATATTGATGGCTTTAATCTATACAAGCCGTTAAGGAGACATTTCCAGCAAAAAATATACGCGTCATCATTCCCATTAATCGTAGAGCAGAATACTTAAAATCTATTGCCCATTCTCATATGAAGATGAAGCTTAGGCATCTCACTTCATGTCAACTACCCAATGAAATAAATCTTCCTGGCGGGAGCACAATAAAAAAACCAGACCACTGGAAATAAGAGTTGAATTTAACCTTCTGAAAAACCTTTATTTTCAGAGGTCTCCCTTTTTACGAACACCTCATCTTAGCTAAATAAGCATACAATCCATACGCCAGTCCCACAAATAAAACACCCAAGGCAAATGAAAGAAGAAAATTCATTTTGAACCAGCGGTTCAGTAAAAAAGGCAGGAAAAAAACCAACGAAAGAGGGACAGCCACAAAAATAGAGGAGGCAAATTGATTGATCTTTTCCATGTTGCGAAATTCCGCGTACGAAAAAAAGAGGCCGATCATCGAAGTAAGGGGAAGAGCAATAATGAACCCCGCAAGGACGGGCCTTTTCCCTGCAAGCCAGGAAGTAAACGCAATAATCACGCTCGACACAAGAATTTTGATAATGAAAAGCATAAAACCTCCAAAATAGTTATTTATTTTAAATTAATTCAACTTAACCCATTTCAAATGATTGAGGACAACTCTGATTTCTCCATAAGAAGCACGTTCTCCCAGATCAGATTTTATAGGGGCAAGCCATTCTCCTCCGATCCGTTTGGCAGCATCCGCAATAAGAACAACTTTTTCACGCGAGACTAATTGTTCAACCTTAAGCGTTCCATCTAAAACAAAATCTGCCAAATGACCTTCAATCGTCGAGGGGCTTAAGTCCCTCTCATGAGCAATCGCTTGAATCGGTTTTCCGCTCTTAAACAAACGCAAAGTTTCTTGCTTAGTTAAAGATGGACCGGCAGGAGTGCTGATTTTTTTGGCAAAAGTTTTCTTGCCCTTCTTTTCATGAATACGGGAAATCAAATGATGTTCGCGACAATAAGACTTAAGGGCTTCTAAAAAAATGGCTCCATACTGTTTGAGCTTTGCTTCGCCAAAACCCGAAATCAATTTTAAGTCATCCATACTGTCAGGTAAATAGCTCGAAAGCTCGATCAGCGTTGCATCTGAAAAAACAAGATAAGCCGGAACACTCGCTTTTCGGGCAAGATCCAAGCGCAGGGCTTTTAGAATATTAAGAAGGCCTGTTTCGTGGGGAATTTCAGACTCGGAGACACTTTGACGAGCGACAAATTTAATCAACATCACTTTTTCTTCATTCCTCATCACCGAAGCACTTTTGGGAGTCAACCTCAGCGTCGGATATTCACCTTCTTGAGCGAGATACCCCATTTCAATCATTTCATGAAGCAAACTTCGCCATTCCTCTTTTGAAAGCAAGGCGCCGCTTGCGTACCCCTGCATTTTTTTGTGCGGCTCTTTCATTTTGAGAGATTTTGAGCCTCGTAAAAAATCAATCACATAGTTAAGACCGTAACTTCCGCGGAGCTGATTAACAGCAGACAAGGCCTTCTGGGCATTGACAGTCCCATCAACCTTTTCGTATTGGGTGAGGCACGCATCGCATGAAGCACAGTTTCCAGGATGATTCTCACCCAGATAATTGAGGAGATATTTTCGCCGGCAGGAAGTACGCGATTCACAAAACCGCGCCATTTGGTTTAATTTTTGGGTAAGAATTTCGGTTTGCTTAAAATTTCCCTCAATCTGAGCAAAACTTTTTAATTTCATGACATCGCCTGGGTTGTAAAAAAGAATCGCGTCGCTTTTCAGTCCATCGCGACCGGCGCGACCCGTTTCCTGATAATAGCTCTCAATATTTTTGGGCATGTCCATGTGAATGACATACCGGACATTTGATTTATCAATGCCCATCCCAAAAGCGATGGTCGCGACAATGATTTTAATTTTATCTTGGATAAACAAATCTTGATTTGCATCGCGGATATCTTTGGGAAGACCCGCATGATAAGGCTTGACTGAGTAACCCTTTTTTTCAAGTTCTCCCGCCAAATCCTCAACCGATTGACGCGACAAAGCATAGATGATCCCAGAATCTGAACGATGCTTAGTCAGGTACTCCAGCAGTTTTTGACGAGCGTCTTTTTTAGCTTCAATAAAATAATGAATATTTTTTCGATCAAAACTTGAAATAAAAACTTCGGGCCTGTTTAAATTTAATTTTTCTAAAATATCCTGCCTTGTCAAAATATCCGCCGTAGCGGTTAAGGCAATGACTGGCACGGTCGGAAAAGTGTGTTTCAAAACCGAGAGTCTTAAATATTCTGGACGAAAATCATGCCCCCATTGTGAAATACAATGGGCCTCATCGATGGCAAAAAGAGAAACATCGATGGACTGTAAAAATTCCAGAAATTGAGACTCCCTCGCAAAAAATCGCTCCGGCGCCAAATAAAGAAGTTTAAGCCTTTTCTCTCGAACCGCCGAGAGGACTTTTGATTCTTCACTCCAAGTCAAAGTTGAGTTTAAGAAAGCAGCTGGAATACCGTTTAACTTCAGAGCGCTCACCTGATCCCTCATGAAAGCGATGAGCGGAGAAATTACAACCGTGAGACCTGGGAAAACAAGTGTCGGAATTTGGAAACAAAGAGATTTCCCGCCACCCGTAGGCATGAGGGCAACCACATCCTTTTTTTGAAGGACCGCAGATATGATCTTCTCCTGGTCCAGACGAAATTCGTCAAAACCAAAATGGGTTTTTAAAATTGTTTTAACTTGGGACATTCTGACCTCTCAATCAACTCTCAAGCGCACGCCAAACTTTGTGCGTCCCAGTAATGTTCATACACAAAGTTGTAAACTTCAACACCTTTTAGTTTGCAATCTTGTTCTGTATAGGTAGGTTCCGGCAATTTATCCAATAATAAATCAAATATAGTGACTTTCACTCCTGCGCGGTTTGTCTCAAAATCTCTCCAATGCGATACAAGAAGGGGTTTAAGATTTAAAAGAAGTTCATGCGCCGCGCCTTTAATCTGGGCCACTTCGTTCGGATTTAGATTTTCTTTCACCAGAAGATCAAAAATAGCCAATTCATCCTCGCTCAAGCTCTCTTTTACCGCACGCCGCTCCTCTTCGTTCAAATCCTTTGCCAAGGCGACAAGACTCTCAAAGAGCTGATCGACAAATTCAATATTTTTAATTTTTATCACAAGTATTCCGGTTTTCTGAAAATCTGAACTTTTAAAAGCATATCCGCTTATAATTTTAGCTATATTTCCCAATTTACCAATCGCCCACCCCTCAGGGATAAGGCCATATTCAGTTTTACTATCAACCATTTTCACTTTTTCGTGGCCGGGGAATTTGAATTTTACGAACCATTCGGTATAGAGAAGCTGGGCCATTTCCTCGAGCGCCTTGATGCGCTTTTCGTTATTTTCAATCAGGTCGTCGTAGGCAGAGAGGATAGAGGCAATTTTCCCCTGAGAGTTTATATCTGGCAAGAAGATATCGACATTATTCAGCAAATCATATGAAATAAACGGTTGTGCGCTGCCCCTAACTAATCTAGTCAAATTTTTGCTTAATAGAGTGTAATACCCAAAAAGTGAATTATTACCATTTTTTATTGAAGCCATTACGCCATTATAAGTAACAAAATGCTTACCCTTTCCAAATACAACCTTACCGCAATTCGCTCCTATGTGTCCTATTACAGGTGAATCTTCACCGTTATATTCATTGAAATAACCGATTATATCTCCTGCTCCGTAAACAGGGTAAACCCCGCCATTGTCTGGATTAGTATTACCCTTTCCATATTGAAATTGATAGATGTCTCCTAATTTTTTTTAGTCCACGTACTTAAATAATTTTTCTCCTAGAAGGTTTCACAGGTTTCTTTTCCGAAAGCGCATAACGCATATCTGTAATCACGCTTTCCCCCATTTTTTTGATCTCAGCGCGGGCTTTGCTGGCCACATATATACTCATCGTTACTTCTTCTTTTTTTTAGCTTCCTTTTTCCCAATCTGTTTTGTCTTCTCAACCAGTTTGTCAAAATCGCTGACCGGCGTTGTCGCTTCGATCTTCTTTAAATTATCCTCGTGCTTCTGAAATTCTTTTTCCGCAAGCTCTTTTGCCACTTCGGCCGATACTTTTCCAGGATTGGTTAAGACATCTTTTTCATTAAAACGCAGGAAAGCATCCAGTTTGATTGACCAGTCTTTCATGGTCATTGTTTTTTGGTTCTCCGCCTGAAGTTCGGCATAATCGAGATACATGGATACGATAAGATTCAACCGCTTTTTAAACGTTCATCATTAATGGCAAAACCCTTAATCATGTATTCACGCAAGACCTTGGTTGCCCATTGCCGGAAATGCGTAGCTATTCTCGATTTAATCCGGTATCCAACGGCTATAATCATATCCAGGTTGTAAAACTTCGTACTATACGATTTGCCATCAGCAGCAGTTGTCAAGAGATCCTTGACAACTGAAGTCTCTACAAGCTCACCATCTTCGACAATGTTCTTAATATGCAGACTTATGTTCTGTTTTGTTGTTTGAAACAACTCAGCCATCAGCGGCTGAGAAAGCCAAACGGTCTCACCTTGAAATCGCACATCAATTTTTATCTGCCCATCGGGATCGGCATATAAAACAATTCTGGAATTTTCTTCTTTATTCATGAGTCCTCTCCATTAAAATTATAAGCCATTCTCACAATTTGCTCGTTAGGCTTTCACCCGTATTTTGGCTCCGGTATTTGAATCTTGAAATTTTAATTTTTCCGTCCATCTTTTTCTGAAAGTTTGCGAGCACGCATACCCGTAATCACACTTTCCCCCGTCTGTTTTTCAATCTCAACGCGGGCTTTGTCGGCCACGTGACCGCCTTCGCGAATGATTTGTTCCTTTTCAGGAGCGGCCAGCAAAAAGTATTCGTGGAGTTTTTTACGAAGAATTTGCTTGGGGATAAGTTTTGTCTTGTATTCCGCCACGAGTGCGGGCGATAGATTACGGCTTAAGGCGTATTCCACAACCTCCTCGTTCTTTGATTTGCACAGGATAATGCCTACACTCGGGTTTTCGTCCGGTTTACGTACGTCCCGGTCAAGCGCTTCGAGGTAGAAATTCAGTTTGCCCAGGTATTCGGGCTTGAAATCATCTATTTTCAGTTCAACCATCACTAGACATTTGAGGCCTCGATGAAAAAAGAGAAGATCGATGAAATAATCATTTCCTCCGACCTGAATTCGGTATTCCTGACCGACAAAGGTAAAGTCCCTGCCGAACTCAAGAATAAAATCTTTGAGGTTTGCAACAATACTCCAGCTTAAATCGCTCTCGCTATGGGCTTCTGGCAGATTCAAAAAATCAAGAACATATATGTCCTTAAATACCTCAGGCACTTTGGGATGCTTTTGTGTCAACAGTGGTGACACTATTTCAGTTTGACAGTAAGCTTCATAAAACTGCCTCATTCGATAAAGGCCGCGGCGGGTAAACCCTTTAAATTCAGGATGGTTAGTTTGGATAAAAGCGGCGAGTCTATCCACAACAGCATCACCCCATTCAGCAGATAAAAGTTTCTTGCTGATATATTCACCAATGCTCCAATAAAGTTTTACAAGCTCGGCATTCACGCTTTTTATGGCATGATACCGAGCCTCGCGGATCATTCTTACGATTTCCGAAAATTGCCGATCAAATTTTTGTTCGAGTTTCATTTCAATACCTCAATTATCAACCCTTCAAAAAAAGAAAAGGGATTTATTGTTGATACCTTTTTTCAAGATTATCGACAGAAAATCCTTTCCCAACAGCGCTCCGTACTCCGCTTTACCTGACACGATCATTTTATTTTTCATAAAATTTTCTCCCAGTCTTCCTGGATTTTATTTTCAAGTTCATGGGCTTCGGCAGTGAGGCCTGTAAATTCATTCATAAGTTCTTTCATACGTGCTTCAAAATCCACATCGCTCATTTCATTTTCGATGATCTCTACATACCGCCCGGGATTAAGAGAATAGTCATTGACGCGAATGTCATCAAGTGTCGCCACCTTTATCAAAAAACCAAAGCGTGCAAGAAAGCGTCGCATTCAAAAACATGTTTGTTCCCACCGACACAATGACATCCACCATGCCAGCATCCACCATCTTTTGACGGATTTCTTTTTCTTTATTACCCGCATCGCTGGCAGAATTAGCCATGACGAAACCTGCCCTCCCCTTTGGATTTAAGGCGCTGGCAAACATTTGCATCCAGAGGTAATTGGCGTTGCTGATTTCATTTTTGCCAGTCAGGGGCAAACCCAAGTTGTAGCGAGGGTCTCCCTTGATACGGGCTGGATCAATGACAATTTGCTTGTTTTTGTCTTTGCCTTTGACATTAAAAGGAGGATTGGCAAGTACAAAGTACAAATGTACCAACACTATTAAAGGCGTCTTCATAAAACGAATTCACTTCCGCAATTTTGCCGGATAGGCCATGAATGGCAAGATTCATTTTAGCTGTTCGAATATTACTAGTGCCTTTTTCCTGACCATAAAGCGCGACTTCGTTCATCACCTGCGTTTTCTTATTGGAATGCGACTTCACAAAATTGGCCGACTGTACAAACATGCCGCCGCTTCCGCAGGCCGGGTCAAGGATGCGTCCGTGATAGGGTTCAATAATCTCAACAAGTAGCTTTACAATAGGTTGCGCTGTAAAGAACTCGCCTCCCTTAGCGCCTTCTGAGCGCGCAAATTCACCGAGAAAATATTCGTAAATTTCACCGAAGGCGTCACCCTCGATATCGTCGGGGATTTGATTGAAGTTCTTGAGTAGGGTTATCAAGATTTTGTTGTTTTCATCCGCTTTTTTGTGGAGCGCGGTGTAATCCTGAGGCAGGACACCGGCAAGATCGCTGTTTTCGGCTTCAATGGCTTTCATCGCCTCGTTGATCGCTTTGCCAATATTTTTGTCTTCCGCAAGATTCATTAAATACGAGTAGCTGGCAATCTCAGGAAGATACAGGACGCCTTGTGATTTATAGTGATCGGGGGTGACTGACCGCGGGCGTGTTGAATAGGTCTCTTTTCGGTCCGCAACCATGTTTGTTTGGGCTCGCTTGAATCTCACATCGGCAAATTTAAGAAAAATCAGACCTAGAATAGGTTCCGAAATTTCGTTGAGTTTAAGACCGAAATTCGCACGAAGCTGTTCCGCGGCTGCCCACAATCTTTCGTGAAGTTGTTTTCTATTTGTTGTCATAGCTATAAATATCCTTCTAAACTACACTTTCATGAATTCCTCAGCGCGATCCTGATACTGATCGGTTTTTCACCATCTCCAACATCTATGCATTTTGCATTATTTTGTTAATTCTTGAAAGCGCTGTATCCAGATGAAAGTTTTTCTGTTCGTCCAGAGTCAATATATCAAAAAGCACCATCTCTTCTTTGTCAGCCATATTGAATCCATGACGCAGAATAAAATCGAGATCATAAAAATCGCGCGGGGCAATGGTTTTTCTCAAAGCTGCTGCCCGGCATTTTTTCGGCTACAAGTTCTTTCAAAGCAAGACAGTTCACGCTTCCGCTGTCAAATAAGGGTTCTTTCGTGAAAGGGTGCAAAAACTGATGGTTCACTTTTTGCTTTACGGGCGCAAGGAGTGGATTAAATCGTAAACCGATCTCAAGTTTAATAGATTGCTTTTTGTCCAGAACAACCGAATCATAGTCGATATTGAGGATTCTTAAAAATTCACCCTTATTTTCGTGTATCATCGATGATGAGTTTCCATTTCTGATTGATTGCCCCCGTTCGCGACGTCCTCGGACCGTAAAGAGGCCATAACGAAGTTTTAGCCGCACTCTTTATTAACGATTTTAGCATCGTCTCCGGAATCCCGCATTTCTCTAGGACATAACCAATCCGTTTACGGGTAGAAATACTGGGAAAGCCAAGAGCGTACTTCACAAATTTTCTCACATCCACTTTTTGTTCCCTGACTTCTGATTTTAGAATCTCAAATACAGGTTTCAATCCCCCAACGGGATCCGGAAAATAAAAAAGATCAATGAGCGTCCTTTCTCGGTCACTCACGATCATTTCTGATCCGTGGACTTTGACCTTCTCAAGCCCAAACATCCGACTTGCAGGGATCTTAATCAATTTAAACTGAGAACCACATATTACGCGTGTTTTCTGAGACGCCGTATTTAGAATATAAAACGTTTGAAATATCTGATCCGTAAATCCATAGAAGTTATACATCGTCGAGTAACCCACATAATAATTTCCGTTTGGAAACAGAATAGGTGGAATTAAATAAGCATTAATCTTGCTCCCAAACGGCCCAGCTTCCAAAGGCGAATAATAATAGACCCCTTTTCTGACGGGCTTCAAAATCCCCTTCTTCTTAAGCTGGTAGATCACTTGACGAATTAGCATGGATTTACCAAAGAGCTTTTGAAATTGCTCATTGGTAATAATGCCCGTTTTCTCATAAGAGAGCCGGGTAATAACCTCCGTCTCTCTGGGACCAAACATTTTATTCATTGTGCTTATATTTCTATATTTCGTTTGTAAAACGATTTAAGGTAATTTAAATACACAAATGATTTTGGCTAAAACGTAGAATGTGTCAAGCAGCAAAATCACAGGATCACTTTTGAGTTTTCTTCCAGTGTCGGAGGGAAATGCGACCCCAGCGGGATTCGGCGCCTCCATGCTCGGCCTTGAGGCCTCGCATTCCGGTCGGCCACCCGGCCCTCATAAGGAATTGCAAATCTGCCACCGGCAGATTTGCTAATATCAGTCGGGCCTCCTATTCGAATCCCTTTCGTTTGGGCAGCAAAATCACAGGATCACTTTTGAGATTTCTTGCAATATTAATTTCAATGATCTTTCGAGATCATCGTGTGCGATGAAAGTCCTTTTTGTAGTCGCCCCATTTATGGGGCTGCCCGATGAATCGGGCGACTACAAAAAGAACTTTCATAGCAAAGGGAAATGCGACCCCAGCGGGATTCGAACCCGCGTCATCACCGTGAAAGGGTGATGTCCTAGGCCTCTAGACGATGGGGTCTGTTTAAGGTTCTAAGGTTGAAAAGTTCAAGGGTTCAAAGGGGTCGGCACCCTTCTCTCTTTTGAACCTTTAAACCTTTGAACTTTTGAACTCTTTAAGTTGAAATGAGCCGCGTGGGACTCGAACCCACCACCCACAGCTTAAAAGGCTGTTGCTCTACCTGATGAGCTAGCGGCTC
>JACPWU010000012.1 GCA_016196885.1 Chlamydiota bacterium | reverse complement strand
GCATGTTCTGCTCCTTCATAACTGCAACACTCAGTATGAGTGGTTGGTTAGACCTTTCTCAACAGGGACTTGGCTTGAAGCACAAGCTTCTTGCCTCACCCTGCAACAAACGCCAAGCTTCTCTTGGCGCACAGAGGAGAAGGGTTTGATCCAGCTCGCGGTTAATGTCCACATTGTAACCAAGACCGGCTTGTCCTGCCCTGGAAAAATTCATCAGCGCTGTCACGATATTGTAGGCGCGATTCAGTCCGCTTCTAATCAGTGGGAGAGAATGATTCATGAACCTATGAAAATAGTCTTCAACCGTGAGTTTGCCATCTTTTATTTCTTGATATTCATCCCCCAAATTTTCAATTTCGGCCGACACAGAATAGATAGGGTTGTTAATCTCATGAGCGACCCCAGCGGCAAGCTGTCCTATAGAGGCAAGTTTCTCATTTCTTACCAATTCGACTTGCGCTTTTTTGAGTTTCTCGAGAGATCCTGTCAGCTCTTCGGTCATTCTTTGTACGTCATTGTAAAGAAGGGAGTTCGTGATAGCAATGGCAGCTTCTGCTTCGAGGCCGGATAAAAATTCTAGCTCGGGCCGTGTGTAGGGTTTGAGATTTCTTTTTTGGCCCAGGTTGATGATGCCTAAGAGTTTTCCATCATGTGTGAGCGGGATCACCAACTTTGATTCTGTTTCGTCCAGGTATCGTTGGATAGCGCTTCGGATGTTCAAGTTCTGGGATACAATTTCAATGATGTCAGGATCTATGATTTCATTTTCTTCTTCTATCCAGGCCAGGAAGGTGTGATGTTGTTCACTGTTAAAGTCTTGAGGCAATCCAACAATGCGAGATGTTTTTCGTTTGTCTGATAACTTGATGTCAAAGAGGATGATAGAAAGTTTTTCAGGATACAGGACAGTGGTGATGATGCTTTGTAGTTTCTCCACCAGTTCGTCAATTCCTTTTAAGGTTTCAATGTTATGGATGAAGTTTTGTAAGATGTCTTGTAAATCATATTTTCGGCGTTGGAAGAGCTGGTCTATTTTGGGCTGTATAAATTTGAAGTAGGGTATGAGTAAAACAACGATGATGCCTATGACGCTGCTAAGCTGAAGGGATGATAGATTTTTGAGCCAGGGATGTCCAAAATAAATGATTAATCCAACGGGAATGAGAATGGATGAGGATAGTGTTAGCCACATAACTGTTTTGTGGATCACCGTTTGTATGTCCATCAGGCGATGTCTTAAGATGGCATAGGTCATGAGCCAGCCGTAGGTGATGGTGAACCAGTTGTCTATCGGCGGAAAGTTGAAGTTAAAGACAAGGCCAAAGTACATGGTGCCTCCAGTGGCGAGGATTGCAAAGGCGGTGAGGAAGTATTGCGTCTGTCTTTTTTTGGCTCCCGTGGCTCTTTTGACTGTCTGGAATAGGACATAAAAACAGTAGGAGACACAGATGGTATAAAGAAGGCTAAAGACATACCATAAGAGACCCGGCTGAGCAATGCTGCGATAGATAAATTTTTGCGGGACGTCAGTAATGTACCAGGGTCGTAACGCGGGGATCCAATTCAGTAGAACAAAGATGCATGCAAGGGTGTGGCATAGCGTGAGTAGTTTTTTCTTGGGCTTCACTTGATCCGTATAAATCAGAAGGAAGTGTAGATAAAGAGTAGGAGCAAAAGGCGCTCCTGTGTAGAGGATGATGTCGAAGAGTTTTGCGTATTTTATGCCAAGCGTGCTTTGTCCAAGACAGCCTAGAATCCATAAGGAGATGGCTAGGCTCACTAAGCCAAAGTATCGGCGCAAGATGGGCTCTCTTGCTTTTCTCCAGACGATGAGTCCCACGCTGGTGTTAGAGATGAGCGCCAGGAGGGCTGTAGCAGCATAGAGATCCATATTTTCTTAGAGTTTTTTTGCCTCCCCGATTTCTTAAGTGGATGTCTGCTATTCAAATCAGAGGCATCACAAAAATCACCCACAAACCTTGGTGCGAAAAGGACAGGATACTTTGCACCCGTTCCTGTTTCTGCTATTAATCTATGATATTTTTTTGAAGTTCAATCACACAAGCCTGTCCTGCGATAACCTTTAGGAGCCGATACTTTTTGCCTTCGAAACTTGTATGCCGAGTTTGCCTCTTATCAGCCAAAGCTTCTTTCATCCCTTCCAAAGCATCCTCTTTCCACCGGTGAGCCAGAGTTTCATTAACACCATATTCTCTGCAGATTTGTGAAACATTTTTTCGACCTCGAATCATTTCTAATACAATGGCCATTTTTTCACGCTTGGTCCAAGCTTTCCGTTCCATCGAAATATCCTTTTCTTCGCCCAACTTATTTTTCCCGTTTTTTTGATCCCCCTAGGGATCATTCCCTTGCCCATCCTCACTTATTGTTTGGTCCAATTATATCAGGGAGTTAGAGGGATAGGTGACATTATCACTTTGGCGTTACATTAAAAATTCTCCATTTAGGGATATATTTCGGAGAACCCGGTGGACAGTGGGTGGTCAATCAAATCCGTTCAACCATTATCGTCCATGACACGCCTGAAGCAATCATCACTGACCATGGTCCACAATTTATCTCTAGTGAATTTAGGCGATTTACCTGGAGTTCAAGATCGAAAATCGCAAAGGAAAGGTCGGGAGCCCCTATTCCAACGGAAAAATTGAAAGATTTTTTGGAACGCTTAAACGGGAATTGCTAAATCAATTTCCAAAACAGACACTCACCCTAAAAAAAGTCGAGAAACTTCTGAGAGATTATAAAACCTATTACAATGAACATCGACCCCATCAAGCTTTAGACGCTGGTCACCCTGAAGAATACTATATTTACAACAAACCGATCTGGGTTAAACCTCCAAAATCAAGCAGAAATCTCCCAAGAAAAATCAGAAAAATTAAATTCTGCGAAGGAAACTTAAACTATTACGAAGCAGCATAGAATTCATAAGAGCTTTCTGTTAAGCCAGAAACTCTCACAAGCAAAACAAAATTGGAAAGTCACTCGTCGGAAAACATCCATATGAGTACACATTCCTAAAAAACGCCTACTAAGCGTAACAGAATTCGTGCGCCCAAAAGCAAAGAAAGATACCGCAAAAATCAGAACGTCTCCCAGAAACTCCTCACCATCTCCCCTAAAACCTTTAAATCTTCTTCAAAAAACTAAAAACCCCCACTGCTTTGCGTACATCTCCCATCATTTTGGACTAAAACTACCTATGCAGTTTGGTTTAACAAGGACAGGAAATATACGTGGAGACATCTTTCATGAAAACATAATCTTGTTAAAATTCCTGCATTAGAAAAAATAATCTTTTAAATTTTACTGAAACGTAATTTTGAACTTTGATATTTGATTTTTGATTTTGGGTTTCATCCTAAACCATTTTAAAAATGCGATCAAGAGAAATTGTCTTCTGAGGGAGGAAGGTCTGAACATTGAAAACGATTGATCTTAGAAAGAAGAGATTCTGGGACCTCCATTTCGAGAAAAACTCCCTCTTTTAGAAACTTTTTCTGCAAAACATTTCCTTCACGGTAAAGGAGACTCACCCACTCGCTCAACTCATGAGGAATCAACACCTGAATATGGTGCAATCCTTCTCTTACAAACTGATCAACAAATTCAGTGAGCTTATCTAATCCCACACCCGTTTTGGCAGAAAGAGAGACTACCTTTTTCTCCTTTTTTTCCCATGAGTCCATTCTTGGAACAAAGGGTAAGAGATCTACTTTGTTCAAGACCAACACCCTTGGAATATCTCCTGCTTTAAGATCGTTTAAAACAGATAAAACAACTTCATACTTTTCTTCAATCCAGGCATCATGGGCATCCACCACATAAATCAAAAGGTCGGAGAGCAGAACTTCCTCAAGCGTGGCTTTGAAAGATTCCACCAGATGATGAGGAAGTTTACGAATAAAACCGACTGTGTCCGCAAAAAGGAGGCAGTGGTGTTCACCTACTCTCCCTTTTCGAACGGTGGCGTCTAGGGTTGCAAAAAGACGATCTTCCGCCAAATTGCTGCTGTCGGTCAGACGGTTGAAAAGAGTTGTTTTCCCCGCATTGGTGTAGCCAATGATGGAAACAACAGGAACTGAAAACTTTTTTCTTTTCTTTCTTTGAGTCTGCCGCTCAGATTGAACTCTCTTTAAATCACTAGACAATTTCAGAATTCTCGTCTTGACACGACGACGGTCTACTTCTAACTGCGTCTCACCCGGTCCTCGCATTCCAATGCCTCCTTCCTGACGAGACAAATGAAGCCATTGACCCGTGAGACGAGGTAAAAGGTATTTTAATTGTGCAAGCTCGACTTGAAGCTGAGCCTCTTTGGTATGAGCCCGAAGGGAAAAGATATCCAAAATGAGCTGGGTACGATCGAGAATTTTAACGCCACAGGTCTCCTGAAGATTGCGCAACTGAACAGGACTCAAATCATGGTCAAAGATAACCATGCGAGCCTGATAATCTTGGCAGGCTTGAGCCAACTCCGTTGCCTTTCCCCGCCCTACGAAGAAGGCAGGATGGGGCTTGTCAAGCCTGGCCACGATTTGTCCGACCACCAGAGCCCCTGCGGTCCGGGACAAATCCATCAATTCCTCTAGCGAGCTTTCAATTTCGAAAGCACCCAGACGACCGACTTCAAGGCCGACCAAAAGCGCTCTTTCTTCACTTTGAGTTGAGAGGGAGGTATGCAAAGGGAACCTATGCTAATGAAAAATGAAAAAGCAGAGATTGAAGGTTATACATTCTTCATTCTTAATTTTTCACTCTTAACCCGCATTTCTCATCACATTTCTACTGCTCTTCTCCGATTCCGCCTCGTCTCTCCGTGCAGACTCGGTCGGCCACGCTCAACATACTGTAAAGTATGCCTCGCATGGCCTTGGTCGTCTCCCTCGCATCCAAGGCGGACTCAGGCGTTCCTCGCGACGAAATCTGATGAGAAATGCGGGCTAATTGTTTTTACGATCTTCCCACACTCTTATAGACAAATCCCATTTCATTCATCTCTTGAGAATGAAGTAAATTGCGTCCGTCTACAACAATGGGGGTGGTCATGATCTCTCTGATTTTTTTATAATTTATTTTTTTGAACTCCTCCCATTCGGTCAAGATGAGAAGGGCATCCGAGCCTTTGGCGACTTGGTAAGGATCACGGCAGAACTGAATTTTCTTGAGCAAATTTTTCGTCTTATCCATGGCTTGAGGATCGTAGGCCTTGATTTTTGCCCCCTCTTTCAAAAGTTCATGAATAATAGAGAGGGACGGGGCGTTACGCATGTCATCGGTATTGGGCTTGAAACTCAGACCCAAAACTCCGATCGTTTTCCCTTTACATACCCACAAAACATCTTTCACCTTTTTAACAAAGCGAGCCTTCTGATCCTCATTGATTTCTTCAACCGCCTCTAAAAGGTGAAAAGGATAGCCTAGGTCTTCTGAAATTTTGATAAAAGCCGACACATCTTTGGGAAAACAAGAGCCCCCATACCCAATCCCTGCCTTTAGAAAATGGGCTCCCACCCGATGATCCATGCCCATCCCATAGACCACCTGTTCAACATCGGCCCCGCTCAATTCGCAAATATTGGCCAGGGCGTTCGCAAAAGAAATTTTCATGGCCAAAAAGGAATTGCTGGCATGCTTGATCAATTCAGCAGAAGAGACATCTGTGACAATAAATTTTGTTTTAATGGGCTCATAAAGCTGTCGCATGATCTGAGCGGCCCGAGGGTTAGAGACACCCACCACAATGCGGTCTGGATGAAACATATCCTGAACTGCAGAGCCCTCTCGTAAAAATTCAGGGTTAGAGACAATGTCAAACTCCACGCCTTTCTTGCAATACCGCTGAATGGTCTCGCTGACTTTATGGCCCGTCTTCACCGGAACGGTGCTCTTGTCCACGATCACCCGATAGCTCTTCAAATGTTCTGCAATCTCGCGAGCCACATAGGCCACATAACTTAAGTCCGCCTCGCCACTGGCCATGGGAGGCGTGTTCACCGCAATGAAAATCACCTGGGATTTTTCAACACCTTCTTGAATGCGGTTTGAAAAATGAAGACGGCCGGCTTTGACATTTTTCTTAAGGAGAGGTTCAAGATCCGGCTCATAAATCGGGATTTTCCCTTTTTTCAAAAGAGAAATTTTACTGCGATCGTTGTCAATGCAAATCACATGATGGCCCAAATCAGCTAGACAAGTTCCCGTGATAAGCCCCACATATCCTGTACCAACCACTGCTACTTTCATCTTTTTAATCCCCTACGTTGATATGTAAATCCGGATAGCTCGTTAACCAAAAGGTGATCCAGAATTGAATATCTTCACCCGTCTTTCGAAAAGTAAAAGCCGTTTGCCAGCAATGTAAATCCCGAGAGATCGTATACTCTTGATCTTGAAGTTCTGTCATCTCAAATTCCCAGCGGTGATAGGCCTTAAAGGCCCAATCCGAATTGAGTCTAAAATCCAATCCCCAAGTCCATTGAGCACTTTCGTGATCCAGGAATCGTACCCCCGTCACTGCCCGCCAATAACCTTCTCGAAAAGTCGCAATATCAATATTGAAACTTGAGAAACGATTTTCATAATGATTATAGCCATAATCCAGATCAAGGCTAAAATGATGCAGAGGCCTTAATTCTAAGTCCCCAAAAATATCCGAAAAAAGTTTTTGGCCCGGGTCGCGCGTCACAAAATAATCAATGTATATCAAATAATCTATTAAGTCCCAAACCTGATTATTTCTCTTCGTTTGTAATTTGTTGCGAATCGAAGGTCGAATCGTATTTTGCCCTGTGAGCGCATCGACCTGATCAAACTGGATTAAAGGGTCGGCAGCCACAGTCGGATCCTTGATATAGGTATATTTCACACGGGGTTCAATCACATGCCTAAGATCGTGAATATCCCACTTGGGATTTTCATATCCATAAATCTTATGAATCTTGGTTCCAACTTCCACACCCTCTGAGAAAGACCCTCTCCATAAAGAGTCGGACTGAATCAAATCACGGCTGTACCACGTCTGACGAACACCAAACCAGGTGTTGGTCTCCACCCAGCCAAAAAACTTTTTGGGATAGGATATCTCATCATAGGTATCAAAGCGCATGGCATCTTGAGAAGTCCCAATCAAGGTCGTATCCCCATTGGGAATTTCTGACAACGAACCATCCGCATCCGCAAATTTCTTCGAGAGATTTGAGGCAGAGCTCAGAGACGTGTAATAGAAAGGTGTTTTCATAATTCTCTGGCGACGAAATTCCAGGGAGGCTTCCGGAAGACGTTCCACTTCCGTGAAGAAATTATTCACGCGCTTCTGAACAAAAAGACGAGCGGTATATTTCGAGTCATATTTTGTAATATCAAAGAAGGTAGGAGGTTTTACAGAATAATCTGAATCGCGATGAAAAAAATCTAGAAGGACGTCTTCGTCACTCAACTTGTGAAATTGCCCGCGAAGGGTCGTATCATACTTCCATGACTGATAGTGATTCAAACTAACACGGTAGCGATCTCTTTCCCTCACTGAACCATCTGAAGAAGACTTATAACGTCGATCATGAATGTAATAAGTCTTTAAATCCCCTCCTCCTTCGTTTTTCACAAGATATTGAGCATCCACTCCGACACCCAACCCCCGACGAAAGCGATAATCAAGGCGTACATCGCTATCCACATATTGGGTATCCAACCAATTGAAACTGCTCAAGAAAAAAGCGCCCCATCTTTTGGAGTAACCTGGAATAAAAGTCCAAGGAGACTTTTTCAGGGAATGCACATAATAAGGAAGCCAAAAAATCGGGACTTTGCCCACAACGAAAAAAACATGATGGGCTACCAGTTTGTTTCCAGGATAAATGTCTACCCGCCGAGCCCTTAAGCGATAATGGGGATTTGGATAATCACAGGTTGTAATATAACCCTTTTGGATTTCATATTTTGTTTTAGAATAACGAATGACTTTTTCACCCTTGGCGTACCAAGGGGCATAATACGAGCTTGCATTTTTAAATTCTCCATACCCTGTCCCAAAGTTGTAATCCAGGGCGTCTCCCACCAAGCGCCTGTCTTTTTGAATAATCTGGACATGACCTTCGGCATGGGCCTCTTTGGTCTTGAGATTCACAAAGCCTTTGTCGGCCAGAAGCGTGGTGTCTTGGTAGGTGACCACCACATGACCTATCCCCGTCGCAATTCCCTCTTCACGATCATAGTCCAGAGAATCTGCATTCACCTCGATCGGCAAATCCTGGGCGAAGGCATGGGAAGAAAAAGATAAAAGACCAAAGATAAAAAGAAGAAAGGCAATATTTCTTTTCAAAATTCCCCCACAGACAAAAAACTTTAGATTTTAGATTGCAAATTTTGGATTTAATTTCAATGACCCTTTTCGGGGTCATCGTGTGCAATGAAAGCCCCGCCCCCCTCTACCTCACCTCGCCTCCCTTATTTTGTAGTCGCCCCATTTGTGGGGCTGCCCGATGAATCGGGCGACTACACAAGCTTGAACGAGAGAGAGAAATCCAACATCCATGATCCATGATCCATGATCCATCATCCACTTTCACCTGAAAATAGTCTTTAGTCATTCATTATACAATGACTCATGATAGCTTGTAGTCGCCCGATTTATCGGGCAATGCCCAATGCCCCAATGTCATAGACCGCCCCATAAATGGGACGACTACAAGGGTGATTTTCATCCCCCTTTGTGCCGACCTCAGTCGGCATGAATGTTTCATAACAAGAAAATAATTCACTAAATCCAAAATCTAAAATTGAAGCCGTATGCTATCACAAATTAAAAAACAGCATCAATGGTTTTCTAAAAACCACTTGCAAAATCGCTGGATCCCTTCTTCAATGGGAACATGCGGTTTGTAATCTAAAAATTTCCTCGCCTTAGAAATATTGGCACACGTGATGGGAACATCGCCTGGCTGGTTTTTCATTTTTTTAATCTTCGCCTTGCGCCCCAAACCCTCTTCAATCAAACCAATCAATTTAATTAAGGCTATCGACTTTGAATCTCCCAGATTAAAAATTTCGAAAGACCCTCTTCCCCTGAGGCAAGCCAAAATTCCCTGAACAATATCCGTCACATAGGTGTAATCCCTTTGAGACGAACCATCCCCATATAAGGTCAACTCCTGCCCTTCAAAAATCTCGCGCGTGAATTTATGAATGGCCATTTCAGGGCGCTGACGAGGACCATACACGGTAAAAAACCTTAAGAGCGTCATCCCGATTCCATAAAGCTTATGGTACACATGACAGAGCGACTCACCTGCAATCTTCGTTGCCGCGTAAGGAGAAATGGGCGAGAGAAGGGCATCCTCTTCTGAAAAGGGCGTTTGATTGCGCTCTCCATAAACCGATGAGGAGGAGCCAAAAATAAAATGATTCAACTGATGCGAACAGGCCTCTTCTAAAAGATGGAGCGTTCCATCCACATTGACTTCATAATAACCCACCGGGTCCTGAATGGAAGGCCTCACCCCTGCCTTGGCGGCCAAATGAATGCACGCATCAAAATCGTGAGCCCTAAAAACGGGCGATAGCTCCTCCCTTTTTCTAATGTCTGCCTCAATAAATGTAAAATGAGGATGATGGGAATGAAGTTTAAGATTCTCTTTCTTGATTTCGACATCATAGAAAGGATCAAAATTATCCACACAAACCACAGAGTGATTTTCCTTAAGCAGCTCCCCAATCAAATGAGAACCAATAAAACCGGCGCCACCCGTGACTAAAATTCGCATGTGTTAACCTCTCAAAAAAATTGCTTTTATCCGGGCACCTTTTTCCAATCATCTAAAAACTTCTTAAGTCCAATATCTGTCAAAGGATGCTTGAGCAATTTGTCCAGTACTTCAAAAGGCATGGTCGCTACATCTGCGCCTATTTTCGCCGCCTCTAAAATATGAATAGGATGACGAATACTGGCCACTAAAATTTCCGTTTTAAAGCCATAATTGGAATAAATAGTCTTAATGTCTCGAATGAGATCCATCCCCACTTGCCCTTGATCGTCTAATCTTCCGATAAAAGGACTGATGTAGGTGGCCCCAGCCTTTGCAGCCAGTAAGGCCTGATTGGACGAGAAACAAAGGGTCACATTCGTTCGAATATTTTCTTGAGTGAGAATCCGCACGGCCTTCAAACCTTCCTTTAATAAAGGAATCTTGACCACAATGTTTTTATGAATCTTGGCCAATTCTCTTCCTTCCTTTACCATTCCTTCCGCTTCAATGCCTACCACCTCTGCACTGACAGGCCCACTTAGAAAGGAACAAATTTCTTCTAAAACTTCTTTAAATTTTCTTCCCGTTTTGGCTACCAAACTGGGATTTGTGGTCACCCCATCCACCAATCCCATATTCCAACCTTCACGAATCTCTTTGACATCAGCTGTGTCTAAAAAAAACTTCATACGGTATTCTCCTTTTAAACTCACGACTCACGACAGATGACTATTTTCGATGCTGTATTTAAAAGTGTGTCCTTTTATTGATGCGGGTGGCCCGACTGGGGGTCCCCCGCTAATCGCCAGCAGGTCGAGACTTGAAAATGACTCTTCAAGAACCAAACCGAGACCGATGCCGTCAGCGGGGGTGAGGAGGGACAGGACCCGCCTCCTCTTAAAAGGACACACTTTTAAATACACGATCCTATTTTCCCATCGCCAAAGCAGCCGCACCGATCACCCCTGCGTCCTGGCCCAATTTTGCCCTCACAATGCGAACACAAGCCCCTGGCACTTTCATGCTTCTTTCACGAACAAAATTTTCCAAGGGTTCGAACAAAACTTTCCCCGCCTGAGCAACCCCTCCTCCGATCACCATCAGATCTGGATTAAAAAAGTTCACAAGGCTGGCGAGAACCATCCCAAGATCTTTCGCCATATCTTTCCAAAGCTGAAGAGCGACCTTCTCCCCCTCCTGAGCCCAGGCAGCCAGAATCTCAGGTGTCAAAGGATCAGGTATTTTTCTTTTGGAATCAACTCGATATTTTTCTAAGGCCCTCTCAACCAAATAGCGGTTTCCCACATAACGCTCGAGGCATCCCCGACCCCCGCAATTGCAGGCAAGTCCATCCACATGAATAATGCTGTGACCTATTTCACCAGCCGTGAAACTAGAACCTCGATAAAGCTTTCCTTCAACAATGATTCCGCCACCCACGCCTGTTCCCAATGTGATGCAAATGACATTCTTGGCCCCCTGGGCCGCCCCAAACACAAGCTCTCCCAACGCCATCACATTTACATCATTATCCACAAAAACGGGAAGATGAAAAGCCTCTTGAAGAATATTCGCCAAAGGAACATCATCCCAACCAGGGATATTGACCAAGGTATGAATAAATCCCCTGTCAAAATCTACACAGCCGGGAACCCCCACTCCCACGGCCTTAACAGCGACTTTAAGCTTTCTCTCTTCTTCTAAAAGAGCCCGAATCCCTTGCTCCATTTTTTTCAGAATCTCTTTTCGAGAAGTTCCCGCCTCCGTCGAAACGCAACTCGATCCATGGATTTTTCCCTTTTCATCCACAAGACCAAACCGAAGGTTCGTCCCTCCCATGTCAACGCCTAAAAAATAATTCATTGCATCCTCTTAAAAAGGTCAACCGCATTTTTCATCACCGTGTTGTGAAACACCTCTACGTCTATCCCGCGAACCTTAGCCATCTCCTCAGCCGTGCGCATTACAAACGCAGGTTCATTCCTTTTCCCACGAAGGGGCTCAGGAGCCAAATAAGGCGCGTCCGTCTCCACCAAAATGCGATTCAATGGAATTTCTTTCACAACGGCTCTTAAATCATGCGCCTTCTTAAAGGTGACAATTCCAGAAAACGAAATATAAAATCCTAAATCTAAAAAAGCCTTTGCAGACTCTAAACTCCCCGTATAACAATGAATCAATCCCATGATTCCTGGAAATTGTTTCAGCATGGCCAATACGTCATCTTCTGAGTCACGCGTATGAATGAGCACCGGCAAATTATTTTTTACAGCTAAATTTAACATGGGCTCAAAGGCTTTTTTCTGAAGATCTCGAGGACGATGTTCATAATAATAATCCAGCCCAATTTCTCCCACGGCCACCACTTTGGGATGCGTCATCCACTTCCCATAAGATTTTAAATCGTCCTCATTTAAAACCCGGGCCTGATGAGGATGAAATCCAATCGCACTCCAGATATTTTTTTCTTTTTCAAAAAGCTTCAGAGATTTTTCAAAAGAGGTCAAGTCCTCCGTGACATCCATTAAAATCTTGAGTCCACTGGACCACGCCCGTTCGATTGCAAGGGCACGGTCTTCATCAAAGGCTGGATCATTTAAGTGGACGTGGGTGTCGATCATATTTTAGATCTTGGATTTTAGATTTTGGATTTAATGAAAGATTCATCTTATGACTTTGATTGCTCTCTAGGAAACAAAGGTTGCAACGGCCCTAATTTCAATCCTGCCGGAAGCTCACCCCAATTTTCTAAAGAAGAAAAATGAGAGAAAAGACTGCCTTCCTCTCCCAATCCCAATTGCAGCCTTATTTTTTGAGTTGTCTGGGGCATAAAGGGGGCCAACAAAAGAGACAACCGTGCAATGCATTCGGCAATGGTGTAAAGCACCGTGCCCAGACGATTTCTTAACGAAGGGTCCTTGGCCAAGGCCCATGGAGCCGTTTCACCAATATAACCATTGGCCTTTTGAATCAAACTCCAAAGAAAAACAAGCGCCTCACTCAAACCAAAAGACTCCATCGCCTCCAAATATTGATCAAAATTGTCTTTTGCAAAATGGATCAATTTTTTATCGATCTCTTCCAAAGAGGAGGCCTTGGGGATCACACCCTCAAAATATCTTTGAATCATCGAAAGCGTTCTTTGAATGAGATTGCCCAAATCATTGGCCAAGTCTGCTTGATAACGCATGTCGAAGGCGTCCCAACTGAAGTCCCCATCGCGATCAAAGGGAACCTCTCTCATGAGAAAATAGCGAAGGGCATCCGCTCCATATCTTTCAGACGCCTCCACGGGCCCAATCAAAGTCCCAGTCGTCTTGCTCATTTTTTCGCCCTTCAAATAGACAAAGCCATGGCCAAAAACGCCGCGTGGCAATTCAAGCCCCAAACTCATGAGCATGGCAGGCCATATCACACAGTGGAATCGTGTGATGTCTTTTCCAATCACATGCACATCCGCTGGCCACCACTGATGAAAGCGATCCAAATCATGGGGATACCCAAGAGCTGAAATGTAATTAATCAAGGCATCAAACCAGACATAAACCACCTGATCCTTCTGAAAGGGAAGCGGAATTCCCCAAGAGACCCCCGACCTGGAAACACTGATGTCTTCAAGGCCTCCCTCCACTACACGGATGATTTCATTGTGACGAATTTTAGGAAGAATAAAATCCTGCGTCCCCCCCAAAAGCCTTTTCAATCCTTCTTGATAACGGGACAAGGCAAAGAAATAATTCTTTTCCTCAATCCATTCAGGTTTAAGACGATGCGTGGAACAAAGCCCCTCCACCAAATCCTTGTCCTTCAAAAACGCCTCGCAGGAATTGCAATACCAGCCTTCATAATTCCCCAGATAAATATCCCCTTTTTGATAAATGGCCTGAAAAATGTGCTGCACAGAACGAACATGATCGGCTCCAGAGGTACGGACAAAATAATCGTAAGAAATATTTAAAGTCCTCCACACCTCTTGGAATTTTAGAGCCAATTCATCGCAATAATTCTCTACCGGAATATTTCTCTTCCTCGCCTCTTTCTCTACATTCAGACTGTGCTCATCCACGCCCATCAAGAAAAAAACGTTGCGGCCCTCTAAACGACGGAAACGCGCCATGACATCCGCCCCAATTTTCTCATAGGCCGTCCCCAAATGCGGAAGGGCATTGACGTAATCAATCGCAGTTGTGATAAAATAATTTCTAGAATCTTTCATCCTCTCACCTTAAAACCGTCAGTTCATCCACCGACACATGAACCTCGCGATCATCTTCTAAACGAACGGTCACTGATTTTTTTAAAATATTTTGAACCAAAATATATCCTTTCCCAAATTGCGTCGAAACCTTCGCACCTTCCTTAGGAAGATCCTTCGAAAATGCTGCATACGCATCCAATTCGAATTTCAAACAGCATTTCAATTGTCCGCACAATCCCAAAAGTTTTTCCTGACGAACTGGAAGCCTCTGCACCTTGGCCATGCGAGTCGTGATAGCCTCGAAACTGCGCATGAATTGGGTGCAGCATAATTGCGTCTTTCCGCAAGGCGCAATTCCACCCACCACTTTTGCACCATCGCGAGGGCCCAACTGATAAAGCTCTATGCGTGTTTTAAAGGAGGCGGCCAAGGCCCGGACCAACTCTCGAAAATCGACCCTCCCCGGCGATGTGAAATAAAACACCATTTTCTGACGCTCTAAACTGTACTCTCCCGTCAGCACCTTCATCGGAAGATGATGAGCATAAACTTGATCGCGGCAAATTTGCAATGAAGATTTAAGGTCCCGACGATTTTGTTCAATCTTCTCCATGTCGCTGGGTGTTGCCTGACGCACCATCACGGGGCGGGGATGATATTCGTGATCCTGAGAAGCCTCCTTTCTGGAGAGAGAAACACCTTTCCCATAATCTAAGCCGTACTGCGTTCTCAAAATAAAAAGCTCTCCATGTTGGACGGCCCCAAGAGAATTTTCCACCTCTTCAAGACGTCCAAAATCCCGCATTCTTACCTGGAAAGAATAAGACATAAAAATCCCCTTAAAAAAATTCGGAGCACGAAATTCGAAACAAATTCAAAAACCCAAATTCAAAATTCTAAACGTTTTAATGATTTAGATATTTGAATTTTGAATTTGTTTAGTGCCTCGTGCTTCGTATTTCGAAATTGTTTTTAATTTTATCATCAAAACCTCCAACACCCATTTCAGAGGCGTTCCTCTTTCCAAAAAACGAGCAGCCTCCTCCGTCACTTGGAGCCACAAAGGCAAAGACCCTAAAGGGTACGGGAAAGAATTTTCGTCCTTTGCCTTCTCTCCAACCAAACGAATTCTTCCCCAAATCAGAATCAGTTTTAAAAACTCGCGAATTTTTCTCAAGCGTTCCCCGCTTAAAAAAGCCTTCTTTTCTTCTTCCATCTTTTTTCTGTAAGAGGGATCTTCATTTTGCTCATCCTGTTCAAAATCACCTTCCAGCTGTTTTAAATCTTCCTCGATGATTCCATGAATTTTCTCGGCTCCTTTAAAGGCCTGGATCCACGACCCAGAAAGTGCCTCTTCAAAAAATTGCAACATCTCTCTTTGAGAAACCCAGCTACCGTTTTCAACGCAAGCACTGGCGTCATCTGAATTTCCTTCGCACCCTTCCCACAACACCTCACGCCATTTTGAATCTTTTTCAAATTTTTGAAAAATTTCTAGTGCGGCGGGTTCATGATCACCTTTAAAAAAAACATCCTGACATCTCGATCGAAGGGTCGGAAGCAACTTTTCGGGATGTTGGGAAAAAAGGACCAGGAAAGTTTTCTGAGGAGGTTCTTCCAAAATTTTCAAAAGCGCATTTGCCGCAGCCGGATGAAGACAATCCGCCTCTTCTATCACCTCCACCTTCACCTTTCCCTCAAAAGGTTTAAACGAAGCCTGAGATTGGAGCTCACGGATCTCATCCATCCGAATCATGCGAAGCGCCCCCTGAGGCGAGTAAAAACGGACATCCGGATGCACCTTGCGAAAAATTTTTCCGCAAGATTCGCATTGACCACAAGGATTTTCTTCCTTTAAAAAATTTGAGCAATTCAAGGCCTGTGCAAGCCAAACAGCACCTTCTTGAAGGTTCTTTAAACCGGAACCGTGAAAAAGATAGGCATGGGCAACATGGTCATTCAAGACCGCATTCTTCAAAATGGAAAGAGGAGAAAATTGAACTGTGTTCACACTAAACTCAATTTCTTTTTAGAATTACTTTTTGAAGATGATCTTGCGCTTCTTCCTTCACTTTTTCAAAAGGCTGATCCGCACGAATGACAATCATTCTCTTAGAATATTTTTTCGCCAATGCTAAAAAACCCTTCCGAAGCCGGCGGTGAAAAGCAATGGCTTCCGACTCCAAACGATCTTTTTTGCCTCTGGCTTGATAAGCCCGAGGAAGCCCTTTCTCTGGAGCAATGTCCAAAAGCAAAGTTAAGTCGGGAACCCATCCTCCTGTTGCAAAACTGTTCAAAGACTCTACCATCCGAAGAGGCAATCCCCGCCCATACCCCTGATAGGCTGTCGTCGAATCACAATATCTGCCGCACAAAACAATTTTTCCAGCCCCAAGGGCCGGCAAAATCACCTCTTGAACATGCTGGGCGCGATCCGCCTCAAACAAAAAAAGCTCTGTCAGTGGGCTCATCGAATGGTTCTGTGAGGCAAGCAAGACATTTCTTAAAACCTTCCCCAGAGAGTGATCGCCGGGCTCAAACGTCAGCAAAACAGAATGCCCCGCCTTTTTCAAATCCAGTGCAAGCGCCCTCGCCAACGTCGTCTTGCCACTTCCCTCACAGCCTTCGATGGTGATGAATAAACCCTGCTTCATGGCTCATATCCCTAATAAACGATAAAATTGTCGTGAGTCGTCTGTCGTGAGTTTTAAAGGTATTATTTTTTTACCCACGACTCACCCCCCACAACTCACCCCTGTTCTTATCCATTCCTTCTCAAAACCTTCGCCCCATCCTTTTCATCTTGAATCCCGAAGCCCCGTTCCTTGAAAGCCTCGCGAATCTGGTCCGCCAGGGCCCATAATTTCTGATGCCTGGCATGCTCACGGGCCTTCACCAAATACTCCACATCTTCATCCTTCCACAAAGCCTCATTCAAAAGCGAGCGTACTTTTTCCTCTTCAAACGGAAGCGCTTCCTTAATTTTTCTAAACCTCTTTAAATCTGGATTTAATCCCAAAAGATCCAGCATCCACCCTGCCGACCTATACAGGGTAGAAACTCGATCTCTCTTCGCTTTTCGGTCCAACGCTTGATTCAACTCCCCCAACACCTGAAAAAGAATCCCCAGAGATTTTGGCGTATTAAAATCATCCTCCAGGGCTTCTTTAAATTGAATCAACTCGTTACTCCCCTCCAGCGCTTCTAAGAATGTTCCATTTTTGAAAGATTCCCAGGACCCATTCATATATTCTTGGGCTCGGGCCATGGCCATTTCAATTCTCTCAAACGCCTGAGCGGCTTCTTTCAAGGCCTCAAGAGAAAAATCCATAGGGCTGCGATAATGCTTTGAAATAATAAAAAACCGAATCACCTGTGCAGGGCATTCCTTCATGAGCTCACGCAGGACAAACACATTGCCCAGAGATTTACTCATCTTGGTGTGATCAATCATGATCATTTCATTGTGAATCCAATAACGGGAAAAGGGTTTTCCTGTTGAACATTCCGACTGGGCTATTTCATTTTCATGATGCGGAAAAATCAAATCGCTTCCCCCCCCATGAATATCAAAGGAATCTCCCAAATGTTTCACACCCATGCTAGAGCATTCAATGTGCCAACCCGGCCTCCCCTCTCCCCAAGGACTGGGCCAGGAAGGCTCATTGGGTTTCGCACTTTTCCACAATGCAAAATCCTCTGGGTGAAGCTTGCGCTCGTCGGGACTGATCCGAGAGGCCTTCATCTCATCCAAAGAGCGGCGGGAAAGCTTGCCATAACCTGAAAATTTCGAAACCTCAAAATAAACGTCGCCCCCCACCGCATAGGCATATTTTTTCTCGATTAAATCTTCAATCATCTGAATCATGTCTTGAATGTGCTCGGTGGCCCTGGGTTGAAGGGTCGGATCCAAAACATTCAAAAGCCGCATTTCATCAAGATACTCCTGAATGTATTTTTCTGTCAGGGTGCGATAATTGACCTTTAACTCCTGGACCCTTTTAATGATTTTGTCATCAATGTCTGTAAAATTACGTACGTATTTTACCTCAAGACCTAAGGATCTTAGAAAACGATAAACGCAATCAAACACCACGGCCGCCCTCGCATGCCCAACATGGCAAGAATCATAAACCGTCACCCCGCAGACATACATCTTCACCTTCCCAGATTCTAAGGGAACAAAGGACTCTTTTTCGCGTGTTAAAGTGTTATAGATTTTAAGCGGCATAAAAAGACAGTTTTGAGTTTTGAGTTCTTAGTTTTGAGTTTTGAGTTTTAAAACCAAAAACTCAAAACTAAAAATTCAAAACTTTTTTAAAGCTTTTTCCAACCTTCTCAACACTTCTCCCTTCCCCATCAACGGGCATAAATCCTTGAGTTCAGGACCATGGGCATGTCCCGTAAGGCTTATTCTTAAGAGTGGATAAAATTCAGCGCCACTGACACCTAAACTTTTCTGACAAGAAGAAAGAGATTTTACAGGGAAGGCCTCATCCTTCCACTCATTTTCTAAAACATGTTTCAAGGCCTCTAAAATCTCTCTTGCCCGAGAAGAAGAAAAAGCCTTTTTGGCCTCTTCACTCTCTAGCCCTGGCTCTTTCACAAAAACCTCCAGCTCCGAACCAAGCTCTTTTAAAGTCGCTGCCCTTTCCCTGACAAATCCGATCATTTTCTCAAGATGATCAGAACCTATTTTAGAAAAATCATTCCCTCTTGCCTCTAAACGCTGACGAAGAGCCGCTAGCCTAAATCGGCGTATCTGTTGTGTTCCCACCCAATGAAATTTTTCAGGATTAAAAATCGCACTGGACCCGACGATCCTCTCAATGGAAAATTTCTGAGTCAATTCTTCTCGTGAGAAAATTTCCTGATCATCTCCACTGGACCAACCGAGCAAGGCCAAATAATTGAGAAGCGCCTCTGGCAAAAAGCCCTCCTCGCGATAGAAACCTATGGATGTCGCTCCATGACGCTTGCTCAGACGTGCGCCGTCCGAGCCCAAAATCATAGAAAGATGTGCAAATTGAGGGATCTGAAATCCCATCGCCCTAAAAAGCAGCACATGGCGCGGGGTATTCGACAAATGATCCTCCCCCCGAATCACATGACTCACCTTCATCAGCCCATCATCCACCGCCACAGCAAAATGAAAAGTGGGATAGCCATCGGACTTGAAAATGACAAAATCACCAAAAAGGGCAGTATCAAATTCCACCTCGCCCCGGACCCAATCCTGAATCTTGACCCGCTCTGGCTCCACCTTAAAACGGATAACGGCCTTGTGGCCTGCTTGGACATGACGCCTCTTATCTTCTTCAGTCAAGAGCCGGCAGCGATTGTCATAACGAGGCGCCACCCCCTTTGCCTGAGCCTCAATCCTACGCGATTCCAGTTCCTCCGAGCTACAATAACATAAATAGGTCAGTCCATTTTCTTCTAAGCGCCTTGCATAATCTCGGTAAATCTCGAGTCTTTCAGATTGAAGGTAAGGGCCGAACGTGCCTTCTTTTTCAGGCCCTTCATCCCAATCCAGGCCCAACCACCTCAAATCCTCCAAAATCATTTTCTGATATTCAAGTCTCGACCTCTCTTGATCCGTATCCTCAATACGCAAAATAAATTTCCCGCCCACTTTCCGCGCAAAGAGCCAATTAAAAATGGCCGTGCGGGCATTCCCCAAATGCAGCTCCCCTGTGGGACTCGGGGCAAACCGGACACGAATGTCAGCATTTTCCATAGGGCCAGATCATAAATAATTAAAGGCATTTTGCCTAGAGAAATCATCAGATCATATTCCTTGACACCCTTTTTAAGAAATTCTAAGCTCGAGCTCATGAAATATGGATCCCTGGCACATACAAATCTTAAAGTTTCAGAAGTTGGCTTCGGCGTTTGGACTGTTGGCACCACGTGGTGGGGGGTCAAAGATGAAGCCTTCGGGATTAAACTTCTGCAAAAAGCTTTCGACTTGGGAATCAACTTTTTTGATACGGCGGACACTTACGGAAATGGTTATGGCGAGACTATTTTTGCAAAAGCGCTAAAAGAGAAAAGAGACAAGCTCGTCATCGCTACAAAATTTGGCTACGACATTTACACTCCGGCCCCTAACCGCCGAGGCCATGAGGAACTCGTTCAGAAATGGGAGCCTTCCTATATTCGGTACGCCTGTGAAGAAAGCCTGAAGAGGCTCGAAACAGATGTCATTGACCTTTATCAGCTCCATAATCCCAGAATAGAAACGCTTCGAAAAGATGATCTTTTTGTAACCCTCGAAGACCTCAAGAAAGAAGGGAAAATCAAATCCTTTGGGGTGGCCCTCGGTCCCGCGATCGCAGAACGTCAAATTGAAGAAAGCATTTATTCCATCAAAGAAAGAAGCGTCAACAGCGTACAAATCATTTATAATTTGTTGGAACAAATGCTAGGCTTGGGAGTCTTTCCGACTGCACGCGAGAAAAAGACCAGCGTCTTGGTGCGCGTCCCTCATTCCTCTGGCCTTCTGGAAGGTCATTACACAAAGGAAACTTCCTTTTCTGAGAATGATCACCGATTTCATCGGATTTCCAATGACGAACGCAAGAAACAATGGCTGGAAGATGGCCTGAGAAAAGTGGAGCAACTGGGATTCCTGACTCGGAAGGGAAAACGCACCCTAGGCCAAATGGCCATTCAATTTATCTTGAGCGAACCCTCTGTCAGCTCTGTTTTTCCCAATATTTACAGCTTCGAGCAATTGGAAGAATTTACAAAGGCATGTGAAACGCCAGCCCTCACGTCTGAAGAATTAAAGAAAATCGCCAAGCTTTATCAGAATAATTTTGGCATTGAAAAAGCTGAAGTTCTTCAAAAAAGTTAATCCACAATGCACCATGCACTAAACACGATCCACTCAAACACTGCCCTTTATGAAACCCTGTTGCGAAAAAGAAGCCAAAGCCCATATCCATAAAAAGAGAGATGTCGCTCGATGTGACGAATGTGGTTGTCTTATCCTAGGCTATGGGAACTCCACCGATTATCAAAAAATGATTCGCGAGCTTGAAGGTAAAAGAATCCCATTTGAAACAATGACGCTTGGATCACTTTATGTGGTTGTGAAAAAACCCCGCATGGATCATGGATGATGGATGTTGGATTTCTTTCTCTCGTCCAAGCTTGTGTAGTCGCCCCATTTATGGGGCTGCCCGATGAATCGGGCGACTACAAAAAAAGCATGATGTGGAGAACTTTCATCGCACATGATGATCTCGTTTGTTTTTCAATAATGTTCAAACATGTGCCTCTCGACAGTTATCCTTTCCTCTTCTGCCCCAGATAGAAACATCTTTCTTCACCTTCTTTTTAACCATTTTGGCAGTATCGGTGTCTATATTATGTGAAAGCTTTTAAGGGAAAAACCTTTCTTTCCTAAGCCTGTTGGGAAGCACACTTAAGGAGAAAGGCAGGTCGTGGCAGCGATGCCATTCCTTAGAAGTATGTTATACTGGGAAATGAGGAATGCATATGATTATCCGTCTATACGAAGAAAAGGATGTACGAAGCCTGGTGATTGAACTTTATGACAAGGTGGCCATTTTCTCTGTCGAGATACAGAAGGATCTTTTTTATCACTACGATGAGAACTTGAACCTGACAAGGATTGAAGTTCGAGACACGAAGTTGATTGATCCTATTCTAAAGGAACTGGAAGAATTGTTGAAGAGTTCAGAGATCAAAATTATCAAGAAAGCGGCGTAACCGGTTGTTAGATGTTAGATGTTAAACTTTTTAAAAGGCAAACGGCATAAGCCGCGACCCCTTCTCCACGCCCTACAAATCCAAGACCTTCTGACCGTGTCGCCTTCACATTGACGCGAAGGAGTGAAATCTCCAAATTCTTCGAAATGTTCCCTCTCATTTTTTCAATAAAGGGCGCAATCTTCGGTGCTTCAATCACCAAAGTGGAGTCTATGTTTTCAATCTGAAAATGATTTTTCTTCAATAAGGCCTTCACTTTTCTTAGCAACAAAAGGCTAGAAATATTTTTATATTTTTCATGGGGAGGAAAATGCATGCCGATATCCCGCAACGCCGCGGCCCCCAAAAGGCCGTCCATAATCGCATGAATAAGGGCATCGGCATCCGAATGACCGTCCAATCCCTTGGAATGAGGAATTTTGACACCCCCTAAAACCAGTGCGCGACCTTTTTTGAAGGGATGAATGTCGAGGCCGAAACCGATTCGGGGTGAGGGGTGAGAGGTGAGGGGTGAGTCTTTTTTCATATAGAGTCTACCCACATTCTTCCTTCATTAAAAACTCTGCCCATTTCAAATCTGCGGGGGTTGTGATTTTAATATTTTTTTCATTGCCTTCGATCATCTTAACGGGAATTCCCATTTGTTCCATCAAAAAAGCCTCATCCGTCGCCTCCTGACGACGGGGACCTGCCTTCTCAAATGCCTTCCTTAACAATTCCACCTTAAACCCCTGAGGCGTCTGGGCCTCCCACAATTTCGAACGGTCGTGAGTTTTGAGAATATAGTTTTCTTCACCTACCTCTTTCACAGTAGGCTTTAATCGAACCCCTGGAATTGCAGCTCCCCACTGGCGGGCCGCTTGAATAACCGAAGAGACAAGCGACAGCTCCAAAAAAGGCCTTGCGGCATCATGAATCAAAACAATTTCTTGCCCGCGCGAAATTTTCTGAAAGGCTGCCCAAACGGAATCTGCACGCCTCTGTGCGCCCAAAACCAATTCTGGATTTTTTGGGAATATTTCCTTTCCAAATTGTTTTTTCCAGGCTTCTCCCATCATCTCAGGCCGTAAAGCCACAATCACTTGAGTCACTTCAGGATGATGACAAAAGAGATCGAGTGAATAAAATAAAAGGGGTTTACCAGACAATGGAAAGAAAGCCTTGGGAACATTTCCTCCCTTTAATCTTTCCCCTCGACCGGCCGCAACGATGATCGCAGAAACACTCATCCCTTGAAAAATCTTTCTACCACATCCAAAATGGTTTTGACGGCAAGAATTTCGATTCCATGGGTATCTAATTTTTCTCGAGTTTCAGGAATGACGCAAACTTGAAAGCCCAAATTCCGAGCCTCCGAAATTCTTCGCGAAAGACCTCTTGTTGTGCGGATTTCTCCCCCCAGACCCACTTCTCCAACGAAAACGGTTTTATCGTGAACAGGGATATTTGAAGTGGCCGAAACAATCGCCATCGCCACTCCTAAATCAGCCGCGGGCTCCACAATTTTCATTCCACCTGCGACATTGACAAAAACATCACAACCTTCCAAACGAATTTTGGCACGCTTTTCCAAAACGGCCAAAAGAAGTCCCATGCGATTTAAATCAATTCCTGACGAACGCCGAACCGGAAATCCCTGTTTGGTATTACTCACCAACGCCTGAATCTCAAGAAAGAGGGGTCGGGTTCCCTCCAAAGAAGAAACGATGACGGAGCCACTCATTCCAGAACGCTTTTCTTCTAGAAAAATTTCGGAAGGATGTTTCACTTCCTCCAAACCCGTCTCTTCCATCTTAAAAATTCCAACTTCGTCCACCGTTCCAAAACGATTCTTCACCGAGCGAAGCACGCGATAAGACATCCATTTTTCACCCTCGAAATAAAGGACCGTATCTACCAAATGCTCTAAAATCCTGGGTCCCGCGATGGTTCCATCCTTGGTCACATGCCCCACCAAAAAAATGGGAATCGAAGTTTTTTTGGCTATTTCCATGAATCGGGCCGCAGAGCCCCGCACCTGAATCAAACTCCCGGGCTCTGATTCCAACTCTGGATGAAAAACCATTTGGATGGAATCAATGACAAGCAGGCTCGGAGAAAGCTCTGAAATGAAAGTTTCCACACGGGAAACATCTGACTGGGCAAGGAGAAAAAGATTTTCGGAGGCGATGCCCACTCTTTGGGCACGGTGCTTCAATTGGGTCAGAGATTCCTCTGCCGATACATAAAGGGCCTTGCCTTTCTCTCTGGAATAGCTCCCTGCCATTTGAAGAAGCAAAGTAGATTTTCCAATTCCTGGCTCTCCGCCCACCAAAACCAATGAACCTGGAAGAATCCCACCCCCCAAGACGCGGTCCAACTCCTGAATTCCAGAAGAAGTCCGAGCCATCTCTTCCATGGAAATCTCTGAGACTCGAACAGGTTTTGAATCGGAAGGAACGCGAGAGATTTTTAATTTAGAGAAATTTGCGGGAGCATTCTCTTCTTGAAGGCTCCCCCACTCCTCGCACGTGGAGCATTTCCCTAGCCATTGGCGAAAGAAAGCCCCGCAGGATTGACAAACGTAGCGTGTGGTGATTTGTGGCATAGTTTTAAAAGCTAAATTCGAAGCACGAAATCCGAAATTCGAAACAAACTCAAAAACCCAAATTCAAAATTCTAAACGTTTTGATGATTTAGATATTTGAATTTTGAATTTGTTTAGTGCTTCGTACTTTGAATTTCGTGCTTGTCTTTAACTTCTTCTTCTAAAAAAATACCCCTTGTTATTTTCTGAGGTGCCAGCTTGAGAAGGACCCTTGTCCAAATCCTTTTCCTTATAAAGGAGGCCATGCCTTCGAATCGTCGTCACCCATTGATTGATATTGTCCAAGGTATCGTGAAGCGAATCATGAATGGTAGGATTTGAAATTAAAAGCCCCAATGTCCCTTTTGAATCCTTGATGCTTTGAGAAATGGTTTCCAAGGCGTCTGAGATTTTGGCCCAATGGGTGACAATCTGTTTGATTTCCTCACGGTTAGAGTCTACAAGCGTCCGGATGGAAGAAGAGGTTTGGCCAAACTCATCAAAGGAAGAGCGAAGTTTATGACGCGTTTCGCGCCCCGTTAGACGGGCAATATTCTTGAGAGATTGTGTCAAGGCCCGCTCCGTTTCCTCGTCGGTTAAATTTCTCAAATTCTGAAGTGTCTCCCGAATGTTTTCTTTGGTCCGATCATCCAGAATATCTTTCACCGCCGTTCTAAAATCACCTACCAATTTCAGGGCCTCTGTCACCACATCATTCAACGCCAAAGGATCTTCTCCACGAATCTTATCCCAGGCGACATACGCTTCAGCCGTATTGGTCTTCGGAATAAATTCTAAATACTTTTCCCCCATAATCCCTAACGAGTTGATAATCAACCGGGCATCCTGGCGAATGATAATCCCTTTTTGAATGTCCATGTGAAGATAAACATCATTCGTTTGATCATGGGCAAATTCGATTGCATTGACCTTGCCCACATCCACGCCTGCAAAACGGACGGGGGCCCCTGTCACAACGCCATTGGTAAAGCTGAAGACCGCGGTCAAACGATAGGTGTTGTGAATCAGCTTTGCATTTCGAAAACCAAACATGATAATCATGGCACATAGGGACGAGAGACCCAGAAAAACAAAGAGACCTACGCGAATTTCAATTTTAGATTTTCCTGTCACCATGTTGATTTTCCTGGTCTTAAAGTTTTTTCAGCAGTCTGTCAATTTTTCGTAATCGGCCCCTTCGCCCTGCCTGTAATAAATTGCTGCACAAACTCATTTTGGGAAGTTCTGATGTTTTCTGGAGTTCCAACCTCTATGATTTTCCCATCATATAACATTGCAATACGATCAGCAATCTTAAACGCGCTCGCCATGTCATGCGTCACAGCGATAGAAGTAGAATGAAGTTGAGCGCTAAGCTTCAAAATCAAATCGTTGATCGCATCTCCCATGATGGGATCAATCCCCGTCGTGGGTTCATCATAAAGAATGATTTCGGGATCCATCGCAATGGCACGGGCCAATCCCACCCGCTTCCTCATTCCACCGGATAATTCCGCAGGCTTCATATCTTCAACGCCTCCCAATCCCACCCACGAGAGAAGTTCCTTGATCTTTTCCCGAATCTCATCAGGGTGAAATCGTGTGTGCTCCGTCAAACCGAAGGACACATTTTCTCCCACCGTTAGCGAATCAAAAAGAGCGGCCCCTTGAAAAAGAAAGCCAAAGCGCTTGCGAACATCATTTAAATCCCTCTCGGACATGGGAACAATGTCCCTCCCGTCAATCAAAATACGCCCCGAATCTGGTTTCAAAAGACCGATGATATGCTTGAGAAGAACACTCTTTCCCTCACCGCTTTGACCAATAATCACCAGCGTTTCACCGCGATGAATATCCAAATTCAATCCGGTCAAAACAGGGGTGTCCCTGAAACTCTTGGTCAATCCTTCAATTTGAATTAAATAGCCGTTTTCCATATCATCTCGCCCCTCCCCCCTTAGAATAAGGGGGGAACGGGGGGTTACTTCCTTTAAAACAAAACAATCGACAAAAAGAAATCCGAAACCAAAATAGAAATGCAGGAATACACCACTGCCTCAGTGGTCGCAATGCCAACGCCTTCGGCTCCATTTTCAGCAAAAAAACCTTTGTAACAACTGATGATGGCCACCAAAACTCCAAAAACGACCGATTTGGTAAGGCCGCTCATCAAATCCGATACCTTGGTGTAGTCCACCATGTTCTGAATAAAAAAGGTGTGATTGATGTGAAGCATTTTCACTCCCACCACGTAACCGCCCAAAATCCCGACAAAGATGGCAAAGGTTGTGAGAATCGGAACCACGACCATGCAGGCCAAAAATCTCGGCACAATAAGATAACTCACCGGATCCGTCGCCAGGGTGCGAAGCGCATCAATCTGCTCTGTCACCCGCATGGTCCCAAGCTCTGCAGCCATCGCAGCCCCTACACGGCCCGCGACCATCACTGCTGTCAGCACAGGACCTAATTCCCGCGTCATAGAAAGCCCTACCAAAATTCCGATGGCCGTATCCATGGTGATCTGATGAAATTGATAATAAGATTGCACCGCAAGCACCATTCCTGTAAAAGCCCCGGTGAGTAAAACCACTGGAAGGGACAAAACACCACATTGATAACATTGCTTGACAAAAAGGACGCGCCAGGAAAGCCTTGAAAAAAGGCGGCTTGTCGTCTGGAGGAAAAGAATCGTAATCCCGCCCAATTGATAGAGGCCATCTATGGTAGAACGGCCTATATCGCTTAAAAAATTTCTAAGGCTCAATTCTGGTGTAGAATTCATTTTTGAACCATTACAAAAACAAGCGCTGATCAGACTCATATTTCATAAACACAAAAAGCAAGAAACGACGTCCTTCCCCCCCGTTTCTTGCTTCTCTCGCCGCCAAAAAAATCCAAGACTTAAATCCATTGATACGTCAGATGATCGGTTTCAAAACCAACGCTCAACTTTTGGCCCGCCGTCATTTTTTTCTTTAAAAGTTCTTCGGACACCGGGTCTTCAATGTATCTTTGAATCGCCCGGCGCAAGGGGCGAGCCCCATAAACTGGATCAAAACCTTTGTCGATCAGAAATTCCTGGGCCTTTTCGGCAATTTCTAGTCCATAACCTTTGGTCGTAAGACGGTCCCGAACCTTCTGAATCTCAAACCCGACAATTTTAGACAAATCCTCCCGTGATAAAGAGTGGAACACAATCACCTCGTCAATGCGATTCAAAAACTCTGGCTTGAGCGTTTTTTTAAGCTCCCCCATCAATTTATCACGCATTTCATCGTACTTGGCCTCACGGGACTCCTCATGGAATCCCACAGTAGATCGCTTGCGAATCAGGTCAGCGCCAATATTCGATGTCATGATTAAAATTGTGTTTCTGAAATCCACGACTCTTCCCAGGCTATCTGTCAATTTTCCCTCTTCTAAAATTTGAAGGAGCACATTGATGACATCCGGATGCGCCTTTTCCATTTCATCAAAGAGAATGACAGAATAAGGCCGGCGGCGAACTTGCTCCGTCAATTGTCCCCCTTCTTCGTAACCCACATAGCCGGGGGGAGATCCCGTCAAACGAGAGATTGCGAATTTTTCCATGTACTCCGACATGTCAATTTGAATCATGGCCTCTTCATCGTCAAACATGAATTCGGCCAAGGCCTTGGCCAAAAGGGTTTTTCCAACGCCCGTCGGCCCCAAGAAAACAAAAGATCCAATCGGCCGCCTGGGATCCTTTAAATCCGCTCTAGAACGACGAACGGCTCGGCATGCTGCCTTCACTGCCTCATCCTGCCCCACCACACGCTTGTGAATACCCTCTTCCATCTTGAGGAGTTTTTCTGTCTCAGCTTCCTCAATCCTTGAAACCGGAATCCCCGTCCACTTGGCCACAATCTGGGCAATGTCCTCCTCCGTCACAACGACCTTGCTCTCCGTCTTCTGCTGCTTCCAATCCGTGAGTGCCTCTTCCAATTTAAAGCGCATCATGCGCTCCTCATCCCTGAAACGAGCCGCCTTTTCAAAATCCTGCTCACGTACAGAGGCCTCTTTCTTCGTCTTCACCTTGCGCATCTCATCCTTAATCCCCTTAAGGGCCGTGGGCTCCGTCACCGCCTGAATGCGCACGCGGGCGGAGGCTTCATCAATCAAATCAATCGCCTTGTCAGGAAGAAAACGCCCCGTCACATAGCGGTCCGAAAGACGGGCGGCAGACTCTAGCGCCGTGTCTGTTATAACGGCCTTATGGTAGGATTCATATTTGTGCCTCAGCCCTTTCAAAATCTCGATGGTCTCGTCCACCGAAGGAGGATCCACCATCACGGTTTGAAATCGGCGTTCCAAAGCGGCATCCTTTTCAATATACTTTCGATATTCATCCAAGGTCGTAGCGCCAATGCATTGAAGCTCACCACGAGCCAAGGCCGGCTTCAAAATATTGGAGGCGTCAATGGCTCCCTCCGCCGCCCCTGCTCCTACAATGGTGTGCAGTTCATCAATGAAAAGAATGACGCTCTGAGAATTTTTAATCTCCTTCATGACCGCTTTAATCCGTTCCTCGAATTGGCCGCGGTATTTGGTTCCCGCCACCATCAAGGCCAAATCCAAAGTCACAATTTTTTTATCAAGCAAATTTTCAGGAATATCCCCAGAAATGATTTTCTGGGCAAGCCCTTCGACAATGGCCGTCTTTCCAACGCCCGCCTCCCCCAAAAGAACGGGGTTATTCTTACGGCGGCGGCAAAGAATTTGCACCACGCGTTCGATTTCATCCGCGCGGCCAATCACAGGATCAAGCTTGTCTTGCTTGGCCAACTCTGTTAAATCGCGGCCAAAAGCGGAAAGCGCAGGGCTTCGAACATTTTCTTCGGGGGCCTCCGGCATTTCTCCTTTGCCGGAAAACTCCGTGCCCAATTCCTTCAAAACCTCAGCACGCGTCGCCTCAATATCCACATTCAAACTTTGCAAAATCTTTGCGGCCACACCTTCCCCTTCTCTCAGAAGGCCTAAGAGCAAATGCTCTGTCCCAATATAGGTATGGCTTAATTTTTTTGCCTCATCCAAAGCAAGCTCAATGACACGTTTCGCCCGAGCAGTCAGAGGAATATCGCCAATCATTTTGGTCTCGGGCCCCGTTCCCACCGCCCGCTCCACCTCCATGCGGACCGTCTCAAAATCCAAACCCATTTTGCGAAGCACATTCACCGCCACCCCTTCTCCTAATTTAATGAGGCCCAGCAGAATATGTTCCGTCCCAATATAATTGTGATTAAAGCGATCTGCCTCTTTCCTCGCCAGAATAATCACCTGTCTTGCTCGATCCGTAAACTTCTCAAACATGTAAAATTCCCCTTATACTATCTTTAGGAAATATCATAACACATACTTAAAAAAAAGGTTCAAAAGTTGATGTGGTTTGGAGTTTTTTCCTTTGAACCTTTAAACCTTTGAACTTTTGAACCTTCGTATGAACTTTATAAACTTTCATCCCTTAACAGCTTCCGAATTAAATCTGCCCTCTTCTCGTCCCGATCTTTCTGAGACAATTTTTTCCCAAGAATTTTCTGAACATGGGCCGGCTGAGTCAGCAAAAAAAGCTCATTTATGATCTTAATGTCCACACCCTTAAGCACACCTAACTCAATGCCCGTTCTCAAGGCACTCAAAAGATTCATCGTCTCACCCGAGCTGATTTGATGCGCATATTTTAAAATTCCAAAGGCTCTCCCAATCCGGTCCCGTATCTTTGATAAGTCCTTCTTTACCAATATCTTACGAGCGCTCCTCTCATGCTCCACCACTTGTTGAATAATCTTCGCCAACTTCTCAACAATTTCTTCCTCTTTTTTCCCCAAGGTGGTTTGATTTGAAATTTGAAAAAGATTTCCGGAGGCCTCTGACCCTTCTCCGTACCAACCCCGCACGGTGAGACCCAACTTGGTAATCGCCTGAAGCACCTGATCTATTTGGCGCTGTAACACCAGCCCGGGCAAATGAATCATCACAGACGCCCGAATGCCTGTCCCCACATTGGTTGGGCAGGCCGTCAAATATCCAAAATAAGGCGAATAGGCATATTCCAAATCATTCTCTAAAAGGTCATCCACGTGATTAACGAGCTTTAACGCATTATTCAACTGAAATCCCGATGTGAGCACTTGAACCCTTAAATGATCTTCTTCATTGATCATGATGCTCACCTGTTCATCATTTCCAATCGCGACAGCCCGATTGAGTTTGGATTGAATATGCTCACGGCTCACCAAATGGCGCTCAAGTAAAATTTTTCTCTCAATGTCGGTTAAGTCTGTAAACCGCAGGAAAAGATATTTTTCTGAAGGCGGATTTTTTTGAATGGCTTCTTCCACCGTGTTGAGCAAATCCTCCATTTCATCTTCAGTGGCCCAATGCGAGAAAGGGAAGCCCACCACATTTCTCGCCAGCCTCACCCGGCTCGAAATCACAATATCGGATTCAGGCCCCTTGCCCTCGAGCCATGCCGCCGTTTTGCTGATCATCGTATCAATGTCAATCATTTCACATGCCTCTTAGACTCTTTAACCTCTTTAATCCGATCCCGAATCCGGGCGGCCTCTTCAAAGGCCTCTCCAGAAATCGCCTTTTCTAATTGATCCTCTAAAGTTTTGAGTTCCACCTCTCCAGAATAATGTTTGGACCAATGCTTCGGAACTTTTCCCACATGACGAGAGGCCTTGTGAATCGCCTCAAAGAGGGGCTTCAACAATTCGTTAAACGTCGTATAACAATGCGCACACCCAAATCGCCCAATTTCTTTAAACTCTCGATAACTCATCCCGCACTGCGAACATGACTCATTTTCAATGGAGGCTCCCACCGCCTCCAAATCCGCCAACCCGCTTAAGAGATCCGCGACCGAAAATTTAGAATAAACATCTATTCCCTTTTCCTTGGCACAAGGTTCACACAAATTGATTTTCATCATTTTATTTTGAATAATTTCCGTGTAATGAACCGTGGCCTGTTTCTTATGACAAACTTCACATAACATAAAAACCTCTCAACAAAAATGAGACTCCCCCGATCAATCTTTTGTAGCCGCCCGATTCATCGGGTAAATCCATACATGGCCCCATAAATGGGGCGACTATACCTTTGCTGTCCTTGGAACTGGGACCCCTTCCTTTTGTGTCAATTGATCATAGGCCCTTGAAAGTTCCAAGGTATGTTTCCCTGGCTCTCCACTTCCAATGGTTCGACCATCAATTTTCACCACGGGCACCACCCCTGCGGCTGTTCCTGTCAGAAAACATTCATCCGCCACATAAAGATCATGCCGCGAAAGTGTCTTCTCCACAACGCGAAGACCCTTACCGACCGCCAAATCCATGACGGTTCGTCGCGTAATCCCATCCAAAAAACCATTCTCCAAAGAAGGCGTCACCAAACTCTCCTCTTTGACAATAAAAATATTATCTCCGGTGCATTCAGCCACAAAACCATTCTGATTCAACATGATGGCCTCTTCGAAGCCTGCATGGATCGCCTCCATTTTTGCCATAATGTTATTCAAATAATTCAGAGATTTGATCCGAGGATTCAAAGCCTCCTGTAAATTCCGCCGAGTGGCCACCGTGATAATCTCCATCCCCCTTCTGTAAGTTTCCGAGCTATAAAGCGTGATCTTATCTACAATAATAATGATTTGCGGCTTTGCACATTTGTTCGGATCCAGGCCCAGAGACCCGACTCCGCGTGTGACCACCAAACGAATGTAGGCATCCTCATAAGGATTTTGCCGAACGGCCTCCACCACCGCGGCCGTCATTTCTTCTTTGGAGAAGGGGATCTTGAGCATGATCGTCTGAGCTGATTCATAAAGGCGATCCACATGCTCTTTCAATTTAAAAACTTTATTGTGATAGACACGAATCCCCTCAAACACCCCATCCCCATACAAAAGGCCATGGTCATAAACTGAAACCTTGGCATCCTCCTTCGAAAAAAATTGGCCATTGATGTAAACTTTCATCTCGCCTCCTTAAAAAAGAGCGTATAGCGTACAGCGTTCAGCGTACAGAAAAAAAACCATGCGCTCCACGCTACGCACACCGATAACATCCACAGAATTATATCATAAAATGATCATGAGCCTTTAGACAGCTCACGCCTGAATCTTGCCATCCTTCAAATAAAGTACGCGATCGGCCCTTTTTAAAAAATCCGGATTATGGGTCACCATCAAGATGGAAAGATGATTTTTTTTGCGAATCTGATCCAAAAGATCTAGTATGGCATTGCCATTGGCCGTATCCAAATTCCCCGTCGGTTCATCGGCCAAAAGAATCTCCGGGTCATGAACCAAGGCCCTCGCAATCGCCAATCTCTGTTGTTCTCCCCCTGATAACTCCTGCGGGCGATGCATCGAGCGATTGTTCAATCCAATCATATCAAACATGTCTTCTATTTTCCTATGCCCTTTAACCCTCTTCTCACTGGAATAAACCAGGAGGGGCAATGCCACATTCTCATACGCCGTCAATTCTGGCAAGAGATGATAAAATTGAAAAATAAATCCTATCTTCTGATTCCTTAAAAAAGAAATTTGGCGATCGGGCATCTCACCCAATGATTTTCCCAAGACAGAAATTTTTCCTTCTGTTGGACGATCGAGTCCCGCCACCAAATGAAGGAGCGTACTCTTCCCACTCCCCGAAGGCCCCACCACCATCACAAACTCTCCGAGGGAAAGAGAAAAATCAATCCCTTTCAAAACCTCTACAGAGGTCCGACCCATTTCGTAGGACTTCTTAAGATTCTCCACCTTGACGATATTAGAACCATTCATATTTCGATTGTATCCACTGTAACCCCTCCATCTCCCCTTATTGATCAATTTTAAATCCTCTTTCATTCATATCTGATCGCCTCCACCGGATTCATCCGCGATGCCTGAAAGGCCGGATAAAATGCGGCGAGCACAGTCAGCACCAAAGCCGAACCCGCCACCAACAGAGATTGTCTGACATCCAGCAAGGTCGGAATTTTGTCCAAATAATAAACATCCTTCGGAAAAAATTCGAAACCTGTCCAGCGGGCCACGGCATCTGCAATGGGGTTCAAATTTAACGTCAAAAAAACTCCCGCTAAAAATCCTAACACCGTCCCCACCACACCAATCATCAATCCTTGCGACAAAAAAATCCGAAGGATGCACCCCTGTGTCACCCCCAGCGATCTCAAAATACCAATCTCCTTTGTCTTCTCCATCACCATCATAATAAGACTCGAGGCAATGTTAAAAGCCGCCACCAAAACAATCAAAAGCAAAATCCAAAACATCATCCATTTCTCTGTCACCACCGCCCGGAACAAATTCTTGTTCATCTCCAGCCACACCTTAACGGGAGCTGGCTGACTCAACGCATGTTTGATTTCTTCCTTCACAGAAAAAACCTGATTCACATCTTTGATGTTCACTGCAATGCCTGAGACTGCATCCCCCAAGGCATAAAGCTCCTGACCCGCTTGAAGCGAAACATACACCAAATTCAAATCATACTCGTACATGCCAGAATCAAAAATTCCTACAACCGTAAAACTCAAGGAATGAGATGAAAGACCCAAAGGCGTGGGAATCGAAACAGGGGACAAGAGGTCGATCTTGTCTCCTAATTTTAACCTAAAAACTTTTGCAAATTCATTGCCAATCACAATCCCATATCCGTCCGGAACAGTTGAAAAGTCCAAACTTCCCTGAGTCAAATAACTCTTGATCTCGGTGGTTTGACTCTCTAGCTTTGGATCCACAGCCCGAACAAAAACACCATAGACCTTGCTCTTAAGCTGAGACAATATCTGGCCTGTGACAAAAGGGGAGGCCGCCGTGACCTCAGGAACATTTTTTAAATCGGACAAGACATCCGGATAATTCTCAAGGCTCCCTTCTCCTCCAATGGTGATGGGAGAATAAATGCTGAGCACCCTTTTTTTGAGATCGCGATCAAAACCGCCCATCACCGAAAGAACCACAATCAGGGCCATCACGCCTAAGCCAATCCCAAAAACCGAAAAAATATTAATCAGAGAAATCCAGCGATGGCGATGACGGCCTCGAAGATATTTTAAGCTAATAAAAAGTGAGAATGGCAACATAAAAGACAAGTTCAAAAGTTTAAAGGTTCAAAAGTTTAAAGGTCCTTTGAACTTTTGAACCTTTGAACTTTTGAACTTTGTTATTCCGGCCTTAACTGCGGAAAAAATACCACTTCACGAATAGACTCGGCCCCCGTTAAAATCATGACCATGCGATCCATGCCAATGCCCAAGCCGCCCGCACAGGGCATCCCGTATTCCAACGCCCTGACAAAATCCATGTCCGAGCCCTTCCCCACCAGGTGTGCCTGCTCTTCAAAACGCTTCGCCTGCTCCACAGGATCATTCAACTCCGAATAGGCATTGGCCACTTCCATCCCATGAATGAAAAGCTCGAAACGCTCCGCACGGCTCGGATCCGATTTTTTTGTCTTCGCCAGAGGGCAAAGCTCCACAGGATAATCTATGACAAAGGACGGCTGAATCAATTTCTCCTGAACCCTCTTATCAAAAATTTCATTGATGATCTCTAGGCGCGTCCATGATGGATCCACAAAAAGACCCATTTTTTTTGCCTGGGAGGCCGGGTCCTTCAAATTCAAGGGATCCAGGCCCGTGTATTTTTGAATCGCCTCAAAATAATCCAGACGCTGCCAGGGAGGATCAAAACGCAGGAGATCTCCCCCCCAAGAAATCTCCCGCTTCCCGATGACGTGGTCGCAGAGTTCTACAAAAAGATTTTCTGTTAAATTCATCATGTCTTCGTAATCATCGTACGCAGAATAAACCTCGAGCATCGTAAACTCAGGATTGTGAAATCTTGAAAGCCCTTCATTTCTGAAATTCCGATTGAGCTCATACACCTTTTCTAGGCCTCCCACCAGCAAGCGCTTCAAATAAAGTTCTGGGGCAATTCTCAAATATAAATCCAAGTCCAAAGCCTCATGATGCGTAATAAAGGGCTTGGCCACCGCTCCTCCCGGGATCGACTGCATCATGGGCGTTTCCACCTCTTGAAAACCCTTGGCATCCAGAAACGAGCGCACCTGTCGAATCAAGCCAGAGCGCATCTGAAAAATACGGCGCACATCTTGATTCGAAATCAAATCCACATAGCGCTGGCGATAACGAATTTCCACATCCTTCAAGCCATGCCATTTTTCAGGAAGCGGCCTCAACGCCTTCGCGAGAAAAACAAAATTTTTGATTAAAACTGTCGTTTCACCTGTGTGCGTCTTAAAAAGACTCCCTTCTAAACCCAAAACATCGCCCAGATCTACTTTGAGAAAAAGATCAAAGAGGGCTTCTCCCGCCAGGTCCTTCTTAATGTAAAATTGAAGCTTCGTTTCCTTATCCTGCAAATGCCCAAACACACTTTTCCCATGAGCCCTAAAGGCAACGACCCGTCCTGCCACCTTCACCTCAAGCCCTTCTTGAAAAGATTGCGAACAAACTTTTAAAGAATGGCTGCGGACAAATTTACGACCATAAGGCTCAACCCCTTGAGAAACAAGACCGGCAAGTTTCTCTTTACGCTCCCTTACAATCTCATTTTCAAAATCGCTCATTTAAATCTCCGTCCATAAATGCGAAAGCTTAGTATACCCAAATAACACTGTCAAGAATTGGAAAAATCTAACCCCTCCGATATTACATCAGAGGAGCTTTTCTCCCCTCTTAAATTAATCTCTATGATCCTTCGAGATCATCGTGTGTGATGAAAGTTCTCCCCTATCATGCTTTTTTTTGTAGTCGCCCGATTCATCGGGCAATCCGTGTGCACGGTAGCTTGTAGTCGCCCGATTTATCGGGCAATGCCCAATGCCCCAATGTCATAGACCGCCCCATAAATGGGGCGACTACAAGGGTGATTTTCATCCCCCTTTGTGCCGACCTCAGTCGGCATGAATGTTTCATAACAAGAGGGGTCGGGGGAGTTATTTCCAATTTCCAATAAATGTTTTAAATGATATCATTTCCCAAAATGAAAACGCTATCCTTTCTCTTTCTTTTCTTCACAACCCTTTATTCAGGCTTCGCTCAAGAAGCAGAACTTTCAAAACTTTCCATCCAAGACGCCGTTGACCAAGCCATTGAATCTAATTTCGATTTAAAAATCGAAAGATTCAATCCTGAAATCGCCGCTTGGGATATCACGCAAAAGGAGGGTGTTTTTGATCCTGTGGCTTCCTCCTTTCTTAAATACAAAGATGAAAAGAAACCCTTGACTCAACAATACTCCATCGCGGCGGGGGGCCTTGAAGAAACAGAAGTCCGGGACTTCTCCCTTTCTAATGAACTGTCCGGAAAAATTCCAACCGGAACTGAATATGTGTTCGACTTTACCTCCCTGAGAGACTCGAGCACCTTCAATCTCTTTCGTCCTGAATATAGCCAGAGTCTTTCTGGCACTCTGCGCCAGCCGCTTTTAAAAGATTTTGGCACAGGAGCCAACATGGCTTGGATCCGCATTTCAAAAAATCAACACCTCTCCTCCAAATTGCAACTTGAAGAAACCATGTCCAACATCATCAGCCAAGTGGAGTCCATTTACTGGGACTTGATTTTTACCCTACAAGATTTAGAGGTCAAGAAAGAGTCCCTTAAACTCGCAGAATCTCTCCTGGAACAAAATCAAATCCGCGAGAAATTGGGAACGATTTCTCCTTTGGAGGTGATTCAATCCGAGGCGGGTGTTGCAACTCGAAAAGAAGCCCTTCTCGTTTCTGAACAACAGATCAGAGAAAAAGAAAATCAGCTCAAGAGATTGATTTTAAAAGACATGCAGGGACACCTTTCCACACAGATGGTTCCCTCCGATCTTCCCTCTCCCTCTTATCAAGACAGGACGGCAGAAGAAAGAATTCGACTGGCCTTGGAAAATCGGAAAGACCTTCAGCGTCTAAAGCTAGAACTTGTGAATCAAAATATTCTTTTAAAATATTATCAAAATCAAAGACTGCCTCGCTTAGATTTAGAAGGTACTTTAGGTTGGAATGGCTTAAACGGAGGCTTCGCAAATGCCTTTGAGGATCTCGATGGAGGCGATCACCCTCTCTGGAGTGTTGGAATCGCTTTTAAATACCCCATTGGAGACCGCTCCAATCAAGCCCTCTATCAAAAAAGCAAACTCGAACAGAAAAAGGGGGTGCTTCAACTTAAAAAACTAGAAGACGATATCATCATTCAAGTGGACACCCAAACAAGCCAGGTCAAGATGCTTTGGAAAAAAATTCAGGCATCAGAGCTCTCACAGCACTTCGCAGAAGAATCCCTCAGGGCCGAACAAAAAAAATATGAGGTGGGAACTTCTACGAGCCACAATGTATTGGATTTTGAAGAAGACCTCGCCATCGCAAAATCCAACAAGCTCAAAAGCCAAATTGACTATTTGAAAGCCGTGATTGAACTCGAAAAATTGCAAGGCACAACGCTTAAAAGCAGAAAGATAAAAATACAGTTTTGAGTTTTGAGTTCTTGGTTTTGAATTACAAGTCAGTTCATTAAATTTTATTCATAAATTCTGACAGTACTAATCCCACAGGGACTATAAAAACATGGGATAAGGAGGCTCAAAACTATAACCAGAAAGATCATCCATGTAGGGTGGAATATGGCCTCCTCTCCTTAGTAAAAACTTAAAACTAAAAATTCAAAACTGCTTTTTTTTATGAAATCCCATACACAACTTAACACCCTAGGCCTTCTTTGCCCCCAGCCCATTATCGAAACAGCCAAACAGATTCAAAAAATGAAAAAAGGCCAAATGCTGGAGATTCTTTCCGATGATTGGGGCATGAAAACGGACTTGCTGGCGTGGTGTGTGAGCACAAAAAACCTGTTCATGGGCATGAAGGAAGAAAAAAACCTGATACGATTCCGAGTTAGAAAGCAGTTTTGAGTTTTTAACTCAAAACTTAAAACTAACAACTCAAAATTGCTTTATCCTCACCTGTAGACCTATCCCTCGTGTTTTCAAGCCTCAAGAATCATCTAAAAATATCAGAAAAAGCTTGACTCGTGAGTGGAATCAATGCTATCTTGCTTAGTGGCGTTGGACTAGAATGTAGTACCTGTAGAAGACAGGCCTTGAAAAGGGCAAACTATTCGAAAGAATAGGACGCAAAGTTACAGACCTGTTAAAACCGAGGATCGAGGAGCGATAAGTGAGAGTCGATCCGTAAGATGTGATTGATTATCGATTCTCGAGTCTCGATTCTCGGTTTTTAATGTGGTGGCTGAACTACCAAGGATGATGGGGTATGCGTGGCCTATTCTTTCGAAACAAAAGAATAGGCTTTTTTATTTTGGGCAGCATGCTTTGGATGCATGGAGAGCGGAAGCACCAAAGGAGTTGGCCATGAAAAAAAATAAAAGATACCCCGATGGCTTTAGCACCCTTGAACTTCTTTCCTCTATCGGCATTATTATCATTGTGGCGAGCTTACTGGTATCCGCCATTACCTCAGCTCGAGAAAAAGGGCTGCAGGCCAAGTGCATCAACAATCAAAAGAATTTAGCAGCCGCTCTGATCATGTATGCAAACGACCATGACACCTTCCCCACCGATTTAGCCCTTTTAGGCTCGACAAGTTCTGACCCAGAAACGACCCAGGAGGGTTTCGCGTATGCCGATGCAACGGTCCAAAATTATTATGATCAACTCTTGAGCGTGACACGCTGCCCCAAGGTCAATGGAGAAATCACAGATTCAACCCCTGTTTATTCTTACGGAATCAATGCCCTCATTCAGGGTGCTAATTTAAGTGCCGTTGAAGGCCCTTCGGAAACGATTATTCTTGCCGACAGTACCAACACAGATGTCATTTCAACCGTAGAAGATGTAGCCCCCCGACATTTTAAAGGAGCCTTGGCTGGATTCGCAGACGGCCATGTGGAATGGGTCAAGTTCATACAATTGGGAGATTCTGAAAATGCCATAGCGGCGAGTTCCGGAGATCCTACCTCAGACACGGATTCCGACACAGGCAGTGGCGGAGGGGGTGGAGGCATTCTTTTCTTTAGCGATGGAGATTCTGGAGGAGATAGCGGAGGTGATAGCGGCGGCAGCACGGGAGGTGGGGGCGACGTCACCATTATAGATGGGGGAAGTGGAGGTGGAGATTCAGGGGATGAAGGAAACGACGCCGGTGACGATGAAAATGGAGGGGACGACAATGGCAATGGATCTGGTTCTGACAACAGCGATGTGGATAATGGCAGCGATGATGGTAGCGGCGGTGAAAGCACAGATGAGGATGATGACAACAGTGAAGAATTAGGAAATGATGATTCTTCAGGCGAAGACGATCAGGAAGATGACGATCATGACAATGGCAGCGGAAACGATGGTGAACACAACAACAATGGCCACGGCAACAATACCGATCATGATGATGAAGACAATCCCGGCCAAGGGGGCGGCAACCATGGGCATGATGATTCCACTGACACAGAGGCAACCCATGATGGCTATGATGATGATGAAATGGGCACAGGAAATCATCAAGATTCAGAAAGTGTCTCCTCAGAAAGTGTCTCCGCTGATGAAACCTCTACAGAACAATCGCAAATCATAGAAGAGGGCGAGACAGAAAGCGATAGTGAGACCGAGATCCCCTTGTTTGATTTGGATGATGGAACCATCAGCTTAAACTATGATGCCTTTCTCCATGTTTCTATCCTTACGGCTCAATACGCCATGGATCAAAACAGTTGGTATGAACTTTTTGTAAATATTTTGGTGACCTCTCCAGATGGCGGAAAAACAACTTATTACATGATGGATCCTGAAGGGCATGGCGCTACGGGTGACATGTCAGAGGAAGAACTAGACCCATTCGATTGGGACAGCTCTCTTTCCTTTGAAGAAGGTTCCCAAGTAGATATTTTCGGAATCTCGGAATATTGGGAAAAGACCAAAGTTACAGTCAACGGAAAAACACAATGGGTTTGGAAATCCACTGTCCAATCTGAATACAACACCGAAGACGATCTGGGAGTTCAAGTGTGGGCATTGCAAGACGGGGATGCTGTCCCAACCGTTCCGGGATTATGGGATCAAATGAGCGTCGGCGAAGCCGTCGAAGACTATACAGAAATCACAGGCGATGGGACAACCGTGATGAACCTTTCAGACAATCAGGTCATTTACTTTTTCGAAATGGGTCAAACGAATCCCTATCTTTCCAACGGGGATCCCAATCCGGGCTATGACATGAATGATTTGGTGGTCTTGGTGGATATCAATAAAACCTCCTCGTCTTCAAGCTCAACTTCTACTTCTTCATCGAGTGATTCCAGCAGCCCTGCTTCAACAAGCTCGGATTCGAGCACGGGTGGAAGTTCTTCCGGCTCAACGGATTCATCATCAGCCAGCACAGATTCGGGAGGAGCGACGTCCGGCTCTACCAGTTCCTCTGGAGGCGGCTCTTCCAGCAGCAGCTCTTCAAGTTCAGATACAAGTTCTTCAAGCAGTAGCTCTACTCCAAGCTCTAGTTCCACAGATTCATCAACGACGAGCTCAACATCTTCGTCAAGCAGTCAAACGACGAGCAGCTCTTCCACAAGCAGTTCAGGATCCACCAGCTCTGAGGAGAGCACGAACAATGCGTCAGGTTCTTGGTCTGGAAGCTGGGAAAGTTCTGGAAGTTCATCTTCTACTACCCCTTCAAGCTCGAGCACAACATGTTCTTCCAGTACAAGCACAAGCAGTGGGAGTAGCAGTTTTTCGAGGAAGAGTTCAAGCGAGCTTTTGAAGGCAATTTTGAAGGCTTTATTATCAGGCAAAAAGAAATGAAGTGGACGGGTCTCATGACCCGTCACAGAGAAAGGCGTCTTCGAGAAAGTGTGCCCCCCCTCACTTTCCAGGGCGCTTTTCTCATTTTATTCCACAATCTAAAATCCGCAATCTAAAATCTAAAATAGGCATATGCACTTGATTCCCTCAGATAGCAAGAATTTGTAGTCGCCCCATTTATGGGGCAGCCTTGTGCCCCTTGCATGAATTGCCCGATGAATCGGGCGACTACTAGGGGAATCAAGTGCATATGCCTAATCTAAAATTGAATTACCAACCTTCTACCACCGATTCCACCACATCATGCGCCAAGTCTTCTTCAAGGGTCGGAAGCCCAGAGCGCTCCTGGCTCGTCAAGGCCCCCAAGGCCGTACGCTCGCTCTCCCGAAAGCTCCCCGAAACGAAATAAGTGGTCTCTCCCTCTACCACCCTGTCCTTCCATAAAGGCTCTCCCGTCTTAAGATCAATCAAAGTCAAATGAGTGATCAGGCGCAAGCGATATTCTGTGACTTGCTTAAAATCCTGCCCAGCAAATCTGAGAGGTTCCCGACGATATTCGATGATGGCTCCGTCTAATTTTAAATCCGCATCTTCTTCTTCAACAACCTGAAGGGTGCCATCAATTTGAAACTGGTTGATGATTTGATTGGTGATTCCCATTTCTACTCCCGGCTCCTGCGTCTTATTCTGAAAGGTGGGAACCGCAATGGCCTTGGTGTGTGTCGGTAAAATGGAGCCCACCCGATAGCCGCATCCCGAAAAGGCGAGGGCCAAAAGCAGTATCCAGCAAAAACTTTTTTTCATTTACTTTTATTCTCCGTCGTTTTTACATCTTCCTTCTTGGAAGGCTGACTCAAGACCTCTACACGCCTCCCAGCAAGTTTTGCCTGAGAGCTGTCCGGAAACTGACTTACGACTTGTTGATAATACACCAAGGCCGATGGGTCATCCCCCACTTTATCGTAATAAGCAGCTGTTTGAAAAAGCCCCTGAGCCTTTCTATCGCGAAGCTCCTGAATCTTGGCCTTGACCTCATTCATTCTTTTACTCCCAGGATACTCTCTGACAAATTCACCAAAAATTTCCAGGGCCTTATCCGTTGCGGCCTGATCATAAGAGGCCCCCCTTGATTGCTTGTAGGCAGATAAACCCATTCTGTACTTCGCCTCATCCTTCAAAGCACTTTTATCGTAAGTCTTAATCAGGGTCTTATAGGCATCCATGGCCTCATCATATTTTTTCTGTTTCTCATAAGCCCTTCCAATTCCAAACTGGGCATCATCGGCGAGATCACCAAAGGGAAAATTGGCCACCACTTTTTGAAAAATCTCAACAGCGATATCCATGGAGGGGAAAAGAGCAAGCTTAATCAATTTAAGCTTCCTTTTTTTACCAGACAGAAAAAGGCTTCCAATCCGATACTCCTCCTTCACCACCCCCTCCATGTCCGTGTAAGAAGGATATTTTTCCACCAGCATTTGATAGGCCTGATAGGCCTCATAATAAAATCCGGCCTTTTCATCATCCTCGGCTTGCCGAACCAGGGCCTGAGGCGCCAGAGGACTGGTGGGATAGGCCTTGACCAATTTCTTGTACTCCTTCGCCGCCCTCTCCCACTCTCCCTTTTTCTCGAAGCTCTCGGCATGCTCCAGTTGGGCCTTGGCAGAGCCCTTCACCTCATACTTGGGATTGGTCCATTTCCCTGTCTTAGGATCCCAAACCCAAACCGCAAAAGTGGAAGGGATAAAAACGAGCAATAAAAAGAATGCAATGAAGGAAGAAATAAGTTTTTTCATAAGATTTCTCTTTAGATTTTAGACATCTTAGGGAATGAAAAGGACACTGTCAAGGAGATAGAAAATAAACGTTATACTGACTTGTAATTGAGCAATTAGTGAATGTGCATGGCTTGAGCTTTTGCAAGCCGAATTAAGGAACGAAGAGCCTGATTAACCAAAGCATCGTTGCCAAAAACCTTGGCTACATCAGGTTCTAAATGAATAAGATTAGTCCCCTCCTGATACCGGTTCGCATACTTACCTCTCACACCTCCTTTGAGGGCATAGAAGTTATATTCGGAGCGAAGTTCATCGGTCTTAGTTTTATGTCTCTTCCTCATAGAATCTCCTCTCGCGTCGTGTGGCACGACGTGCACTGATAACTCGTATCATACTCTCCCGATCGGTGTGGGATACAACCAGAACTCTTCTTTGATTTGAAAATCCCATCGTGATGAACCGATACTCACTCATAGAATGGTCTAAGTCGTAAAAAGTCACTGATAAGTGATCTTGAAAAACAGTAGCCGCTTCATTAAAAGATACACCATGTTTCCGAAAATTTGAAGCTGCTTTTTCGGGATCCCAGTCGAACGTGAGTGCCATGAAGACATTATATCAAGAACGAAAATCACATGGATGGATTTTTGTAGAAATCTGATAGCCAATCTATTTATTCTATCTCTTCAACACTTCCTTAAACTTCTTTGTCAGCTCAGGCACAATTTCAAAAAGGTCGCCGATGATGGCGTAATCCGCTACTTGAAGAATGGGAGCGGTAGAGTCTTTATTGATCACAATGATGGTATCTGATTGACGCATGCCAAAAAGATGCTGAATCGCCCCTGAAATCCCACAGGCAAAATAAATTTTTGGCTTGATGGTTTTTCCGGTCTGCCCCACCTGATGGGGATAAGGGATCCACCCCAAATCCACTGCGACCCGGCTGGCGCCGACCGCTGCGTCCAACACCTGGGCAAGCTCGCGAATGACCTTAAAATTTTCAGGCGCCTTGAGGCCTCTGCCCCCCGAAACGACAATGTCCGCCTCGGCCACATCTTTCTCACGTTCGCTATCCGCATGAAATTGAATCACCTTGGATTTGGCTTTAGAAAAATCATCCTGGGAAACTTTTATTTCCTCCAAAACACCTTTGCGATTTTGATCAGGACTTAAAGCGCTAAAACAATGCGGCCGAATGGAAATCAATTGCGGCCTTTCTTGAGAGAATTCCACTTGCGTGACCCTTCTTCCCCCAAAACAAGGGCGATGCATTTTTAAGGAATTTTCTTTGACATCAAAATGAGTAATGGATGAAGAAAAACCACATTTTAATTGAGCCATCAAATTGCCGCCCAGCCACCTCCCAAAAGGGGTCGCCCCCAAAAGGATAAATTCAGGCTGTGCCTTCTTAAAAACATCCATGATGAGCCGCGCATGAATTTCATTTGCGGGTCCTGAAAGACGCTCGTCCTTAGCCCAATAAACTTCATCCGCTCCAGAATAAATGAAACCCTGCGCCGCTTTCTCATCCGAAAGACCCAAAGCGATTACAGCCACTTTCAAAGAGAGCCCATCCGCCATTTTTCGAGCGGCAGCAACCAACTCAAAAGAGATGGGCTTGGCTTGGCCCTGTTCTGTTTCAGCGAGGACAATCATGTGTGTGTTCATTTTTTACAAAGATGATTCCTCTTCTTTCGCTGTAACCCCTCCAACTCCCCTTAAGTGGTTTTCGCTTCTCGGCTTTGGTTTCCGCCCTGTCGGGCTTCAACCACTTCCTCGTCCACCCGCTGCGGCGGGTACCCGGACTCGGTCGTAAGGGGAGAGAAAAACTCCCCTCTTTGGTTTAATTTCAATGACCCTTTTGGGGGTCCTCGTGTGCAATGAAAGCCCCGCCCGCCTCTACCTCACCTCTCCTTCCTTATTTTGTAGTCGCCCCATTTATGGGGCTGCCCGATAAATCGGGCGACTACACAAGCTTGAACGAGAGAGTGGAATCCAACATCCTGATAGCTTGTAGTCGCCCGATTTATCGGGCAATGCCCAATACCCCAATGTCATAGACCGCCCCATAAATGGGGCGACTACAAGGGTGATTTTCATCCCCCTTTGTGCCGACCTCAGTCGGCATGAATGTTTCATAACAAAATAGAGAATGAAATTCCTTTAAATTTTTCACTTTTCACTATTGATTCCTTAAGGGACCAATAAAATTTTTCCCATATTTTTTCTCTCCAGCATTCTCTCCTGAGCTGCCCGAGCTTCGGAAAGAGGAAAAATCTGATCAACCACGGGTTTTAATTTTTTGGCACTCACCAAATTTAACACAGTGAGAAGCTCTCGACGACAGCCCATCATGGAGCCTAAGAGAGAAAGCTGTCTGGAGAAAACGTACCGAAGATCCAAGGGCACATCATTGCCCGTCGTCGCTCCACATGTGACGAGCTTCCCATTTTTTGCCAAGCTCTGAACACTTTTTGCCCACGTCTGAAGTCCGACATGCTCAAACACCACATCGACCCCTCTTCCCTGCGTCAGGGTACGAACCCTTTTTGAGAAATCTTCCTTTTCATAATGAATCGTGTGATCTGCGCCTAATGTTTTTGCCTTTTCACATTTTTCGTCAGTCCCTGCAGTCGCAATGACAAAGGCGCCCGCCAAATGAGCCATTTGAATCGCCGCAGAACCCACACCACTTCCTGCAGCATGAATCAAAACGCTCTGGCCCGCCTGAAGATGACAGCGTGTCATCAACATATGCCAAGCTGTTAGAAAGGTCAGAGGGAAAGCCGCCGCCACCTCAAAAGAAAGTTCGTTTGAAATCGGGATGATATCTATGGCACGGGCCTTTACAAATTCGGCATAGCCTCCATCGGTCCCAGCCCCCAAAATTTTATATTCCTGGCACAAATTGTCATTTCCAGAAAGGCAATATTCGCACTGAAAGCAACTCAAGCCAGGCACAACAATCACCCTCATCCCCCTTTCAAGGCCCGTGACACCTTCTCCTAAAGAAAAGATATCTCCCGATACATCGCAGCCCGAAATATGAGGGAGTTTCGTTTTATAAGCGGGGATCCCCTGCCTAACCCAAATATCCAGATGATTGATCGAACAAGCCTTGACGCGGACCAGAACCTCCCCGATCCCAAGTTTAGGCTCTGGGACATCCCTATATTCCAACTTTTCAGGTCCCCCCTGTTCACGGAAGATAATGGCTTTCATCAAAGCCTCCCGGAAAAACAGTCGTGAGTCGTGAGGGGCGAGTTGTGAGTAAAAAAATAATGCTTTTCAAACTCACGACTCACGACTATTTGACGTTTGATTTTTGATATTTAAAATTGTACCATACCTCGCACTAAAGGAAATAAGGAGAAAGTTTATGGAAAATGTCACCGAGAATAAAATTTTAGAATTAAACGATGATTTGCTCAAGGAAATCTTTGCGCTCTCAACGGCCAGCACCGATTATGAGGTCACTTTAGCCTATGATGCCAAGAACGAAGATTTTTGGCAAAAAGAAAACTTAGACGAAATCTATAAACAAAATCAGCAGAAAAGAGAATACGCCCTTGATTCCTTAAGAGGCGTCCTCAGTTGGCTAGAGCGCCACGGATATGAGATACACCATGAAGGACAAAAAGTGGATCTTACAAACATTCTGAGTACGCTGGTGCAAAAAGAAGAAGAATCATAAAAAACAATTTCCAATATCAAATGCCAAATGAATCACCAATGAATCAATGCCCAATTGGACATTGGAAATTTGTCATTTTTTCAAACTCACCACCACTTCGCAATGCCTTGTCTGTGGAAAAAGATCCAAGGGTTGCACACGCTCAAGCTGATAGCCGTTCTGGCATAAAAAGGCCAGATCCCTGGCCAAGGTGGTGGGATTGCAAGAGACGTACACCATTCGAGGGACTCCTAAAGCAATCAAAGACTCTAACACGGTTTTGTGACAACCCGCCCGTGTCGGGTCCAGAATAACACGATCCACTTTTTCAGGCAAAGTGGCTTTTGCCTTTTTGAAAAACTTTTCCGTGCTCCCTTGCCAAAATTCACAATTGCGAAGGCCGTTGATTTGGGCATTGATTCTCGCAACACGAACGGCCTCAGGATCCCATTCCACACCCCACGAACGTCTGACACGAGCGCCCAGAAAAACAGTGAAAAGACCCACTCCGCTGTAACAGTCGAGCAAAAATTCATTTCCCTCCAATTCCAAAAAATCCTCTACACAATCAACAAGCCCTGGAATCATCTCCACATTCACTTGGAAAAAAGACAAGGGATGAACTTGAAACACACGATCTCGGATTTTAATTTTGAGAAAACTTCTTCCCTGAAGATCTACTTGGCCCTCATGTCCCAGGGGAAAATAATGAACCCCCTCTTCAACATCCCAGAATTTGATCTCTTGTGTCCATAAGGGAAGTTGGGCTCTACCTCCACGAATTTCATCTCTTAAATTTTGATAGGAACGATTAATCGCCGGAGAGCTAATTGGACATTCTTCAACATCTACAATGTCTCTTCCTCCCTGATCAATAAAACCCATTTTGAAACTCTCTTCATTCACAAGATGAAAATCTACTCGGGTCCGGTAACCGTAAGGATGTGGAGAAGCCTTGATAGGATCCATTTCAAAATTTTTTAAACGGCCGATTCGTTCCAATATTTCACGCACCTGCGCCTCTTTCACAGACAATTGATGCGCATAATCCATGTGCTGATATTGGCAGCCTCCACATTCTCCAAAAACCTTGCACGGAGGCTTCACCCGAAAAGGGGAAGGTTCCAGAATTTTGAGAAGTCGCGCCTTCAAATATTTTTTCTTCACTTGAACAATTTCCGCTTGAACCTTCTCCCCATCGATCGCCCCGTCCACAAACACTACCAAACCATCCAAACGCCCCACGGCTTCACCCCCAAAGGCAACGGAATCCACCTTGAGTTCAATGAGATCGCTTACTGCATACCTCTTTAGTCTTGTCTCCATAAAGTGTCGTTTCTACTTAACGATTTGAGCATCGAACAACGTACTTCGTACCTCGGACATCGTAAAGAATCGAAGTTCTATGTTCGAAGTCCGCCGTACGTTTTTTGAATAAACTTTCCCCTCAACTGCCCGCACGCGGCTTCAATGTCCCGTCCTTTGCTGCGGCGATAGGTCACAGCCACGCCTAGATTTCTCAGCTCGGCGACAAAATCTTCTCCGCGAGGAGATCTCTCAAGACCCGTTCCTGCAACTTCATTGTATTCAATCACATTGACGCTGTGCGCAATCTCCTCCAACATTTTTGCCAAAGCTTGGGCATCGCTTAAGCGATCATTCACGTCTTTCAAGAGAACATATTCAAACGTAACGAGACGCCCCGTCTCTTCAGAATATTTTCTTAAAGTGGCCCATAATTTAGAAAGGGAATATTGATCGTTGATGGGCATGATCCGGCTTCGCGTCTTGTCTTGTGTCGCGTGAAGAGAAATACTCAAACGCACTTGATTTAATTTGTCGCCTGCCTCAATCCATTTCAAAATTCCAGGCACATAACCCACCGTTGAAACCGTGATTTTCCGAGCCCCGATGCCCAATCCCCAAGGTGCTTTTAAAATTTGAATGGTTTTTAATAAATTCTCAAAATTAAGAAGAGGCTCTCCCATGCCCATAAATACAATATGTCCAGGGCGCTCTCCCTTTTCTAAATCTGCGACAATGGCCAAAATCTGCCCGACCATTTCATGGGTTTCCAGATGGCGTTTGAATCTCACTTGACCGCTCGCGCAAAAACTGCATCGCATGGGGCAGCCCACCTGCGTCGAAACGCAGATGGTTTTAAAACGCGCTTGAGGCATCCACACCGCTTCCACCAGTTCATCATCCGAAAGTCGAAATAAATATTTAATGCTGTGATCTCCCTTAGAATGGGCACGCTCTACGACTGAAAGATTGTGAACCTGAAATGCTGGATTTAGAAACTCCTTCAAGTCCTTGGGCAAATTTCGAATTTGATCTGTTTCTACAACCCCTTCCCGATAAATCCCATCTAAAATCTGCTTGGCTCGATAAACCTCAAAACCCCCGTTTACACACTGAGCCTGAAGCTCTTCCAAAAGAAGCCCGGATAGAAAAATTTTTGTATTTTTAGCGTCTATCATGACTGACTCTCAGGAAATACCCTTTTGGAAAGGGTATCAGAGAAAAGGAGTGGGTCAAGGGGGAAAAGGGGAAGAGGTCCCCTCAATACCTACAAAGTATAATTTAAAAAATAAGCTTGATTTTTAAATTATACTTTAAAGATATGTTCCCGGTCAATACCTCTTCATTGACGAAGCCGCCCGCGTCCCTGAGATTTTTAGCGCAGTCCTGCATTTCTCATCACGAGCTCAAAATGCCTACAGCCTGTCATCCACGAAATGGATGGATCCCCGACTGAAACTCTCGGGGACGGATCCAGACGTCGTCCCCGCAGGCTTCAACGAAATAGCCCCTGTGGGGTAGACGGGGAACCATCCACCCTGGATTCCCGCTAGATCCCCGCCTTCGCGGGGACAGACTCTGCGGGAATGTCTATGGAAAAGTAAGTCAAGGAAAAATTCTCCCCCTTAGCAATTTTTTGTTTTTTAAATTGCCTGATTTACGGTCTCCCCAATGAGAGAGCCGATGAACCATCATGAACCCGCTTTTACAGTTTTTCATTCTTTCTTAACAACGAAGATAACCCTCCAACTGAGCTTGGATCTTTTCTTTATTGGCAGTATTCCTGATGCGTCTATATGAGCTCTCTCAAGGATTAAACTTCCCTCCTTGGGGCTACAATAAATGTTAGGAAAATAGAGCGTGGGTTAACCGACAGCACTGTGTCTCTCCTGCTTCTTTTTGCAGGGGACATCATTCCCGTTGAACTCTCTACGCTCACCTGTAAGATCCTTTTATTCTGATCATTGCAAGTCAGAATGAATCCCTGTAAGGCCCTTATAGGTCTGCCCTAGTTTTTGATCCCTTCTTTTAACCTCCTCTGTGATATAAGTGCTTTCCCGCTTTTGAATATTCCCCAAACAACTGTCGCAATTCTGCGAGCCAATGCATGCCGCGCATTTTGTTCAGAATAGTTTTTCTCTTTTATCAAATGTTCATAGTAGTCTTTGAATAGGTTCCTTTGCTCACTTACGATCACACTTAAAGCCGCTGTCTTAAATACACTTTTGAGCGCACGACAATATCTCCCTTGCCTTCTCACATAGCTTCTTCCTCCACTCATCAAGGCGTGCTTGACAAGCCCCAAATAACTTAGCCAGTTGCTTCTGTCTTTGAATCGTTTCGGATCCACTACAATCGCTACAATCTTCATTGCCCCTATTTCCCCTATCCCGGGTACTGCGTCCAGCTTGCGCAGCATCTCATGTTCCTTAAAAAACTTTCTCATCTCCAACTTGTATCGTGTGGTTTGCCCCTCGTAAGACTCCAGCACTTTCTCAAGTCCTTCCAATACAAATCTCTCCATGGTCCCTTCTACTTCCTTCTCTCTCTTGTCTTGCCCTTTCCCTCGAAATAAGGCTGCCCTTTGATTCTTTAGCCTCACCACTGCCTTCACCATGTCTGTGTATCCGCTGACCCATTTCCTCATCTGGATAAATTTATCCTCACTGTGATACACAGGCTTTAATAGCCCCGCCCTTAATAGCTGCACCAGCTTCACCGCATCCTGGCGATCTGTTTTTGCTCCTTCACTTAATAGGTAGTTCCTATACGGGTCACACACCAATATCTCATCAACGTAACCCCTTAATTCTGTGTACAACCACTGCGATGTTGTCGTTTCCTCAAATGTCAGTATCTTCTTACCCCTGGCTTGCGTTAAGTATAGCTTTAGTTCCTTAAGATCAGATCGTACATCTACGGTCTTGATTTTATCACTCTCTTTTGTCATTCTTGCTATCGCCATGTTGCTTTGTGCCCAGTCAACTGCTATATAATGGTCGTACATTGGGTGGTCTCCTTTTCTTATGTTGGATGACGTTTGGGTCAACCATTCTTCTCCCCTTCATAATAGCCGAACACTTCGTGTTCAGAGCTCATCAAGTTTAAATACTTGGGGAGACCACCTTTTCCAATTTACCGAC
>JACPWU010000002.1 GCA_016196885.1 Chlamydiota bacterium | reverse complement strand
TCCGCCTCGTCTGCGTTGTCAGACTCGGTCGGCCACGCTCAACATACTGTAAAGTATGCCTCACATGGCCTCGGTCGTCTTCCTCGCATCCAAGGTGGACTTGGCGGTCTCGCTACGAAATCTGATGAGAAATGCGGGCTAAAGCTTTTTAGAAATCGGAGGGTGGTACAAAATCTGAATGACATTCCCATCCGGATCCTGAAAATAAAAAGAGCGCGCCCCATCCCGATGGGTTTTGGGCTCTTTCATAAATTTTAAGCCTGAACTTCTTAAATATTCAGCCCATTCATCTACTTCTTCAGGGATCCGAACCAAAAGACCAAAGTGATCCAATGTTCCATCGATAGATGAAATTTTTGAGGAAACCTGATGAAGCGCTAAATTATCCTGGCCAGAACTTAAATAAAGATTTTTGCCATCCGGGCGCCATTCTACTTGAAATCCCAAACGCGTGTAGAATTCTTCGGATTTTCGAATGTCTCTTACCTTTAAGGCAATGTGACGAATTCCTAAAAGAGGTGGACGTTTCATCTAAATTTTCCTTTTGCCTGAAACAACTTTATCACCTATAGACAACCCAGATACAGCTCAAAATCCAAAGAATCACATTACACTGAAGAGGAAAATCCTTCAAGATCATGTCCACGGGATCTCCTCCTAAACTCTTTCGATAAAGAAGATTCAAATAGCGGACAAGGCCATAAATCACAAAGGGCCAGGTGAAGACGAGCGCATGAGAACCAAATTGAATGAACGTGTCTTTAGAAATGGTATAAAGGCCATAGACAAAGGCTATCCCAAGAGCCAGGGTAAACAGGGCACAATCTAGCCAGAAACGACGGTAGTTCTGAAGAACAGGGCGAAACAATTTTTCCTCCTCTCCCAACATTAACTCCTGTCTTCTTTTTCCCAAAGCTAAAAATAAGGCGAGAAAAAAGGTCGAGATGAGCAGCCAATGAGAAATCCGAACCTGGATCACAGCGGCACCTGCCACCCCCCTCAAAATATAACCGAAGGCAATGAAAGAAACATCCATGAAAAGCAAGTGTTTGAAGAAAAGGGAATAAAGAACTTGAATCAAAACATAAGTGATGCAAACGATCAGAAAAGATTTCCCCAGTCCCCATGCGCCCAGAAAGCCCAAGGTCAGGAGGCCGCAGGCCAGGCAAAATCCTTGAGCCCGTCGAATTTCTCCAGCGGCCAAGGGCCTTGTTTTCTTCAGAGGATGAAGTCGGTCTTCTCCAAGATCCTGTAAATCATTGATGACATAAACCGCACTGCAAAGAATACAAAAGACGAGAAAGGCCGCTTCTGTTCTCAAGAAATCGGAGAAATTCACAAGATGTTTTGAAAAGACAAGCGGTGCAAAAAGAATAAGATTTTTTAAAACATGGGAGAGGCGAAGGAGGTAAAACCACTTCCAGAACTTCATGAAGCATTTTCTTTCTCGACATCAAAGGGAATGGTTTTTGAAACCTCGGCGAGAACCTGTGCAGCACTTTCAGTATCCGCCTCCCCTTCAGACACGCGAATGGTCAGGGCAAGCAAAAATTTTCCAGCGGCATTTGCTGGAATATTTACGCGATAGCGATCCAACCGATCCCCTTCGGTAAAGGGGCGCTCGACGCTGTCCTGAAGTAAAATTTCACCTGTTGGATCATAGAGCTCTACCTCGAGCGTGGTGAGAGAATTTGTGGGAAAGCCCCGGCGGCCGTATTTCATCTCCAGCGTCAATTGGGCGCCTGGCTGTACGGTTCCCTCACTCACCTCCTGACCCTTTTCATCCATCAGGGAAAGATTGTAAAGCTCTAGGCTCGCACCCGTTTCGGCCTGGAGAAAAGAAGGATTGAAAGCTAAAAGTAGAATGAACGCAGTTATCCTTTTCATTAAAATTCAAATTCCAATTAAATACTGTATTATTGTATCATTCTCCCTTTCGAAGCCAATGAATATAAGCCTTTAATTCAGTTAATTCTTCTGGGGTCATGTGTTTTTCATAAGCTGGCATGCTGATTTTCTGCCTGGAAAGAAAAAATTGAGCCAGACGATTGTTTTCAAATCTCTGACAAGACCCTTTTAAAATCCATTCTTCGAGTTCTGAATCGTCCTTCACCAATTCATTAAAATCTGCACTGTCCCAAGGGGGAATATATCCTTTGAGTGATCCTGAATTGGACATGGGAGAGCGTCCCTCGGGCCCATGACAACCGAAACAGCCTTTGCCAAGCGCCACTTCACGGCCTTTGCGAGCCGATTCATCCGGAATGTTTTCAGCCCACGCAATAGCCTTGAAATAAACTACCAAATCGTTCAATTCTCTTTCAGAAAGCCGGTCCCGATAAGCTGGCATGTGAATGAGCATTTTCGCCTGGTCGGCCCTTTCGTCAGGATCGTCCCGCATTCTTTTGGGCATCCCGTCCAAAATCCATTCACGAATCTCCTCATCATTTTTTGCATACATCATCAGCGTTCCTCCATCCCAAGCAGGCACAGATTCATCAGAACCCATATTTGGAATTCCTTTTGCTCCCTGAGGCCCATGACAACCAAAGCAACCCAGTTGATTGGCTAATTTCTGACCGCGCGAAAAGGAGGAATAAAGAGGCGCCTTCCACCAATGAAAGAATCCATAACTAAATCCACATAAGAAGAGCAAACTCAGTGACAACATCCAACCTTTTTTTGTCATGAGCATCACTCTCCTTTTTCCTGAGATCAGAATGTTCGCAAAAAACATTCATAACCCCTCCATCTCCCCTTACCTTAAGGGGAGAGAAACTCCCCTCTTAAGATAAGAGGGGTTAGGGGAGTTATGACACAGCTTCTTAAATATTCTATTTAGAAACCGACTCTGCTTGAAGCGTCATCCCACACTTGGGACATGAGCCCGGACTCTCTTGATAAATTTCGGGATGCATGGGACAAGTGTAGCTAACAACCTCAGCTTGCGGCGCCTGACTCTTATCAATAGATTCAGCAACCGTCCCTTCTGGATGATGATACCAGCCCGGGTCTTCATAAGTCGTTATATTTTCACGGACTTTTAGAATCGTAAACATGCCCCCCATCCCGACAGAGCCAAAGGGGCCAGCGCCCCCCATCATGGGAAGCGTATTTTCAGGACCCTGCATGTTCATCTCGGTCATTTCGTGCATTCCCTTTTCTCCCATGGCCATATACTCTGGAACAAGATCTCTGACTTTTTCTTCCACGCCAGACTGATTCACACCAATCATATTTGGAGTATCGTGACCCATCGCATTCATGGGGTGATGCCGACGATGACAATGCAGAGCCCAATCTCCCGGAACATCCGCAACAAATTCAATGTCACGTGTTTCTCCGGGAAAAATGACCCCCGTCGTCTCCGGATATTGAGCAGACTCAGGGATATCTCCTCCATCTGTTGCCACCATTTTAAAATTATAGCCGTGTAAATGAATGGGATGCGATTCTTGTCCGACATTCCCAATGCGTATGCGAACACGGTCCCCCTTTTTCACCACCAAGGGTGCTGTACCTGGATAGGCCCTGGAGTTAAAGGTAAAAATATTGAAATCCGTCATGATGTTCGGATTAGGAGTGGCTGTTCCCGGCTCAACAAACCACTCATTGAGGAAAATAGCAAAATCGCGGTCAATCTTGTGCTCAGACTTCTTGGGATGAATGATAAAAAATCCCATCGTCCCTAAACCCATCTGCGTCATCTCATCCCCATGAGAATGGTACATCTGGGTCCCATGCTGGTGAAGTGTAAATTCATACGCGAACGTTTCCCCAGGAAGAATAGGCTTTTGAGTCAGCCCTTGCACCCCATCCATACCGTTGGGAACGAGCACGCCATGCCAGTGAACCGCTGTGGGCTCCGGTAATTGATTGGTCACCAGAATGCGCACAATATCCCCTTCCACCGCTTCAATCGTGGGCCCGGGGGTTTGACCATTGTAACCCCAAGCATTGATCACCATACCAGGTGAAATCTCATGCTTGATCGGTTCTGCAATAAGATGAAAAACCTTCACGCCATTTTCCATTTTCCAGGGTAAGGTGCTGCCATTGGGAGTGATCACGGGTGTGTAAGGAAGGTTGCTCTCCTCTGTTTTTTCTGAATCATTCTGTGCATAAACCAAACCGTGAATATTGCTTAAAATAAGAACCACTAAAAACATTCTCCAAAATCTTTTCATGACTCACCTCCGTGGTGATGATGCATTTCACTCTGCAAGGGTTGCTCGACCTCTATTTGTTGAATGGGCAACACCGTTGAGTTTTTTTCAGACACCGCTTCTGGAACTCGTCCCCCGAGGGCCTGTTCTAAATCTACCCGGGCAATCCAATAATCTCCGAGCGCCTCTATTCCCTCGCGCTGGGAAGAGATCTCATTTTGTTTTGCCTGGAGAAGTTGATACACCCCCATCAACATATAATTGTAATTTTGCTGTGTAAGAACGATGACTTGACCTCGAAGGGGAATCATTTTGTCTCGATAGATTTCTACTATTTTTCGCGCGGTTAACATTTTCCCTTTTAAAATTCTCACCTCTGAACGGATCTCGTTTTCCTTTGCAGCAAGTTCATATTGACTCTTGCGTATTTGATTCTTCACCCGAGCGATGGCAGGTTGCTTCTGATCAAAAAGAGGCAGTTCCAACTCCCACATCGGTCCTGTCACACGTGTTCCATCTGAATCCTTTTCTGTATTGGCCGCAACATTCACAGAGGGAATAACCCCAACTTGAGTGAGTGACAATGATCTGTGCAAAATCTCTATTTCCTTCCTTGCAGCAGCTAAATCCAAACGCTGCGCAAGTGCCCGCTCTTCAAGCTCCTCCAAAGAGGGGTCGCTGGATGGAAGTTCTGGCAAGTGATTTTCTATTTGCAAGCTCATCTCCCCTTTTCCTGACAAACCTAGCAGGGGGATCAACTTCTCTCGAGCCACTTCAACATCTGCCTCGCTATGAATGAGATCTAGCTCTGCTTGCTCATAAACAACTTTTTCATTCACCCAGTCCAGAGAACTGATATTCCCAGCCTCATGCTGCCGAGAGGCAAACTCCATAGAAATTTCGGCAGCCTTCAAAGCCATTTGCCTCATCGTCCAAATTTGCATGGTGAACTGAAGGGTATAAAAGTGCGTTTTTACGTCAGCGATCACATCCATAATCTCATGACTTACACGAAGTTTTACTTTCTCAAATTGAGAGGAGGCCAGCTTTTTGCGCAAGGGAAGAAAAAGAACATCCAAAAGATCCGTCCCAATTGCACATTCGACATTGGTATCCCCCTCTCCTCCCTCAGGAAAACGGGCATGCCCTGAAAAAATGGGATTTTTAAGCAAACCCGCTTGAACCCAATCCGCTCGAGCAATCCCCAAATCTTCAAAAGCGGATTGAATCGAAGGATTTTTAAGAAGTGCTATTTGAACAGCTGAGTCAGAAGTTAATTTTTCATTAAAAAGAACCTGTACTCTTTTTTCAATTTCATTCTCGGCCTTTTTCTCATCACTCTGCCGAGAATATCCCAGACGCTCTTCCAAAACTTGATTCACTTCACGAGAATCTTGATTCTTTGGAATGGACCCACACCCTAAGATCACGAAGGCTCCCACATTAAAAATAAAAAGGGTTACCTTCTTAAAAAAAATTTGCATCGTTCCCCCCTTTTCACGTTTCTTAATCATTCACACGAGGCCCTGTCTCAAGAAAAACAGGACCTCGGTAAATGGTTTCTTACGCTCCTGCTTCAACTTCCTCGACTTCAATGAACTTGACGTTATTCATCTCATAAACATGCCCTTCGACGGTGACAATTTTTCCGGCATAAGGGACCAGTTTCTTATTGGCAGAGACATGCTCAGAGCCTAAAGCGATGTAAAGAACTCCATCTGAGGTTAGAACTCCTACAGGCAAACCCTTTTCCATACATTGCATGGCACATTTTGCATGACTTTCGCCTTTGCCTGTATCCGGATGACTCGCGTAACACGCCAAATCCATCACTTCACCCTTAATGCTATCGTCCTTCGCCTCACCTTCTTCATGGGCAAAAGCTGATAAACCTATCACTGACATAAGAACTGCAAACACGATCTTTTTCATCTTTCTCTCCTTTGTTAGATATTGAGACCTTTGAAAATAGCGAAGCGAATGTGATGACAGCCTCAATAAGTTTTCAGCAAAATCATATTTTTACACAGACGATTCTCTTGCTTCTTATTCCTTCTTGGCCTCAGATGGAAGCTTTTTCTCCTCCAAATTCATGCCACAGATAGGACATTTTCCAGGCTCTTTCTCGCTCACATCAGGATGCATCGGACAAGTGTAGGTAACACTGGCCGTGCTTGATTCTTGATTATCTTCCTGAGATACCGAAGAACTCTCTGTCTGTGTTCCTCCTCCATGTTCCTGTCCTTCATGCGCCTGAACAAAAACATTAAAGGCCAGAGCCACAAAAACAATCCCTAAAAATCCAAACAACTTTTTCATATCTCCTCCTTATAGTTGATTTGCGTTTAAAAATAAGAATGGGACAAGACATAGAAAGGTTGCGCGTACGAGAAGAAAAAGACGCCACCTTATCGCCTAGGGATGGGGAGGTGCATGGATAAAGAAAAGAACGATATAAAGAGGCCTTCCACGAATAGAAAATGGAGGCCCTCGATAAAAAATCGAAAAATATTTTTGCCATTCAAAACAACCCTGATGAAAATTTCTGATCCACACTTGAAAATCCGTCAAAAAACTTTTCTGCAAGAGTCTGAAAGAATCGACAAGGGGGGTTATCAGTTGACTACAGCAAGTCTTGTTGGTTTGTGAATGTCTATGATGTTTTGAGTTTTCTTTATCAGCACGATGGGAGTGATGATTTTCAACGCAAACCCGAGGATGGACTTTCCCGGAACAACATTCCTGCATCAGGCTCCAAGAACAAGTCATGGAAGCCATGAAATAAAAAAAGGCCATCATCAGTGCTTTCATAAACAGTCCTTCCTTCAGACATCATAAGCCAACAAAGCAATAATTACTATTATTTTTCAGCAGTCATATTTTTACCCATGTCCATTTCAAAATGCCATTTCCACATCGCATAAATCGCTGGATAAACCAAAAGCTCCAGCATAAATGAAGTCGCAAGCCCTCCCACCATCGGAGCCGCGATTCGCTTCATCACATCGGCGCCTGCTCCCGTCGCCCACATAATTGGAAGAAGCCCCACAAAAGCAGCCATCACCGTCATCATTTTGGGACGCACCCGCTTCACGGCCCCCTGAACAACTGCTTCCTCTAAATCCTTTTCTGTATTCATCTGTCCTCGCACCAAAGCATCCTGATACGAGAGATCCAAAAAAAGAAGCATGAAAACGCCCGTCTCCGCATCCAGTCCCATGAGGGCAATCATCCCCACCCAAACCGCAATGGAAATATTATATCCTAAAATCCAGAGCAGCCACACCGCCCCGATCAATGAAAAAGGGACTGCGAGCAAAACAATCCCTGTCTTCACCGCAGATTTTGTATTCATGTAAAGCAAAAGAGAAATAATAAAGAGAGTCAGGGGAATCACTACCTTCAACCGTTTCCTCACCCGCAACATGTTTTCAAATTGCCCGCTCCAAATCAGACCATACCCTTCAGGAAGTTTAAGTTTTTGAGAAACAATTTGTTTGGCCTCACTCACATAGCCTCCAATGTCTCTCGCCGTCATGTCCACAAAAACATATCCAGCCAAAAGACCATTCTCATTTCGAATCATGGCAGGACCCGAGGTTCTGTGAATGTCTGCAAGTTGAGCCAGAGGGATTTGGGGCCCCGCAGGGGTCGGAATCAAAACCCGTTTCAGTTTTTCAACATCATCCCTCAATTCACGAGAATAACGAACATTCACCGTATAGCGTTCTCGCCCTTCAACCGTCGTCGTGATGGGTTCTCCGCCAATGGCAGACATCATCACCATTTGAACATCTGCGACAGACAAACCGTACCGGGCCAATTCTTCTCGCTTTAAATCAAAGTCCAGGAAATAACCGCCTGCCACCCGCTCCGCATAAATACTGCGTGTTCCGTGAATATCTTTCAAAATCATTTCCAGATTCGTCCCGATTTCTTCAATCTGTTTAATATCAGCCCCCAAAATTTTAATCCCAATAGGAGTTCTGACGCCTGTACTCAACATATCAATTCTGTTTTTGATCGGCATGGTCCATGCGTTGGTCGTTCCAGGAATTTTCAAGGCCTTGTCCATTTCATTAATTAAATCTTCCTTCGAAATCCGGTCCGGCCAGATGGCACGAAAAGGCCTTTGCAAAAATTCTGGGATGATATCCGAATACCATCGCTTCACGTTTCTCCACTCCCTTTCTGGCTTCAGCATGACCACGGTTTCTCCCATGGAAAAGGGGGCCGGATCCGTCGAACTTTCAATGCGCCCCGATTTTCCAAACACCCGCTCGACTTCCGGAAAACTCTTAAGAATTTGATCCTGCTTTTGTAAAAGGTCTTGCGCCCCCGTGACAGAGATCCCGGGCAATGTCGTTGGCATGTAAAGAAGATCCCCTTCCCAAAGAGGGGGCATAAATTCAGCGCCCAATTTGAAATAAACGGGAACGGTCGTCGCCACCCACAACGTGGCGGCAAGAATCGTAGCCTTTCGATGCCTTAAAACAAAACGACAAACCGGCTCATAAATTTTAAAAAGAACGCGGCTCACCGGATGTTTCTCTTCTGAATAATATTTTCCTACCAAGAGTGTAGAAAAAAACTTTGAAATAAAGAGCGGTTTAAATTTAAAAGGATCCATTCGCGTGAAAAGCATTCTGAGGGCAGGATCCAAAGTCACCGCCAAAATCGCAGCCGTCACCATCGCTAAATTTTTTGCCCAGGCCAAGGGCTTGAACAAACGCCCCTCCTGATCGACCAATGTAAAAATGGGCATGAAGGAAACGGCAATCACCAAAAGAGAAAAGAAAACGGAAGGCCCCACTTCTTTCATCGCCTTGAGAAGAATGGCATGAAAACTCCCCTGTCTTCCTCCCTCATTCCATTGTTCCAAACGCTTATAGGCATTTTCTAATTCCACAATCGCCCCATCTACGAGAACTCCTATTGAAATCGCAATGCCTGAAAGCGACATAATGTTTGAAGTTAATTTAAGCCCCACAAAGGGAATAAAAGAAAGAAACACGGCCACGGGGATTGTCACAATCGGAATAAAACTAGAGGGAAAATGCCACAAAAAAATCATGATCACAAAACTGACAATGACCATTTCTTCAATCAACTGATGTTTCAAAGTCTCTATGGATTTCTTAATCAGCTCTGAACGGTCATAAGTCACTTTCCAGGTGACCCCTGACGGAAAAGAAGACTCCATCTCTTTTAATTTTCCCTTCACCCGATCAATCACCCTTAAGGCATTTTCCCCATACCTCATAATCACAGTCCCCGTTACTACGTCCCCTTCTCCATCTAAATCCGCCAGCCCTCTTCGAATCTCCGGCCCCATGGCCACATTCGCAACATGCTTCACCAAAATGGGCGTTCCTTTTGAGTCAACCCCCACTACAATTTTTTCAAGATCCTCTATAGACTTCGCATATCCGCGGCTCCTCACCATATACTCTGCCCCGGAAAATTCAAGAAGCCGCCCGCCCACTTCTTGATTTCCACTGCGGATGGCCTCCACGACCTTCGAAATGGGAATGTGATAGGCCAAAAGCTTATTGGGATCAAGGGTGATCTGATATTGCTTCACAAATCCCCCCAGGGACGCCACTTCAGAAACTCCCTGCACACTTTGAAGATGGTACCTAAGATACCAGTCCTGAAACGACCTCAACTCCTGGAGATCGTGTTTCCCAGAAGTATCCACCAAGGCATATTGAAACACCCATCCCACCCCTGTCGCATCCGGACCCAACTCGGTCTTCACTCCCTCAGGAAGTTTCGCAGTAATTTTGCTTAAGTATTCGAGAACCCGGCTCCGGGCCCAATAAATATCCGTTCCATCTTTAAAAATCACATAGACATAAGAAAATCCAAAATCAGAGAACCCCCGAATGGCCTTGACATTGGGTGCACCCAAAAGAGCCGTGACAATGGGATAGGTCACTTGATCTTCAATAATATCGGGGCTCTGATCCCAGCGAGAGTAAACAATCACCTGGGTATCCGAAAGATCCGGAATCGCATCCAAAGGAATATTTTTAAGGGTATAACCCGCCCCGATTGCCGCCGCAAGAATAAGGGCAAGAATAAGAAATTTATTACGAGCAGAAAATTCGATCAGTCTCTCGATGAAACCTTCTTTTTTGTATTCATTCATGAGCTTAACCCTGGTACTTCGTACTTCGGACATCGGACTTCGTAAAACAATCTACGCAAGAAACGATGTTCGATGTTCTAGGTACGACGTACGATGTACGAAGTACGCGAAGTCAATGTTGATGTTCTCCACTTCCCATCCCCTCCATCGCCGCTTTCAACCTGCTCTCAGAATCAATGAGAAAATTTCCATTGATCACCACGACTTCCCCTTCATCAATCCCTTTTTCAATCTCGACGGATTTATTCGTCTTTGCCCCCATCACCACCTCTCGAGGTTCAAAAATTCCATTCTCCTTGCTGACAAAAACAATTTTACGCTCTCCCGTATCCAAGAGAGCCTCCGCAGGTACAACAAGCCGCTCTCCCAAATCAATAGAGATTTCGACTGTCACGTACATCTCGGGCTTTAGAACGTTGTCCGCATTCGACAACTCCAAACGAGCCACGGCGGTTCGCGTTTCCGCCTTTAAGAGAGGGGCCACATAAATCACCTTTCCGCTCCATTCATTCTTGGAATCATTGGGCAATGTGACACGCCCCTCTTCTCCCACCTTGACCCAAGGCAAATCATACTCATATAAATCTGCATCCACCCACACGCTCGAAAGATCCGCCAATTCAAAAAAGCCTGCACCTCTTTCCATAAACTGGCCCGCAAAAACATTTTTCTTGAGAATGACTCCATCGATAGGAGACGTCAAAACAAGCGTCTTTTGAGGGGCTTGACGCTTTCTCAACTCCTCAATTTGTTCATCCGTCACATCCCACCATTGAAGACGCTTCTGTGCAGAATCCACATTGGCCTGGGCATCTCTTCGGGCATCGCTAGACACATCCGAGGGAAGCCCACTTTGCATTTTCAAAGCCGAAAGATATTCTTCCTGGGCAGAGACAAAATCAGGGCTGTAAAATGAAAAAAGCGGCTGACCTTTATTCACCCGATCCCCTTCATACTTCGCAAAAATCTCCTCAACCCAACCCTCTACTTTGGGATGAACACGAACGATGCGGGTTTCATCCACTGTCACTCGCCCTACCGTACGAATTTGCTTTGTTAAATTTTGCTTCTTGGCAAGAACAGTCTTAACGCCAATCAACTGTATCTTTTGAGGACTTACCAGAATGGGGGTATATCCTGATGGAGAAGCCGCATGATCCCCTCCAGCAACTGCCTCTTCTTCATAAACAGGGACCCAGTCCATGCCCATAGGCGACTTGCCGGGTTTATCCGAACGAAAATCCGGCATCATCGGATCCGTCCAATAAAGAATTTTCTTTTCTGGGCCCTGCTTTGATTCCTGTGCAACATGAGACCCACACACAGGACAGGTAACCTTCTCCCCAACTTTCGCCACCACCATCATGGGGCATGTTTCCCCCTCTTTCATCATGGGACAATTGTGCATGAAGCAAATATCTTTTGAATTCAAAGACTGCGAGGGAGACGGCTGAACTTCTTCTCTCTTCTCCAATGTCATGTTGCAAATCGGACAGTTCCCCGGCCGATCACTCGTGTAGGTCGGATGCATGGGACAGTAATACGTCGCACTCTCTACTTTCTCAGAAGAATCCTGCTTCCTACCAGAAACAGAATGGCGATAAATCAAAAGAAAAGACGTGAGTCCTAAAACTACTATCAATATGATAAAGATACGTGTTTTCATAAAGATCCTTTTTTAGAATTCAGAAGTCGGAATCCAGAATTCAGAATAAAAACAACCCCCTCCTTATTTATTCTGAATTCTGAATTCTGTATTCTGCTTTCCCACTCTCCTCTCCAACTGCGCAGAATTTTTATGATAATCCGCAATCGCCTCTCGATATTCCAATTGAAATGCCACCAAAGTTCTAAGGCTGTCCAAAAGCATTAAAAAATCAATTTTATCCGTCTCGTAATTTATTTGAGAAACTTTGATCATTTGATCCGCCTTCGGAAGAATATTGGACCGATAAAGATTAACCAGACTGACAGAGGTATGAACCTTCACCCACGATTCTTTAACCTCAAATAAAATCGCCCATTTTTTTGCTTCGTATTCATTTCGTGCAGCCTCTAAATTGGCCCGGGCCTCTTGGACTGCACCCTCCACGCGAGAACGCGTCCACAGCCACGGAATGCTCATCCCAAGCATGACGTCATACTCTTCCAATCCTGCTCCTTGAAATTGTCGGCTCTCAAGTTTTGTAAAAAAATCAGGTTCATACTGCCGCCGGGCCAACCGAAGCGCCCATTCCATCCCTTTTATTTCAGCTTCTTTCATCTTCAGTTCTGGACGACCCTCCAAGGCGCTTGAAAGGAGTGAATCCAGATCCAACTCTGAAGTCTCTTCAGACAAAGGTTCCGGATCTCCCAATAATTCTCCAGGCGACTGGGAGAGTAACATATTGATTCTTGCAGCCAAGGTCTCTTTTTCTTGATTCTTAATCAGAATTTGATTTTTAATCTTCGTCCACTCAACCTGTGCCTTGAGAACATCCTGTTGAGAGACTTTGCCTACTTCATACTTACTTCGGGCACTCTCTTCAAATTGACTCAAAATCCGCTCATCGTCTTCCAAGATTTGAATCGTTCTAAACATCAAATCATAATCCACATATGCCATTTTGACATCGGCAACAATTTGATTTTTCTTTTCAAAATATTCAAGATGCGCCTTCTCTGCTTCTTCCCAAGCAATTTTTTTCTTGAGTGAAAGCTTCCCAGGAAAAGGAAAATTCTGGGAGAAACTCCATTCAATATCGTTGTAACGTCCCACATCTACCGTATCGGTGGGAATTCCTTCAACTTCGACTCCCAACATCGGATCTTCCAGAACACCCGCCTGAAGAATTTGGGCATGGGCAGCCTCCCATTTTTTCTCGGCCATCTTCAAGTCAGGATTCTTTTGAAGAACTTCCTCGATAAGAGCGGGTAAAGAAAGCCTCTCTCTCTCTTCGGCAAAGGCGCATGAAAAATAGAGAGATGATAAAAAAACGACGAATATAAATTTCATTGAGAATACCTCCATAAAAAGAACTCACAGCGCACAGCGTACAGCGTTCAGCGGACAGGAAAAACAAGTACCCCTTCTTACTGTCCGCTGTACGCTATACGCTGAACGCTGCTTGTGGAGGCGCTTGAGAGGAAAAAACAAGATCGTAGAAATGAAGATCACCCCAGGGTGGAGGATCTGAAAAAGAATCCCAGAAAATATTCTTAAAACCTTGGAAGCTCTCAACCAAAACTTCTCCTTGAAAAAAGGAAAGAAACCCTGAATGAAAAGAGCTTAATATTTGTTCTGGAATTTTGGGAAGATCAGAAAAAAGGGTACAGCAACAAGGGCTCAAATTAGATTTTCCAGAAGATTCAGAACCAGGAGAAGAATGACAGGAGTGATGATTGCCCTTCTCTTGTTGGGCAGCACAACAGCGGCCCGAGAAAAGACTACAAGAGCCTATTAACGCCACTACGAGAATCAAAACAGGAACCAGCTTCATTCTCATTCTTTCATTATATCATATGAACCCCTTAAAAAATAAAAAAAAGGCATATGCACTTGGCTCAAGTATTCTTGATCCGTCAAGCGTAGTCGCCCGATTTATCGGGCAATCCATGCAAGGGGCACGGCCCCATAAATGGGGCGACTACAAATGGACGACATCTTTAAGTCAAGTGCATATGCCTATAAAAAAAATAAACCCAAAATCATTTCCTTTTTTTTAAGAAATGTTAGAATCTGTCCTCAAAAATAGGACTGTGCATTTATGAAAAAACAAACACTTTCGATCTTTTTTTTACTGAGCATCATTCCCTTTTCCTTGCAAGCAAAAGAGTTAAAACCTAAAGGCACAGACATTCCTGTCAGTTCCTATCTGGTCGTAAATGCAGACACAGGCGACATTCTAACCCAAAAAAATAAAGACGCGCCGCATGCCCCGGCTAGCCTCACCAAAATCATGACCCTTTACCTCACCTTCGAAGCCGTCCATCAGGGCAAAATTCACTGGGACAGCCTTTACACCGTTCCGCTCAGAATTGCAGCCATTCGCGGATCCGAAGCCAAAATGTGGCAGGGTGAAAAAATTTCTGCCCGTGACCTTGTGAAAGCAACCGCTGTCGGAAGCGCCAATGACGCAGCGGCTGCCCTGGCCGAAATGATCTCTGGCTCTCAGGAAAATTTTGTCCAGCTCATGAATGAAAAAGCCAAGACCTTAGGTCTCAAACAAACGGTTTTCAGAAGCCCCCATGGACTTCCCCCAGCTCTAGATACCCCCAAAGATACGACAACAGCCTGTGATCTGGTACGCCTGACATTGGCCATATGGAGAGATTACCCAGAAGTTTTTCAATATTCATCGCAAAAACAAATCTTTATTCGGCAGGGAAAATACCGTTTCATCAACACGAATAAATTGATTGGAAAATATCCTGGCATGCTCGGACTTAAAACAGGTTATACCGACGAGGCCCTCTATTGCTTGGTGGGTGTAGCCAAACAGGGAAACATGAGATTGATTTCTGTTCTCTTGGGAGCCCTCACCAACAAAGAACGTTCCGAATATACGAGACAACTTCTGAATGATGGCTTCAACCGCTTCACCAATGTGGTTGTTCCCTGTAAAGGCCAAGTATTCGACATTCCGATTCATCATGGCAAACCTTCTTCTGATCAGGGTATCGCAAGTGACAATCTTTTCTTCATGGTCCCCAAAGACAAGGCCTCCCAAGTCAAACTTTCCATTTTCATCCCCCCTTCACTCGAAGCCCCCATCACCCAAGGCCAAATCATTGCCCAATATATTGCGACCCTGGATGAAGAAACCCTGGCCCGTGTCAATATAGAAGCAAAAGAGGAAGTGAAAAAAGCCGGATTCTTTCGACGCATGTGGGGAGGATAAAATTCTCGGGTTCCTGTCTCAACAATGGAAAAGCACAAAAACACTTGCATATGTGTACTGGTTGTGCTACATCTCCCCTAAGGCAAACAAGGAGATATGCTATGAATAAAACGGCTACGATTCATGCGCGAATAGAGCCTCATCTTAAGAATGAGGCAGAAGGATTACTGCACCGGCTTGGACTTTCAGTCTCCCAAGCCGTCACAATATTTTACAAACAAATCACCCTCAGAAGAGGACTTCCCTTCGATGTCAGTATTCCCAACAGGAATACGCTCAAAACTTTTACAAACACAGATGCAAAGAGAGATTTAATTGTCTGTCGTGATACAAATGATATGTTCAAACGATTGGGCATCTGATGTTAATTCCTGTCTACACACGACAAACTGAAAACCAAATTATCTTTGAAAGAACGGGAACGCACTCAGACCTTTTTAAATAGAATATCCGTCTAAAGCACTCCTCACTCAACATTTGCAAATCCAAACCTTTTCAGGTAAATTAGCGCTCACAATATGAAAATTCACGAATATCAAGCGAAGGCATTGCTCAAACAATACGGAATTCCTGTGGTAGAAGGGAAAATTGCCTTTTCCCCTAAAGACGCCTTTGAAATTGCGAAAGGTATCTCTGCCAAAAAATGGGCAGTGAAGGCCCAGATTCATGCGGGGGGGCGAGGGAAGGCGGGCGGCGTCAAAATCGTAACCTCTCCCGCTCATGCCCAAAAGGCTGCTGAAACCATTTTGGGCAAGAGACTCGTCACCCATCAAACGGGTCCTGAGGGCATTCCCGTTGAAAAGGTGTGGGTGGAGGTAAGTACAGACATTGCCCATGAATACTACATTGGCATCGCACTCGACCGCCAAAAAAATGCGCCCGTGATTCTCGCATCTATAGAAGGGGGTGTTGAAATCGAAGAAGTCGCAAAAAAAACACCTGAAAAAATTTGTAAATTATGGATGGATCCTGTGATGGGACTTCAACCTTATCAGGCTCGACTCGTGGCCTATGCCCTCGGTTTCAAAGAAAAATGGGCAAATGAAGTCTCTCAAATCCTTCTTGCCCTCGGTCGCCTTTTTCTTGAAAAAGACTGCTCTCTGGTGGAAATCAATCCCTTTGTCCTTTCTCAAGACGGGAAAGTCTTGGCCCTCGATGCCAAAATCAATTTTGACGACAACGCCCTTTTTCGTCATGCCGATATCAAAAATTTTAGAGATATCACCCAGGAAGATCCTCTCGAGGTACAAGCAGGTGAACACAACTTGAATTACATCAGCCTAGACGGAAACATCGGCTGCATGGTCAATGGTGCGGGTCTTGCCATGGCCACGATGGATATTATTAAGTTCCACGGTGGATCCCCTGCCAATTTTCTGGATGTGGGAGGTGGGGCTTCAACCGAAATGGTCACGGCTGCTTTTAAAATTTTATTAGCCCACACAGAAGTGAAAGGAATCCTAGTCAACATTTTTGGCGGCATCATGAAATGCGATGTGATTGCGAACGGCATTGTAGAGGCGGCTCGGGGTGTCAAAATCCAGATTCCCCTGGTTGTGCGTCTCGAAGGAACGAATGTAGAGGCCGGACGAAAAATATTAAAAGAATCAGGATTACCGATTGTAACGGCTGAGACCATGGCACAAGCAGCAGAGGAAATCGTGAAGAGGGTATGACGAATAAAATTCGAAGAACGAAGCACAAAATTCGAAACAAATTCTAATACCCAAATTCAAAATTAGTGCTTGGTATTTCGTGCCTGCTTTTACTCTGTGTTTCGTATTTCGAATTTTAAGAGAAAGAGTCTATTATGTCTATTCTGGTCGACAAAAATACCCGCGTCATTTGCCAAGGCATCACCGGTTCAGCCGGCTCTTTCCATACCCGTCAAATGGTGGAATACGGGACAAAAATGGTAGCAGGTGTTACCCCTGGCAAAGGCGGAACAAATTTCGAAAAGATTCCCATTTTTGACACGGTTCAGGAAGCTGTTCAGAAAACCCAGGCCAATGCGTCTGTGATTTATGTTCCAGCCCCTTTTGCCGCGGATGCCATTTTAGAAGCCCATGCGGCTGGCATCAAACTGATTGCCTGTATTACTGAAGGGATCCCTACGCTCGACATGGCCAAAGTCAAAAGGGTTTTACAGGGAACAGACACTACATTGATCGGGCCCAATTGCCCAGGCATTATCACCCCGGGTGAATGTAAAATAGGCATTATGCCCGGCTACATTCATAAACCCGGCTCTATCGGTGTTATTTCAAGAAGTGGAACATTGACTTACGAAGCCGTTTGGCAATTGACCTCTTTAGGCTTGGGCCAATCTACTTGTATTGGAATTGGCGGTGATCCTATTATTGGAACCGGCTACATTGAACTTCTCGAACTCTTCGAAAAAGATCCTCAAACAGAAGCGGTCATTCTCATCGGAGAAATTGGAGGAAGCCAAGAAGAAATTGCCGCTGAATACATTCGGGAAAAATTCACTAAACCCGTGGTCGCCTTTATCAGCGGCACAACCGCCCCCTCCGGCAAAAGAATGGGCCATGCCGGAGCTATTGTTTCAGGAGGTTCAGGAACAGCAGTTTCTAAGATAGAAGCTCTCAAAGCAGCCGGCGTTACCGTATGCGAAGGCACTTGACCTTCAGAAATACTCGACAGGCAAATTTTTGCATGCTATAAAGAGGAACTCATTTACTAACGCGTCAGTTTGCCTTGTGCCACTGGCACAAGTTTGCCTGATTTGTTTGTTTTCTTCAGGCCAATCCCACAGGGACTGCAAAGGCCTGTCTGGCTCAAGCTCTTGCTCTTGAGTCCACGCGTCTATTGCAAAATCTGAGTTTAACTGGGATGAACTGAGTTCTGAAGAAAGTCCTGGATCTCTAGGTAAGGTTAAATTGGGCAGAAAGTCTGATTTGATATTAAGCCACAACCACCTGCAAAGCATGTTCATCATGGTACTTCTTGGCAAATCTTGAAACCCATTCTTCTGGCGTAATCTTCAACTTTGCACAATCTCTCTTGATCAGCTCCACTTGATTCAAAATATACTCTCTCGTTGACATGGCTTCCTCGTCCTATCTCCCCACCCATATATATAGACACTGTTCATTTCAGAAAGATTAAAAGAATAATTTAATATTTCAGAACTTAACTCCTTGCTAAAGAATGAGTTAAGTTAAACAAAAATGAACAAAATCTTACTCCTTCTTGTACAATGGGTTGGAAAAGAGCTCTTAATAAGCCTTGAACGTCTGGTCAGCTGCCTTTAAGAAGCTCTCGATGTCTTGAGCAGAGTGGCTCAAGCTCAAAAACCAGGTTTCAAAGGCAGAGGGAGGAAGGAAAATTCTTTTTCGAAACATCTCTCTAAAGAATTGATTAAATTTTTCTGTATTACATTGTAATACATCCTGATAATTCTCAATCGGCCGATCATTAAAAAAGAGAGTCATCATGGAGCCGATGCGATGGAGCTGAAAGGAAATTTTTTTCTTCTTTAATATTTCTTCGAGACCACCAGCAAGAGTTGCGCCCAGCTTTTCAAGTTTTTCATAAGCGCCTTTTCTCTTCAGAATTTCCAAAGTTTTTAATCCCGCAGCCATGGCCACCGGATTTCCAGAAAGGGTTCCTGCTTGATACACGGGTCCCAAAGGTGCCAATTGATCCATGATTTCTTTACGCCCACCGACAGCACCCACGGGAAATCCGCCGCCAATGATTTTCCCTAAAATAGTTAAATCAGGTTGAACGTGATAAAGCTCTTGTGCGCCTCCGTATCCGACTCGAAAACCTGTGATCACTTCGTCAAAGATTAAAAGGATTCCTTTTTGCGTACACATTTTTCTTAAGGTCTTAAGCATATCCTTTTCGGGAAACACCAAGCCCATGTTGGCGGGAATGGGTTCTACCAAAATACAGGCGATTTCACGACCGAAGCGATTCATTGTTTTTTCAAGAGCCACCCAATCATTGAATGGCAGAACAAGCGTAGATTTCAAAACCTCTTTAGGAATCCCCGCGCTTCCTGCGAGACTGTAAGTCGCAAGGCCAGAGCCCGCCTTGGCCAAAAGAAAATCGGAATGGCCGTGATAGCAACCTTCGAACTTGATCATTTTATCCCTTCCAGTAAAAGCCCGCGCCAAACGAATGGCTGTCATGGCCGCTTCTGTTCCCGAACTGACAAAACGGATTTTTTCAAGGGAAGGCAGCGCGTTACAAATCGCCTCAGCCAAGAGAATTTCGCGATGAGACAAGGCACCAAAGCTAGACCCCTCCTCCAAAGCCTCTTTTACTGCTTTCAAAATCTCAGGATGCGCATGCCCTAAAATCAAAGGTCCCCAGGACATGACCAAATCCAAATAGGCCTTGCCTCGAACATCATAAATTTTGGAACCCTTGGCTTTGGAAACAATCAGCGGATCAAGCCCCACAGACTTAAAAGCCCGTACGGGACTGTTGACACCGCCGGGCATTAATTCTTGAGCCTTAAGCCATAAGCCATGATAGGGGTTCATAACAACCTGTTTTTCTTTTGAACAATTTTTGTTCGTCGTTCTTCGTTAGTTGTTCGTCGTCCGTTACTAACTTCTTGCTTATAAACGGAAGACGAACGACGAAAGACGAGCTACGGTCTTTCACAGCATTTCCCTCCAGGAATTTCCTTCCCATGAGGACATTTCTTTGGATGATGAAAAAAAGTACAGATTCTTTCTGTGATATCGGGATTGAGCATGTGCTCAAATTGACAGGCCTCAACAGCCGACTCTTCTTTATCCATGTGTAAAGCTTTAGAAAAAAGTATTTCGGCCAGCCGGTGGCGACGAATGATATCTCTCATACGAAGCTCACCTGCTGAAGTAAAATAGATTTTTCGATCTTTCACTTCCAAAAGTTCTTTGGCCTGCATGTATTTCAAAACACCCGCATGATCCAAAAAATTATTTTTCTGCAAATAGTCATACGAAAGCTTACCCTCTTCACGTAATTCCCATAAGCGCTTGAGAAAATTCTCAATATCCTCCTCTGCTTGAAGGGGACTTAAATAAGATCCTGCTATTCTTCCGTGTTCCAATTGCAGTTGACGATCCGCCATTTTTCCAACGGTCACGTCATGCGTGACCATTAAAATAGTGTGTCCCTTTGCGTGCAAACGCCGAAAAAGATCCAGCACCGTCTCTTCGCTTTTCTCGTCCAAATTTCCTGTAGGTTCATCTGCCAAAATCAATTTAGGCTGATTAATCAAGGCCCGGGCCACGCAAACCCGCTGTTGCTCCCCTCCCGAAAGTTGTGACGGATAATGATGAATCCGCTCACCCAATCCGACATCCTCTAGGGCACGCTTTGCCTCCTCACGATCGACCATGCTGTGATAATACTGAGCCAACATTACATTTTCCAGGGCCGTCAAATAACCAATCAAATGAAATTGCTGAAAAACGATCCCTACATTTTCGCGGCGAAAGCGATTCAACTCTTGAGCACTGAAAGTACTGATCAAACGATTTTCAAAGAAAATTTCTCCCTCCGTGGGACGATCCAAACAACCCAATAAATTCAGCAAGGTCGTCTTCCCAGACCCAGAAGGCCCCATCATGGCAAGCCATTCACCTCGTTCAACTGTTAAATCTACATGATCGAGGGCCATGACATGGTCACTATAACGACGCGTTAAATTTTTTGCTTGAATAAGGCTGCTCATCTTCGTCCATCTTCCATCGTCCATCGTCCTTTACTCATTTACTCCCCTTTTAAAACCATCGCCGGCTCAAGGGTCGCAATTCTTCTCACAGCCACACTCTCTCCTAGAAGAATGACAACCATTAAAACAATCAAAATCACAGGAACCATTTCCCACCGAAAAGTCGCTTGAGCCGAAAAAACCTCATAAGCCAATATTTTTAGCCCCCAGAATCCTAGTAAAAAACCAAGGGGTGAAACGATGAAGGCACTCAAAAAAGTTTCCATGTAAAAAAGCCGCATCAATTGAGCGGGACTTGCTCCCAAGGCCCGCTGCAAGCCAAACTCTTCACGGCGCTCATCCACCAAAACTGTTGAAGTCGCCATCAAAGCCAACGCAGCAACCATCAAAATCAGGATATTCACCCATCCCACTAAACTGCCAATACGATCTAGAATCGCTCCCTCCGCCAAAGAAACCCTTCGAATAGGAACCGCCTTTAAATCAGGAAAATGTTTTTCAATATTTTCGCTTAAATTTTCTAATTCCTGAAGAGAATTGTTTAATCTGGCAAAAACAAATGAAAAGTTTTTTTCCTCTTTTAAAATTTTTTGCGCGCCTTTCATTGAGAAAACTATTTTTTCTTCTTCTCGGGTCCCTGATCGAAAAAAACCTCGAATCAAAAAAGCTTGAGAGGACTGATCAAAAGTCAAAGTCTCTCCCAACTTTAAATGAAATTTCTGAGCGACTTTTTCTCCCACTAAAACTTCTCCTGGCTTATTTGGCCATGTACCTTCCACTATCCAATGCTTGGAAATCTTTTGGTAAGCATCTAATAAAACGCCTTCTATTAATTGAGAGCGATCTTTCCACAACACCACACCCGCTAAAACAGGGCAAATAATTGCATCTGGCCTGAAAAACATTTTTTCAATTTCGTCGTACTGGGCCCACGAAATCATGTTGCCAATGGTATTCCATTGAGGTTGGACTTTAAAATTAGGGCCAAAGGCCATGAGTTCCTTTTGCATTTGAAGCCGAACATCATAAATCAATCCCAAGAGACTGGTGGTCACCGCAACGGCCATAACAGAAACAATCATCATCAAAGCTGATTTACCCTTTTGATGAGAAATCGAAGCAAAACAAAGTTTTAAAAACATTTTAAATTTCATGCAAGACTCTCACAGGGTCTACTTTGAGGGCAAATCGTATAGGGAAAAGGCCTCCCATAAGAGAGATGGTCAATGTCACTCCCGCAACAATAAAGAGAACCATCGGATTAGGTTGAATAAAAGAGTGAAACAAATGAAAGGATATCCATTGTCCCAATCCATAGCCTAAGGCCCCCCCCAAAAAAGATCCGAGGATGGCCATGACAGCCAATTCAGATAGAAAAATTAAAACCACATCTTTGGAGCCTGCGCCTAAAGCCCTTAAAAGCCCGACCTCCTGACGCCTTTCTACCACCGTGGCCATTAAAACAGTGGTTAAAGCAACTCCAGCGGCTAATAAAGCAACTGCACAAATAAAAATAAAAAGTCCTTTGAGCTTTTTAAGCAAAACCCCTTCTCTTTGAGAAACTTCAAGAATGGGCTCTGCAACCGCATGCGCAATCGCCTCCTGAAGCTGAGCCGCAACGGTACTGACATAAGGGGAACATGACCACCGTTCATACTCTTGAGGAGAAAGAGACTGCGGATGACGCGCGTAAAGCTTCAGAAAATCATCTTCTGGAATGGTGAGCGCTCGAACGAAAACTTGGTCCACTCCCTTAGGAAGTCCAGTGAGCCCTTGGGCCAAATCTAAATCCACCAAAATTTTCGAATCGTATTGCTCTCCCGAATTTAAAATTCCTGTTGCTAAAACCTCAAGTGGTTTTCCGTTTTTCTCAATCGTGATTTTTTGAGAAGGATGAATATTAAACTGGGCCGCGATCTCTTTTCCTACGAGCACCTCTCTCAAGGCCTGATCATCTCGAGGCCAAGACCCTTCCACATGCCAGGTAGGGAAAAGGGTTTCGACTCCCGTTCTAACGGATGGGCCATCTGGGACACTCATTTCTTTAGAGAACCATGTTCCTTCAATAGAAATTGTCTCGCCCTTGAGGGTAACCTCGCTCAAAAGAAAAGGGGCAAAATCCATGATGTTATTGCCCCAGAAAATCGTTTTCATTTTGGGAAGGTCCGATTCGTCGAGCCTGGGCTGTCCCAGAACGGGGCCCTCTTCTTCATCTACAATATCCGAAGGATGAACCACGATATTCGAGCCATAAACATTCAATTCACGACTCACCTTATCTCCCACTTCCAAGGAAATCCCAATCACCGCCGTCGCCAGGCTGGCGCCCAGGGAAACGGCAAAAACACCCAGTATTTTGCGCCGCTTGCGACGCATGAAAGATTCACTGAGGATTCGTAAGAGCATAGGAAAAGTCTCTAAAAATAATTTCGTCCAAATTAGTTTTTAATAATTCAAATACCGTTTCTCAAATTCTTTTTGGCAAGATTCCATCGGACAAAGATAAAAAGTTTTTCCCTTCGCCTTTATTTCTTTTGCCTCTTCAAAATGTAATTTCATGTGACAAAGGGTGCACGTCACTTCCGGTAGCACCTTCATTTTGAAATGATCTTGAAACACTTTTAAATCTGTCTCTTTAACCAAAAGCTCCCCTCCCTCGACCCACGATTGTAAAGGAATGGGATTGCATCCCCCTGCCACACCCATTGTCGGAGGATGGATGGCCGCCGTACAATTGAGACAAATAATATTCTCACCTTCTTGGCGATAGCCATAATCTCCACAGATTTCGCAAAGATCAAAGGCTGTTCGATAACGATCATCGCTGGTTTTAATGACAAGAAAACGAACCATGCCTTCCCCAACATTCAAGCCAAACCGATGAAGCCTTCCATCATTTACTTCAGAAAGAGGAATTTTAATCGAGCCGCCTTGGCTTTCTACGAGAAGGGGAGGGTCTATTTTTTCAGACCGATTGGAATAAACGGTATGCGCCCCCAAAGACAGAAGAATCAAAAAAGAGACAGCCGACCAACTGAAACGCCAGCGCCTTTCACTTTTCGCCTTGGACAACGCCAGTCTGCGTTCAGGGCCTGACATTTCATCGGGTAAATTTTCCCTTTTCCGAGCAGAGAATAAAAAAATAAAAATGGGAATCGCCAGAATGGCCAAAATAAAAAAGGCATTGTTTCTAACCAAAGGTCCTACAAGGGCCATCTCCCTTTGACTGGCAGGTAAAATTTGAGCTTCGGACAATTCGTGAAAACCATTGACCCACAATTGAAAAACAAAAATCCATAAAACGGCGGTGCTCACCCGGAAAAATCTCCCCAAATCAATCCGCAGGGTCCCCTTCACAAAAGCCACGCAGAAAAGAACGGCCAGCACCAGACCCAACAGTCCTGCGATAAAAGACAAAAGCTTTTGCGTGGTAAGACCCACGGCACTTAAAAAAAGAACCGTCTCAACCCCTTCCCGAAAAACCATGAAAAAGGTGAAGGCAAAAATTCCCCAGGCCTCTCCTTTTTTCTGGGCTCCACCTGTCATGTGATGAACAGCCGTTTCAATTTCTCCCTTTAATGTTCTGGCATGCCGGCGCATCCAACAAAGCATGGTGATCACAAAAAAAGCGGCGACAAGGTAAAGGGTCCCTTCATACACCTCTTCATTGATGACAAAGGATTGGAGGAAAAGAGCCCCCAGGCCACTGGCCACGACCGCGGCCCCCACACCCCCGTAAACGAAGCGAACGAGGTCCTCCCTCGAGATTTTTTTCAAAATCCCCAAAAGGATGCCGATCACCAGGGAGGCCTCAATCCCTTCTCTCAAGGTAATAATGAACGATTCAAACATCTGACACTCCTGGGTTTAATTGAGACTCAATCTAAATTAGGAAAGCGCCCTTGTCAAGGGAAAGTCTTATCTTTGCCCAATAGCCCCCCGCCTGCTGAAGAGTTTGAAATATTGTTTTTTCATCGGTGAGCTGGAATTGAGCTTGGTCTTTCAAGGAAGCTCGAACCACTTCCTCATTTTCGATAGGATCAATGCTGCACGTAGAATACACCAAAATCCCCCCTGACTTTAGAAGCCGAAGCGCCTCTTTTAAAATTTGAATCTGTAACGCAGCCAAGCGCTTGACTTCTTTCATAGAAAACCGTCAGCGGGCCTCGACCCTTTTAGCAAAAACTCCGCAATTAGAACACGGGACATCTACCAAAATGCGGTCAAAAGGAATTTTAAAAAGATTTTTGATCTTCGTCGCATCCGCCACCATCGGTAGAATCATTTTGATTCCCAACCGCCTCATGTTCTCAAAAATCTTCTTCACTCGCCTTTAAAAAATAGGGCTCGAGGGTGTAAGAGATAGGCAAAGATTTCTTTTCCCAATTTTGAAGGGCGTGAAAGGCAGCGTCACGAGGACTCATAGAAATAACCAATTTCCAATAACAAATATCAAATGAATGACCCATGCTCCAATCCCCAATGGGTCATTGGAGAATTGGAAATTAATTTGACATTTGTTATTGGAAATTTGTTTTATTTCCCTAAAACAGTCCCGACCGCAATCGCATGCCCTCTCAAAAATTCTTCCGCGCTCATCCGGCGAGAACCTTCTTTCTGAACTTCTTGAATCCATAAAGCATCCCGACCCGTCCCTACCAAAAATCCATCCAAACGAATTTCTAAGATCTTACCCGGCGCAGGTGATTTTCCCGTTTCGACAGATGCCTTAAAAATGCGTAACTCATGCAACTTCCCTTTCCATTCAAAGGAGGTAAAGGCCACAGGCCAGGGGAGAAGCCCGCGAACCCGATTCCAAAGGGAAACAGCCGACTGATTCCAATCTATTTTTCCGTCGGCCTTGCTTAATTTAGGCGCGAGGGTCGCCTCCCTATGATTTTGGGGGATGCGCGGCGCCCTTCCATTTAAAACCTGCTGAATCGTTTCTTTTAACAATTCAATTCCTGACGGAATCATCCTTTCAAAAAAAGAAGCGGCATCATCCTCAGGTTGCACCCACATTTTTTTCTGAAGAATCATGTCCCCAGAATCCATCCCCTCTGAAAGATAAAAAGTGGTCCATCCTGTTTCCTTTTCCACATTTAAAAAAGCCCATTGAACCGGGGCCGCTCCGCGGTATTTGGGTAAAAGCGAAGAATGAAGGTTCACACAACCTAGGGAAGGAATTTCAAGAACCGAGCGCGGCAAGAGTCCACCATAGGCCACCACCACGATCAAATCAGGGGCCCAACTTTTTAAATTTGCGAGAAAAACGGGATCCCTTGTTTTCACGGGTTCCAAAACCGCAAGACCCAAACGAATGGCCATTTCCTTCACAGGAGAGGGAAAAACATGAAGCCCACGTCCTCGAGGCCGATCGGGTTGAGTCACCACCCCCGTGATTGGAAAATGCCTTGCCACCCCCTCCAAGGCCAGGGCCGCTACGTGCGGCGTCCCCATAAAAACAATTTTCATCTCACCTCTCGCACCCATTGAATACAAGCCCCACCAAAAAAGAGAAGATAAAGACCATCATAAAAATGATTCCCCCAATGAAGGGAAATTCCAAAAATCCCCAGCACCGATGAGAAAAGAAGAGCAGGTGCTAAGGCCACCACAGCCAGGGTAAAAGAGGATTTCCAGGAAATTTTTCTTCCAAAGAGCCGGCTCCCCACACAGGCCAACGTCCCTAAGAAAATGGCCTCCAGGCCCTTGATCAAAACCAAATTGAACCAGCCTGCCCCTAGGAGAAAAAGAGGAGACACCCACAAGAGGATGTCTCTAGCCTCCCGAAGGGTATACGGGGAAATGGTGATAGAAAAATCCTGGCCATAGTGAACGTTTTGAATCATGAGTCCCCTTTTGACAATCATCTCGCCCGATTTCAAAATCATGCCAAAGGGGTAAGGAGCTAAATCTGAACCTTGAGCATTCTCATCCAACCAAAGGGCAAAGGATTGATTCCATACCGGACGATAAACTTTTTTGGACTCTGATTCTTTTTTAGGAGAGGATTCTTCTAAAATTCGAAGATGCCCATTTTCAATTCTGAACGTCGGAAGTTCATGAATCGCCCATTCTGTCGTTGAGTTTAGACCCTTGATCAAAGGAGAAAGTTGAAAAAAAAGAAACACCAGCGAAAAACACAACCCCAGAAAGCATAAGTATCCAAAGATCCGCTTGCCGGACCATGGAACCACAAGAGAGACATAGCGAAAACCTCTCAGGGAATGAAGAAAGACGCAAAGGAAGGTGTCTCGCATTTAAAGAACACTCTCGGCGTTTTCCCGGGGCCTCTCCACCTTGTGACCCGCAGCGACCTCTTTCTCCAGCCGCTTGACCTTTGTTAAAAGGAGAGATCTCTGCGTTAAACTGAGGCGGTCCAGAAAGAAAATGCCGTCCAAATGATCCAATTCATGCTGCAGGGCCCGGCTCATGAGCCCCTCGGCCTCGAGTTCAAAAGGCCTTCCCTCCTCATCCATCGCCTGAAGATGCACATGCGCTGGCCTGGCCACCTGAGCAGAAATTCCAGGGATGGAAAGGCACCCCTCTGATCCCTTGATCAAAGGACCCGATATTTTTAGATGAGGATTGATCACCCCTAAACGCGTCGCGGGACCCTTTAAATCAATCACAAAAATCCTTTGGGAAATCCCAATCTGTGGAGCCGCAAGCCCGACTCCACCCGCATCCTCCATGGTCTCAAACATATCCTGGACGAGGGCCTTGAGCCGCGCATCAAAGGCCTTCACCTCTTCAGCCTTGCGCCTCAAAACAGGATCCCCGTATAAACGAATTTCTCGAATCATAGGGCTTTATGATATCATACCTTCTCTAGACTCGTCTTTTAGAATTTAGAGAAAATATTCATTGACACAAACTTATCGCAAAGGATAGGGAATGGGATCTCAGCACGAAATATCTCAAAGAGCGACTGATTTCTATGAGAAGGCGAAAGAGGCCTACAACATGGGCCATTTCAAATATGCCTCCACGCTGCTCAAGAATCTTCTCCTCTCTTACCCTGATTTTCACAAGGCGAGGGCTCTTCTTAGAACGCTTCAGCTTCAAAAAGCGGAAAGCGGAAAATTTCTCCTCCCAAAAAAAGTTTTTCAATGGATTTTTACCCTTCCCTTATGGGGTCTTCTTTTTATTCAAGAAATGAGAAAAAGAGATTTGGCCATAACCCAAACACTGGAACTTATTTTGAAAATTGATCCGACAAACATCTATGCCTTAAAAAAACTGGCCCTCACCGCCCTTCTCTTAGGCTGGACGCAAACGGCGCAAGACACCTTTGAAATTTTGAGAAAACTCTGCCCCCAAGACACCTCTGTCTTAAACCAACTGGCTCAGCTCCATCTTAAGGAAGGAAATTTTGAAAAGTCCAAAAAATATTTTCAAGAAGCGCTCAAGAAAAATTCATCCGATCCAGTGGCCGCCAAAGGATTCAAGGACATTGAGGCCATGCGCACCATTCAACAGGGACAATGGTCGGACACCTCGACTTATCGGAACAAAATCAGGGATGAGAAAGAGGCAAACCTTCTGGAAACCCAGGGCCGGGTTGTGAAAAGCGAAGAGGATTTGACACTCTTGGTGGCTGATCTTCAGAAAAAATTGCAGAATCAACCGGATAACACTTCTTTATTACGCGAATTGGCCAAGTTCTATGAACAAGGGAAAGAATACGATCACGCCATCGCCACTTATGAAAAATTGGCCAAGCTTCTTCCTTCAGATGGCGGATTTGCTCAACAAGTCTCGATTTTGACACTCAGAAAAACAGAAGAAAAACTTTTTAGACTCCGCAATGAATTCGCGAAAAAATCAACGGATGCGTCCCTCACCCAACAAATTCAAGAACTCGAAAAGCAAAAAAGTGAAATGGCCCTTTTAGAATGCAAAAAGCGGGTCGAACGCTACCCTAACCAACTGCCTTACCGTTACGAACTGGGGAGTCTTTACTATGGAGCAGGGCAGTTCGATCATGCCATCCAGGAATTTCAGCAAGCTGCGAAGGATCCTCAGAAAAGGCTCAAAGCCCTTTATTATCTGGGTCTGTGCTTCCTTGAGAAAAAATTTTATGACCTGGCCGAAAAACAACTGTTAAAAGTTTCCGAAGAACTCACAGACATGGACGCCTTCAAAAAAGACGTCCTCTACCATCTAGGCCTCGTCTACGAAGCCATGAATCAAATCCCCAAAGCCGTCATGGAATACAAAAAAATCTTCGAAGTCGACATCGCCTACAAAGACGTCTCACAGAGGGTTCAGAAGGCGTATCAGAAATAAATTTACTCAACCTATTACTCTCGTGTTTCTTTGACACAGCTCTCTACCTGTGGAGAGCAAATTTTAGCAATTCGGTCAAAATCGATGTCTGCATGAAGAAAGATAGCTTTGTCATGAACGCTCTTTTTTAAGGGTTTCCAGAGAAAGATTGAGGCGCAGGTTATTAAAATCCTTCACAAAACGCTTTCTTTTAAAATCAGCTAAGAGATTTCTGAGACCTGTCTCAATCACCTCACGCTGAGAATGAGATCCTGTTTCCTTTAAAGCCCGCTTCAAGAGATCTCCATCAATATATGTTGTAATCTTCATCATTCACCTCTCATACGTCATTATTTATCATACAATCATAGTATGATTATTAATTTTGAGATGATTTTTTTTACCACACCACCCCTTTTTTATCACATTGTGGGTGACCCGACTGGGGGTCCCCCATCGAGTGCCAGCAGGCTGAGACATAAGACTTAAACAAAAAACCATTAACGAAGCCGATGCCATCGATGGGGACAGAGGAAAAAGAACATTTACTACCGCAGTCGGCTTTTTTCTGCCACTGGCAGAAAAACCTCCTTTGCTGGATGAGGAGGGGCAGGACTCACAATGGGATAAAAATCTAAATCAAACTCACCGGATCCACGTCGATCATCACCTTCACTAATCTATCCTGATTAAAATCATCCAGAACCCGTCTCAAAGGTTCATGAATGGATTGGCCACGCGGATAAAAAAGAATGATTTGCCAGCGGAATTTTCCTTTGATCTTGGAAATGGGCGCTTGATGAGGACCGAAAACGCGAGTTGAGGAGGGAAGATGTTTTTTGACTAAGACGCTCATTTCTTTCGCCACCTGAATGACCTTGGGCTCAGGCTTGCCTTCAAATTCCATGGAGACAATGCGCGAAAAAGGAGGATAGACCAACTGTTTGCGATAAACCAATTCGCTTTTATAAAATTGTAAATAATCTTGCGCCATCGCCGCTCGAATCACAGGATGAAAGGGCGTGAGCGTCTGAATCAACACCACCCCCTTTTTGTCTCCCCTTCCTGAGCGGCCTGCCACCTGGGTTAACAACTGAAACGTATGCTCGCCCATTCTGAAATCCGGAAGACTCATGGCCACATCTGCACTCATCACCCCCACCAAAGTGACATTTGGGAAATCTAGCCCCTTCGCAATCATCTGGGTTCCCACCAGGATTTGAACCTCCCCTGATCGAAAAGACTGTAGAATTTTTTCATGCGCATCTTTAGTCCGTGTCGAGTCCGTATCCATGCGGCGAAGCGTCGCATGAGGCAAAATTTTTTCCAAATGGGTTTCAATGCGCTGCGTTCCCACCCCCAAGCGATGAAGCCTAGGATGCTCGCATTTCGGACACTTTTGAGGAATGGGAATTTGAGATTCACATAGATGGCAAAGCATGTATTCTCTGTTCCGATGATAGGTCATTGCCTGATCGCACTCCACGCAAATAATGACATGACCACATTTGGGACATAAAACCATGGGGGCATAGCCGCGACGATTTAAAAATAGAATCACTTGCTCCCGACGCTTCAGCCGTTCATTGATCTCATCACTTAACGTTTTGGAAAAAGAAATAAGTCGTCCATAAGCTTCTGATTCTTTGCGCATGTCCACAACTCGCACCTCCGGCATGGGCCGGTTCATCACGCGCTTCAAAAGAGTCACAAGATCGTATTTTCCCTGTTCTGCGTTAAAATAGGACTCCAAAGCCGGAGTCGCCGATCCCAAAAGCACCACGGCCCTTTCGAACTTGGCCCGCATGATCGCGACATCCCGACCCTGATAACGCGGCATTTCTTCTTGTTTATAGGTACGCTCATGCTCTTCATCCACAATGATCAGACCTAAATTCCGAAAAGGCGCAAACACCGCAGAACGAGGCCCTACCCCAATGCGGGCCTCACCCCTTTGAATTCTCTCCCATTCCTTAACGCGCTCCCCCTCGCTCATGCGGCTGTGCATCAAGGCCACAATTTTACCAAAGCGATTTTTTACCCGCTCTACTGTTTGTGGCGTCAAAGAAATTTCAGGCACCAGCACAATCACATCTTTTCCTTGGGCCAAGACTTTTTCAATACTCGAAAGATAGAGCTCCGTTTTTCCACTGCCCGTCACACCATGAATGAGAACCACGGAAAAAATGGCTTCATCTAATCTTTTAAAAATAAGCCCTTGGGCCTTTTTCTGTTCTTCATTCAAGAGATGAGGGGACTCCATTTCATTTTCTTCTTCGAAAAGAGTCTCCTTCACTCTCGATGTCGCTGAACGAAATTTTCGAAATGGACCGGGCAACATCGTTCTCAAAACCATGCCCAGAGGAGAAAGGTAATAATCGCTCATCCACTGGGCCAATTGAAAAAGGGCAGGCGTAAAAACGGGAGGGCCTTCTGCAATTTCTAAAATTTCTTTCACTTCAGATACATCCGGCTTGACTAAAAGTTCCTTCACATAACCCCACTTCCTCGCGCGACCGAAAGGGGCCAAGACGCGAGAACCTTCCACCACCTGGGATCGCAAGTGTTCAGGAATGAGGTAATCAAAACCTTGCTTTAATGGAACTTCAAAAAAAAGACGGGCGTAGTTCATAAGAATACATGTGAGTGCTTAAGTTGATAAGTGTCTAAGTGCTTAAGTTAATAAGGAATAAATTTATTTCCTTTTCAACTTAAGCACCTAAGCACTTAGACACTTACGCGCTTACTAACTCCTTCATCACCCACTGTAAATCTCTCCAAACCTCGCGTTTGTACTCCGGATTTCTAAGGAGATAAGAGGGATGAAAAGTGGGCATTAATTTAATTCCATTCCAATCCTGAAAAAGGCCCCTTAATCTCGTAATCGTCTTTTCTGTTCCGAGCAGGGTCTGCGCAGCGACATTCCCCAAGGCACAAATCACCTTTGGAGAAATACGCCGAATCTGTTCCAAAAGATAGGGATAACACTGCTCAATTTCTGAAGGCTCTGGTGTACGGTTGTTAGGCGGACGACATTTAATAATATTGGCAATGTAAACATCCTCTCTTTTAAGCCCCATCGCCTCAATCATCTTTGTCAGAAGCTGTCCCGCCTTACCCACAAAAGGCTCTCCCAGACGGTCTTCATCAAATCCAGGCGCCTCCCCTACAAAAAGCAAAGAGGCCTTTTCATTGCCCGTGCCAAAAACAACCTGGGTTCTGCCCCCGGCTAAAGCACAACGCTCACATTTCAAAACCTTTTCACGAAACTCTCGAAAAGACGATGCAATCTGAACCACAGGCCGATGTCCCAACATTTCTACTTTCCCAGAAGCGGTTACCCTTTCAACTTTCTCCCCTTCAGCAAAAAGTTTAGAATTTTCTGAAAAGGTCGGAAGAAAAAGGGTTTTCTTCCCTGACTGTTTTTCCAAAATCAGGCGATTGTAAATTTCTTGAAAAATTTTTTTAAGCTCGTTCATATTTAGTTTTCTCTTGTATGGGATCTGCCACAAACACCGCAAAAAGAAATGCCCCGATGGGCATCATCATACCAATGATTCCGAAAGCTGGCAAACACCCCAAACGAATGACAATACAGGGTCATAAGGCAAGGGTCAAGCAGCAAGCGGCAAGGGGCAAGAAAAAAATATATTTCTTAGTCTCTGACCAAGGTTATTGGGAAAGAGCCGGTTTCTTAAGATCTCATCTACTCGCCAAAGGAGAAAAGGCCCGTCTGGCAGATACACTCATCGCCCAAAGTTGCCTAGCCCACGGAATTCCTTTAATTACAAGAGATCAGGACTTCAAACGATTTGCACATGCGAGCGAATTAAAACTGTTGATTCACACTTAATATGCTTATACACTTGACTCAAGTATCCTTGATCCGTCAAGCGTAGTCGCCCGATTTATCGGGCAATCCACACATTGCCCCATGAATGGGGCGACTACAAATAGACGACATTTGAGTCAAATGCACAAGCCTGGGCACTTAAAATAATCTATATTTTCACAATCTTATCTCGCCCACTCTTCACATTCCGAGTCGCATGGCGGGTATCTACAACAAGACGGGCTTCTTTCACAATTTTTGCATAATTAAACACGCTGTGATCGGAAATAATGACAACGGCGTCTGCCTGTTTTAAGACTTTAGACGTCAGAGGTTGACACTTAAAAGTTTTCAGTTCAATTCGAAGTTGAGGAACATAAGGATCGTGATAAGACACGTCCCCTCCTCCCTCTGACAGCAATTTCCAAATATCAAGCGCAGGAGATTCTCTGACATCATCCACATCTTTTTTGTAGGTGACGCCCAAAATCAAAATCTTGGCGCCATTAAGCGCCTTTTTCTCCCGATTCAAACCCTCCACCACCAAATCCCTCACATGATGAGGCATTTGGCCATTCACTTGCGCAGCCAAATCAATGAACCGGGCTTCAGAATTAATGAGTTTTGCCTTCCAGGAAAGATAAATGGGATCCACCGGAATGCAATGTCCCCCCAAGCCAGGGCCTGGATAAAAAGCCATGAATCCAAAGGGTTTCGTCCGTGCCCCTTCAATCACCTCCCACATATCAATACGCATTTTATGGCACAGAATGGCCATCTCATTCACAAGACCAATGTTCACCGCACGAAAGGTATTCTCAAGAAGCTTTACCATCTCTGCGACTTGGGTGGAAGAAACACTTACGACTTGAACAACGATGCTCTCATACAAAGTCTTTGCCCGCTCTGTACAAAGGGGTGTCATACCCCCGATAATCTTTGGAATATTTCGCGTCTCATAATGCGCATTGCCAGGATCAATTCGCTCAGGAGAAAAAGCCAGAAAAAAATCTTTTCCTACCTTTTTGCCTTTTCCCTCTAGAATTGGCAAAACCACCTCCTCTGTCGTTCCCGGATAAGTCGTGCTTTCCAGAACAACCAATTGCCCTTTCCTTAAATATTGAGCCACAGCCTCGACAGACTGAATGATATGAGAGATATCAGGATCTTTGGTTTTCCTCAAAGGGGTCGGAACACAAATGCTGATGGCATCCACTTCTCGAAGACGGGAAAAGTCAGAAGTGGCCTCGAGAAGACCCTTTTTGACGAGAGGCCTCAAACGATTTTTTGCAACATCCGGAATATAAGAAAGGCCTTGATTGATCTTGGCTACTTTCTCTTTGAGAAGATCAAATCCCAAGGTATGAAATCCAGCTTCGGCAAAAGCCACCGCCAAAGGAAGACCCACATAGCCCAAACCAATCACACCCACACAAATATCACGTTCTTTAACTCGATCTTTGAAATTCACACCCACCCCTCTAAACGGAAAAATAGAACTCAAATGGGTCATAGGAGCGGGTGACCCGACTGGGGGTCCCCCACCGGACGCCAGCAGGTGGAGCCCCCGACTCTAAATATTTATTCTCAAAACTTTCCCGACACCGACCCCACAGGGGCTATAACCTCTGTGCCGCCGGTGGGGGGGTGAGGAGGGGCAGGCCCCGCGACGTTCAATAACTCAATTCTATCGTTCTCGCTTGCTAATATAAATTTTCTCTTACCCCTCTACTTTTTCCCGTAAATCTCCCCATACATCCGAAACGAAACAATCAGAATCCAAAACAGGGCAAAGGGGGTCAGCCACGCCACCAAGGGAAAAGTCATCGCCGCAGGTTTCCAAAAGACGCGGGCGGCCATCATGTATTGATAAAGATTCAGTCCCAAGCAAGTCTTGACCACCTCTTTGATCCCGATCAGAATCAAAGAAACACTGATGTATTCTGCCGCTTTGGATTTTAATTCGGAAAGCACTTCCATAAATTTAAAAGAAGCAGCAATTTGACCCGTTTGAGCCAATTTGCAAAGCGCAATTGCAATCACAGGCCCGATGAGAAGCGTTAGAAAACCTATCACAATTTGCAAGAGCGAGAGAATCGAGCCAAAGACAGGGATGCGTGTACTCAAAATTCCCACCAGCCAGGCCAAAACCCAGATAATGACACCATAAGCCAAGCAAACACCCAAGACCATCAAACCATTTTTAAAAATAACTCCCCAATCCTTCCACTCTGGAAGAGAAGGGGATTGTCCCTCTTCGGCACTTTTAAGAATGGAAAAACCGTATCCCAACGGCCCTAAGAAAAGAACAAAAAGCCCGAAAAATAAAACATAAGTGAGAAGTCTGAAAAAAACACTCTCGACCCCTAAAATCCCAAACGCCATGGGCAAGAGTCCAATCAAAGACAAGACACCCCCGATCAACAACTTCAACACCCAATTTGAATCCTTAAAGGGAAAACTTAAAGCAAGTTGGAGATTCACGAAAGGCCTCCTTTCATTGAAGATCTCGACAGATATCATTTTACATAACTTTTTGCCCTTGCGTCAATTAAATCTACACGGCTAGATCAATGGATGCTGTATTTAAAAGTGTGTCCTTTTATTGATGCGGGTGGCCCGACTGGGGGCCTCCCGCTGATCGCCAGCAGGTCGAGACTTGAAAATGACTCTTCAAGAACCAAACCGAGACCGATGCCGTCAGCGGGGGTGAGGAGGGACAGGACCCGCCTCCTCTTAAAAGGACACACTTTTAAATACACGATCGATCAATGGAAAAGGTTCCCCAAAAAACCCTGTTTCCTTTCTTCTTTCTTCTAGGTTCTGCTTCCACTTTCAAAATTTTTCGATCCCTCCGATCAAAAACAAAACCTGTCAAAACGTAGCGACCCGGCAAAGCCCCTTGAGGAATCAAAAGAAATAAATTTTCCTGAACAATCTCTCCCTCACTCCAATCAAAGGTAGGATCCATGCGATAGCAAAAGGGATGAATCACCTGCCAAATTTCATGTCCCGAGGCATCGGACAAGAAAAGACAAAGATAATCGTCTTCTGGAATTTTCTTTAACGCTCGCCAGAGGAAAGAAATCTGAAGCGTTTCTCCCCTGGCAACAACATTTTTCTCAAATTCCACGCGAAGACACTCTAAATTTCGATTAAAAATTGCAATCGGTTTTTCAGAAATTTCTACTTTAGGCCACTCTCGGAAAAGGTTGATAGGGTGAATCACATGCGGCCGAAAAAGAACCATATTTTCAATCACCCTATCTGCCTGCCATCCCCCCCCTTTCAAAAAGCTTCTCAGTCGGCGTCCCCCTTGAGGAGAATCAAAAGAGCCAAAGGTCAAGGGATCGGTAAAATCCACTAAAAGGGCATCCAAATGAGATGGAATTTCATAAGCGTGATCACTCAAGGTGTATTTTCCAGAATACAAATGATGAAAAGAATAAAGCTCTCGCCGATTCGCCAAATGCGAAAGAAACTCAAATGTCGCCATCACGGATTGATTTTTCACCTGACTCACAAGAGATTCTCTGACTTGATCCAACTCGTCTCTTTTCAGGAGATGGGCTTGACTGAGGGTAGGAAGAAGAGGACCCGAAACACTTTCATAGAACAAGGCCCCCATCCCTCCCAAAATAAATAAAACCCATTTCTTCTTAAAAAAATTCAGTCGTTGAATTTTGGAAAAACCAGCCACCGCAGATAAAAAAATGAACGGTATCACTTCCAAGGTGTAATGATAGTAAATGGAATGTTCTTGAATCCTCGCCGATAAGAGATGCTGGAGAAAAAAGGGTAAGGCCAAGAATAAAATGGACGGACTCAGGAAAGAGAGAAAGAAAAGAGGGGCGAAAAGCTGAACAAGGAATTTCAAATGATCTGTCTGGAAAAAAAATTTTAAGACCTCATTCGGTTTGAGAAAAAAAGCTGACAGAACCTCTGCTAAATTTCGTCCCAGATGAAGATAAAGATTTTCAAAACCTACCTTTCCTCCATTTAAAGAAGTCATGACCCCCTGTGTCGAAATCCAAAAGCCTAAGACACCCCATAAAACTGAAAAAACAAACCATCGCCATCCCCTTTTTTGAAAAAGGGCGTACAGCCCCCACAGGATAGAACCCAAGAGGATATTTTCCTGACAAAGACAGGCCAAAATTAAAAAGAGATGATAAATCCAAAACTTTTTTTCAAAATAGGCCCAAGCCGTCCAAAATATAAAAAACGTTGCAAAAACGGGCGGATGAAATTCAAAAAGATTGGCGTAACCTAATGCGGGATAAAGAAGATACATTGCGACAAAGAAAAGTGAGGCCCTGTTCCCCACCCACTTTTGTGCCACGAGAAAAAAAGGCCAGGCACCCAATCCGAGAGCCCCTGTTTGTAAAAAGAGAAGTAGCAAAGGCGAAGACCAGACCTTATAAAAAGGAACCAGTAAAAATAGAATCCAGTGGGCGTGATTCCCCAAAAACGGGATTCCCAAGATAGAACATTGCCACGAGCCATGGCAAAGATTCCACAACGTTTGGGCGTGATGGGCCAGATCAAAATCGTGATAAGAAAAGGAATGGTATTTGAGAAAACAAATCATTCCATAAAAAGTAAGATAGAGAAATATTAAAAAAGAAAGACCTATCCACGTCCCATATTCTCTAGCATTTTTCTTCATGCACCCATTGTACAAACAACCTCCACTTTTTTAATTGAAAAAAGAAGGGTTTAAACTTATGATGCTCGCATCAAAAGCCCTATTTAGGAGATTCATGATGAATAAGATTTCGGATGTGCATGCACGAGAGATTTTGGACTCACGCGGGAACCCCACTTTGGAAGTGGATATCGTTTTGGAAAATGGTTTGGTCGCAAGGGCCGCCGTTCCTTCGGGTGCCTCTACCGGCGTTCACGAAGCCTTGGAGCTGAGAGACGGGGACAAGGCCCGCTACCGCGGGAAAGGTGTTGTCAAGGCAGTTCAAAATGTAAATGAAGTGATTCGCCCAAAAATTTTAGGTTTTGATGTCACCGATCAAATCCAACTGGATGAGAGCCTGCTAGATCTGGACGGCACTGAGAACAAGGGAAAACTAGGCGCAAACGCTATTTTAGGCGTGAGCCTTGCCGCGGCCAAAGCGGGAAGCTTGGCCGTTGGCCTTCCGCTCTATCAATACATCGGCGGGGTGAACGCGAAGGTGATGCCAGTCCCTTTCATGAACATCGTGAATGGGGGCATGCATGCTGATAACAATTTAGACCTCCAAGAATTCATGATCGTCCCCCGAGGGGCTTCTTCTTTTTCTGAGGCCCTGCGATGGGGCGCTGAAACCTTTCATAATTTGAAAGACGTGCTCCACAAAAAGGGATTTAATACCGCTGTGGGGGATGAAGGAGGATTTGCACCGAGCCTCTCTTCGAACGAAGAAGCCATTCAACTCATTTTAGAAGCGATTGAAAAAAGCGGTTACGCCCCCGGACGCGACATTGCCATCGCCCTAGACGTGGCCTCCAATTCTTTCTTCGATGAAAAAACAAAAAAATATAAATTCAAAAACCATAAGGGCCTCCCTTGGGGCTCAAATGAGATGATCGCCTTTTACACCCAACTGACCGATAAATATCCGATCGTATCCATCGAAGATGGTCTGGCGGAGGATGATTGGGAGGGCTGGAAAAAATTAACCGAGGCATTGGCAGATCATGTTCAACTTGTCGGAGATGATCTTTTCGTAACCAATACCCAACGACTGGAAAAGGGAATCACAGAGGGAGTGGCAAATTCTATTCTCATCAAAGTGAATCAAATTGGATCTCTCACAGAAACACTGAATGCCATTGAACTCGCAAAAGAAGCGGGCTACACCGCCATGATCAGCCACCGCTCTGGAGAAACAGAAGACACGACCATCGCGGATCTGGCCGTGGCCACCAATGTCGGACAAATCAAAACAGGCTCTCTTTCCAGAACCGACCGCATTGCGAAATACAATCAACTCTTGCGCATTGAAGAAAGTTTGGGAGGAAGAGCCCTTTTTGGCGGGAATATTTAATCAAACACAGCGTACAGCGTTTAGCGTATAGCGTACAGTTTATACAGAACAAGTTTTTTTCTGACCGCTGAGCGCTGTACGCTGAACGCTATTTTCTATGAGACTTGATCGTTGGAAAACCATTGTTCTCTCTGTCGCTCTTCTTTCTGTCCTCATTTATCTTTTTTCACCCAATTTTCTTCATCTGACCCAAATCTACCGTCAGATGAAGGCGTTGGATGAAGAGGTTAAACAACTTCAAGTTAGAAACCAAAACCTTCAAGAAGAAATTTTCAAATTAAAAAACAACCCCCTTTACGTTGAAAAAGTCGCGAGAGAAGAACTCGGGATGTCTAAACCGAAGGAAATCATATACAAATTTGATGAGGAGAAAGAGAAAAACCAGTTATAGGTTGTAAATTTTAAGTGAAAATAAACTCCTTTAAACTTAAAACTTACAACTTGAAACCTCTGAAAAACCCCAACTTCTAGAGACCTCTCAAAAAGGTCCCAGATGCAAGGCGCCTGCAAGCGAAGGAGGAGGCGTACGTTTTCCGGTACGCCGCACGACTGAGCGAAGCAGGCAACGCAGCAGATGGACCTTTTTCAGAGGTCTCAACTTATAACTGTCTTTTTGACCCCTTCTACCAAGGCTTGCACAATCTCTTGAACCACTTCATCTGGAACACCATCCCGATGAACAGACTTCATTCTCATGTCACAAGGCTCATTCACATAATCCACCACCACGAATTTTTCCTCCTCGTCAATAGCGATCTCGGTTGAAAAAAAATTTAACTCGCATACCTCTGCAATAGAGCGGGTCACATTTTTTAATTTTACCAAGTGATAAAGTTCTTTTTCTTCATCCGTCAAAACGTCGTAGAGATGCGTCTCATCATTCCACCAGCAGGAAATGACCTTCCCACACACATAAAAGGAGCGAAACCAAGCTCGCCGGAGCCCAAAACACTTTGGAATAATCTTCTTCTGAAGCAAATATTTATCGGCGCGGTATTCCTTCCGGGCCTCAATTACATCCAACAAATTTTCAGCACCCATCACCACGCCCAAGCCTCCTCCCCCACAAGCAGGTTTGATGATAAAAGGACGGCCCAATTTCTCAAGTTCGCTGAACCTCAGTTCGGGGTCTTTGTCATAAGGGGAAAGAATCACTGTAAAAGGAACTTGAAGACCCTTGGTGAGAAATTCTAAATGCATCGTGGCCTTGTCTCTCGACCTTTCAACATGCGAGAATGGATTGAGAACCCAGGCGCCTTGAGCCCTGAGGCCTTCCGCAAATCGGGCAAAGCGCTCCAAGACATCGCCCGCGCGATCCAAATAGGCACTCAAAGAAATTTCTTTTCTCTCTATCTTTTCATGAACCGCATCAAAATTCTTGGGATGGACGACCCAAACACTCAAACCTTGCCTTTCACACTCGGCCTCTAAAAGCCGAATAAAATCTCCATCGTATTCCCACTCCCAGGCAATACCAAAGTCTATTTTTTGCACAGAAAACCCCCCTTTCAAGATGATCCGAAGGTAAGGTCGAGAAGAAAATGTTTAACGAATGGCGCTCTTGGCCTTTTTAGGCTGAACAAAGGGCTCGGAAGGAGTGAAAGATTCTACTTTAAGAGGCAATGTCATTTGTAAAGAAGTCCATGTCTTCGCCCTCGACCGTCTCTTTTTAGCCCCAATTTCCAAAGGATCATGATATTCAAAAATTTTATTCTCGTAATTGCGCAAAATGGTTTTCCCTCGAACATTGGAAACCAGATAATTGGGAGAGATAGGAATTTTCCCTCCCCCTCCGGGGGCATCCACCACAAAAGTGGGAACGGCATAACCAGTGGTATGGCCCCTCATCTTCTCGATGATCTTCACCCCCACATCCACAGAGGTCCGAAAATGCTCTGTCCCAAAGACAGGATCGCACTGGTAAAGATAATAAGGCCGCACCCTGACCTTTAAAAGTTCATGGCACAATTTCATCACAACGTCTGGGTCATCATTCACGCCCTTGAGCAAAACGGTTTGGCTCCCCAAGGGAATCCCTCCATCCGCCAGCATTTCTAAGGCACGCGACACCTCAGGCGCCAATTCCTTTGGATGATTCACATGAATGCTCATCATAAAAGGATGGTATTTTCTTAAGATAGAGACCAAGTCCGGAGTAATCCTCTGCGGAAGAAAAACAGGGCCTCGCGTTCCAATTCTTAAAATTTCCAAGTGCTTGATTTTCCGAAGACGCCCCAAGAGATAATCAATTCTTTCATCTGAAAGAATCAAAGGATCCCCCCCTGAAATGAGAACATCTCTCACCTGCGGTGTGCACTCCAAATAATCGCAAATCTTGTCCAATTTCTCTGTGGAGAGACCCACCTCTCCACTTCCCACAATTCTCTTGCGCGTACAATACCTGCAATAAGAAAGACAACGATCCGTTGCAATCAGAAGCACCCGGTCTGGATAACGATGCACCAAATTGGGAACAGGGCTGTGAGAATCTTCCCCGCAAGGATCCTGCATGTCAAAAAGGGCATCCAGGGATTCCTCTTGCCTACAAATGACCTGTTTTCGAACCGGGCAATCGAAGTTCTCAGGATCCATCAGAGAGACAAAAAAAGGGGTGACGGCCAAGGGGAGGCTTCTCTGATGAGAAGCCCACTCAATTCCTTTTTCTTCTTCTTCAGATAGTTGAATCAATTTTTCTAAATCGTCCACGCTCAAGATGCGATGACGCATCTGCCAATGCCAATCGTTCCATTCTTGAGATGTCGCCTTTAAAATTTCTTGAACGCGATTGTTCAAAAAATCCTCCTTTATTTCTTTTAAAACGAAGTACGAATAACAGTCTTAAGGATATCTTTTCCCAAAAACAACCAAATCTTCTCCCAACGCATAATAATCTTGAATCGTCGAAACAAGCTCATACCCATGGGCACGGTAGAACGCCCGAGACTTCTCGTAATCAGCCCTCGAAGAAGTCTCAGCTAAAATCATTCTAGCCTCTAAAATTTTCAGGCGATGGTCCAGTTCTTCCATGAGCAAGCTCCCGATCCCTCTTCCCTGATGGACTGGATGCGTCACCACCCAATAAAGATCATAAACTGCATCCGTCAGAGAAGCCTTCCCATAGCAAATCAATCCCTGAACAACATCTGCCTCATCGCAGGCACAGCAAAAAACATACTCATCCGCTCCTCCTCTCTCCAGATAAATCTCGAAAAGAGAAAGGGCACAAGCAACCTCGGCTTGGCTAAAAACTTTTGACGCCTTGAGAATCTCCTCAATCCTCTCTCGATCCGATGGAGTTGCTTCCCGAACCCTGAAGACCTTTCCCATTTTCTCGAGACAAGGCAAGGCTTGCGATTTTTCCGATAAGTTCTTCATATAAAATCCCATCCTCAACGGCTGCCAAGGCCATTCCCGAATCAGCTGAAATACAGGGATTGGGATTTAAATCAATGACATAAGGAATCTCGCTTTTCCCCAATCGAAAATCAATTCGTCCATAATCCTTCATTTTAAAAATCTCGTGGCATCGAATCGCAACCTGTATCATCTTTTCCTTAACCCCTTGTGGAAGATCCTCCACCCGACAAGGCCTCGTGGCGCGAAAGGCACGGCTTGATTTTTTCCACTTTGCATCAAAACTCACAATGCGAGGCTCGTACCTTGAGGAAAAACAAATTTCACGAACCTTCACCATTTCCAAAGGATCATTTCCCAAAATCGAAACGTTAAACTCTCGGCCATCAATGAATTCTTCCACAATAGCGGGCTGCCGAAAAAATTCATGAATAAAAGAAACCTTTTTCTTCAGGGGCCCATCATGGTGCACCACTGAATCTTCATCAATTCCAAAACTCCCGTCCTCATGTACTGGCTTCACAATCAAAGGATATTCCAATCCTTGTTTAGAGATGGGATCCCCTGCTTCAACTAAAATATAATTCGGCGTCGGCATGCCATGCATATTCAAGAGGGCCTTCGCAATCGCCTTGTTGTGACAGAAGGCGAGGCTGAGAGAACCCGATCCTGTAAAGGGAACTTTCATCAATTCTAACAAAGAGGCCACATGAATTTCATAGGCACTCTCATCCCCCAATCCCTCACAAAGGTTAAAAACCAAATCCACATCGGTGTTTACCAATTCTTGAATCTTACGAATGATCGGAAAGTCCAACCCCAAGGTTTGAATTTGAAAGCCCTGTTTTTTCAAAATACATCCTATTTTTTCAACATCCCTAAAAACATCCAAGGCCTTTTTTGCCTCCGGATCTAGCTGGAAGCCTGGAGTGGCATCATAAAGAATGATAATTTTTTTCATGCTAGCCCACATTTCTCATCACATTTCTGCTGCTCTTCTCCGATTCCGCCTCGTCTCTCCGTGCAGACTCGGTCGGCCACGCTCAACATACTGTAAAGTATGCCTCGCATGGCACGGAGCGTCTTCCTCGCATCCAAGGCAGACTCGACGCTCTCGCGACGAAATCTGATGAGAAATGCGGGCTAACGCCTTTTCGAACTCCCCACAGATTCTAACATTCCACAGCGCTCCAGCGCCGCCCCCAAAATGGAAAGAACCATTTCGGGATAATCCATCCCAGCCGCCCGAGCCGCTTTTGGAAAACAAGAATTTTGACGAGGATTGGGTAAAATGCCCGGGAGCGGGTTCACCTCTAGGATGGAGGGATTTCCCTCTCGGTCCAACCGAACATCGATCCGGCACCAATCACGGCACCCCAAGGCTCTAAAAGCGGCCTTGGCAATTCCTTCTATTTTTCCCTTTAAAACATCCTCCACCTGGGCCGGACAATGAAAAATATCCAAAGGCTTTTCAGGGGTGTCCCAAATCCATTTCGCCTCATAAGAATAAAGCGGATGGGCCTCATGGGGCAATGCATCCAACATCACTTCAACCAAAGGCAACACCTTCAACTGAGTTCCATTTCCCAAAAGAGCCACGGTGAACTCTCTTCCCGTCAAGGCTTCTTCAACAATCGCAGGTTGATGATGTTGAACAATGATCCCCTTCATTTTTGAACGAAGTTCCTTCTCATTTTCAACCCAGACATTGTCATGAATTCCAATGCTCGAACCTTCCCATAACGGCTTCACCAGCATTGGATAATCGGTCAAGACGAGAGGTTCATTGGAGGCGTGAAAAACTTGGAAATCAGGTGTGGGAATCCCGTGATAGAAAAGAATTTCCTTGGTCCGAGCCTTGTTGAGACAAAGACTCAAAGTCAAAGAGTCAGAACCTGTGTATGGAATTCTCAAGAATTCTAAAATGGCAGGTAAATGTGCTTCTCGATTGGGGCCGTCTTTTCCTTCCGCAACATTGAACACGATGTCTGCCCGAGAATGTCTCAACTTCTCATAGGCATCGGCATCCGCCAAAACCCAAATGACCTCATGCTCGCGGGAAAGAGCATTCGCGATGGCGTCAATGGTTTCAGGTAAGTCCCATTCTGCAGAATGTTCATCTGCTAGACTGGCATTTTCTTTGAGATTGTATGTCAGCCCGACTCGCATGATCGTGTAAGTACGATCCTTCCTCTCCTTTAAATGGCCTTCATTAAACTCATCATTTAACGCCCACTCAAACTAAGAATATCAGACCCTTTCTCATTTGTAATTAAAAAATGGCAAATTTCCAATCCCCAATGCCAAATGAATGACCCACAACGAATGTCCCATAGGTCATTGGGCATTGGATATTGATTTGTCATTTGTCATTGGGAATAGGCCATTGTCTAACGAATCGCCTGCGTCAAGGCATTGACGACCTGATCTGCCCTCTCTTGTTCCCGCTGAATTAATTTCAAGACTTCTTTTTCTTTCGTGGTCAATTCTAAATCTCCAGAAACACCGCGGTGCTTCCCCGAAGGCAATTTTGAAAAAATCTCCACTAAATCCTTAATATTTCCCTGCAACTCTTTCACAGTAGAAACGATCTCCTTCACATCTTTCAAATCTGTATCAACCATGATTTCTCCTTTCTTTAACCCAAGGACTCCCCTTTAATCATAGCAACTGATGACTTATTTTAATATCATAAATAAAGAAGCGGTCAGCGGTCAGCGTTTAGCAGTCAGGAAAAAAAATCAATTCCTTGCAAAACTGTACGCTGACCGCTGGTCATAAAAGGTGCTTCATGAGTCCTTGGCCCGATTATTCCCTCTCTAACTCCATTCATCAGCTCTTCATGAAGTTGGACAAACACGAGATTCAAAAACTTTTTCGAGAAATTCAAAAAGAAAGCCGCAAAAAAGGCATGGTGTACGAAGAGGAAAACGGCTCTACCCGCCTGATCCCACTTCTGATGAGGCCTCGCTTGATCACACCTCTCCAACGCACCTTTTTTCTAAAGACATGCTACCACATGAACCAGGCCTATCAAAAATTGTCATGGCTTTATCTCAAAAATCCTAAAGTGAAAAAACTCTTCCCCTTTCAGAAAAAAGAAGAGGAATGGTTCCTCCAATACTTCCCCCAAAATCGAGAGGCTCCCCGTACCGCCATCACCCGCTGGGACGCAAATGCCAACTTCAGTGGACAAGATTGGCGGGCGGCCTTTCATTTTCTGGAGGTTAATGGCGTAGGGGTGGGCGGCCTTCATTACACGCCGACGGCTGAAAGAATTATTTTAGAAACGGTGATCCACTCCTTACGTCCCCTCGCCCCAAACCTTCAAGTCCGGCCCAATGATGACATTCGCTCCATTCTTCTATGGGAACTTCAAGCCCATTTAAAAATGTTGGGCAAGCGTCGATGTAACATCGGACTCATCCTAGATGACCGAACCAAAGGCGGACCTCTCGATTTTTTTTACCTCGCCCAACTTTTTCAATCCCAAGGAATCGAAGCCGTGGTTGCAGATCCACGAGACCTCAAAATCAAAAAGGGAGAAATCGTGTATAAGGATTTGCCCCTAGACATTCTTTACCGTGACAGCACCCTCGAAGAATTCATCGAAATGGAAAAAGAAGAGGGAAAGCCTCTTAAAGCCATTCGAAAAGCCTTTCAAGAAAATGTCGTGGTTTCAGGACTCTCCGGAGAACTCGATCATAAAAGCGCCTTTGAAATTTTCAGCAACCCAGAGTTTGAACACCACTTCAATTTAGAGGAAAGGAAAATTTTCAAGAAACATGTTTTGTGGACACGGCTCGTGCGAGAGACAAAAACGACAGACCCCGATGGAAAAAGGGTTGACCTGATCTCCCATGCGATTCACCATCGAAATGAATGGGTTCTCAAACCCAATCGCGGTTACGGAGGCATGGGCATTTTGATGGGGGACGAGACTCCAAAAATAACTTGGGAGAAGGCCCTCGAGAAGGCCATTCGAGATCCAGGTTCTTATGTTCTTCAAAAACGATGCGCGACAAGAAAGAAAAAATTTCCCATCCTAGATGAAAAAGGAAGAGTCACTGAGAAAAACTTGAATGTCGTCTGCGGCTTCATTTATTCTCCTTATGGATTGGGCATTTTAGGCCGAGCCTCCCAGAGAGAAATCGTCAACGTCGCCCAGCAAGGAGGGATGACCGCCATTTTGATTTCGGAAAATGAGTTCGATATTAAGCAAACTAAAAAACTTTCTTCAAGAACGAGGCACTGAACAATTTGTTAGAAATTTCTCGAACGATTGCGGATGAAGAATAGAGACGTTTCTACCCAAGGCGCGAAGCACCGTTGAATCTTCTGATCGCTTGACTTCATAAAGGCTTGTTTCACCTGAATATTTGAGAACGAGGTCAATCTCTTTTTGCTCTTTGGCAGAGTACCAAAAGAAAATTTCAGGATAAATTCTTGCCGCGTGATTGATCACAGTAGACTCAAACATGTGGCCGTATTCTGAATCATCCTGAAGCGTTTCTTTCATCCACTGGGCTATATTGACCCTGCCCTCACGCCAACATACAGCAACCCCATAAAGAAGAGGATCCATAAAATAGATTTTTCTCGCCTTATGAAAAGAGGGGCCGTTTAGATCGGGGTCATAACAGTAATGGACATGACAGAGAAAAGCATCTTTCAAATGTTCAACATATTCAAGCGCTGTTTCATGGCTTTTGACAGGGCTATTCTCAATCAGTTTAGGCCAGGTGATACGACTTCCCATGGTTTGGGCAATCCGAAAGAGAATCTGCTTTAATGTCTCCTGTCTTAAATCATAGCGACTGGCATCCCCCACAATCCAATTACGATAGATATCATAAGTATTGTCAGTAACAGCCCCCAGCGTGACAAAGTCTGCAATTGCCCTGGGAAACCCTCCCACAAGCATATAAATCTCTAAAAGCCTCTTGAACGAACACTCTTGAAAACAGGGTAATGTTTTCAATTGTGGAATAGACAGCGGAAAAAGTTCCAGATCTTTTCCCTTCCCTCTTCTTCCGGGAAGACGCTCACTGCTCTCTCTCAAATCTCTTGCATTGGATCCTGTCAACACAAGGGTTGAAGAATTTATCAAGCCTTGATTTGCAATTGCAAGAATCGCCCTTTGCCACTTTGAAACAAAAGAAATTTCATCCAGGAAGAGGTAAGTTCTTTTTCCTTTCCGGTCCGCAAAATATTCTGAAAGAACTTCTATCAACTCTCTAAAATCAATGATCGCCTCACAACTCAAGTAAAAAACAGAGTGTGGGTCGACACATTCTTTTTGGAGCAAACGGTGAATAAACATTTTAAGGGTTGTTGTCTTCCCAACCTGTCTAGGACCTCTCAAGACAAAAATGTCCCCTGGAGCAAATGGCGTCTCACAAACCAGCGATGGGGTATATTCGTAGGGTTTCCCTCGAATGGCAAGAAGATGCTGGTCATCAAGCATGGCCTGTGGGTTTTCCCACCAAGGATTCTGATATTTCGGAATTTTAGAGTCCATAACCTATTTGTAATAAGATGGTTAAGATAAAAAAAGAATAATATGCGATTATAATCGCATATTATTCCAAAAAAGTGTATTTGTCCAGAGGTTTCTAAAGATATCTGAAAGGGATTAAATACTTTTCGGATTTTCTTGATCTTCCTCTAACAGACACGGTAAATTCGTCTTGATGAAAAATACCTCTAGGACATTTCTTCCTGAAATCAGAAGCACCGCAATTCCAGGCCCAAAATCTAGGGCCCTGGCAAAAAAACTTTTGCGTCATGAATGCCCCAACATCACCCTTATCAATAAGAACACCCCCATTGTTTGGGAAAAAGCCCAAGGAGCCAACGTCTGGGATGTGGATGGGAATCGCTACCTTGATCTCACAGCTGGATTTGGTGTAGCACAAACGGGCCACACAAATTCTAGCGTCGTGAAAGCCCTAATGAAACAGGCCCAAAAACTTCTTCATTCCTTGAGTGATGTCTATCCTGACAAATCCAAAATCCAATTGCTTGAACGCTTAAGTAAAATTTTTCCCTCCCCTCTTGAAAAAATAATTTTTGGATCGTCAGGGGCAGAGGCAGTTGAAATCGCTATTAAGACAGCGTTTTTGGCCACGGGAAAATCAGGCCTTATCACTTTCGAAGGCAGCTATCACGGCATGAGTTACGGAGCCTTGAAAGCCACAAATTTTCTTAATCTACATCAACCTTTTAAAAATCAACTGGGCCTTCGAAGCATTTCAGTTTCTTATCCTCACAATTTCACCTCCGAACAAATCCATCACTTGTTCAAAAAAATGGGAACGCTTTTCAAAAAAAATAAAATAGGCGCTGTGCTGATTGAACCCATTCAGGGAAGAGGCGGCATTCGAATGGCCCCTCCCCTCTTCATAAAAGGGCTGCGGCATCTGTGCAATCAATATCATGTTTTATTGATTGCTGACGAAATTTATTCAGGGATGGGGAGAACTGGATTTTGGTTTGCCTTCCAAGCGAGTGACATTGTTCCTGATATTATGACCATTGGTAAAGGCCTTTCTGGAGGTTTTCCTATTTCCGCCTGCATCGGTACTCGCAAAGTCATGTCCCATTGGCCTCGCTACCACGACGAGGCACTTCACACCAGCACTTTCATGGCAAGTCCCTTGGGATGTGCCATGGCCCTTAGGAATCTTCAAGAAATTCAAAAGCTTAAATTGATAGAAAGGGCACGAATCTTGGGAGAAAAATGGATTTTACAACTCCGGAAGCTTCAAAGGACCTATCCTTGTATCGGCGAAATTCGAGGAAGAGGACTCATGATCGGAGTCGAAATTGTTCAGAAAAATTCTAGAAGAGCGGATCCCCGCAGGGCAAGAGATTTGGTTACGCAAGCTTTGAGAGAAGGAGTTATCTTCCTTTCAGATGGGATGGATGGCAACGTGCTCATCTTTACACCTCCCTTGAGCATTTCCGAAAAACAACTTGGACACGCTTACAAAGTGATTGAAAAATGTCTCTCAGCACAAAAAAATTAGACTGTCTTATTTTGGATTTTATGGAAGAGGCACAAGCAAATGAAAAAAAATTTAATTCCCTCGCCCTTGAACTTTTTAAATATCAATATCTTCACAATCGCCCTTTTCAAAAATACTGCCTTCAATTAGGCCGAATCCCTTGCAAAATTTCCCATTGGAAAGAGATCCCCTTTGTACCCACAACTGTTTTCAAAGAAGAAATCCTATGCTGTTTCCCATTTCGAAAGGCACAAAAAGTCTTTCACACCAGTGGAACAACCCTTCAAAAGAAGGGTCGCCACTATCTTGAAAATTTAAGGTTCTACGAAAAATCGCTTCTCATCCATTTTAAAAATAGCTTTTGCATCCATGAAAAGCGATGGCCCTTGCTCATCCTAACGCCCACTCCTCAAGAAATGCCCCATTCATCTCTGTGTCACATGATGGGTGTTCTCGAAAAAGAAATAGGCATCAAAGGTAAAACCTATTATTTCTTAAAAAAAGGGAAACTCCTTTCAGAATTCCTTCAGAAAAAACTGGAATCATTTTCTTCGTCCGATCAACCCGTCATTATCTTAGGAACAGCCTTCTCATTCGTCCATTTTCTAGATCATTGTGTCGAGAAAAAGTGGAAATTTAAACTCCCTTCAGGTTCACGTGTGATGGAAACAGGGGGCACCAAAGGGAAATCCCGGGAGCTTGCGAAAAAAGAACTTTATGAAATGATTCATCAAATATTGGATATTCCTCTCACCCATATTGTAAACGAATACGGCATGACCGAAATGGGTTCCCAATTTTATGACAACACCCTTCAAAATTTTATTCAGAAACGAAAAAGAAAAATTTACAAAAACATTCCTCCTTGGGTAAGAACACGTGTGCTCAATCCCTCTACACTGGAGGAACAACCCAAAGGTAAAATAGGTCTTCTTCAACATTATGATTTGGCCAATCGCTCCAGTGTCATGGGGCTTTTGACGGAAGACATGGGTGTGAAAATGGGAGATGGATTCGAAATTCTGGGAAGGGCTCCTCGCGCAGAACCCAGAGGTTGCTCTCTAGTTATGCAGAATTATTTAACTTAAGTGACGAAGAGCCAATTTAACACCTGCTTTTTGAGCAGCAGAAGCTAAGGCACGATCCAGAGTAGCAAGACCCAAACCCTTTCTCTGAGATAACTCGAGATAAGAAGCATCATAGGCAGACAAATCATATTCTCTGGTCAAACTCAGAAGACGCCACACATAGTCAGATTGACCCGCAAAATCCGTTTGAATCCGAAGTGACCCATAATGATCCATCGCCAGTGTCAAATCAGCTTCTGACAACCTCTTCTTCTTTAAACCCACCCTCATTGCATTGGATAGCTCCACCCACCACAAGGAAGGGACCCAAAGTAAAGATTCTTGTGATAGATTTTTAAGGAGCCGCTCTGACGACTCTGAACGCTCATCAGGGAAAGTCCAGGAGAGCGCAAAAGAACAGTCCAGAACCCAATCCATCAAAACCTTCTTCCTTCTTCAATAAGATTCTTAATCTTGATGGGCTTCCCACGACCTGCAACATGCCGACGAATTTCTCGAAACGACGCCAGAATTTTATCCATCTCGGCATGTTTATTTTCTCGTAGAGGGGGAACCAACCTTGCAACCATTTTCCCCCTGCGACGAATCACAAAAGACCTTCCTTGCTCCGTCTCCCTTAAAAGCTCCGAAAGATGGGTTTTGGCCTCAAAGGCACTTACATCTTGTCCATATCCATACTCTTCCATCATAAAAAGTCCTTGCAGTTTTCCAACACAACTAGTTTAATAAACTAGTTTTCTTTTGTCAAGGTCTTATGAATCAAAACAACTTAAAAAAAATCTTAAAAAGACTTAAAGAAAAACAAGCATCCTACTTAAGTCCTCTCCCCAACGAAGCCCTCATTCAAAAACTCCATCAAGTCACCCTTCTCTGGCTAGATACGAAAAGTCCCACCCGTCGGGAGGCAGAAACCATCCTCTCTGAAAGCACAGGATGCTCAAGGAAAGTTATTTCTGAAGGCCTCAATATCGCCTTTAGGGAAGTTCAATCTCATCATTTAAAGACGGCCCTTCAGAAAAAACACGTCTTTTCAAATCCCAAACTCTCCAGTTTTATTTTCGCAGGCATTATTCCCACCCCCATGTTGTTTGATATTTTTTGGGCGCTTCTTCTCAAATCATCTGTTTTCGTGAAATGTTCTTCCCGCGCACCTTTCTTTCCCATGCTCTTGGCTGAATCTATTCGTCAAGTAGATCCTAAACTAGGCAACTGCATTTCTTGTTGTGGGTGGAAAGGCGGAGAATTTAATTTTGAGAAAACCATTTTTAAAGCATCTGATCTTATCCATGTTTATGGAAACGATGAGACCCTTTTAGAAATTCAAAAACGGCTTCCTTCCAGAAAGAAATTCTTACCCTTTGGACACAAAGTCAGTATCGCGGTCATTGATAAAGAAAGTCTCCGCTCTCAAAACGCAAAGAAATTAGCTAGACGCGCGGCTTATGACATTTGCCTCTATGATCAACAAGGTTGCGTATCACCCCATGCCATTTATGTTGAGAAAGAATCAAAAATTTCGGCTCGCGAATGGGCCAAAATACTGGCTGAAGCCATGAAAGAAATTTCTCATCTTTTTCCCCCAGGCAAAATCTCTGCGGGAGAAGCCTCTCAGATTCATCAAATACGAGGCCGCTATCAATTTAAGAAAAAAGCTTTTTCTCTCTCCAGTCATCCGAATACAAGCTGGACAGTCCTCTACGAAAATGATTCTGCTTTTCATCCCTCTTGTCTGAATCGCACCATTTTCGTAAAACCCCTTGGAGGTTTAGGAAGTCTTGTTTCTGTTCTTAAAGGATGGGAAAATGCGCTTCAAGCGATTGGCTATTCGATTCATCCAAAAAACAAAAAGCGCTTCCAAGACATGGCTCGAAAAACAGGGGCCGTCTTTCTACGTCCCCTGGGGCAAATGCAGGCTTTAACTTTTGAGGAGCATATTCGGGAAAGAATTGAACTTATGCAATTAAAGAAATGAGTAGTTAGGATTTAACGAACAACGATGCACGAAATACGAAGAACGGCTTTTAAAAATGCCGGGAGACGGAATTGAACCGCCGACACAAGGATTTTCAGTCCTCTGCTCTACCGACTGAGCTATCCCGGCATTAAAAATTTACTTCTCTCCCTTAGAGGATTCCTCTGGAGTTAAAATCTTAAAACTGTTTTCAATGCCCAGGACCTCTGCTTGAGTTTGATCCGTATCATTTCCAGAGTAACACCAAGCAATGATCTGGAATTTCAAGTTTCCAGATTCTACCAAGGTATAATAATAATAGAGAGGTAGCTTGTGAAATTTACCAGACCATTTGATTTTTAATCCCTTTTGTCCTGAAACCTCTGTCTCCTGTTCATAGACTTTCTCAAGACCTTCCAAATCTGGAGAGACAATTTCCTCATAATCTTTCAATGAGACATTGGGCATCTTGTCGACGATGACCATGCTGTAAACATTTTCTGAACGCATGGCGACCGTCGCCTCTTTGTTAAATTCATTCAAGGCCTCGTCTGTCAAAAAGGACCATGCCTCTGTTGGCTTCTCGATCTGGAATTGATAGGTCTTATTCTTATAGACATTGCCCAAAACGATGCTCTCTCCTGAAAAATCCATTTCCTTCTTTTCCAGTTCAGGCAACCGGGTTCCGCAGTAAGGGCAATAGGCCCAGGTTTCCGAAACGGCGTATTGACCGCATTTTTCATTCACACAACGACGCAATTCTTCCCCCGAAAAGACAAGAGAAGTACTCATGATAGAAAACAGCAAAGAAAGAAGAAAAAATCTCTTTAAGAAATTCATGGTTCCCCCCTATTGAATCAATCGCTAGATTTTTCCTACAAGATTGAGCCCTGGCTTTAATGTCTTACCTCCAGGTTCCCAACTGGCGGGACAAACCTCGCCTTTGTGCTCCCGCACAAATTTTGCAGCCTGAAGCCGGCGCAGCAATTCCTTGGCACTCCGGCCAATGCTGTTGTCATGAATCTCAATGGTTTTCAAAATCCCATCGGGATCAATAATGAAAGTCCCGCGCAAGGAAAGCCCTGCTTCTTCGATGTAGGTTCCAAACTCTCTACAAACCTTCCCTGTCGGATCCGCAACCATGGGATATTGGACATTCTTAATCGCAGGAGATGTATCATGCCAAGCTTTATGAGCGTAAACGGTATCCGTACTCACCGCAAAAACCTCAGCACCTTCTTTTTTAAATTCATCATAATGCCTCGCTGCATCTTCTAATTCCGTCGGACAGACAAAGGTAAAATCCGCAGGATAGAAAATAAGCACCATCCATTTGCCACGATAATCTGAAAATTTAACCTTCTTAATTTCTTCATTCTGAAACGCATCCACCTCAAAATCCGTGACTTTATGATTAATTTGAACCATAGTATCCCCCTTTTCAATTTTGGATTTTGGATTTTAGAATTTAGAAATTTTGAAATTTTTTTATTCCAAAATCCGCAATCTAAAATCCAAACTGGCGGGAGTGACGGGGCTCGAACCCGCAACCTCTGCCGTGACAGGGCAGCGCTCTAGCCGGTTGAGCTACACCCCCCCGAAAAGCTGTACTTCGTACATTGTTCATCGTACTTCGTACGTCGTTCGTTTATTACGAAGTACGATGTACGAAGCACGAAGTACGGTCTTTACATATTTTCAATAATCGCTCGACCAAATTCGGAGCATTTTAAGAGTTTAGCGCCTTCCATCTGACGTTCCAAGTCATAAGTGACACGTTTTTCTCTAAAAGTTTTCTGAAGACCCTTTAAAATTAATTGAGCCGCTTCATCCCAGCCCAGATGCTCCATCATCATCACTCCAGAGAGAATCAGAGAGCTAGGATTAACTTTGTCCTGGCCCGCATATTTTGGAGCGGTGCCGTGCGTCGCTTCAAAAACGGCCACATCATCTCCAATATTGGCCCCCGGTCCCAGTCCCAAACCACCTACCTGAGCCAACAAGGCATCGGATATATAATCGCCATTTAAATTAGGAAGCGCTAATACGCTGTAATCCGCTGGCCTCAGCAAAACCTGCTGAAACATCGCGTCCGCAATCACATCATGGATGAGCACGACCCCTTGCGGTCTCTTGCCGCTAAAATGCTTTTCAACTTCTTCCCAATTCATGACCTTCCCAGAGAACTCATCGCGAGCCAGTTCGTATCCCCACTCCCGAAAAGCACCTTCGGTATACTTCATGATATTGCCTTTATGCACCAAGGTCACCGTGGGCTTATGATGTTGAAGGGCATATAAAATAGCCATGCGAACCAAGCGCTTCGAGCCCATCACACTCATCGGCTTGACGCCAATACCCGAATCTGATCGAACATGGCATTTCATTTCTTCATTTAAAAATCGAATGACCTTTTGAGCCTCAGGCGTTCCTTCCTTCCACTCAATCCCTGCATAAACATCTTCAGTGTTCTCCCGAAAAATCACCATGTTTACAAGCTCTGGCCTTTTCACAGGCGAGGGAACTCCCTCAAAATGTCTCACAGGCCTCACACAAGCGTAAAGATCCAACTCCTGGCGAAGCGTCACATTAAGGCTGCGGATTCCTCCACCGACCGGTGTCGTCAGAGGCCCTTTAATCCCCACTCTAAATTCACGAAGCGCATCTAAAGTCTCTTTGGGCAGCCATTCGCCCTTTTTATCTTTAGCTTTTTCTCCGGCAAAAATCTCACACCATTGAATTTCTCTCTGGCCCTGATAAGCCTTGCGAACGGCCGCATCAAAAACAGGACGCGAAGCTGCCCAAATATCGGGCCCCACTCCATCGCCTTCAATATAAGGGACAATCGGCTTCACAGAAACTTTAAGCCGACCTCCCTCTTTAATGATAGGCGAACCCTTCTCAAGAACTTCGTGACGTGTCATATTTTATTCTAAACCCCGTAATTCGTACTTCGAACATCGAGCATCGAAGTACGATGTTCGAAGTACGGATTTCTAATTAAAGTTTTCTAAAAAATTCCTCTATTCTATCCATCCCCTTCTTGATGTTTTCCATCGAAGTCGCATAAGAAAGCCGAATGTGATCATCTGTTCCAAAAGGAGCGCCTGGAATCACCGCCACATGCGCCTCTTCGAGCAAACGTTGAGAAAGCTTGTTGGATCCCACTCCATATTTCGAAATATTGGGAAAAACATAAAAAGCACCTTCTGGCTTACGAACATGAACTTTGGGAATGCTGTTCAAGCGATCTACGATATAATTCCTTCTTTCCTCAAAGGCCTGAACCATTTTTGTCACGCATTCATCTGAGCCTTTTAAAGCCGCCAAGGCCGCCTTCTGAGAAATGGAGGTCGGATTGGATGTGCTGTGACTCTGAAGACGATTCATTGCAGCCACAAAAGGTGCCGGCCCTGCCAAATAACCGATCCGCCAGCCCGTCATGGCATACGATTTAGAAACTCCATTGACAATTAAAGTCTGATCCTTCTGAAAAGAGGCGATGCTTTCATGAGTCAACCCATCGTAAAGCACCTTTTCATAAATCTCATCCGAAATCACATAAATGCCATCCGAAAAGGCAATTTTAGAAATCTCTCTCAGCTCATCCCCAGAATAGGCAGCTCCTGTTGGATTTGAAGGACTGTTAATGATAATGATTTTTGTTTTTCGACTTACCACCTTTTTTAAATCTACCGGATTAATCTTGAATCCATTTTCCTCCCGCGTCTTCAAGAAAACGGGTGTCGCATTGGCCAGTCTCACGAGTTCCGGATAAGTGACCCAATAAGGAACTGGGATCACCACCTCATCATCCTTGTCGCAAAGCGTCAAAATCGCATTAAACAAAGAGTGCTTGGCCCCGCAAGAAACGATGATATTTTCAGGACCATATTCTAAATGTTGATCCCGCTTCAATTTTTCACAAATAGCTTTTTTCAGTTCGACCGTTCCACCCGAAGGTGTGTATTTCGTAAAACCTTCATCAATCGCCTTTTTGGCGGCGGCCTTGATATGCTCTGGCGTATCAAAATCAGGCTCCCCAGCCGCAAGGCTCACCACATCCATTCCCTGGGCCTTCAATTCATTCGAACGGGCATTGATCGCCAAGGTTTCAGACTCGCTGATACTCACCACCCGCTTCGACAAACCGACTTGCGTTTTGGTCAGGGTGTTCATCTTAAACTCTCCACCTTTTGAGAAAAAAAGTTTTGAATGATCGGCCGAATATCATTCTTTGCAATATCCAAAATCTTCAGCTCCCGTTCGGCATTCTCCACCGAATCAGAGGCATGAGCCGCATTCACTAAAATATTCTGACCATATTCTCGGCGAACGGTGGCCGGCGCCGCCTTCTTAGGATCCGTGAGACCCAAAACGCCGCGAATCTTGGAAACGGCATCTCTTCCTTGATACACCAAGGCGAGGCATTTTTGCTCACCCTGAAGTGCATGCTCCTTTTCAGAAACCTCTGTGGGATCTTTCCCTGTCATAAATTTGATGATTTTATTAAATTCATGCGCGCCAAAAAGAGGTGCAATCTCTGAAGTCGCATTTTGAATCACCCCCTCAGGCATCGGAAAATCAAATTTTTCTAGCATGGCTGCTTTCAAACGATCTGCCACCGCCGGTTTCATTTTCTCCTGAAGCACCTTCTTCACAGGACCATAAAATTCCATCGCCTGGGCTACACTCATCTGAACAATTCTCGCTCCAATGATGTAAAGCCCCGTCTTCGAAAACATATCAATGATATTTCCGACGCGACTGGTCGGCCTCTGAAAATTCTCTGGCTTAATGAGCACCAAAACCTTTTCGGGCTTCACCCCCTTGGGATACTTGATCACATCTTCTAAAATCCCAGCCTCTTGATCGGAATATTTGGCCCAAAGCTCCAGACTTTCTCGAGCCGCTTTTCGATTGGGGATCACCAAAACAGCCGGCTCAAAATATCGGACCTTCCCACTTTTATCCAAGACGCAATCACCATACGTGTCCCGGATGGTTTCGCCACTGATGGAAAGAGAGGTAATATGTCCCACCACCTCATCTCTCAACTTATGAACCGCATCTTCCCCATAAAAAAGAAGCATCAAAACACGCCGGCACCGTCCCGTCCTCGGTTCAGGTCCATAATTTTCAAGCACATATTGAGCGACTAAATCCCGAACCGCCTCTTTGTTACCATCTCGAATGTCTACTTCATCCTCCACATCCTGAGTCCGAATGAGCTCGGCGTATTCCTGAACCAACCTCTGACTGGGGGAGAAGAGCCTCACCCCGATCAACTCTTGATCTGTCCGACCGAGCAATCGGGCAATAACCCCTCCCGTTCTGGATTTCAAAATGGTATACGGATTGATTAAAACGTAAGCCAATTCCTTCGCCATAATTCACACCACTTTCTCTCAAAGTTTACAGGGCACGGATTATATCAAAAAACAAATGAGAAGGAAGACTAAATAAAAAAACAAGCAGCTTGATGGACAAGCTGCTTGTTAAATTTTAAACAAAACTCTTAAAATTATTTCTTTCCCCCTAAAATCTTAAACATGCCTGTACCGCAGGTAGGGCATTTCCCCTGCATGGCCCTTTTTCCATTCTTCATCTCAACTTCTTTTGTCTGGGTCATTTCTCTCTTCGCCTTGCATTTTACACAATAGCCTTCCATGAAATAGCCTCCCTTTTTTAAGAACCTCACACACCTTGACCTAAAAAACTAAATCAACACCCAAATCGTAGCCTTTTCATCTCAAGCTTGTCAAAACCTTTCTGAATAACGAAAATCAAAACTTCACAAGTGTACTGAGTACTGGCCCTTGCAAAGTCAAATCGCCTGAGTCCTCTTTTTCTGCCAAATCAAAGGTGAGATAGCGATAATCCAGTGACAATTGAAAATGATCTAAAAAGGTATAAGAAAGCCCCCCCCCCTAAATCAAAAACGGCAATATCAATATCCCTTATTTCAAACTTCATCCCTCTCAAGCGGCCATGTAACTCAAAATGATCTGTCAAATTTAAACTCCCCTGTGCACCCAAAGTGACGGTCCCTGCATCTAAACTGGCACGGGTCTCTCCTACCCATTCGGAAGAAAGCGCTGCATCCAATCGAACATATTCCCCACCGATCATGACGCCCAAATACCCCCAGGAGCCATTCAAAGGATTGAGCTCCACCCAACCACTGAAGCGATCTACATCTACTTCCCCACTGACATGATCTGAAATATGATAGGTGATCCCATTAAAAACAATATCCCGATCAATATCTGCCTGTCCCTCCACGCTCAAATTCATGTACTCCCCCTGAAGGCGAAGCCAGGAGAAAGGGGCAAGCCATACATTGACCACCGGAAGCCCTACCGAATCATCCACACCCAAATCATCTTCCAAATCAATTTCGGTGCCCGTCAGGCCCTCCACAGAAATTTGGGCCTTCGCATCTATGAAACCAAACCACCAGCCAAAGCCCACGCCAAAATATCGGCGACTCACAGAAGAATTTTCTTCTTCATCAGAAATCATTTCAATGGGAGGAGATTCTTTTCGCACGACACCCTCTTCATCCTGAGCTAAAACGGGAGGCGCCTCCACCCATGTCTCTTCAGGTTTTGGTCCCTCTGGGGGAGGTTTCACAAGGGTTTCAGGCACTTCTGGTTTCATCTCGGAAGGAGACTCTTTTATAGACAAGGTCTTCTCCTCTCTGGGAAGAACAAACGAGGTTTGTCCTGCAGGAATCAACAAAGCCTGCCCCGCGCGAATGCGATTTTGATTTCGAAGATGATTGGCCGAGACAAGATCTTGAACACTCACCTGAAATCTTCGGCCGATAGAAGAAAGGGTATCGCCTTTCTGAACGATGTAATAGCGATAGGACCGACCTCGAGTTTCAGAAGCAAAAGAAAAGAAATGCGACCCGAGGAAGAGAATGAAAAAGAAAAAAATCCAGAGTTGAAAAAAATTAAAACGCTTGTTTTGTCTCATCCCTCGAATCCCTGAGAAGATTAAACAACTTTCTCATTCTAGGATCTTGATGAGATTTTTTCCACAAAGAAATAAGAACCTTCTTACATAAAACATATCTTTTCTTCAATCGCTCTTCCCGACTCTTAAAAAGATCCAGCTCATTGAGAACAATATCTCTGTAGAGCCTCATCTCAATGGCTTCAGATTCAAAAAGATCCCCCATCCTTTTACGAGAATCAGGATCTATTTTATCTCCAAAAGAACTTTCCAGAAATGCTTGAATCAGAAGACTGAGTTTACCAAAACCAGGGCTGCTCATCTGGCTCTCGGCACTGTTTCTCCCAAAGCTCAGATTGGTATTGCCTGCCAAAGCCCAAGACGAAAGCAAAAGGAAAGCCAAAAGACCCTGAAAAAACCGTCTTAAAAACTGCATTCAGAACCTCCTTCCAAAGGTCCCCCCCTAATATAAGAGACACCTCAAAGGCCAAAAAGGGTTAAAAAAAAGTTAAAAATTTATAACTTCCTTTACAAGAATGAGTTAAAATAACTTGAAAGGCAACTTACTAGAGCTATTATTCTCTTCTCCCCCTTCAGAACCCCCTTGATCTTGGCTTCCTCCTCCAAAAATTTTACCTAACGTATTGGAAGAACCTGAGTTAGAAGATGTCCCGGAACTGCTGGATTTTTGACCTCCCAAAATCTGGCCTAAAGGGTTACTCCCCCCTTTTTGACCTCCTAAAAGGCCCCCTACCTTATCAGAAAGCTGTCCACGGGTCAAAGCAGAAATAAGGGTGGCCAAATCGGGCATCACCCGAGGTTTGGTGAGAGGACCTGTGATTTTCACTGGAATATGAAGCCCTCCGTCTTCATAAGGAAGCTTATTGGAAAGATCCTGCCCCCGCGTCATTTTCTCGGTTAATTCTTTTGAAAAAACCACATGGGCTTCTAAATTCGCTTGCAATGCAAAATCCACAACGCCATTGGCCCTGAAACGAAAATCCTCTGTATGGAGCGTCATTTTTTGAAGATGGGCCTTGCCATTGGCCACAACCAAATCTACGGCAAAATCATGAAAAGGAGTTTCCTTCTTGGGAGATTGCTGAGCCTCATCACGCATGGCAGAGAGTCCCGGCAAAAATTGCATCAGAATAGGATTGTCCATTTTCATCAAAACTTCAGATTTGATATCGTTTCCCAAAATCTTTCCCTCCTTTACCTCTAGAAGCGCATTCCCAGATAAATTTCTTTCCAAATCAGGTCGGGCATACCCCACTGCCTTAAAGGCGCCATGCCCCATCAAAGTTCCTTCGATCTTTTCCTCACCTGTATTTGCAGAAGAAACCTTTGCCAGCTCGACACCCTGTACATCAAAATTCAAATCATATCCTATTTTTTGAGCCTGGAAATTGACTTCTCCAGCGCTCTTCACCTTCCCGTCATAGGCTTGTAGCTCAGCCGTTTCAATAGAAAGGATACCCCCCTGCAATCGGGCCTTCACTTGAATATCATTGAATTCATTCCCCTGAACCTTCACCTTTTTCAATTGTGCCGAAAAAGACCCTTGCGTGTTTTGAAAGAGGCTGTGGGTCCGAAGAGGATTTTCAAGTCCCTTTTGTGACACGGATGTAGAGGCCTGAACAGAAGGGGCTGAAGGCTGAGGGGCTTGAGACTCTGTGGAGGCCCCTTTTGCAAAAGCAAAGTCATCTGCATTTAATTGTGAAGAAGAAAGATCTAACTGAAATTTGGGAAGCTTTTCAGATTTGTTCAGAGCGGAGAAAAAATTTTGAAATTGTCCATGAAGTGATAAATCTGAAGCGCCCGTCTTGAGATTCATTTCTTGGATCACCACATCGTCTAAAGTGTTTGCCTCAAGCTTAACCTTCAAATCCAGGGTCTGACTCGATGAAGGCTTGAGAGAAAGGGCCAAGTCGCCCGCAATCCCTTTCGCCAAACTCCCTTTCAAAGATCCCTGAATTGAAAGATCTTCAAAATGAAGAGCCTCTTTTCCCTTTCCCATAAAGAGAGATAAATCACTGGAATTCAAATTTTCCAAAGCGACTTCGACGTTGGCCTCTCCCTTTTCCATCCCTGCATTGAGGGGACCTACCTCGCCCTTCACAGAAAATTTCGAACGGCTTCCCAAATCACAAGAAAGCTTTATCGTGATCGGCTGATCCAGGGAAAAATGCTCAATGTCAACATCCAAACCAGCGATTTTAAAAGCCCCAGAGGGCTCGGATGAATGATCGGTATAGGAAAATTCAGCCCTGCTGACCTGAATAGAATGAATGTCAAGATTGGGAGCGCCTCCTGAACTGACTGCTGGAGAAGGAACATCTGCAACTTTAGGAGGAGTGGATGACGCTGATACAAGATCCGAAAAATTAAAATTTCCCTGGGCATCTTTCACCACATTCACCTTGGGTGTGCTGAGGACAATCTCGCTGACCACCACTTTTTTCTTGAGAAGGGGAAGGATTTTAGCCTGGATCTGAAGATTTTCTAAACTGAGAAAGGAACTTTTTCCGTCCTTCTCTTGAATGGTAAATCCCTTCAGATTCAATCCCAAGTTGGGGAAAAAGCTCAAACCTAAACCTGAAAGAGTCACCTCTCGGTTTAATTTCTCAGCAATGACATGTGTGATTTTCTCACGGAAGAACGGACGATTAACAATCACTTGGGCGGTCACAAAAAGCCCAATGAGTAAAATGGAAAAAGCCACCAAGATACGAAATAAAATTTTCATCATTCTAACCCCTTTCCCTTTTGAACTAAAGGGGGCATTCTAACTGATTTAAGGGGAAAGATGAAATAAAAAAGGAAGAAAAAAAAGATCAGGATTGATGATCCTTTAAGGTTCCTTGAGATGGAGAAAGCTTATCTTTTAACTCATTCAACCGAGGATGGTTATCAGAGGGATTGGACTCCAGAACCGACTGACGTACATCACCTGAATCAGGCTTGGCCAACCCGGGGGGTCTAGGAATATTGGAAATATCCTGAACTTGAGAAACGGCAGGGCCATCCTTTTCACTTTTCTTGCCTCCAGAAGGTAAGGCTTGAGATTGAGAAGTTCGAAAGTCACTTTTCGAAGTGTCCACACTCGGCTGTGGAACATTCAACGAACTTCTCAAAGAGGCATTCTCCCTCGAAAGACCTTCTCTTAAATTTGCATTTTGCACCTTCAAGTTTTTCTCAATATTTTCGACGTTTTCAATGGGAAAAATAGAGTCCTGGATAAAAGATTTGAAGTCTTTTCCCAAACCCATTTTCAAATCCTTGATGAACTCCGGCTTGAAAGAATCTACACGCATCACAGGGTTTCCTTTTAAATCAGAAATAAAATTGAATGAAGATGATTTTAAAACCTGCGGCGATCTTAAGGGTGGAATATCTTTTCGAATTGGATTCAACTTGATTTCCTCCTGCGATGAAGAACGTACCTCTGGAGGTACTTCCCCCTTTCCTTCATCCGACTCTTCAACTCCACCTTCCTCAACGACTACACTTTTTGAAACGATCGTCTGAGAAAGTGTAGTAGAGGCGACGGAGACTTGTTCTTTCAAATAGGAGATGGTTTTTTCTAAAATCGTTTGCCTGCCCAAAAGAAAATCAATTCGTGCCTGGTCGGCCCGACTGCTCTGCAAGGCCAAAACCTGACCTACCATTAAAAGGCCAATGACAGCTGCCTCCACCTTTCCCAAAAGCATCCACAAGGCCAATTGCTTTTTCTGACCGCTTCGAACTTCCTGATTGATTCTCCTGCGAAGCGTAAGCATGAAAGGATCGTTCGGATCATTCCCGAAACGCACCTGATGAATGCCCCGCTTGTTCAATTGATCCGCAAGTTGAAGATTTGCCTGGTATTCGGAAGTGCAAATTTCACAATTCTTCCCGGACTCATGAACATGAGAAGGCCCCCCTCTAGGATTTTTCCACCCCTCATCATCCCATTTGTGTGCGAGACTATGTGCTTTCATTTTTCAAAATCTCCCTCAAGCGAGAAACTGCATCATAATGATTGGCCTTCACAGACTCCTCGTCTCGAGCCAGCACCTCTGCAACCTCTCCAAAAGAAAGCCCACTGAAATGTCTTAGGACCACAATCGCCTTTTGGAGTTTAGAAAGCTTCCCCAAAGCTTGACTAAACTGGTCGCGATCCCATTCTTCACCTTCATCCCAGAAAATTAATTCTTTCGAACCGTTGACAGCCTCCAACATTTCACCTGTGCCAAAAGCCACTTTCACCTGTTTGCTAACCCTTTTCAAAAGATCAAAGCCCTCATCTAACGTGATCCTAAAAACCCATGCCTTCACCAAAATGGATTCGTCCTCTCGATCTTTTAGCTCGCGATACACCTTTAAAAAAACATCTTGCGCCCCTTCCCATGCCAAGTCCCGACTCCGTAAAAGACTGAAGAGTGTGTTATAAACACGATTTCGATATTTCAAGACCAACTCATCGAAACCCGTTTCGCCTCCTTTGAGAAAAATCCTTAGTAATTCCCGATCTCGCGGTGAGTCTTCCATGTCTCGCCCCCTTCTAAAAAACGCGCCCCGGCAAATTTTAACTAAACTTTTTTAAATTCTTCTGAATTTGTCCGCAGAATGACGACAGAAAGATCCAAAAGATCATGTTTAGAAAGAATACCCTCAGATTTCAAAAACCGAAGATTTTCGAGATGAAGTTGATCCTGAAGAGAGGAAGAATCCGGACAGGCTTTAGAATACGCAATAACCTCACCTTCAGCATGTTGTGAAACTTTTAATGGTTTCATCACTGCCTCCTGAGGCTTGCTCGTTACACCATCTACCCATTGAGATAGACACGATTGAGATAGAAGAGGTAAAAAAATATTTTTGAATTTAATACAATTTATTTTGCTTGAAGGGTTCTCATGCAAATTTCGTACAAAACTGTGCGTTTTTCTTGAGAAAAAGTTGAAAAGAAGCGTATAGCGTTCAGCGCGGAGCGGACAGTAAAAAAGGAAGGTTTGTTTTCTGCACGCTGTACGCCATCTTTTACCGAATCCCCAAAGCACCCGCCAAAGACTTCAGCGCTTTAGAAACACTGGTCATGGAATCATTGACCGCAGTGGGCTCATAACCGGAGTGAACCATACAATCTTGGCATTTGGGGTTGCCACTTTTACATCCATAGCCGGACCAATCGGTCCCCTCTATTAACTCTTTAAAACTTTCAACATGCCCCCCTTCCGCCATCAGATAACAAGGACGCTGCCACCCTAAGACGCTGTAATTGGGATTGCCCCAAGGGGTACAATCATAATCATGCTGCCCTGTCAAAAATTCCAGATACAAAGGAGAATGATTAAATCTCCACCTCTTTTTGCCCTTTCCATCCTCACCTAAAATTTTGGAGAAAAGGGTCTTCGTCTTGTTTCGCTTCAGAAAATGCTCTTGATCGGGTGCTTTCTCATACGCATACCCGGGAGACACCATCATCCCGTCTACTCCTAAATCTGTCAGACCATCAAAAAGATCTATCATCTCTTGAGGATTCACCCCATCAAAAACGGTGGTGTTGGTAGTCACGCGAAACCCCAACTCCTTCGCCTTTTGAATCGCACCTACGGCCTCTCTAAAAACCCCTCGGCGATCCACAGCCTTGTCATGCAATTCTTCTAGGCCATCCATGTGAATACTCAAGGTCAAATAAACCGACGGCTTAAATTTATGTAAATTCCTTTCAAGCAAAATGGCATTGGTACAAAGATAAATAAATTTCTTGCGCCCAATCAGGCCACTCACAATTTCCTCAATTTGCGGATGCAGTAAAGGCTCTCCTCCAGCAACAGAAATCACGGGCGCCCCACATTCTTCCACTGCCTTAAAACATTGCTCAGGGGAAAGATGCCTTCTTAAAATGTCTGTCGGGTATTGAATTTTACCGCAGCCCGGGCAGGCGAGATTACAACGAAAAAGAGGTTCCAACATCAAGACCAGAGGATAGCGCTTATTTTTTTTCAAGCGCTGGCGAAAAACATAAGAACCTACCTTCAAAACTTGACGAATCGGTACAGACATACGCCTCTTTATGATTTATGATATAGATCAGGGTCATTTAATCAAATGAATATCCCCCGGTCAATGGAAGAATAAAAAAGCGCCCGGGATTCTGAACGAAATCCCAGGCGCCTCTTGAGTGCTGAAAGCTTTTCTTGCTTAACACCCACTGTAATAAACAACCGCCCCGTCGTCGTAACAATAAGGACGGTAATAACCATAGTAATAAGCCGGACGATAGGTGTAATAGGGCCGATATCCATGGGAGCGATAATAATAAGAATGAGCCGATGCCGGAACCTGACTCCCCAAAAGACAACCGACCATGAGCACCATAACCAAGAAAATCTTTTTCATAAAAATCCCCTCCTCCCTTCTTTAGCCTTAAGAGGAGCAAGCTTCATGCCAAATTCATAAAAAATCATTAACTTCTTAATAGAAAAGGAGTTGTGAAAAAAATCTCTTTTTTGAAGCTCCAGAGCGCCCCCCTTTTCCGCTCCACTTTGTATCAAATCGGCCTCATTTTGAGAACATTGACTTTGACCAAGCTGAAGGGTTATTCTTTCAGGGTCGAAATGTAAGGGTCAAGCTGCAAGAGTCAAGGGTCAAAAAACCAACACAGGGATAAAAGCACTTTTTCTTTTACTTGCCCCTTGACCCATGACCCTTGACCCCATTTTTGATAAAAGGAGAATGAACATGGGAAACTTTATTAAAGTTGCTCAAAAAAAAGACATCCCAGAGGGAACGGGAACAGCTCTTGAGGTAGAGGGAAAATCCATTGCTCTATTTAACGTTGAGGGGAGTTTTTATGCCATTGAAAATACGTGCAAGCACCGAGGCGGCCCCTTGGGCGAAGGAAGCTTAGAGGGAAAAGAAGTCATTTGCCCCTGGCATGGGTGGCAATACAATGTCACAACAGGCGAATGCACCACCAGCCCTTCGATCTCTCAAGCGAAATACAATGTCAAAGTTGAGGGAGAAGAAGTCTGGGTGGAGTTACCGTAGTTCGTATAAACCCGTCGTGGGTAGTGAGGGGTGAGTCGTGAGTAAAAAAATACCTTCAAAACTCACAACTCACCCCTCACAACTCACAGTTATTTTCATTAAGAAATTAAAGAGAAAAAACTGAATGATCACGCTCTACATCAAAATAGGTGAAGAGGAAATCTCTGCTGTTTTTCAAGACCTCTCACCTCCTCGGAAAGTGAAGCAAATTCCTCTGGAGAAAAGAGGTGAGGAAGTTTTTTACCATGTCACCGGATGGAGCAATCCTTCTTCACCGGCATCTGCCTTCGCCCAACGCATCACAGACTCAGGAGACGCTCAAGCCATTCTCATTCATGGCGGGGATGCTGGAATTTTACTCAAACCTACGAATCTTACCGAGGACTGGAACCCTGAAAGTCCTCAGCAAGAACAGCGGCCTTACCTGGTTTTATCTTTCGCAGATGAAAAAAATATTATCTACGATGAAGACAGAAAAAATTCCCAATGATCCATAACCAATGACAAATTAATTTCCAATTCTTCAATGTCCAATTGGAAATTGGGAATTGGACATTCAATGTTACCCCACCGGCCTTCTCGGTTCCTCCAAGAGATTCCTGATCTCCCAAGGCGAAGCACCAAATTCCACAGCTGTTTGAATCAAGGTGTGGCACTCTTCATAACGCTCTTTCAAGAGCGCCTCTTTCAAATACATGAGGGCTGTGAGCTTCACAGGATGAATCACCCAAGCGTTCACCTTCTTCTTCTCACCCTGACGCTGAATTTCCCCTTTCATGGTCCACCTCCTTTAGAAAATTGAAAAAAAAGCCCATGATCGCTTTTGCAATCATGGGCTTTAAAGTTTGAATCTATTTTACAAGCAGCGTCTTATTCTCCCTTCAAAAGCCATGACGGCAAAAGCCCACACGCATGAAGGCATACGGCAGAGCGTACGCCCACGCGAGGCTTTTTCGTCATGTCTTGAATGGAAAACCGAACTGCTTTCATTTATGATGACATCCTTTATTAAAACTGGGCTCAATATAGCATGCGTCCTTTTAAAAAGCAAACATTTTGTAATCTCTTCTGTTTTTCCTGTACGCTCCACGCTATGTGCTGTACGCTACCTTTGTGAACAAAATCATTCTCTTCTTCATTGACGGCGTTGGAATTGGGAAGAAGGACGTTCAGTTTAATCCCTTCGCCCATTCTCAAGAAGCTTAAAGAAAGAGGGAAAAAAGTAGATTTTCTCAATACCTATCGTCCTTCTTTTTTCGAGGCCCAACAACAAAACAAACTGAAAAAGATTTCTTGCTCTACGGTCACCGCCTTGGCCGCCGAAATTCCCCTGCATCGTCAAAAAGATCTTCAGGAACGTAAATCCATTTGCCATGACCTCACAAACGAAGTTTTTAGGGCCCAAGGTTTTGAAGCCCCCCTCTTCACACCTTCTGAAGCAGGAAAAATCATGGCTCAAGCCTCCTCGGGATCCAATTTTCTCATGTTCGAACATTTTTTAACGGATTTCGCCGGGCACGCACAAAACATGGAACAATCCAAAAAAATCATTCAACATTTAGAAGACTTTTTAGAAAGCGCCTTATCTTCTCTTGATCTTTCATCTACCACATTTCTGATTGTCAGCGATCACGGGAACCTGGAAGATTTATCCGTCAAGACTCACACTCAAAACCCTGCCCTTTGCATGAGCTGGGGAAAACATGCTCAAATATTCATCGAGAGATGTAAAAGTATCCAAGACCCCTATCATGTTATTTTGGAATTGATGAAGTGAATAGAAAAATTTCTGGGGGGCATTCAACAAGAGAAACTCAAGCCATTTGCAAAACTGGAGAATGCGAAATAGAGAGCGGCGGATTTAGGGTTTAATGCATTTCTTCAAGCCCAATGTCGCGAGCGATGTCCATGAATTCCTCTCGGCTCACGTCTTCGAGGGTCTTCTTGCGCTTGGAAAGTTCTTCGTTGAGAGAAATGGCTTTCTCCTGCATTTTGGAATGCGTCTTCTCGGAACCTCCAACCAAATGAAAATTCTCACCCCGTGTGACTCTCAAATGCCGATCACGATGATCAAAACCTAATCCTAAAAGAAGCGACTTTCTCTTCATGCGAATGCCCTCGTCAGTCACTATATCAAGCGACTTATTTTATGTCAAACATGATTCATTTTGGATCACTCAAATACCATCTCTTTTTTTCAAGAGGGGGAAAACCCTTTAAATGATTATTCATATCCAATTGCGAATGAATAAGTTAAGAAAATAAAATCCGTTCTACTAATTTTTGGCACAGTACATGCTCATTAAGAAATCAGAACAAAGGAGCACTTATGATTCCGGTAGACTTGATTGTGTTCTCAGGACTTTTATTCGCTGCTCTGAATATCGTGGATGGCAAACGAATCCGCGAATGGAGCGTCAGCGAAAAAGAGAAAAATTAGCCAGATATCAAAAGGTAAGTGGGCCTCCCTCCCGTTGCATTGCCCCCCAATTCAGCAAGGGAGGCCCGCTGCCTAAATGGCAGATCAAGGGCCGACCGCGGTAGTAGATGTCCCCTTAACTTCCGCTTTAAATTACGTGAAAGCTACACCAACCTCAACACCGTCCCACTCTTCCTCGCAATTGGGAAATGAAGGGACATTTGTGGGCCTTCTGAATAGAGGGGGAATTTTTCTCCGGAGAAAAGGTCTTGGGCATCAGCGCAGGACATTTTCTTGGAATGAAAGATGAGATGAACTGATTTATTTTCTTTTCCTGAATGCGTCACAAAGACAAAGTCCTCTTGGGGACTTTCATAGGCGGCTGTTTGAATGAGGGGCGTGTCGGATTGACAAAAGGGTATCATTTTTAAATTTTTGAGAAGGCCTTTCAGAAGAGCGGGAGTTGGAGAAACTCCGAGATGAATCAACGCACCTTTTCCTTTTCTTTGGCGATAGCCAACACTATATTGTCGACCTTGCAGCAAATTCCATTGTCCGACAAAGCTTTTAGATTCTGGAGCCGCAGCATAAATGGGCTCTCCTTGGACTTTTTCATAAACATAAAAGGGACTTTGAACAGGGAATTTTTCTTTTCCCAGTAGAAGCTCTAAATTTTTGATACAACCGAGCCCTTCTCTTTCTCCGAGAATAGCGGAAGGTTCTTGAAATTTTAGGAGATTCAGAGGTTTTAAATTTTCGTCCTGACAAGGATGCTGAAGAAAAGAAATGAACGTGCCACCCTCTTCCACATATTGGAGCATTTTCTGCTGGAGAGATCGAGGGAGCCAGGAGGCGCCTGCATAAAAAACGAATTTCGAAGAAGGTTGATTTTCAAAATCTACAAAATCATAATCGATGTCGGCCTCATAAAGCGATTTGAGAAGCGGGTCATTGTGAGCAATAGAGCGAGTGGTAAAATGAAGAGGGAAAAAGCTGACCCCTATTTTTGTTTTTTTCTCTAAGGCATGCGGCTTGATAACGTTAAAAACGCGAATCAGATCCCGAAACACAGAGCAAATCTCCTCCCTCATTTGCCCCCTTTCATCGATGGGACACAAATACCAATTGTCGCGGTTGACCAGCATGTACCAGCTCCAGCCTGTGATTCCGCCCAACCAAGCACTCACAGCACTCAGGCGATAATGGTTGGGACTCAAGAGACCACTGGTTTCATGATAGCCATGCCAGGTTCCCGATTGAAATTCAGCAATGAAAGGAACTTTGCTTGCAACTCTGAGGGCTCTTGTCTTTTCCAAAAAATCGCGATGCTCGTCGCCAGAGCTTTTGAATTCTTGAGAGGGATATAAATCCAGAGCTGAAAAATCGGCACATTGAGCCAAAGCCTTCCAGGGTTGAATTTCATGGAATCCATAGAGATTTAAATAGAGGGGAACGTCAAAACCAATTTGACGATATTCATCATGCCAAAGCTGTCCCATTTTCTCGACCCAGTAATATATAAATTCTTTAAAATCCAAAAATCTTTTCCAAAGAAAAGAATCCAGATGAAGAAAATCACAGGTCGGACGAGCTTCGTTGAAATTCTTAAAATGGGTCCCCCAAGAGCGATTCAAAGAAGAAAGATTCTGATATTTTTTCTTAAGAAAATCTTGAAAGGGGGCAAGATTTTTATCAGATCCTTTTTGGGGCCATAAACCTAACTGATCCTCATAAGTGTAAAGAAAGGGATCCAGTTCATTGTCCGGCTGAACAAGAATAATGCGCCCACCACGACTGGCCAGATGAGGTTTGACCGTTTCGAAAAGGCTCTTGAGATAATGCCTAGATTCTTGAACAAATTCTGGATGGGTTCGGTGATGCTGAATCACGCGGTCCGGCACGCCTAAATTTTTCCATTCACTGTAAATATAGGGCCCCGGTCGAAGTAAAATCCAAAATCCTTTTTTCTCGAGTAGTTCTAAGTAAGCTTTTAAATTTCTTCTTTCATCTGTCTCACCTAAAAAGTCATATTGACGGGGTCCCGTTTCGTGAAAATCCCAAGGAACATAGGTGGAAATAATTTCGAGGCCTAATTCCTTCACAGAATCGAGAATTTTCTCCCACTCCGAAGGATGAAGGCGCCAATAATGAACCTCGCCTCCGATAAGAGGGATGGCCTGATTATTTACATAAACTGTGCGATTTCGAATTTCAATTTTCATAGAGATCAACCTGTCATCCTTCCAGGCTACCCGAAAAGTCTTCTATCTCTCATTTCCCTCCCCCTTGTGGGGAGGGTCAGGGAGGGGGAATGTAAGATCACCCTCCCCTCACCCCTCCCATCAAGGGAGGGGAAAAACAGAGTTTTCGGACAAACTACTAGAGATTAAACCTTCTTGTACCTCTGATAATAAATCGGCAGTTTCTGCTTTAAAAATTTTTCCTCGTAAAGCGTCAAAAAGGGATAAGGCTTTTCGTCGCTCATTCTTTCGAAGCCTCCGGCCTGTCCAACCACCTCTTGTCCCAGTTGCGCAATTTCTTGAACATCCGTTGCGATAAAAAATTCTCCGGTAGGTTTCAATTTCTGCCATAATTCTTTGACAAATGCCACACTCAAAATTCTCCTTTTGACATGCCTTTTTTTAGGCCAAGGATCCGGAAACTGCAGAAAGAAATGGTCAATGCTCTCAGGGAGAAAAAATCTTTGCAAAGCGAAATGCCCTTCGAAATGAAGAACGCGAATGTTTTCAAGGCCGCTTTTTCTCACCTTGTTCTCGAAGCGGTAGGCGATCTTAGAATCTTGCTCGACCCCAATGAAATGAGATTTGGGATCCTTCATTGCACATTGAATCAAGAAAGGATCCTTGCCGCAACCCATGTCCACTTTGAGAGGGGCCTTTTTTCCAAACACGCCCTCCCATCCTTGAAAACTTTCCAGCGCTTTATAATCTAAAAGGATCTCTACCATTGCTTGACAACTTCCGCTCGTTTTATTCTAATGAAAGTACATACATGAAAATTTGGGCGACTCTTCTCATACTGGTCTTCCTCACGAGTACCCCTTTGCTCTCAGCCTCTCCTCTCAAACTCCCCAGAGGTTCCTTGGAAGAGGCTTTGTTCGAAGACGCTCAAGATAAGCGTCTGGACCGCCTGAGCCTAGAGCAGGCCGCGCTGATCGCCTCGGGTGTCTCCCAAAAAGATCTTCCCCGCTACATCCAGAAAATAGATTCATTTTACAATCAATTGGTTCTCGCGTATCCCATGAAAAGACTTTCCTCCAATCAAAAAGCCCAAGTGATTCTTTTATTTTTGCACGCGCGTGTTTTTAAAAAATATCATCCCACAGCGACAGAGATCCAAAAGACCTTAAGGGAGGGACTTTACAATTGCGTGTCTGCGACTTTGCTTTTTAACATTCTTTGCGAGCGGTTTGGCATTTCAACCGCCGCAAGGGAAGTTCCTACCCATGTCTTCTCGATTTTTTTGGATCCTATTTCGCGAAAGAATATTGAAGTAGAAACCACATCACCCCATGGATGCTTGATTTCCGGGAGCACACGGGTTGTCCAGCGCAACGAGTTCATTTATAACAGTCATCTTCAAACCTGGAAAGGAAAAAGAACTGTGAAAGGGGTCGCCCTGATTGCCGTGATTTATTACAATCAAGGAATTTATTGGATTCATGAGGAAAGATACCTCCAGGCCCTCCCCTTTTATCTCAAGGCCTATATCTTGGATCCCGATCTTCCGGACCTGGCTGCACTTTTAACAGACCTTTACCTCATTTTTGCAAATTCTTTTTTTGAGAGAAAGGATTTTGGGAATGCCATTCGAACTTGTGAAGAGGCCCTTTCCTTCATCAAGGAAAATTCTCAATCGGCAACTTTAAGAAAAAACTTAAAGGCGTTTAAAACTGTGGGCATATCAGTTCGTGGATAAGGTCAAACGGACACTTTCACAAGGAGTCTAAATGGCACAAAAAGGTTTGAGTTCAATCAAGATTCTTCTCGCCAAGGTGGGTCTGGACGGCCACGATCGCGGGATTAAAGTGATTGCCCGTGCCCTCAGAGATGCAGGGATGGACGTGATTTATTCAGGCATTAAGCAAACCCCAGAGGCCATTATGGATGCGGCTCTGCAAGAAGGCGTGGATGCGATCGGGATTAGCATTCTTTCAGGGGCTCACATGACTCTTTTTTCAGAACTCTTAAAATTGCGTAAGAGAAAAAAGTTAACAGACATGCTCCTCATTGGTGGCGGCATTATCCCACCTGAAGACATTGAAAAATTGGAGAAAAAAGGGGTGAATAAACTTTGGGGCCCGGACACCTCGACAGAAGACATTATTCATTTCCTTAAAGAAAAACTCCTTCAATCGGAATAACTATGAGGATAAAAGCAGACTTGAACAACTCCATCACAATGTCATTTCGAGCGAAGCGAGAAATCCTGTCCTTGACTTCAAAAACAAGATCCCTCGTCCCCAGCCCTTTGTTAACAAAGGGCTGGGTTCTCGGGATGACACGTTGTGTCTTTTTCATCCACTAGAGTGGCCCCAAGGGAACGGACAACATTCATGAAAGGCTGGCAAAGTTTTTTCAAAGAAGCGCTTCGCGGAGAAGAACAAGCCGTGGCCCGCATTCTAACCCTTTTAGAGAGAGGCCCTCTAGACGATGACCTCTTGAAGAAAATTTATGAGAGCGATTCCCAAATTTACACCATTGCCCTGACTGGCTCAACAGGCGTAGGTAAAAGCTCTTTGGTAGCCCAGCTCACAGATTTTTTGGCCCGAGGACAATATGTAGGAATCATTGCCATGGATCCTCGCAGTTCTATTTCAGGGGGCGCATTTTTAGGAGATCGGATTCGTTTAAAAGAAAAGGCCCAGCACCCTCGCCTTTTTTTTAGAAGTTTTGCACCCAGAGGAACTCCCTTTTCTGGCTATATTACCGCTAAAACCATGGCCCGAGCCTTGGGGGCTTTTGGCTTTGGTTGCGTCCTGATTGAGACGCAAGGAGCGGGTCAATCGGACTGGTCTCTTCAGCATTTGGCCGATACAACAGTTCTCGTCCTTTCACCTGAAGGAGGAGATGAAATTCAGATGATGAAGCGGGGTCTCATTGAATGGGCTGATATTTTTGTCATTAATAAAGCGGACCGTCCAGGAGCCAAGCCATTGGAATATGCACTCATGCATGAACTGAAAGACCGAGGACACACAGGCTGGAAACCCCCTATTATGCTCACTTCTGCACAGAATGGTCAGGGAATGGACGAGCTGTTTGAAGCCATTGAGAAACATCACCACTTTTTAAGAACACATGGATTAATCGATCAAAGAAGGAAATCTCATCAAGAACTCGAATGTCTCCTTTGGACTTTGTCCATGACTTGGCAACGCGTCCACCGGAAACTTGAACATGCCCCAAAACAATTTTTAAAGAATCCTTACGAAGGGGCAAAAAAAATTCTAGCGGAGGCGTTTCATGGAAGAAAAAAAAGCTCCTGATTATCACACATATTCCAACATTCCTTTAAAGTCTTTTTACGATGAAAAGGATTTTGACTCCAAAAAGGAAAAGCCCGGTGAATATCCTTTTACCCGAGGACTTTCAAGTCTGGGATACCGCTCCCAAATGTGGACCTTTCGTCAATTTGCAGGCTTTGGTTCGGCCAAAGACTCCAATCGAAGGCTCAAATATCTCTTGAAAAGGGGTCAGACCGGTCTTTCCATCGCCTTTGATTTGCCTACCTTGCTGGGCCTGGATTCTGATCATCCGCAATCTCATGGAGAAGTGGGAAAAGATGGTGTGGCCATTGATTCCATTGAAGATATGCTAGAGCTTTTTAAAGGCATTCGTCTGGAACAAATTTCTACTTCCATGACGGTCAATGCCCCAGCCTCCATTATCTGGGCCATGTTTCTGGCAGTCGCTGAGAAGCAAGGTGCTTCTTTCAAAAGAATTCGGGGAACCATTCAAAATGATATTTTGAAAGAATACATCGCCCAGAATACTTACATTTTTCCTGTCGAGCCAGGGCTACGCTTGATTGGAGACATGATCGAATTTGCCGCCAAAGAAGTCCCCCGCTGGTATCCCATTTCGATCAGTGGTTATCACATTCGAGAAGCGGGAGCGACTGCGATTCAAGAACTTGCCTTTACACTATCAGACGCCAAACGCTATTTAAATCTAGGGCTAGAGCGGGGTCTTAAAGTGGATGACTTTGCAAATCGTCTGAGTTTTTTTCTGAACGCACACAATGATTTTTTTGAAGAGATTGCAAAATACCGGGCCGCGCGGCGCCTCTGGGCCAAAATCCTTAAAACAGAATACGGCGCCCAAGAGGAAAAGACCTTGCTCTTGAGACTGCATGTTCAAACCGCAGGCTGCAGCCTGACTTCTGTACAGCCTGAAAACAATTTAACAAGGACTGCCTTGCAGGCCCTCGCAGGCGTTCTGGGCGGCACACAATCTCTGCACACCAATTCCATGGACGAGGCCCTGGCCCTTCCCACTCAAAAAGCGGTAACCTTGGCACTTCGAACGCAGCAAATCATTGCCCATGAAAGCAACGTTACGTCTGTCACAGACCCTCTGGGCGGTTCTTATTATGTAGAATGGCTGACCGATAAAATAGAAAGAGGCGTTCTCGACTATTTTGACCGCATTCAATCTATTGGAGGCGTTGAAGAAGGCATTCGTCAGGGATGGTTTCAAAAAGAAATTGCAGAAAGCGCTTTTCAATATCAAAAAGACATTGAAGAAAAAAGGAGAATCATTGTGGGGGTCAACCAGTATCAAGAAACGAAGATCCCTCGCATGAAAATTTTAACTGTCGATCCTAAAGTAGAGAAAATTCAAAAAGAGAAACTGCGCAAATTGAAAAAATCGCGTCACAATGCTGCTGTCGAGCAAAATCTGAAACGCATCCAAAAAGCAGCCTCAAGCAAGGAAAATTTGATTCCCCTTTTTCTAGAAGCTGTGAAGGCTCGAGCAACCCTTGGAGAAATCGTGAGAACCCTGAAAGAAGTTTTTGGGGAATATACGGCTTAGATTCAATGATTCACTCATTCCTCGGTCTCCAGAATTGTCGTCATATGTATATTCATCACCCTGCCCTTCGGGTATAATGTATAAATATATGAATGTGGTGTTTGAGTGAAACAAATTGCGGAATTGCTCAATGAAATGTGTCGAGCCGGCGTGATTACGAACTACGCCCTGTTTGGTGCAACCGCCCAAATACGTTATACAGAACCGGTAACAACTCTGGATGCAGACCTACTTGTTTCCATAGAGACTGAGGAGAATCGCCTAGATTTATTAAGTCCTGTCTATCATTTTTGTCATGAAAAGGGATATCTTCCAGAGGGCGAAGCCATTAGAGTGGGTGAATGGCCGGTTCAGTTTATTCCGGTCTTCAGTCCACTCACACGGGAAGCTATGGAAAAAGCAGAAACCGCTGATTTCGAGGGCGTCCCTTTCCGGGTTGTACAAGCTGATTACCTGGCTGTGATTGCATTGAGCGTCGGCAGAGCCAAGGATTTTGCAAGGATCCTTGCTCTATTGGAATCCGGAAGCGTTCAACCTAAGCAAATTAATGAGCTTGCTCAGAGACACAATTTGTCCGACGCCTGGGATAAATTTCAGAGGAGATTCTTAAATGAATAATCAAAGTATTGAAGAACTCTTTAAGCGGCAAGCACAGTGGCAGAAGAATCGTCGATTACTTTCCTGGGCTGAAAAGATACATTGGGTCGAGAAAGTTCGAAAAACAGTTTTGGAGCTCAAGTGCAAGAAATAAATCCAAATGGGAGATTTCTTTTTTTCTAAATAATTTTATCAAAAACTACATCTTCATCATCTGATCTTTTAGTAAGCGCGATCAGAAGAGTTAGACAAACAGGGAAGCAGAAAGTTTAATGTGAAATGGGGGGGTCAGGACACTATACAATAAACTGCTAGAGAATGAGTTATGTGGTTAGAAATTCATGTTATTTCAGGAACTTTTTCAATCCTTCCTGAAACGGCGTCAACTTTAACCCAAACTCTTTTTCAATCACGTGATGGTCACAAACGCGGTCTTCCATCCAACGGAGCATTTCATCAGAGGTAAAAGGGGGATGCGGAAACAGAAGTTCCATAAAATAGGCGAAGGCCTTGACCCAGGACAAAGGCCAATAAAAAAGCCTCCGCCGATGTCCTGAAATCTCACCGATCAAGCGAACAATTTTTCTAAAGGCGAGGCGGTCCGGCCCTCCCAACTCATAAATTTTTTCACTTTTGGCTGGATCTTCTAAGGACTGGATCACACATCGAGCCACATCTTCAACATAAATGGGCTGTAACAAATTTCCACCCTTGCCTAAAATGGGAACGATGGGCAAGACCTTTAATTTTCTTGCCCAGCGAGTGACAAAATGGTCCGAGGAACCATAAATCACGGTGGGGCGAAGAATGGTGTATTTTAAGCCGCTGTGTTTGAGATATTCTTCCGCCAGCCATTTAAAATGATGGAAACGGCTCTTGGCCTTGGGTCGAGCCCCATACGTGCTCAAGAAAATAAATCGCTTCACGCCACTGGCCTTGGCCACATCCACCACGTGACGCGTGCCCAAATAAAAAATACCTTCAAAGCTTGCCGGGCCCGTTTCCATGCGCACGCCAGCCAGATGAATCACAGTGTCCACACCCCTCATGCAATATTTCAAAGAGGCTTCGTTTAAAATATCCCCGATCACCTTGTCTTCGCAGGAATCACCCAGGCAATCCGTTTTAGAATTTTCACGAATTAAACAGCGGGTTTGAAGGCCTCTTTCTTTTAAGAGAGGCACGAGATGCCGACCTAAAAAACCTGTAGAACCTGTGAGGAAAATCATACTTCATTATATCACACCCTCAAAAAAATGAGACCCATTGTCCTAAACCTTCTTTCAATGCCTTTTCATAAGCCCTTTTTCCTAAGACCAAATCTTGAACGGCGAGGCCCGTGGAATCAAATACAGTGATTTCTTCTGAAGTCGTCCGCCCTTTTTTTGAGCCTAAAACAATTTCACCTAAGGTTGCATCTATATCTGATTTTTCAAGAACACCCTGGGCATATCCGACATTCATCTCCCCTCCATGCAGACATTGATCTTCTTCATCAATCACCAAAACACTTTTTTTCAAGATCATAGGATGGAGTTCTTGTTTCCCCGGAGCATCTGCGCCCATGGCATTGATATGACATCCTTTTTTCAGCCAAGAAAATTCGATTAAAGGCTTACGAGAAGGCGTGGTGGTACAGATAATGTCGGCTCCCTCTACACAAGATTGAGCAGAATCACAAACAAGAATGGAAGAAAAAACAGGCTTCATTTTTTCAAGAAAGGTTTGAGCCATTTTCTTTTCCAATCCCCAGACTCGAATTTCAGAAAATTGAAACAGAGGCAAATGGGCCTTCATTTGAGCCTCGGCCTGAACACCACATCCGACCAAAGCAAGAATTTTGGAATCACTTCTCGCCAAATATTGAGAAGCCAATGCCCCCGCAGCTCCCGTTCTCATGCGGGTAATAAAAGTGCCATCTAGAATAGCCAAAGGGAATCCCGTACTAGGGTCGTTTAAAATGAGAATGCCCATCACGGCTGGAAATTCTTTCTTCTGGAGATTGTCTGGATGTGAATTGACCCACTTAAGTCCACACACTTCCAAATCTTGGATATAACCCGGCATGGCTCTAAAGTCACCATGAAAAGAAGGAAGATCCAAATATAATTTGGAGGGCATCCGAGTCACTCGCGCCCCAAACGCATCTTTCATCGCTTCAAGGGCGTCTCGCTCATGAACCAGGGATTGAAGAACTTGAGAAGTGAGGAGCAATGTTTGAGGCCCAATCATCTTTGTATCCATCATCCATTATCATATAAGACACAGAATCAAATTTCCAATGTCCAAATCCAAATTACAAATGAATAACCAATGACAAATATCTAATGGGACATTGAAGAATTGGAAATTTATTTGTCATTTGTTATTGGGAATTGAGCATTCCCACTTTACTCTACCAAAATCTGCCCCACCAACGTTTTCACTTCATTCCCATCCGCCTGAGATCCGTATTGGGCCATTACGGTTTTCATCACAAGACCCATGTCTTTTTTGGAAGTCACTTTTAAATTCAAGACTACGGCTTCAACTGCTTTTTTCAAGGCCTCTCCCGTTAATGGTTGGGGAAGATAAATTTTTAGAATTTCTATTTCTAGCTTTTCCTTGTCCGCCAAATCTGTCCTGCCTCCTTTTTCAAACTGGGAAACAGATTCACTGCGCGTTTTCATTCCCCTTCTCACCCAAGCTAAAATTTCATCTTCTTTTAAAGGACGCTTGCGATCAATTTCTTCTTTCTTAATATCGGAAATCACCATGCGCAAGGTTTCTACCTTGCGCTTGTCTCCCACCTTCATCGCGGCATAAAGATCCTGCCTCAATTTTTCTGACAAACCTTGTACTTCCGACATAAAACCCCCTCTGTTCAAAATAAGATTTTCAGTCCATAATAGCCTATCTCAAAGGGAACATGCATTATGAAAAAAGTGATTCTTTACGCCCGAGGGCTGGAACGCGTCTTAAGGGGGCATCCCTGGATTTATCGCTCTCAAATCAAGCAAACACCGCCCGTAGAACCTGGAGAAATCGTCCATGTTGATTCTGAACGGAAAAAATTCATTGGCGTGGGATTTATCAATCCTCATTCTGAGATTTCCATTCGCCTTCTTTCACGCCAAGATGAACCCATAGATCGGGCCTTCTTCGAAAAAAAATTAACCCAGGCCATGATGTGGCGAAAGAAACATGTTCCAGGTGTTCAAGCCTTGCGTTGGGTGAACAGTGAATCGGATGGTTTGCCAGGCCTCATTCTCGATGAGTATGCAGGGCATTTTGTTTTTCAAATCTCGACGGCAGGCATCGAAAAATACAAAGATACCTTAATCGAAATCATTCAAAATTATTTTCACCCCTCTTCCATTTATGAAAAAAATGATTTTCAAACACGCAACTTTGAGGGACTCCCTCTTCTAAAAGGAAACGTGTTTGGGAATACCCCCCCGTCTATTGAAATTGAAGAAGATCAAACCCGCTTTGCAATGGATGTCACTCAGGGTCATAAAACAGGTTTTTATCTGGATCAAAGAGACAATCGAAAACGCTTAAGTTCTCTTGTCCAGGACAAAGAAGTTTTGGACTGTTTCTCTTATACAGGGGGATTTGCCCTGGCCGCTTTAAAACATGGCGCCAAGAATGCATTGGCTGTAGATATTTCAAACGAAGCGCTTCAATGGGGGAGAAAAAATGCCCAACTTAATGGCGTGATGAATCGTTGGCAAGATCAGGAGGCCAATGGTTTTGACCTTCTGAAAAGGCTTTCCATGGAAGGAAAAAAATTTGATGTGATTATTCTAGACCCCCCTTCTTTTACCAAAAAAAGAGATGCGGTCCAGAGGGCCCTAGGAGGCTATAAAGAAATCAATTTGAGGGCGATGAAAATGCTTCAGGAAGGTGGACTTTTGGTGACGGCCACTTGCTCTCATCATATTCATGAGACGCTCTTTGAAGAGATGCTTTTAGAGGCCTCTTGCGATGCAAAAAAAATGATTTCTCAAATTTATCGCGGAACTCAAGGATTGGATCATCCGATTTTGCCTGCCATTCCTGAAACACGTTATTTGAAATGTTTTTTTTATGAAGTGCATTCTTTGTAAAAAGCATATCGACCCGTGTTATAATGAACGACGCTATTTTTACATTGTCATTTTGATTTTTGCATTTTGCTATGAAAGTGAGGCTACATTTTGTAGTCGCCCCATTTATGGGGCTGCCCGATGAATCGGGCGACTACAAAAAAAGCATGATGGGGAGAACTTTCGTCACACACGATGATCTCGAAGGATCATTGGAATTGATATTTGATTTTTCTGGAGATCCACCATGTCCAGCGAAAAGCCTAAGATTGCAATCATTGATGATGACGAGGACATTGTTGAAGTCACGCTTTCCTTCCTGAAAAGGCGGGGCTTCGATGTCGCAAAGGCGTTGGATGGCGAGAGCGGTATCGAGATGATTCGCAAAGAAAAACCCGACCTCATTTTGCTCGACCTCATGCTTCCTGGGATTGATGGTTTCGAGGTTTGCCGTCGCATCAAGGAGGATTCAACCCTGTGGCATCTTCCTATTATTTATTTCACCGCAAAGGGAGAATTTTCAGAAAAAATCATGGGCCTTAGAAGCGGAGGTGATGACTACATCACAAAGCCTTTTGAGCCCGAAGAACTTTTGGCCCGGGTCTGGATGATTCTGAACCGAACCCATGCCGTTTTAGATGCCAATCCCCTTTCCAAACTCCCCGGCAACAGCATGATTCAAAAGCAAATCAACTATCGCCTGGAGAAAAATGAGCCCTTTGCCATCGCCCATTTGGACATTGACCGCTTTAAATCGTTCAACGACGAATATGGTTTTGAGCGAGGGGACCAGGCCATTCAAGGTGTGGCCACCCTTTTGACCCAAGTGGTTAAGGAAAAAGGAGGCGTCACCGATTTCATAGGACATATTGGAGGGGATGACTTTGTCCTCATCACGGATCCGCCACACATTGATTCTTTGTGCACCGAAATCATCCGGCGTTTTGACCAGTTCGCCCCTACCTTGTATGACAGCAAAGACCGGGAAAGGGGCTACCTCGTCTTAAAAGACCGCCAGGGAAATCTTCAAGAATTCCCTCTGATGACCCTTTCCATTGCCGTAGTCACCAATGAAAAAAAGCCCATTACCCACGCTGGACAAATCCATACGATTGCGACAGAATTAAAAAAATATGCGAAGACCTTACCAGGGTCCAATTATGTGAGGGACCGCAGAACCCAAGAGCCCTTGGTAGCTTCTCACACGACTTCCTCCGCTAGGGGCATCCAAGAAGTAGCCCACATGATTCAGGAGAAAAAGCTCAACCTTTTCTTTCAACCCGTTGTACAAGTTGAAAATCGCAATGTCTCTTTTTATGAAACCTTAATCAGGGCGATCAACACCCACAAAATTCTCTCTCAGGAAGAAATTTTTAATCAGGTGGTTGAACTTAAAATGGAATTGGAATTTGGAAAATTATTTTTCGAGAAATTGCGGGTATTTACCTACGGCCTGGAAAAAGGAAAACGCATCTTGAGTTGGATTCACCCGAAGATTTTACTGGGCCTCCTGGAAGACGTCTCCTCCCCCCTTCAGAAAACCAGCATTGACCCTCGTCTTCTCATTTATCAAATCAGGGCAAATGATATTTTGCGCTATGATCGCCTCCTGAAGGAAACCGTCTCTAAAATCAAGGCCCTCGGATCTCAAATCTCCATTGCCATGGCCTGGGGAACGCCTCTTCCGTTAAATTTATTCTCTGAATTTAAGCCTGAATTTATTTATTTAGAAGGTTCCTTCACCGATAAAATCGAATCAGATTTGACGCAGCAGACCCTTCTCAAGATGCTCCTGGACATTAGCTACTCGCTCGAAAGCTCACTCATCGCCTCTGGCATCAATACGCAAATTCAAATGGAAGTTCTAAAGGGACACGGGGTCTCTTTGATGAGCGGGAGATTCTTTACGGCGGTTTAATACAAAAATTCTTTTATGGCTCCCCTCTTAAGTTAAGGTGAGAAAAAAGATCCCATAGAAATTCATATGTTTAAATCCTACATCCTGCAATCAATTTTTTTGGATCATGCCCCCAAGTCCCCTTCCATCTTTTTAACAATCTTTCAGCAGGAGAAATTCCTTCTTGAATCAATTCCTTCACAGGTTCCAGATAAAAAGTTTCATCTTCTGAAAGACGTTTCAACCCTTTCTCAGCGTAGGAAATCAATTCTTTGGCCAAATCTTGAAGCGAATGATTGTTCAAGGTCGCCTTTAAAGCAAAAAAAGAAGCGTCATTCAAAAATTGAACCCTTTCCTCAAAACTGACATTTTTCATCAATTCCCATGCCGCTTCGTAAGCACGTGAGTCCATCAGAAGTCCTTTCCAAAAGGCCAAAAGGCCTAGACTGAAATCTAAATTGTTGCGGTCTACACTTCTCAATTCGAGAAAAGGATTGAGACGGACTTCTGGAAAAAGAGAGGTGAGAAAAAGTTCCCAATCTTCCGGTGCGGGAAAAAAACCATACGCCCCGTGATTCATAAAATCCTCAAATGTTCTTCCGCCCATGTCCAGCCATTTCCCATCGCGAATGATAAAAATCATGGGGATTTTCAAAAGATAACGAATATAACTTTCAAAATTTAAATCCCCTTCTAACACCTCTTGAATCAGGCCGCAGCGATCTGGATCTGTGTTCATCCATGCTTGAGCCCGTAAAGAAAGGGGGCCGGGCGTTTCTCCCTCCAGAAAAGGAGAGTTTGCAAAAAGCCCTGTCACAACAGGAGCCAAGGCCAGGGATGTTCTAAATTTTTTCATGGCATCCTCTTCACTGCAATAATCCAGATTGGCCTGCAGGGTTGCAGTTTGCTTCATCATGCAATGTGCCTGAGTCCCTTTTTCTCCCAAATATTTTCTCATCACCCCATAACGCCCTTTGGGAACCCAGGCAATGTCTTTCAAAGGGCTGAAGGGTTGCATGCCCAATGGCAACCAAGCAATATTTTTGTCGCGAGACACATTTTTTAATTCTTCATCGTGTCTTCGCAGTTGATTTGAAATTTCCCATATAGAAGATACGGGAAGGCCGCTCAGTTCCAACTGGGCGCCTGGTTCTAAATGAATTTCCCCACGATCACTCTCAAGGGCAATCATCTTCTTTCCTTCAAAGAGAGGGACCCATCCAAACCGTTGAATCAGTCCTTCCAATACCCCCTCAATCCCTTGGGGTCCCTCATAAGGAATGGCCAGGCCCGTTTGCTCGTTCACTCCCAAAAGTTCAGACTCCACGCCCATCAAAAGAGGAGTGGGCACCTTCTTCACAAACCGGTGGAAATAGCCCTGGAGATAGTTGTGATCTACTGTTTCGCAATGAGACAGACAATTATTTTCCATATTTGCATTTTATAATTAAAAATGAAGAGTGAAAAATGTAAAATGGCCCTTGCGTGTAACAGTTTAGCACCCATTCTCCCTCAAGGGAACCAAGGCGGTTTTTGATGGGGCGTTGAAGTCGTTCGCGAGCATGGTACCTCGACGAATAGTCGAGGTGAGCGAACGACTCAGCCAGAGCTCGTCCCGATCGCTGGTCGGGGCGAGCGTCCCCATCAAAAATTGCCTCGGTTCCCGTAGCTAAGCTATTACCCTTGCGTAGAGTTATACCGATTACGAGTATCATTTTTTATTTTTCACTCTTCATTTTTCACTTTTCATTTTATCATAGTATCTCTTATGGAGCGAGAACGCCGTCTCCCTAAAAATCAACTTTTTGACCTTCTCATCATTGGAGGAGGCATTCACGGGGCCGGCATTGCCCGCGATGCCGCGATGAGAGGTTTCAAGGTCTGTCTCATCGAAAAGGGTGATTTCGCAAGCGGGACGAGCAGCAAGAGTTCGAAATTGATTCACGGCGGCCTTCGATATTTAGAGCATGGCGATTTCAAACTGGTGCGCGAGGCCCTCCAGGAAAGGCATCATCTTCTCAACATCGCTCCTCATTTGGTTCATCCGCTTTCTTTCATGCTTCCTATTTATCAGGGGGATCGGCGAGGACCTTTCTGGATTAAAACGGGCCTCACGCTTTATGACACCCTGGCAGGGAAACGCAACATTCATCGGCATGAAGCAATCGCCGAGAAAGATTTCGCTCTTCAAATTCCCTCTCTTCAAGAAAAAGGACTTAAAAAAATTTATCATTATTATGATGCCCAAATGAACGATGCACGTCTCACACTTGAAAACATTCTCTCAGCTCAAGAGAAAGGAGCACTCCCTTTCAACTATGTCCAAGCAACCGAGCTTCTTGAAAAAGAAGGCCGCATCGTCGGCGTGAGGGCCCGGGACCTTTTATCCAGCGATGAAGGTCCTATCGAGGCCCGATGGACGGTGAATGCCACAGGCCCTTGGTGTGATCAGCTTTTGGCAAGGCGATTGAAAAAATCAAAACCGCGCTTAAGACTTACCAAAGGAATTCATTTAATTGTTCCACGTCTCGCAGAAAACCATGCCCTGCTTTTAACCGCCCAAAAAGATGGACGCGTTTTTTTCTGCGTTCCTTGGGGACCTTACTCCCTCATTGGGACCACAGACACCGATTTTTCAGGAAATCCAGATGAGGTTCATGCATCCCTGGAGGACATTCAATATCTCTTAGATGAAATCCACCGCCTTTTTCCAAAAATGTCGTTGACCCATCACAACGTCGTTTCTTCTTTTGCAGGTGTACGATCCCTTGTACGAGAAGAAGGAGTGAGCACCGCTCAAATTTCAAGAGAATACAAAATTGAAGAGACCGCGCCTGGCCTCTGGAGCATTTTGGGAGGGAAATTCACCACTTATCGCAGCCTGTCTGAAGCAGTGATCAATCGCCTGAGTAAAAAGCTAAAGCTCCACGAAGATGAAAAATGTCAGACCGCTTCTATTCCTCTTCCCGGAGGAGAAAAAACAGGTACAGCTGAAGAACTCTCAAAAGAATTTCATCTATCTGAAAGTACATGCGTTCATCTGATTCAGACCTATGGAGGGAAGGCCAGAAATGTGGCTCAGCTCGCCCAAGAAGGAGGACTTTCACAGCCCCTTTGTCCTCATCATCCTCATTTAAAAGCGGAAATCGTTTATGCATTCACCCACGAAATGGCCCAGACACTAGACGATTTTTTCTCTCGAAGAACTTGGGTTAAACATAGCCCCTGTCATGGATTAGAGGGTCTGGAACAAGCCTCACGCGTCCTGACGGAACTTTCAATTTTATCGTCGGAAGAAGTCCAGGAGCAAAAAGAAAATTATCGAGAGAATATTAGAAAAGATCAAGCAGGATTCTTAAGTCTCTAAAAGCTTTCGAAAATCTACTGATTTAATAACGATCAATCCTCTTCTTCCATTGGAAAGCATAAACTCAATCCCTCACTCTGGTAGAAGATACAATCTTTATTCCCTCCCCCTTGCGACTGAGTCCGGGTACCCGCTTGCGGGTGGACGAGGAAGTGGTTGGAGCCGAGAGGCGAAAACCATGGGGAGGGCTAGGGAGGGGGTTGTCAACTTCTCAATAATTTTTTCTAAAACCCCATTCCGGTTTTCCAACACTTCATGATTCCAAAACCTCAATATTTCAAACCCTTCTCCCCTAAGCCACTTATCACGCACATTGTCATCTTGACTTTCTGAGTGTTGTCCACCATCTACTTCAATAATCAGTTTCCTCTCAAAACATGCAAAATCTACAATGTATCTCCCAATCACAGCCTGCCTTCGAAATTTTACACCCAAATGACAAACACGCAATACATACCAAAGGTGTTTCTCCGCATTAGTAAGATGGCGCCTTAATGCTTTAGCGATCTCTATTAACTCGTTATTCAATCACCCCTCCCCTAACCCCTCCCACAAGGGGAGGGGAAAAAGGCGCCTAAATAATTCTCTTATATTTTTCCAAAGGTAATCGCCACACAGCAATACCACAGAAGCGATCTCCCTCTGGGCAAATCGGTTTAGTCGAAGCTCGATTTCGAAGGAAACAGGGTGGGCCCATCCACTCACCAATTCTAGGACAAATCTCTCTGGCCTGCAAAAGTTCATCTTTGCAACTCGCCCAAATTTCTTCTTGGGCATTGTAGCAAAGACGGCTTGTCCATTTGTGGTGAAAGCTCAAGAGATCTCCCGATTCTTCAAATCGAATGGGAAAGGCATTCGGCAAAAGGTACAATGCAAATTCTTCTGAAACCCCTTTATCCATTAATTTTTCAATAGCCACCCAAACTTTTTCCATGATTTTTTGGAAATATTCGAGGGCTTGCGGTGTTTTTTCAATCACAATCGGGAGTACATAGTCGGGTTTCCCAGGTAGAAAATGTCCAGCCAGAATGGGTCGAGATCCAGGAGTCATGCGATGACGTTGATCCTGAGAGTCTGCAGTATGACTCAATTTTTTCTGAAATGTGAAATGAGGATGAACCAGCGTCCGAGTCAATTTATTCAAGCTCCCTAAATTCAAGGCCTCCCCAAAAAGCTGATTTTTAGCGGGATCCATGACACAAGCAATTGCATCCGTGTCAGATAATTTTCCACGCGTCACACCCAGTACCGTTCGAACAGACTGGGCCAGAGCCTCTTCGCCAAAGCGTTTGTAATCTATTAATTTTGACCGACGCCCTTCCAGACGCTCATCAAATTCTCGGATAAAGTCAGAATCTCCCAATCGATTCTGATTCTGATGAAATTGGGTAAACACTTCATATTCAGGTGTACCTTCCAAAGGAAGCGGGTCTTCCATCACTTTCGAAAACTGGGGGTCTACTTTCAACACCTCTTCCATCATTTTTTGAACGACGATTTTTGTTTCCAAAGGCGTATCCCACTGTTCGCAAAGCCGATGGTATCTGAGAAGCGTAATCGCACTCACGGTATGATAGAGATGCGCATGCGTCGCCACGGGGAGAACATACCTCGCAACCTCTTGCTCTTTTTTCTTGAGGGAAGATTGCCAGCGTTTCTCTTCCAATTTTCGAACGGGAAAAATTCTTTTAAATTCATTTTGAAGGGTCGGCGCTACAAGCTTCATCAATTCATGATAGGCCTGCATTTGGAGCTGAATCGTCGCCAAATAAATTTCCTTGGCGTCCTCGTCCAGGGGAGGAATCAAGAAACGATCCGGCTTTACTTCGACATAGCGCTGACTCACCTGCTCTGAATTATAATAAGGATGGCTGTGCAGAAAAGACCAAATAAATTGGCGCGAGACTTTTTCCAGAACAAATTGAAAAGTTGCATGTTGTAGCGTGGTGTGATGACCCGCCTTGTAAATACTTTCGGCAATCGCATCTCGCCGCTCTTGAGCCTTTTCATCTTTGGCCACATCCTGCGACGTGATCACCTTGGAAGAATAACAGGTGCGGGCCGTGGCCACAAAATTGTCATAAGGATTTTGAAAACTATTCTCCAAGCGAACCACAGGCTCTGGGGAAAGAGCAGTCTGATTTGGGAATAAACTTTTTTCTACGATCATAAAAGATATACCTAAAATGACAAATGCCCAATATCCAATAACAAATGAATGACAAATATCAAATGTCCAATGAATGCTCTCTGTTAGTTAATTTCCAATTATTGGAAATTTGTCATTAAAGTTCAAAAACTTTTGGAAATTTTGTTAAGTTTTCACAGCCATTCGGTTGCACAAGCACCATATCCTCTAATCGAATGCCCCCCGCGTCCAAATAATAAAGCCCGGGTTCTACGGTCACCACTTCTCCTGTTTTCAAAATATTTGAACCCTGACTGATGCGAGGCGGCTCATGAATGTCTAAACCCACTCCATGACCCGTTCCGTGGAAAAAACCCTGAAGGCGTCCTGCCCTCTCCCCCGATTCAAATCCCAAAGAATGGAAATAATCCAAAATAGCCTGGTGAATCATTTTGCCATCCACGCCACTTCGAACCCTGCGAAGGCCTATATTTTGACCTTCCAAAACAGCCGCGTACATCTTTTTCAATTTCTCTGAAGCCCGACCTCGAACCACCGTACGTGTCATGTCTGCAAAATAACGAGTTTTAGAAGACCGAGGGAACACATCCAAAATAATAGACTGATGCGCCTTCAAAGGGCCTGATCCTTCATTGTGCGGATCTACCCCATCCACACCACACGCCACAATGGTGTGTTCGCCAATGCAATTTTTCTTCATCATGCTCAAATGCAAAATCTCTTTTATTTTTTCCGAAGTTAAAATTTCATTTTTAAAATAAAGTAACTCTCCACGAATCCCACTTTTCTTGATCACATCGATGGCTTCACCGACCGCGTCTTCCGTCGCTTGTTGAGTTTCGCAAATGGCTTTAACTTCTTCAGAACGTTTGACCAGCCGAGCCTCAAAAAAAGGATCTTTCCGGCAGGAGAGAACAAAACCTCTAGACCTCAAGGAATCCGCGTACTCCAAAGGGAAATTGCCTGGAACTTCTATCTTTTTCACATCCTGATTTTTTAGATAAGCCTCTAGAATATCCGTGAGACTCGGATGGAGAATGCCTTTCGAACGAAGATCATTGGACAGTCGAGTACTGGAGAGAACTTCGTCCACTTTTCCTTGCGCCCTCGCCCGATCCACTTCCAAATCGCTCATAATCATCACACTTTTTCCACTGAGGCCAACATAGACAAAGGCGTCCGGCGCCAAGAAATGCGTGGCATAATACATGTTCGAATCTTTTTCAGAATCGGCAATGATCAACGAAGCTTCCATATTGCGTTCACTCTCAAAAGGTTTCGTGGTAAAGTGTGAAAATGCAAATCGTTATTCAGCTTTGCTTAAGTCTATCTCTTCTTGGATTTATCATCAACCTGATATTGGGTTACGTCAGCCTAAGTCACGGAAACTTCGTCATTTTTCATTTGGTCGTGGGTTTGGCATCTACTTTTCTGGGCGTTTCAGGAACCATGCTGTCTACCTCCTATTTTCTAGGCATTCGCGACCAATTGACGGAAGAAGACAAGCTCAGCAAAATGGATTCTCAAGTCCTGAGTGAGGCAAAAATGATCAAGAAGGCGCTTTTTTCGTCTTGTGGAATGGCAATGACCTTGATCCTTCTCCATACCATTGTGGGGGCCTGCGTATTTATTCGCATTATTCCAGCGCTACCCCATCACGTACTGGCTTACATTGTGGTCATGGCTCAAGCGAAGGCCCTTCGAGCAACTCTGGCCTTTCACCGTTTTCAGAAGAAACTCCCTCACTTGGGATACACCGCATCTTGATTCTCCGGAGGAATTTCTTTTAGTCTCTCAACAATTTCAAAACTTAAAGGTTCTGGATTGTCCATGATTCGCTTCCTATATTTTCATCGTAGTATACAATAGAACTCGAATCCAAAGAAGGGTCAAGCGGCAAGGGTCAAGGGTCAAGATTTAAAGGAGTTTATTTTTTCTTGACCCCTGACCCTTGACCCATGCCCCTGTTTTTCAAAAACATGTACTCTAAAAATCTCTTCGTCCTAAGCTTTACCTGTGATCCTGAAACGGATCCCATTCTCGAATGGTTGACCTCAGAAATGAGTCTTCAAGCAACCATTGAAGAAAAACCTCACCAAAAACCCATCGTTAAAATTTATCTTCAAAATAAAAAAGAAGGAGGCCTTCTTAAGAAAAAACTTAAGCATTCCCTTTTTCATTTTTCGAATTTTAGACTCTCTTCCCTTCCCTCGAATTGGACCACCCGATGGAAAAAAGGCCTGGGTTTATTAAGAATTCAAGAATGGATCGTCTGCCCCAGTTGGATTTCTTACAAAGGAAAAAATCAAGAAAAAGTGATTCGACTCGATCCTGATATGGCCTTTGGCACAGGACATCATCCCACCACACGCATGTGCCTGGAATGGATTTCCAAAAGGGCTTTATCTTGGGAAAAAGTCTGCGACATCGGATGCGGGTCCGGGATTTTAGCCATTGCTGCCATTAAATTAGGTGTCCAAAAAGCGCTCGCATTAGATATTGATCCTGAGGCTATTGAAATTGCCCAAAAAAATGCTCAGAGGAATCGTGTGCATAAAAAAATCCTATTTTCTACAAAGGCGATCGCCTTCTTCAAGAAACCTCAAAAATATGACGCCGCCTTTGCCAATCTGACGGCATTAGATATTCAAAAAAACTGGAAGAATATCACGCGTCTCGTTCACTCTCCAAAAGGCTGCCTCATCCTTGCAGGAATTGAAAAAAGTCAAATCTCTTTTTTTGAACCCTGGCTCAAAAAACAGAAAAAATGGGTCATTCAAGATCAGAAGGAAGAGGGAGATTGGAAGGGATATTTATTGAAAATGACAAATGTCCAATAACCTATGACAAATTAATTTCCAATGATCCATTGGACATTTGTCATCGGTCATTCATTTGACATTTGAAATTGGAAATGGGTCATTCTCTTCTCTGCTTCTTTTTTCCTCTGATTATCTTCAGAATCATAAATCGGAAGAGCTAAGACCTTTTGATATTCTTGAATCGCATCCTCCTTCTTTTTCATGGCCTCATAAGTTTTGGCCAATTCTAAATGATGAAAAATGGCGTTCGGTTCCAAGGCAATGGCTTTCTGAAAGCATTCCACGGCCTTCTCCAACGAGGCATCTTTGGGCACCCCGCCCAGAAAAAGATTGGCACAACTTTTCTCAAACCAGTTGAGCGTCGCCAATCTCTGATGCCAGCATCCGAGCACATGCCAAGCCGAATGATGACTGGGATCTAACGCAATAGATTTCTCAATGTGTTCTTTGATTTCTTTGGAAACACGAATTTGCTCTCGGGGTCCCTTTCCTAAGGCCCATTTCCCCAAGCCCAAACAAAAATAAAGATGACCCTCGGTCCCGTCTGGATTAAGCCCTATCGCCTTTTGACCCAACTCATACGCTTTTTTCTCGTAACCCTCTTGAGATTTCTCGTCCTGAGTTTGCTCAGAAAGGTGTACACAAACCCGAGCCCATTTCCAAATCAATTCATAGTTTTGAGAATTCGTCTGAGAAGCTTTTTCATAAAGCCCAAAGGCCTCCTCATAAGATTTGGCCTCATAGGCCTGGTCCGCTTGATGAAGCAGTTCCTGGAAAGAAGTGTTTTCCCCTCTCGCAAAATAGGGGAAAAAGTTGAAGGTAAGAGAGATGAAAAAAATCTGAAGGAAATGAAAAAATTTCAAGAAATCAGCCCTTCGCCTTTCCCTGACTGGCGACCGCCGCCATCGCTTTTTTCACTTCTTCGGGATCTCCGAGATACTCATGACGTAAGGGCTTTAAATGGGCATCCAATTCATAAACCAGCGGCATGCCCGTGGGAATGTTGAGGGAAATAATATCCTCATCCGAAACATGGTCTAAATATTTCACCAAGGCCCTCAATGAATTTCCATGGGCCGCAATGACCACTCGTTTGCCTGATTTGACGACAGGCGCAATCACTTCGTGCCAATAAGGCAAGAAGCGTTCAACCGTATCCTTCAAACATTCTGTCAAAGGAAGTTCTTGAGGTTTTAAATCTTTGTAGCGTGGATCCGTTCCTGGATAACGGGAGTCCTTTTTGTCTAGAGCCGGAGGCGGAACATCATAACTTCTTCGCCAAACTAAAATTTGCTCTTCCCCAAACTTTGCCGCTGTTTCAGATTTGTTCAAGCCCTGTAAAGATCCATAATGCCGTTCATTCAATTTCCAAGAATGATGGATCGGAATCCACATCAAATCCATTTCATCCAATGTCAACCAAAGGGTTCGAATGGCCCTCTTTAAAAGCGACGTAAAAGCTATATCAAAAACAAAACCCTCTTTCTTAAGAAGCTGTCCTGCCCTGCGAGCTTCTCCCACACCTTTCTCGGACAAATCAACATCTGTCCAACCCGTGAAACGATTTTCTTTGTTCCAAACACTTTCTCCATGCCTCAAAAGAACCAATTTATGCATGATGCTCTCCTAATGGATATAAATCTCAAAAACATTTTTTCCTCCCCTTAGTTTAAGGGGAGGCAGGAGGGGTTATAAAATTAATTTTCATAACTCCCCCTACCCCAGCGCGGTAGTAAATGTTTCTTTACAGCTCTCACCTTATTTTAATTTCAATGACTCTTTTGGGGGTCCTCGTGTGCACTGAAAGCCCCGCCCGCCTCTACCTCTCGCCTCCTTATTTTGTAGTCGCCCCATTTATGGGGCTGCCCGATTCATCCCCCCACCTACCCGCCATTTTAGCTTGTAGTCGCCCGATTTATCGGGCAATGCCCAATGCCCCAATGTCATAGACCGCCCCATAAATGGGGCGACTACAAGGGTGATTTTCATCCCCCTTTGTGCCGACCTCAGTCGGCATGAATGTTTCATAACAAGAGGAGAGTTATAAGGAACAAAACTTTTCTATCAAGAACTCTCCCAAAGAACAATCTTTTTATGGTTTCCGCATCGAAGCTAGAATTCCTAAAACAACCCCGACCATCACTGAAAGACAGATCAACAAAGCCTTTGGCATATTCCATTCAAAAAAGAGAAATTTTGTCCGAATCACAGTCGAGTTCTGCAAAACAAAAATAACAAAGAGAATGCAAATCACTAAAAGTGAAATAATTTTCGTTTTTTTCATACGCCTCTTACCTCCACAGACCAAATGTATTTATGAATTTGGAGCTGCATGCGAACATTCAAATTTTCCTTCAAAATCCACTCGGCCAATTCTTGAGGATTCAATTGCCCAAAAACAGGAGAAAATAAAATCGGGGACTTTTTGAGCAAATCATGTTCTTCAATCACACGACACGCCCAATCAAAATCAGAACGATTCTGAATCACAAACTTAATTTCATCACGAGGCGTTAAATAATTCAAGTTCTCCCAAATCATTTTATCGGACATCCCGCTCGCAGGACATTTGATATCCATGATTTTCACCGCCTGTTTGTCCAAACACGCAACATCCACGGCTCCACTGGTTTCCACTAAAACCGTGTCATGTAACTTCAAAAGGCGCTCAACCAATGGAAAAGCGTCTTCCTGAAGCAAGGGCTCTCCACCCGTGAGTTCAAAAAGTCGAGGGCCAAGACCCCGCACTTTTTTCACAACCTCCTCCACCGTCATGTCCTCTCCTTCATGAAAGGCATAGGCGGTATCGCACCAGGTGCATCTTAAATGACAACCTGTGAGTCGCACAAAAACACAAGGCAGCCCGACAAAACTGGATTCCCCCTGAATGCTTTTATAAATTTCGTTAACCTTTAGCATGATCCTTTAAACCTTTGAACGTTTGAACTTTTAAACTTTATTCTTAAGGTATATTATACCACCTTCTATGCACATAAAAGACATCGAGACTATGATTGCAATTTTGAAGAAAACCACTCGCCGGTGGAAAACACCAGCCGTTGGGATCGTGGCCGAAACTTCCCGCAGCCCGTATCAAATTTTGATTTCATGCCTGATCAGTCTTCGAACCAAAGACGAAGTCACCGATATTGCATCTCAAAGACTTTTTCAGAAAGCCTCTACTCCTTCAGAAATGCTCAAACTTGCTTCTAATGAAATTGAAAAACTAATTTATCCCGCTGGATTTTACAAGACAAAAGCCAAAACCATTCTTGAAATTTCTAAAACACTCATGGGTCAATTTCAAGGTCAAGTTCCCAATACATTAGAAGGATTGCTCAGTTTAAAAGGGGTTGGACGAAAAACCGCTAATCTGGTTCTCACCCTCGGGTATGATAAAGACGGCATTTGCGTAGATACGCATGTCCACCGGATTTCAAATCGTCTGGGCTGGGTGGAAACGAAAACCCCGGAACAAACGGAGTTTGCCCTCATGAAAGCGATTCCTCAAAAACACTGGAAAATTTTGAATGATCTTTTTGTTTCCTATGGCCAGAATTTGTGTCGACCGATATCACCCTTTTGTAGCCTTTGTGAGATTGAAATATATTGCAAGAAAAGAGGAGTCCAGACCCATCGTTGAGAGAATGATTCAGCCCTTATTTTTCATCACAAGCTAAAAACACGTACAGGCTATTTCGTTGAAACTTGCGGGAATGACGAATGTGGGTGAGAAATCCAGGTTAGCTATGAAAAAAAATGCTCTTCTGATGACCTCTTCTTCTTTTCTCTTCGCTCTGATGGGAGTCTGTGTCCGCTTTGCAAGCCAAACCATTCCTGTTTCAGAAATTGTATTTTTTAGAAGCGTGATCGGGTTTATCTCAATCATCCCTGTCATTCTGATTCAGAGAACTTCTTTCTTGGGCAACAAACCTTCCATTTTAATCGTGAGAGGGGTCAGTGGCTTTCTAGCCCTCAGCCTTTATTTTTGGGCCGTCAGCAAAATTCCCTTGGCCATGGCCGTAATGCTTAATTATACCTCTCCGCTTTTTGTAGCAATGCTAGCCCCCTTCATTTTGAAAGAAAAATTTCATGCGCCTGTATTTTTCTTCATTGTCTTCGGGTTCTTGGGAGTGATCCTCATTGTTCAACCCCAGACCTACGTTAATTTTTGGGGAATGATGGTGGGCCTGATCTCCGGAGTCTTTGCCGCGGGCGCCTATCTTTCCATTGGGGCCTTGAAAAACAAAGATTCCCCTCTCACCATTGTGTTTTACTTTTCTTGGGTTTCGACTCTGATTGCCACGCCACTGACATGGCCCATCTTCAAAATGCCTCATGGAAAAGAAATTTTATATCTCGGAGGAACCGGTATCCTTGCCACCATTGCCCAGATTCTCATGACCCAGGCTTATCAATGGGGAAGCACCGCCGCAACCAGCGCCTACTCATCCAGTATTGTTCTTTTCTCTTTAATTCTGGGAATGATTTTTTGGAAGGAAACACCTGCCTTATCTGCAATTTTGGGAGGGCTCTTGCTCGTCATCTCTGTCATTTTTATTGCGAGAATAGAAAAAGCGGAAGTGTTGACGAGTGAGTAAAAACCTGTTGTGAGGGGTAAGGGATGAGTGGTGAGTAAAAATAAAACCTTCAAAACTCACCCCTCACCCCTGTTTTACTCCACCACCTTCCTAAAATAAACCGTAGAATCAATATTGGATGAGCCTGTCTCATTATTGCCAGACCAAATCCAATGGGCTGAGCTGTCTGTGAACCCTGAGATGTTGGTACCCCAGG
>JACPWU010000011.1 GCA_016196885.1 Chlamydiota bacterium | reverse complement strand
ATCAGCCATAGGGACTAAAGTTTATCTTACAGCAACGATTCGAGGTCGTTCTGTTACACAGTTCAGAGAAATCTCAGGAGAGGAGAGCGGCAGCCTGATGGTGACATTTGGTTTAGGAGATGCATCCGTTATCAACGAGATGACCGTAAAATGGCCTTCAGGCATCGTTCAAGTCTTGCAAAATGTTGCTGTCAATCAGGTGCTGACCCTTCTTGAAAGTGAAGAGAACTTGGCTAAAAAGAAATCCAAAGGAGTGATTTAACCATTTAAATGGATATCTCACAAATCATACCTCTTATCAGTTCTCTTTTTGTTGTTAGTCTTGGCACGTTTGTCCTTGCTAGGAATCCCAAATCTAAACTTCATCTGCTGTTCATGTTCTTTTGCTTGTGTCTGGGGATTTGGCTCTTCGGTACCTACAAAATGTTTACCTCCAAGACAGATCTTGAAGCCATATCCTGGGATCGTTTTATTTATGTGGGAGGGATTCTTCTCCCCATCTCCATGTATCATTTCAGCATTGTCTTTGGACGGATCAAGACACAAGATAAGATTCTCTATGGAGGCTATTTATCTGCTTTTGCATTTCTTCTGTTGAGTCGTACGGATTTCTTTGTGAAAGATCTATATCGTTATCGTTGGGGATGTCATGCCCTTGCGCAACCTTTACATCACGTTTTCCTCATATGGTTTTGGAGTTATGTCTTTCTTCTAAACAGGAACATCTATCGTTTTTATAAAACGACTCGGAGTGCCGTTGAGAGAAATCAGGCAAAATATATCTTTCTTGCATTCACCGTGCTCTTTGGGGTAGGCGCTTGCGCCTTTCTACCAGCTTATCGAATTCCTGTACCGCCCTTTCCATTTTTTGCGGGTGGCCTTCTATCCCTTATTTTGGGTTACGCCATTGCCCGTTATCGGTTAATGGATATTCATTTTGTGATTAGAAATATGATTGTGAATATCCTTCTGATGGGGTTTGTGGGTGGCTTGATATGGATGATTTCTTGGCTTAAGCTTAATTCTTCAATTAGACTCACGCTGGAAATGATCAGTGTATCCCTCGCCATCCTCTATGTTCCAAAATTAAAGTTAAGAACAGAAGAAGCGGTCAATCATTTCCTCTACAAAGAGAAGTACCACTATCAAAAAGAGCTAGAGAAATTTGTCGGAGTTTTGCCCTTCATTCCAAAAGAAGAAGATTTGTTCAAAGAGGTGATGCGAGTTTTATCTGAAACGATTCAATCGAAAAAAGCGGCTCTCTGGGTGTTCAACGCATCGATGAACTGCTTTATGACTTGTTCTCAGCACGGATTTCAGGATTCAAAATTTAAAATGTCTTGTGATAATTCTTTGGTTGTTTGGCTAAAAACGAAACGAGAAATATTTGTTAAAGAAGAGATGGAAAAAGCATTGCCTCAAGAAGGTGCTAAATCCATCATTGGAACTCTCAACGCATTAGAATTGAACGTGTGTGTTCCTGTTATGTTCAATGAAGATTTGGTCGCGATTCTTCTCCTGGGAGAAAAATCCTCGGGCGAGATGTATTCTCATCTCGATTTGGAAATATTGCAGAGTCTGGGAACTCAACTTGCCATAGCTCTTGATTATAAAAGGGTTGAAAGGGAGCTGAAGAAGCAGGAATTTGCGAGCTTGGAAGCAGAAGCTCTTCAGCAAAAAAATCTTGAATTAGAACAAGTTCTGAAGGATCTTAAAACAGCGAGAGATCAGAAACTCACTTATGTGACCCAAATGGCAGCAAGTCTAGCTCATGAAATTCGCAATCCACTTCAACCGATACGAACGTATGTTGAGGTGCTTCCCGAAAGGGCAAGCGACCCTCACTTCCCAGAGGAAATGGCAAAGGCTGTTCATCCCTTTCTGGATCGCATGGAAGGTTTGGTGAATCAGCTGATGCATCTTGGGAAAATTTCGAAACCAGTTCTTGTCCCCGTTGATCCTCAGAGACTCATTCAGGAAACGCTCAAGCTTTGGGAACCTAAACTTAAAGGGCGCAGAGTCGATGTTACAAAAGATTTTCAACAATCTGAAGTTTTAATTCAGGCTGATAAAGATCAGTTGTCTCAAGTATTCTTTAACTTAATCAAGAATGCTCAAGAGGCCATGCCACAGGGCGGAGAGTTGTTCATTCAAGCGAAGCCTGTCAAAAAAAGTGATGAAGAATTTTATCGAATCTTGTTTCGGGACTCTGGAGTGGGAATGGATGAGGAGACACAAAGGCATCTCTTTGAACCTTTCTATACGACCAAAAAAGATAAGGGAACAGGGCTGGGGCTTGCCATTTCACGTCAGATGGTTGAGGCTCATGGTGGAAAAATTGAAATTGACAGTGTTCAGGGTCATGGAACCACTGTCGTGATAGATTTACCTGCTTGTTGTAAGGAAGGAAAGGATGTTTTCTTGACCGATTCTGATTTCGCATGAACATATCTATTTTTTTCAGAGGTTTCAAAATATAAATTATTTCCTAGCGGGACCGTAGTGGGATATGATATCCTTTTTATCATGATAAAAAGGAGTTAAAGTCCATATTATGATATTTAATCGGATTTTAAAGCTTTCATCCTCTCTCAAAGAGTCCTGTTTTTTATGGGGGCCCAGGCAGGTGGGGAAAACGACCTTCCTGAGAGCCAAGTTCCCTAAGTCCAGGTATTATGATCTCCTCGATTCCAGGATGTTTCAAGCCTTGAATGCAAGCCCTTCCTTGATGGCGGAGGAGATTTTGGCTGATGCCTCTTCGAAAATTCATCCTGTCATTATTGATGAGGTACAGAAAATTCCTATTTTGCTGGATGAGGTTCAGCGACTTATCGTCAATGAACATATCCGTTTTATCTTGTGTGGGTCTAGCGCCCGGAAATTGAAACGTGGAGGAGGGAATCTCCTGGGAGGTCGAGCGATCCGTTATGAGCTTTTTCCTTTGGTCTATCCAGAGATTTCTGATTTTAATCTTTTGCGTGCTCTGAACCATGGTTTGATTCCGAGGCATTATCTTTCAGATCAGCCATTTCCCCTGATTCAAGCCTATGTGGGAGAATATCTGAAGGAGGAAATATTGGCGGAGGCTTTGACCCGCAATGTTCATGTGTTCAGTCAATTTTTAGAAAAGGCGGCGTTTAGCAATGGTGAAATGGTTGTTTTTAATAACATTGCATCGGATTGTGGCGTGGACGCTAAAACCGTGAGATCCTATTTCGAGATTATAGAGGATACTTTACTAGGTCGGTTTATTCCTTCATTTCAAAAAAGGCAGAAAAGAAAAGTCATTAAGGCGCCTCGGTTTTATTTTTTTGATGTGGGACTCGTAAATTTTTTGCTTAAAAGAACGAATATTCAAATGGGTTCGGAATTGTTTGGTAAGGCCTTTGAGCATTTTATATTTCAGGAACTTTTGGCTTATCAGCATTATTCTGGAAAGGGCTATGATTTGAGTTACTGGAGGACGACGTCTGGCTACGAAGTTGATTTTGTCTTGGGTGAGGCCGAAGTTTTGATCGAGGTGAAGGGAACTCAAGTCGAAAGGCGTCACCTGAAGGGAATCAAAGCTTTTAAAGAGGAGCATCAAACCAAAAAAGATATTGTTGTCTCTCTAGATACTTCGCCTCGGTTGGTGAATGGAGTTCTTATCTTGCCATGGAAGGATTTTTTAGAGCAGTTGTGGGGAGGGGAAATTATATAATGATTTCCTTATGAACCTATCCAAATTCATTCAAAAGAAGGTCAGAGAAACCCCTCAAAAGCCGGGTATTTATCTCATGAGGGATGAAATGGGTCAAATTATCTATGTAGGTAAGGCCAAGCGACTGAGGGCTCGTCTCCTGTCTCATTTTCAAGGGCGTGATCTCTCTCCCAAGGCAAAAGCGATGTTGGGGGCTGTGAGAGATATTGATTTTATTCTTTTAAAATCAGAGGAAGAGGCGTTAATTTTAGAATGTCAGTATATTAAGGAGTTTAAACCCAAATACAATGTTTCTTATCGAGATGATAAGACCTATCCTTTTTTAAAAGTCACCTTGAATGAAGATTTCCCCCGTTTCTTAATCACTCGCTTGAAAAAAGAGGATGGGGCTTTGTATTTAGGGCCTTATACAGATGCTGCCGCTTTGAAAAAAACAGTAGAAGCCTTGCAAAAGATTTTTAGAATTCGTACTTGTACCCCTCGTCATCCTACCGAGAGAGACTACAAACATTGTCTTTACCAAATGATGCATTGGTGTTCAGCCCCTTGTGTGGAAAAAATTTCTGCTCAAGATTATAGAGCGTCAGTGGAAAGTGCGTGCCAAGTGTTGATGGGACATTCAAATGAGACTTATAATCGAATTTCAGCAGAAATGAAAGAGGCCTCTGGCAATCTTGATTTTGAGAAGGCCGCTCTTTTAAGAGATCGTTTAAGAGCTCTTGAAAATATTGTCAGTTCTCGCCATCGTTCCGTACGAAATTTTAAGAGACTTTCAAGCCATGCCCAGGCTGAGGCTCTGGAACTAGGACAAGTTTTAGGTTTAGAGAAACCTCCTCAACGAATCGAGGCTTTTGATATTTCCTGTTTATCGGGGAGTGAAGCCGTGGGGTCCATGGTCCATTTTTTTGAAGGTCATCCCGATAAGAGATTTTATCGTCGTTTTAAGATTAAAACCGTAGAAGGCATCAATGACTTTGCCATGATGCATGAGGTGGTGACACGAAGATATAAGCGTTTGAAAGAAGAGGGTGGGGTTTTCCCCGATCTTATTTTGATTGATGGCGGGAAGGGACAATTATCCTATGCTCTTTCAGCCTTAGAGGCTCTCGGATTAGATTCTCTTGCTGTGATTGGGCTTGCCAAACGCTATGAGGAAATTGTGACGCCTCATGGTAAGGACTCTATTCGATTAGGAAGCGATTCGGGGGCATTGCATTTAATTCAAAGGGTTCGAGATGAGGCCCATCGTTTTGCTGTCACTTATCATAAAAAATTAAGGGCAGCTAAATTGAAAGAATCTCTCTTGGATGATGTGCCAGGCTTGGGGGATGCCAAAAAGAAATTACTCATGGAACATTTTGGTTCAGTTGAGAAGATTAAAAAAGCAACACTTGAGGAACTGAGGCAAGTAAAAGGAATTTCCGAAAAATTAGCGCATCAAGTAGATACGTTCCTTAAATCCAAAATCTAAAATCCAAAATCTAAAATCTAAAATCGCACCATCCCTTCTATCCAGTGGATTAAAGGTGTTGGAAACACACCCATGATCACAAGAGAAATTATTGCAGCATAGCTGATCAGACGAGTTTTAATGTCGACAACGAGTGTATTTGCATTTCCCTCGACTTTACCCAGATAAGCTTCTTTGATCACCATTAAATAGTAGTAAAGAGAAATCACGCTGTTAATGACTCCAATGAGGACCACAAGCCAATGGCCTTTGGCCATGGCCGCACTGAAGAGAAACCATTTTCCTGTAAAGCCTGCCAGAGGAGGAATGCCTGCCAGAGAAAGAAGGCTGATGAGGAGTGTGAGGGCCAGAAGAGGGGAACGATCTGCCAGTCCTGTAAAGTTTTTGATTTGAGGATTGTCGTCGCTCTCCGCAATGCGGGCGAGCACCATAAATGCTGAAAAGTTCATGATCAAATAGGAGATGATGTAAAAAACGACCGCTGCATATCCTTCAGGGGATTGTGAAAGGAGTCCCGCCAAAAGATAACCCGCCTGTGCAATGCTGGAGTAGGCGAGCATGCGCTTCATGTCTTTTTGAATCATGGCTGCGAGATTTCCGAGGCTCATCGAAAGAAGGGAAAGAAGAACCAACACAGAAGTAAACGTATCGCTGGAAGGAGAAAGAAGGTAAATCAATTTGATTAAAACGGCAACGGCCGCGGCCTTCGAGGTAGTTGCGATAAAGGCCGTGACTTGAGTGGCGGCCCCTTCATAAACGTCCGGCGCCCAAAAATGAAAAGGAAAGGCCGCCAATTTAAAAAGAAATCCTACACTTGTGAGAAAAAAGCCCACGCCAAAAATGGGCTGATGAAGCAAATCAGGCAAACGGGTCGCGATGTCCCGTATGAAAGTAGTTTGGGCAGTTCCGAAGATGAAGCTTAAACCATAAAGGGTTAGAGCGCTGGCTGCAGCTCCGAAGAGAAGATATTTGATGCCAGATTCTGCATTGAGGAGTTTACCCCGTCTCAATGGAACCAAAATATATTGAGAGGTGGAGGCGAGCTCAAGCGCGATGAAAAGAGTGATGAGTTCAGCGGCACTGGTCAGCATCATCATTGCCAATGTAGCGGTTGAAAGAAAGAGAAAGAATTCAGGTTTCACTTCTGCATTAAGAGAAGGGGTTCGATCGGAAATGGTTACGATTAAGAAGAGTGAAGCGGCCAGAATCAATTTAAAACTTTGTGAGAAGGCGTTGATTTCATAGGTATTGAAAAAGATCAATCCCTTTTGGGAGAGGGAAAAGAAGCTTGCGATCATCGTTATGGCCCCGAGGATTAAAGAACAAGGATAGAGATATTTTTTGACAGTTTCTTCCTTCAAAAAAATGAAGAGAAAAAAGACCGTCGCGATGATCATCATGAAAATTTCTGGAAGAAAAAGAGACGAAGTCATTTTAAAATCCCTTTAGCAATAAATAAGTTGTGATGGGGTTCACCAGATTCAGGAATAATTTGGGCCAAACACCCAAGATGATCAAAAAAGCAACCAGAATCCCGCGTCCGAAATATTGCCATAAATCAATGTCTTTGATGTGTTCGAAATTTTTGTTCAAAGGTCCATAAAAGGCCTTCATGATGGCCGAGACCACATAAAAAGTGGTGACCACGACGCCGATGGCGGTTGCAATACCCGAAATGGGATAAGTTTTAATCGCAGCGATTAGGACCAAAAGCTCCGATGGGAAGCCGCTCAGGCCTGGAAGACCTAATCCGGTGAGTCCCGCAATGATAAAAAAGGTCGAGAGAATCGGAATTTTGTGGGCCAAGCCGCCGAGTTCATCAAAGAATCGGGTGTGGCATTCATCATAGATATGACCCACACACGCGAAGAAAAGGGCCGTCATGATGCCGTGAGAGAACATTTGAAAAAGGGCCCCATTGAGACCTGTGACCGTCAGGGTCGAAATGCCCAAAAGGACAATCCCCATGTGAGAGACGCTGGAATAGCCGATGACATATTTTAAATCTCTTTGTTGCGTGGCTACCAGGGCCCCATAAAGAATATTAAAAGTGGCCAAGGTTGCAGTGAAGGGAGCCCAGGCCTGAGCGGCTTGGGGAAAGAGGAAGAGTGCCACGCGAATGATTCCATAAGCACCCAATTTCATGAGGACCCCCGCGTGGAGCATGCTGACCGCCGTAGGGGCTGCGACATGTCCGTCTGGGCTCCAAACATGGAAGGGCCAGCAGCCCGCCAAAACGCCACATCCCAAGAAAAGGCCAATGTAGGCAATTTTCTGGAACGCGGGATCAAATGTGACTTTATCTTTGATGGTCATGAGATCAAAGGTGTGGGCCCCGGCCAGAGAATAAATCGCAAGAAAAATGGCAAACATGAAGGCGCTGCCCAATAAAAGATAAATCGTTAATTTCAGTGCGGCATATTCTTTGTTTGTACTTCCCCAGATCGCGATGAGAAGATACATGGGGAGCACCGCCACTTCGTAAAAGAGAAAGAAAAAGAAGAGATTCAGGGTCATGAAAACGCCAAAAACGCCTGTGACCAGGAAAAGAAGAAGGGCAAAAAATTCTTTCACGCGATAGTTCAATTTCCAAGAAACAATCACCCCTGTGAAAATCACAATGGAGGTGAGAAGAATCATGCCGATGTTTAAACCATCCACACCATTCCAATAGTTGATTCCATATTGGGGGAGCCAAGATATTTTTTCTTCCATCTGAAGAAGCACATTGCTGGGATCAAAACGATTGTATGCAATGAAAGAAAGAAAGACGCTGATTCCGGAAACAATCAAAGAAATGATTTTAATCGCTTGTTCAGATTTTCGCGGCGTGAAGAGAATGAGAATCATTCCGATCACAGGGCAAAGCAAGATGCTCGTTAAAATGCCAAAGTGCATAATGATATAGATCCTTTTTTAACCCCTCCAGCTCCCCTTAAATAAGGGGAGAGTTCCCCCTCTTATTTAAGAGGGGTTAGGGGAGTTATTTCACTAAAAAATAAATGACCGCTGATGCAATGACAAACACAATCATCAAATAATCTTGAAGCTCTCCTGATTGTACTTTGGTTAAAAGAGCGCCAAGGCGCAGTGTGCTCCAAGCGGTCCCATTGACCATTTTGCCATTCACCATTTGTTTATCAAACCAGTTTAGGAAGGCTGAAAAGGCGAGAACCATTCGGCCAAAGACTTTTTCAAAAAGATCATCCATAAAATATTTTTTTTCCAATACCCGCCTGAAACCTGTCGCTGTGATAGGGGGCTGAATTTTTCTCTTGAGATAATTCCAGTAGGCGACCGCAAGACCCAAGACAGCAATCCCAGTTCCGGTCATCATAAGCTCGATGGATAATTTTCCTTCAGCCTCCGGAGAAATAAATTTCAGAAGCTTGTGATGCATCAGGTCTGTGCCCATGAAGCCGACAATGAGAGAGCCCACGGCTAAACTAATCAAGGGAAAATTCATGCAGAAAGTCAAAAGGCTGCTTTCATGATGTTCTTCATGGGCATGGGGGGTTTCAGAACGAAAATAAAGGATGAACAAGAGCCTAAAAACATAATAAGAGGTGAAGAAGCTGACCAAGAGTGCAGCTGCATGAAAAACGGGTTTGTGTTCTAGCGCCTCTAAAATCAAATCCTTGCTCCAAAATCCTGCAAAAGGAAAAATACCAGCAAGTGAAAGACCTCCAACGGCGATCACAAGGAGGGTCAGCACTTGAGATCGCGATCCCTTTTGCGCCATTTCCCAAATATCATTGGTATGAAAATGGTGAATTAAAGCGCCTGAGGCCAAGAAGAGAAGGGATTTAAAAAAGGCATGCGTCGTCAAATGGAACATGCCTGCCTCAAAGGAGCCTGCCCCTAAGGCCATCATCATCATGCCCAGTTGGCTAATGGTCGAATAGGCCAATATTTTTTTAATGTCATTTTGAATCGTGGCCAAAGTTGCTCCGACAAAGGCCGTCAGTGTTCCAAAAATTAAAATTGTTTCCATAGAAATGGAAGAGGCTGAGAAAAGTGCATAATTTCGGGCCGTGAGGAAAACACCCGCCGCGACCATGGTGGCCGAATGGATCAGAGCACTGACGGGCGTGGGGCCTTCCATTGCGTCTGGAAGCCAGATATGAAGAGGGAACTGAGCGCTTTTCCCCATCACGCCTGTAAAAATGAGAAGGGTGACCAGAGTGATCATGCCCCCCGATAAGGATTGAATCGCCTCTGGTGAATTGAGGGCAGAGAAATTTAAATTTCCCAGATGAAGCGTCAAAAGGGCGACAGCCAAATAAAAACCTAAATCTCCAAGACGCGTGACCACAAAGGCCTTTCTCGAGGCCTCCGTTGCGGAGGGCTTTTGGTACCAAAAGCCAATCAAAAGGTAAGAGGCCAATCCTACCAACTCCCAGAAAATAAAGGTTTGAAGCAAATTGTTAGAGGCGACAAGATTAATCATCGCAAAAGAAAAAAGGGAAAGAAATGCGAAGTAGCGTGATTGACCACGCCCCTCATCGGCCATGTAGGCCACGGAAAAAACTTGAACAAAGAAGCTGACGAGGCTCACCACGAAAAGCATGAGAAGATTCAGGCGATCCATGAGGAAACCCACATTAAAAGAAAGATTGCGATTGGCCTGGAGCCATGTCCATTGGACTTCAAAAGGTGTTTCCTGAATTTGGGGATGCTTCAAAAAGAAAAGGAGAGAAGATAAGAAGGATAAAAAAATGAAGGAGATGGAAAGAAGAGGTGCGATTCTTTTGAGGCGATGAGGCAAAAGCGCAATCATTAGGAATGCGATCAAAGGGGAACCGACAATTGTAAAAATTAAAAATAGTTCCATATATATCTCTTTCGTAACCCCTCCAACTCCCCTTTAAACTAACCCTAAAGGGCTAGAAAAATCTTGAGGGGAGAGTAAAAACCACCCTTATTTTTTAAGGGGAGAACACCCCTCTTATTCATGTATACCCCCCTCTTTATTTCAAAGAGGGGTTGGGGGAGTTAGTAGTTAGGGAGTTATTTCATTTCATCCTTTTAAATGATTGGCTTCTTCAATGTTAATCGAGGTCATGCCTCGGTAAAGAACCAGAATAATGCTTAAGGCCAAGGTGGCTTCTGCAGCCGCCAATCCAATGATCAAAAGCACAATGGCCTGTCCCAGACCTTTGTCTGGTGAGACAAATTTATTAAAGGCAAGGAAGTTAATGCTCGCTGCATTCAAAATGAGTTCGATAGAAATCAAGATTCCAATTAAGTTTCGTCTTTCCAGAAAGCCATAAACGCCAATGGCGGCCAAGGTTCCCGACAAAAGAAGATAAGCGATCAGACTTTCACTCATGGGCTTCTCTCTTGCGGGCCATGAGAAGGGCCCCTAAAATAGCGATAAAAAGAATAATACTGATGACTTCGAAGGGTAATGTATAAATTCCCAACAAAATTTTTCCCAAATGTTGTATGGAAAAATCAGCTTCTTGAGTTGTACTCATACCCCAAGGGGTTGTGGTCAGGACTTTGTAAAGTGTTGCAAAAAAGAAGGCGCTGATTGCAATCGAGCGCACCGTTTTTGGCCAGTTGCGCTCGGGTTGATGCATGAAATGGGGCGGGGAGAACATGATGGCAAAGATAATGGCGATGGCGATGGCTCCCACATAGACGATGATCTCCATGACGGCCAGGAATTCACTCGAAAGGAGAAAAAAGATTCCGGCGATTCCTCCCAAACAGAGCATGAGAGAAAAGGCATTGTAAATGACCTTTTTGAAACTGACGGCCATGACAGCGGCTGCAAGGGTTGTCACTGAAAGAATGATAAAAATAAGGTTCTGGAGAGTCATCTTAAGGGGCCACGGGTTGAGAAGTTTTTTGTTTTTCTCTAAAAGGTTTCAAGAAGTCGTTAATCATTTCACTTTGGGAGAGGGCGGGAATTTCATAATCCTTGGCGTGGGTGAGGGCATCCGTCGGACAAACCTCAATACACAGACTGCAAAGGCTGCACAGGGTGTAATCCACCTTGTATTCTTTCAAATGAAATTTTTTGTCTTCGCCTCTTTCTTTTTCAAGCGTGATGCAGAGGGAGGGGCATATTTTGACACAGAGCTCGCATGAAATGCAGCGATGATCTCCTGTTTTTTCATCCACCACAAAGGAGGTAGGACCTTTGAAGCGAGGAAACATGGGCTTTTTGACGCGTGGATAAACCTCGGTCACGGGCTTGCGAAACATGTATTTTAATGTGACAACCATGCCCGCAAGAACGCTCCAAAAACCTGTGAAAATATTTGTAATGTAAGACATCATTAATCTCTTTTTCACTGTTTTAAGAGTTGTAACGCAAGAGCGGTGCAAATGATATTAAAAAGCGATAATGGAATCAAGACCTTCCACGCAAAGGTGATCAATTGATCGCTCCTCAAACGGGGGAGCGTCCACCTCACCCACATGACAACAAAAACCACAAAATAGGCCTTCATCAAAAACCACGCCCAACCAGACAGAAAAGGCCCGTGAGAGCCTCCCAAGAAAAGAGCGGTTGCAACACAAGAGGAAATAAAAACATAGGTATATTCCGAAATAAAAAAGATTCCAAATCTTAGCCCAGAGTATTCTGTGTGAAAACCTGCGACGAGTTCTGATTCTGCCTCCGGAATGTCAAAAGGTGTGCGATTGGATTCCGCAAGGGCAGAGGTGATGAAAATAATAAAGGCCAGGGGTTGAAGGAGGATAAAGGGAACATGCGCTTGGGCTCTAACAATATCAGAAAGCCTAAAAGATTTTGCCATCATCACAATGTTGAGAGAGGAGAGAAGAAGAGGAATCTCATAAGAAATATTTTGAGCGACGGACCGCATGCCGCCCAGAAGACTGTATTTATTGTTAGATGCCCAGCCAGCCATGAAAATCCCAATAAAGGAGAGACCGGAGAAGGCGAAGACCAGAAGCAAGCCAATGTTGAGATCTTGAATGACGAGATGCTGGCCAAACGGAATGACGAGAAAAGCTCCCAGCACAGGTGCAAAAGAGAGAATGGGAGCCAAGAAATAAAGAACCTTGTCGCAGTTCTTGGGGAAAATCAATTCTTTCCCGAGCATTTTGAGGGCATCTGCAAAAGTTTGTAAAAGCCCAAACCAGCCCACATACAAGGGGCCGCGACGGAGCTGAATACGGGCACTTACTTTTCTCTCAAGCCAGACTAATACTAGAGAATTGATGAGCACGAATCCGATCACGATTACCAAGCTCAGAATAATTCGAAACAGTTCATTCATAGTAAGGTTCAAAAGTTTAAAGGTTCAAAAGTTCAAAAGTAAAAACTCACTGGCTTAAAAGTCAGAATTCCTTTAAACCTTTGAACTCTTGAACCTTTAAACTTTGTATTTTACCGATCTATTTCCGGCATGACCACATCCGTGCTTCCCAAAACTGCAACGACGTCTGCCACCAGATGCCCTGAAAGCATGCTGCTCAGTGAGCTTAAATTTGCATAGGATGGGGTGCGTTGTTTCAGGCGATAAGGATTAGCGCTGCCATTGGCAACCAAATATTCTCCATAATGTCCTCGAGCCGATTCTACCGCAAAATAGAATTCTCCCGCCGGAACTTTGGGAGAAACCTTTGGCGCCTTTTCTCCTTTAATGGGCCCCTCTGGCATTTTCGCGAACGCCTGCTCCGCAATTCTCAAACTTTGTTCGATTTCAGCCAATCTGACTTGATACCTTGCAAAGGTATCGCAGCCAGGGAAGGTGGGTATTTCAAAATTCATTTCTGGATAAATCGAATAGGGTTCTGCTTTTCGAATGTCATAGGCAATGCCGCAGGCCCTCAGCATAGGCCCTGTGACGCCATAAGAGAGCGCCTGATCCTTGGTTAAAACTCCAATTTCTTTTGTCCGCTTCATGAAAATAATATTTTTTTCAATCAAGATCTTATAGTCCTTAAGACGTCCTCTCATTTTAGGGATAAAGGCCTTCAACTGATCCCCAAGGCCTTCCGGAACGTCATAGGCCACGCCACCAAATCTAAAAAAATTGTAAGTGAGGCGCTCGCCCGTGAGCATTTCGAGCATGTCCAAAATATTTTCGCGGTCATCGAAGCAATAAAAGAAGGGCGTCATGGCTCCCAAGTCCAGTAAATACGTGCCCAGCCACAAGAGATGGCTTGCAATGCGGTTGAGTTCCGTCGAGAAGACGCGGATATATTCAGCGCGAGGGGAGGGGGCCATGCCCAGTGCTTTTTCAATTAAGCCGATGTATCCAAAATTAAAAGACATGGCCCCGACATAGTCCATGCGGCCCATGTTCGGGGTAAATTGCAAATAATTTTTGTATTCGGCCATGCGTTCATGGTCTCGATGGGAGTAGCCGATGACGGGATAGGTTTCCAAAACCCGCTCTCCATCCAAATGAAGCAAAAGCCTCAACACCCCATGCGTGCTCGGATGCTGAGGGCCCATGTTGATAAAATAATCTTTCTGATATTTATTTTTTAATTCTTGAGAGACTTTTTCATATTGATGGTCTTCATATTCTATGAGTGCGAGAACATCTTCAACATCCGTTCCCGAGTCTCCCTTGAAATCCTTTCTCATCGGGTGGATCTTAGCTGTTTCAGGCAAAAGCAGTCGCGTCAAATGGGGATGGTTGTCAAAAATAACGCCGAAAAAGTCATAACCCTCTCGTTCATACCAATTGGCCCCTTCATAAATATCCGAGAGCGTGGGAAAATGGGGATGGGTCTTGTCTGGATTTCTCACCTTAACGAGGACGCGATGGATTTTGTCCCAACGATTGAATTGATAACAGCACTCGAAGTGATCCGGATAATCCACGACAGAAAGGCATTCTAAGAAATATTCTCTGGAACGAAAGCGCTGGGCCAATTCTCTCAAGGAGTCTTTCGAAATCACGAATTCTTGATGAAAACCATTCTTGGCGTAAACATGTTCGAGGGCTGACTCTACCGTGAGTCCTTCTGTGATCCAATGGGTGTCATTTTGAGTTTGCGTCACGGTCAATCCTTCTTCGCTGTGATTTTTTCTTGAAGCTTCAAAAGGGCGCTGACCAGGGCTTCTGGGCGGGGAGGACATCCTGGGATGTAGACATCCACGGGAATGATTTTGTCAATGCCTTCTAAAATTGCATATTGACCCGGATATTTGAAAGGGCCCCCCGCAATGGCGCACCCCCCCATGGCGATCACCCATTTGGGAGAGGGCATTTGGTCGTAAAGCGTTTTGATGCGCGGCGCCATTTTTCTAGAAATCGTGCCCGAGACAATCATCACATCCGCCTGGCGGGGCGTGGCTCTAAAAACCCCAAACCCGAAGCGGTCAATGTCATAACGGGGGCTTCCCACGGCCATCATTTCAATGGCACAACAGGTCAGTCCAAAGGTCAAAGGCCAAAGGGAGTTCGAACGAGCCTTATCGAGCAACTGATCCAGCTTAAAAAGGGCAACCCCTTCCGAAACTTGAATGTCATCAGGGGTCACCTTCTGTATTTCCCTTATTTCCATGAGAAAATTCCTTTTCGCCAGGCGTAGGCCAAAGCGAGCGCGAGTATACCGATGAAGATGACAATTTTCAATAAATCTATCAAGAGGGGTGCTATCGAATAAGTCAGGACAACAGGGAAGAGGAAAATCACTTCAACGTCAAAAGCCAAAAAAATCAGAGCGAAGAGGTAATAAGAGACATCAAACTGGACCCAGGCGCTTCCAAGGGTGTCCTCTCCGCTCTCGTAAGTAGAAGTTTTCTTTTTTCCTCGACTTCGAGGGCTTAAAATGAGAGGGGTGCATGTAAAGGCCACTGCAAAAAGAAGGCCCACCACGAAAAAGACCAGAACATAGATATAGTTATTCGATGACATAAAAGCTTTACTGGGTCAGAAGGGTCATTGCGAGGCCGAGGTCTTTTTCGGCCGAAGCAATGACCAAAATTAGTCTTTCTTAAAAAAAATTGTGTTCCTCAACATAATTTGCCAGATAACGTAAGAAAATTGTTGGGCTCCGTCAATGTTTTTTTGATTATTTTAGTTAATCTATCGCTTGCATCATCTGCCCTGTTATGGCATCAATAATAACAGTGTGGACCACGCGACCATCTCCGCCCATATAGCTGAAGTACCAAGTCAGTCTCGTATTATCTACAGGAGATGGAATAAGTGATGCAATGGGTCTATATCCCTGAGTGGTAGACTTGTTGGCGAGCCCTTCTCTTTCAGCAATGTTGTATAGTTTGTATGTGTCTAGAATGGCATTGTGACTGATGATAACAGCTTGGGGTACAGGAAGCTGTGCAACAGAATTGCTTATTTTCCCATTCATAAACATGATAGAATTCCAGCCTTTGGTCGAGGGGGACCAGAAATTCAACGTCCATCCAGCCGATTTGCCGGAAGTGTCTAAAGGGCTGAAAGTGCTTATCTCACTTAACGCGGCGTCAGGCTTCCATTTAATCGCTTCTGCATAGGCAAATTCATAGACCTCGGCTCCTGTCATAGAAATATTTGAATTTTGTGAAGGTTCTTTTGGAACAGTATTTTCATTTTGACTTTCAGGAAATGCGGATGTAATTTGAGTTAAAATGATCAGAAGGACTATTTCTAGGATTTTTCTTAGAAAATTCATACTTTATCTCGCTCCTTATTAAAGTTGATAAAGCGGAATTATAGTGCAAATGGAAGAATATTTCCTTTGAATTAATTTTTGAAATGTGAGTAAATGCCACTGGAGAGTATTTACTATGAATATGAAGTTCTTCAGCTCAGAAGGAGCTCATCTGTTGATTCCTCAACTGGAGGAGTCTCTGACCGTTTTAAAGGTTTTGAAAGCCCAGATTTTACAGAAACAAATTCAAATTGACAGCTCTTTAACGGTGAGTGACGTGTCTGAGTCCTCTACTCGTGCAGCCAGCCAGCAAGTGATTCAGAAAGAGGTTAAGGAGCTCGGCAGTCTGATTCTTGAGTTTAAGGAACAGATGAAGAAGATAGAGGATTGGGGATGTCAGTTAAAAGACATTGATTTAGGGTTGGTAGATTTTTTCTATATTCGAAATGATGAGATTGTCAATCTTTGCTGGAAATCGGGTGAATCAAAAATTCAGTATTGGCATGAGCTTGAAAAAGGTTATACGCAGCGAAAAAAGCTCTGAAAAATTTTTTTTGAAAGGTATTGCTTTTTTACTCACGACTCATCCCTCACCTCTCATAACTGTTTTCTCTGAATGGCTTTTTTCGCTGCTTCCACAATGTGTTCGGCTGTCAGGCGGTAAGCTATCATTAATTCTTCGGGTTTCCCTGACTCGGCATAGACATCTTCAATCGCGACATATTCAATGGGGACCGGCTTAAGCAGGGAAACGGTTCTTGAAACGGTAGTCCCGAGGCCGCCCCAAATGGAATGTTCTTCGGCGACCACGATGGCTCCCGTTTTATCGCATTGTTGTTTGATCAGTGCTGTATCAATGGGCTTTATCGTGTGCATGTCAATGACGGCAGCGTTGATTCCTTGTTTTTGGAGAGTGTCTGCTGCAGATAATGCTTCAAAAACCAAAAGGCCATTGGCAATAAGGGTGATGTCTTTTCCGTCTTTGATCAAAACCCCTTTTCCAATTTCGAATTTTGTATTTTCACTGTGCACGATAGGTGCCTTGGGTCTTCCTGTACGCATGTAAAAGGGGCCAGGGGTTAGAGCAGCTTGCATCACCAGGGCCTTTGCACAATATTCATCTGAGGGGAGGAGAACCGTGAAATCAGGCAGAGAGGTTGCCAGGGCAATGTCTTCAATGGCCTGCTGAGACGCGCCATCTTCACCCACACTGATTCCACCATGAGAAGCTACAATTTTGACATCGGCTTTCGGATTGGCGACTGCCATTCTCAATTGGTCATAGCTTTTGCACATCATAAAGCAGGCAAAGCTAGAGGCAAAAACGGTTTTTCCAGAAATAGCAAGGCCAGAGGCGACCCCGACCATGTTTGCTTCAATAATGCCACAATTGATAAAGCGATCTGGGAATTCCTTCCCAAAGGCTTCCGTCTTTGTAGATTTGGAAAGATCTGCATCCAAGACAACAATGTTTGGATTTTTCTTACCCAATTCAACAAGGGCTTTTCCATATGCGTCGCGAGTGGCTGCACCTAATCTTTTTTCAAGAGACATTTTTATTGCCTTTTAATTAAGTTGCAAGTTAGAAGTTGGATGTTAGACGTTAGAGGAAAAACCAGTTTTGATTTTTATCGTCCAACCTCCAACTTTTATCTTTTTAAAACTTCTTCAATTTCTTCCCTAGATTCTCCAAGCTCAAGTAGTGCCTTGCGTGTTTCGTCCGCCGTGGGAGCAACCCCATGAAAATGATTGTTGTTTTCCATGAAAGAAACGCCTTTGCCTTTGACGGTATGCGCTATGATAATAGAAGGCTGCTTTTTAACCGTTTTTGATTTCTCTAATGCGTCTACAATTTCTTGCATGTTGTGCCCATCCACTTCCTGGGTATGCCAACCGAAACTAGACCATTTTTTTTCCATGGGCTCCATGTCCAAAATATCTTTGACTGGACCATCCAATTGAAATTTATTGTAGTCCAAAATCACTGTTAAATTATCTACTTCATGATGGGAGGCAAACATGGCGGCTTCCCATATTTGGCCTTCATTGGATTCTCCATCTCCGATAATGCAATAAGTTCGGTAATCTTTTTTATCGAGTTTGGCTGCTAGGCAAATACCAATCCCAATAGAAAGTCCCTGTCCGAGAGAGCCTGTCGAAGCCTCTAAAAATGAGAGTTTCCGGCGATCCGGATGCCCTTGTAAGGGAGAGCCCAACTGCCTTAAGGTATAAATCCATTCATAAGGGAAATATCCCGCTCGCGCGTAAGCTGCATAAAGGGCGGGGACCGCATGACCTTTGCTCAAAATGAAGCGATCGCGGTTTTTGTCTTGCGGATCCTTGGGATTGTGATGCATGACATTAAAGAAAAGGGCGGTGATGATGTCAATGACTGAGAGCGAGCTTCCGGGATGCCCCGATCCCGCTTTCCCAAGCATGACAATGATGTCTTTTCTCATCTCTTGAGCGAGCTTTTTTAATTCATCGATCGAAGCTTTTTTCATAGCGCGAACATCATAGACCTTCTGCAAAAGAGAGTAAATATAAAATTAGACATTACAAAAATTCGTGAAAAGTCGTGTTTTAAAACGCTGATAAGGTATAATGTGAAGAAATTTTAAAGAATGCGTTATGGTTTCTGATGCGGTGAAAACATCGATTTTGAGTGTTCTTTTCAAATATCTACCAAAAGAAGAGGTGGTCATTTTCCTTTTCGGATCTTTCGCTAAAGGGGAAATGGATTCCAGTTCGGATATTGATATTGGCCTTCTGAGTGATCAACCTTTGGAGCGTTCTGTCCTTGCAAGAGTGAGGGATGATTTGGGTGAACACGTTCAAACTCTGAGAAACGTAGACGTGATTGATTTTTCAAATATAACGGATCCCGTTTTTCTAAAAGAAGCCCTTCAGGAGATTGAGATATGGCATCAGACACAGAAATCGAGAGTCTGTTTGGACAATTTAAGAAAGCATATCAAAGGTTTTTAGAAGCTTTGAAAGAGAAGCCACACCCCCTTCAGCAAGATGCCGTGATTCAGCGTTTTGAATTTACGTATGAACTTTTATGGAAGACGTTTAAGAAAATGGCGCGTTTTCATAAAGTTCAGGCCTTTAGCCCGAGGGAATGTTTTAAGTTTGCTTTTCAGGCGGGTTTGATAGAAGACGAAAAACTTTTCATGGAAATTATAGATGCTCGAAACATGACCACACATGTTTATTCTGAGGAAGAGATGAAAAAGATTTATGAGTTTATTCGGCAGAAGGTAGCAGAGGGTTTTAATCAGGTTCAAAAGAAAATAGAACAAAATCTGAAGGCTGAATCAAAATGAAAAAATCATCCAACCCTTATCTTAAACATCTTTTCGTTTGCACAAAAGAACGGGAACAGGGAGAAGCTGCTTGTGGCAAGGCGGGAGAGGCTCTTTGTGAGTTTTTGAAGTCTTATGTCGAGTTGCACGGTCTCAGGGGAAAAGTAAGGGTCACGCGCTCGGGTTGCTTTGACCTTTGTGCCCAAGGCCCTAATGTGATGGTGACCCCGAGGCATGTCTGGTATTCTAAGGTGGAAAAGGACGAGGCCGAGAAAATTTTGAAAGAGATTTTGTCGTAACACTTTACCTTGTAACACGTTGTCTTGGAGATAATTAAGAAAATTTATCCCTCTCCCTTACCCTTTCGCTCTTTCCGTGTTATTATATTATAGTGGAATGGGAGATTTTTTATGGGACGAAAGGTTACTCTTTTTATTGTCCTTATCTTCTTTGCCCTGAGCGGATATTCTCAGGACTTAGGTCCTGGCGGAGAAGCGGGTGCTGGGGGGCCTGGGCCGGGGCAAAATCGTGCTTCCCCGGAAGGAAACTCGCAAGGAACCCACGAAGAAAAGGCTTCAGAGCCTCCTCAAGAACATGCCAGCCAGGAGCGAGGTGGGGAGGGTAAAAAGGCAGAAAAGAAATTACAAGGAAAGGCAAAAGAAAAACCAGATTTTAAGAAGTTGAAAAGCGGAAAATCATCTCATCGAAAATCTTCCCTTCGAAAGTCTTCCTCTAAAAAACGTCATCATCGTAGGCATCGCCTCATTAAAAAAGCCATTCAACATTATCAGGAAGAAAATTCTTCTTCACAGGGAGAGTCTCAAGACGGATCTGAAGGAACTAATACGAACACCAGTACCAGCGATCAAACTTCTACCAGCGATCAAACTTCACAGCAAACAGATCAGACTACTTCATCCAATGAAACGGAAGGCGATTCTTCAGGCGTTCATGGTTCATCCGATCATCAGCAGGGCGGGTATGTGGGGAGTACTCAGGTTCCTGTTTCAGGAGGCGCTCAAACAGAAGGTGGATTGACGAACAGTCTCCCTTCGGGTCAGGATCAGGAGCCCAGAGGTGGAGAAAGCACAAGAGAACGCATCAAGGCAAAGTTGAAACAACTTTATCAAACCCATCAGGGGACGCACTTACCCAAACTGACCGATGAAATGAAGAATGATCTCAAGGATAAATTTAACTCTCAAGATCTTCAAGGGTTTAAAGAGATGCTCAAACTTCAAGGAGGAGATTTTAAGACCCTCGCCGAGCAGTTTAAAAATGGGATGGGGCGTTTGGATGTTCCAAGGCAGGATTTTGCGAAGGATGTGACCTCTCAGATCCATTCTCAAATCGATTTTAATTCTGCTTCTCATTCTTCTTTGAAAGAAAATATTTCTTCTGTCAAAGAATCTTTATCCAAGAGTGAGGGATCCCATGTTTTAGGAAGTTCGGGTCTCGGTGAGAAAATAGGTGATGGAGGTGGACTTCCGGGACCCGGTTCTGTTGGATCGAATCTTCCTGGAAGTGGACCCGTAGATCAGCCTGGGCCTGAAATTCCCAAGCCTGACGGAGGCGGTCTCCCAGGTCCAGGGTCTTCAGGGGGTGACTTGGGGCAAGAGAGACCGGGGCCGGGTAGGTAAGCTGGGTTTTACGCGGGGAGGAGAAGGTCTATTTTTTCGGATTCTCCTCGATCAATTGTCGGAAAAGGTTTTGGTATTGAAAAATCCATTGTCTTTCCTGAGGATCTTCTAAAAATCTGTCAATGTCTTTGAGAAGGGTACGGGAGCGAACCTCTTCAACTTTTTTCTTCAAAGAGGTGAGAACGTCTTGCCAACTCTTGAAAGGTTCTCCTTTGTAACCTCGATTGAGGTAGTTAAGATTGACGGGTGTTTTGCGACTCAAATACCAAATAAGATCATAGTAGTCTCGGCCCCGAGCGTAGGGTCTTTGTAAAATGGCCAGAACCTTTCCGGAAAACAGGGTTGGAAGATTGTGTTTTAAAATTGGAAAAATTTCCTGAAAGCGATTGACAAAGAAACTTTCCCGCTCCTCTTTTTTTAAACGAGGGGGATGCCTATCCACTTCTAACTTGATATGTAATTTTTGGTCTTTTCGAAATGTTTTTAACTCGAGAATTTCTTTGAGATGGGCCACTCTCAAGAAGGCTTTTTGGACGATCTTGTCATCATGAATGTTTACCTCAGCGCTGATTCCCAGAAGACCCAGATCATACTGGCTGTGATAAACCATTTTTGAAAAATCATAGGCCTTTGAAGGCTCATCCAGACAAAAATCAAGATCTTCAGAGTAGCGTTTCAAATCATAACAAATTCTTAGACATGTTCCCCCCATGAAAGAAAGATGCGTTCCCCATTTGGATTGGAAAATACTTTTTAGGACGAGCACCTGAAGGTATTCACGAATGATATTGAGAAGAGCTTCCTCGGTTATCGCAGTGGGACGGTTTCGAAGTTCTTGGACAATTTTCTTAATTCTTTCCATACGTCTCCAGAGAAATGATGAGGTCTAGAACCTTTTTAATTCCCGTCTTTCGGGCATAAGCCCTTGCCCGTTTGAAATGGACTCCCTTCAAATTTTGCCACCGCAGACCTTCCCAGCATTGGGTCTGTGGCATTAAGAGAAATCTATTGAAATAAAGATAATCAACCAAGGCCTTTTCTTTTTGGGCCATCAGGGTATCAGGATCAAATCCCCAAAACAAATCCTGTTTCATGTGATGGTAAATAAAATATCCCACCGGTGTTTTGAAGCGGCGTGTTAACCTGGGGGTGATCAGGGTCAGTGCAAACACGACGTCGGGCATTAAGCCATAACGGGACAGGGCGCTTTCTAGGCTGATGTAAGCCGGAGGGTAAAGGGTCTGGACCAAGGCCAGTTGACTTTGAATTTGATCTGGGAATGCATAGATGCCTCGTCTCATACGGATGAGGTTTCCAGCCTTAACCCATTGATAGAGTTGGAGATTAAGGACGGCGGGCTGGGTTTCCCAGGCAATTCTTTGGGCCTCTTTGACCCCAAAGATGGATTTCTTCATTTTTTTTCGAAAATCATTAAATTTCATTTTTAGAATTTAGGATAATTATAATTAAATATAATTAAATGAATTATACTAAATGGGGGGGTTAAATGGCAAGTCATTCAATGTATTGGAGAGAAGGTTTGTCAGTAGAAATCAGTTTTGCCTCGAACGCTTGATCGAGAAGAACTTGAATCGCCTTTTGGCTTCTCTTGCTCATTTTTACGGTTTCTTCATTGACGTACATGCCAATAAATTGATCCGCGAGTTTGGGGTCCATCCCTCGGGCGAATTGTAAGGCATGCTGTAGCGCTTCGTTGCGGTGGGAGAGGGCGTAGCAAATGCTTTCTTTCAGAAGCCGAGCAATTTTTTTCTGAAGGGGTGGATCTAAGTCCTTTCGAATCCCATTGACCCCTAAAGGAAGGGGAAGTCTTGTTTTCTCATACCACCATTCTCCCAAATCTAATAGTTTATGAAGCCCATTTTCAGAGAAAGTCAGTTGGCCTTCGTGAATGATGAGTCCCACATCGGCCTTGCCTTCTTCGACATGCGAAATGATTTGGTTGAAGGGAACGATGACCGTTTTGAGATTGGGATTGAAAAGACGTAGTGCGAGATAGGCAGTGGTCAGGGTGCCTGGAACTGCGATGGTTTTTTTTGCAAGATCTTCGATTCTTATTTTTTCTCTGGCCACTAAAAGGGGGCCGTAATTATCTCCAATACTGGCCCCATGCAAGAGAATATCGTATTGGTTGCTGACATAGGGATAGGCGTGGACCGAAAGGGCCGTGACTTCGTAAAACCCAACTTTTGCTTTTTGATTCAGACTCTCAATGTCACAGAGTGTATGCGAAAATTCTATGTCTTCATCTTGAATAAATCCCTTGGCGAGCCCATAGAACATGAAGGCGTCGTCCGCGTCGGGGGAATGGGCGAGGCGGATCATGGCTTTAATTTTCATAAAAATGCCTTCTAAGATAATAATGGTTTTATAGTTTTTTTAAGCACGAAATTCGAATGTCGAAATTCGAAACAAATTCTAAAACTCAAATTCAAAATTATAAACGTTTCGAATGTTTAAATATTTGAATTTTAAATTTGTTTCGTGCTTCGAGTTTCGTATTCCGAATTTAGTATTTAGTACTGCTTGTAAAATGAAAATCCTTGGCTTTCAAAGCGGGAACGACCCTGTCGATTCCTTCTTCTCCCGAGGCTCTCACAGGCTCTCCCAATTCTTCGACATTGTTGAAGAGATGAAAGAGGCTTTCATTGAATCTAAAGTTTTTCACCGCATCTCTCATTTTTCCGTCTTCGATCAAGAAAGTCCCGTCCCGCGTCATCCCCGTCAAAATCTTTTGCATGGGGTCCACCTCACGAATATACCAGAATCGGGTGATGAGTAAACCCTGATTTGTATTTTCAATCATTTGTTTTAAAGAGGTATTACCTCCTTCCATGACAATATTAAGAGGGGCTTCACCCCCATCATTTGGAATGGCAAAGCCGTGGCCCGTCGGTTTTGCGTTTGCCCGATGGGCACTCGATTGGCTGTAAACTAAATTTTTTAAGATTCCTTTTTCAACCAATGTTATTTTCTGTTTTGGAATTCCCTCGCCATCAAAAGGAGCCCCTGATTGAAGGGGATGATAGACGTTATCATGAAGGGTGATGTTGGACCCAAATATTTTTTGTCCTCTTTTTTCGGTGAAGGCGCTTCTTTGTTCTAAAACCGAAAGCCCTCCAAAATCCATGAGCATAAATTCCAAAAGGTCAAGAACAGCAGAGGGTTCTAAAATAACGGTGTAAGTCCCTGCAGGTAGTTCGATAGGATTTTTGCTCAACACCGCTTTTTCAGAGGCTTCGAGGGCCAGTGTCTCAACGGGAATTTTGCTTGCATCTGAATGACCAAATTTTGCCCAGCCAGATCCTGAGGAATTGGACATCATGGTGGTTGAAAAAACGGCATACGTTTCTTCTGAATAGGCCCTCAGGCCTTTTGAATTTCCGATGGCAAACCGAGTAAAGCTGTTTGAGAAAATTCCGGCTGATTGTAAATTTTTACTTTGAGCAATTTGAATCGGAACTTTAACGGCGTGGGCTCTTGTCTCGGCTTTCATGTGATCTGTCTTTTCATAGGCGTGATGAACCCCCTCATATTTTTGAGGCTTTGGCATGGGCAGAAGATGTGGATCTTCGTGATTCAAAGAAGCCAGATGATTGGACAGTTGAGTCATTTTTTTGAGAGATTCTGGATCCGTTTTGTTGGTGGTGACGCGAGCGGTTTTTTTACCGAAACAAGAACGAATAGAAATTTCTACGTCTTCATCTCCCATATTTTGGTGAATTTCATTGTTTGCAAAACGGGTGAGGGAGTACGCGGTTTGAGAAAAGTGTATCTCGGTCTCATCCGCCTGACTGGCTTTGAGGATAGTCTCGAAAATATGTTCTGATTTTTCTCTAAGTATTTTCATGTTGACGTGGATCAAACGCGGATCCTCTACGCGGATCTGATGCGGATCCCTCTCTTGATGTCGTAGATGACTCGCTTGATTTCCAATCCCCTTTCTCCGAAGTTGATTAACATTCCTAGTTTATAACTAGAACCTTTGAGATAATGCCAAAACTGTTCTTTATCTTGCTTAAGCAAAAAGGGTTTCCTCTTGATCTCAACAAGGACGCAATCATTGACGATTTTATCCGGGACATAAGTTCCAACCTTTTTGTTGTTATAAAAAACGTCAATGCGCTTTTGATCGGTAACTTTAAGCCCTCTTTTTCTGAGTTCTTCCGTGAGGGCTTTGTCAACAATAGATTCTTTGAAAGCGTTTCCAAATTCTTTCCATATCCAGAAACATGCCCCTCTGATCTCATACGTGATATCTCGGTATAGTAACGCCATACTCGCTCCAGATCTGCGTTCGATCCGCGTAACAGATCTGCGTTAGATCTTGCTATCAATGGCTGGCCCCAACGTTTACCGCAAGAAACCTAGCGGGGCTCGCGCCATGCCCTGTCCCCATCGTTTGACAGGGCTGGCCTTTGCCGCAATTGGGAGTGCCCCACAGCGTCCAATGATTCGCGTCACAAATCCAGTCACAGGCGTTCCAGAATTCAGGGGTCATCCCCCAATAAATCGGATTTTTAACCATGCGGCCTTTTTTACCATTTTTAATCTCCCAGCCGATTTCGGTTCCAAATTGAAAATTAAGCCTTCGATCATCAATGCTCCAACTACGGTTGGTTTCTAAATAAATTCCGTCTCGCGTACTTAAGATTAATTCTTCAAACGTGCCGGCTTGAGGTAGAAGGCTGACATTGGTCATGCGAATCAACGGGATGCGATTCCAACTTTCGGCCCGCATGGTTCCATTGCTACGATTCTCATGAATGGCAGGGGCTGTTTCGCGAGAAGAGAGGTAGCCGACAAAATGTCCCTCTCGAATAATATCAGTTCTCTGGGCAGGGACGCCTTCATCGTCAAATCCAAAAGTTCCGAGTCCCGGTCCATGAGAAGCTGTTGCATCTGCAACGACATGGACAAGGGGAGATCCATATTGAAGATGGTGCAACTGGTCTAAGGTCAAAAAACTTTTGCCTGCATAATTGGCTTCGCTTCCTAAAACGCGGTCCAATTCGATCGGATGGCCCACCGATTCATGAATTTGAAGGCCCAACTGAGAGCTATCTAGAATCAGATCCTTTTCTCCTTGAGGACAGCTGGGGGCTGAAAGAAGTTGAACGGCTTCTTCAGCCATGCGTGGGACATTTTCTAGAAGCTTTAGTTCATGAATAAGTTCATAACCTTTTCTTTGGTATTGTCCGCCAAAAGAGTTGGGATAAGACCGCTTTTGTAAATCTCCCCCTTTAAAAGCGAGAACATTAAAGCCGGCTCCTGAAGTGATAAAATTTTGGAGGATTCTAGACCCCTCACTGGAAAGAAAAAGTTTTTTCTCTTTTTCAAAATGCATTTGGGTCTCAACGATGCTAATCCCTTTGATTTTTCGAGCTGCCTCGTCTATTTGAAAAAGGAAATTCAATTGCTCATCAATCGATATGGAGAAGGGATCTATTAAATAGGGTGTCGACCATTCGGTTTGAATCGGCGATTCTTGTGCAAGTTTGACGGGGGTTTTTTGGGCAAGGGCACTGGCTCTCGCGATTTTAATAGCCTTGAAAGCAGTCCGAATCACATTTTCTTTGGAAAGGTCGTGTGTGGCCGCGAAGCCCCAAGCCCCTTGACAAAGAAGACGGATGCCTAAACCTTGAGACTCTTCAAAATCAAGACTGGTTGGAACCCCGTTTTTAGTCGCGAGCGCTCTCGAGCCAGATTCGATCAGGCGCACATCTGCATAAGTGGCTCCTAAGCTAACAGCCTCACCTAGCGCTTCTTGGGCGAGGGATTCGGAGGTGAAATGATATTTATGTTCTTTCATTTGCATAAATTTTTAGCTTTTGTAGTCGCCCGATTCATCGGGCAAATCCATGGGTAGCCCCATAAATGGGGCGACTACAAAATGAGCCTCTCATAGCAAAAATCAAAATTTAAAATGGTTTCATAATCCATGACATAGATACATTTTGGATTTTGGTTTGTCATTTTGATATTTTATTTTTGATTTATTTTTACTTTACCCATCTTGCCAGTTCACCCAGCAAATAAGGAGGAATGAACCAGATGTTTTCGATTTGCATCACAGGGCCCAGATAAATCACAAAACAAGGGGCTTTTGGATTTCTCTTTTTAAATTCCCTCAATTGGGAAATGGCCTTTTGACTGATAGAGGAAGATGATTTGACTTCGATACCTACATCTTTTTCAGGAAAGCGGGCGAGGAAATCCATTTCTTTGGGCTGCTTAACCTGACTCTTCCAAGAAAAGAGTCTCTCTTTGTGTCTCAAGGCAAAAATAAGTTCTTGGGCTGTAAAGGACTCCAGAAGTTTGGCGAGGAGCTCCGGCGACGATGAACCTGAAATAGGGCGTCCCACGTTTAGAAAGTGGTTTACGACGCCGACATCCCATAAATATTTTTTGGAGCTGTGCCTTTGAGGGGTCAAAGACTCCATGTATGTCGGAAGTCGAAACAGAAAATGCCATTCCTCTGCGGCATCCAACAGAACAGGCAAGTCTGTGCGGTACGCTGGAGAATCTGTCGAGATGAGACTCGCCCGTGTAGAGTTAAAACAGGTTAGACGTGCAACACTTTCTAGAATGGTTCTAAACAACATTCCGTATTGTCTTTTGTTAGAACCCATGAGTTCACTAAGGTATCGGTCTGCATCTTGCCAGAAAAAAGAGAGAAGTGTTTCCAGATAATCATAAATTTTTTCCGTTGTTCCAAACTTAATCGCCTCTGGAAATCCCCCCGATGAGAGATAATCATAAAAGAGATTCATGAGGCGCTCATGTAGAGTTGGATGTAAGGTTTGACCCAGATTGAAATGACGGATCTGCGAGAGCAGTGTTTCCTCTCCTTTCAGTTCCAGATATTCCGCAAAAGAAAAGACTCGACAGACAAAACGTCGAACCCTTCCGGCAGGTGAAACCGTTTTTTGGATTTCACTTCTTTTAAAGAAAACACCCATGGCTGAACCTGACAAGACAAGGGGTGTTTCCTTCCAGTCAGAATGCATTTTGAGAATGAACTTATGCAAGTGGAGAGATTTTTGGGCTTCATCAATGACAAGCGGTTTTGCGTCACGAGGATGAAAATGAAAATCACGGGCAAGAATTTCCGAAAAATCTTCAAAGGTCGCAGCTTCCCTCAAGCGAATGACAGGAACGGTTTCATCTGTCAGAGTGACGATGAGGGAGGGTTTCCCTTCTAAAGACTGTTTGATGAGTGTTGTTTTACCCGTTTGTCTAACCCCTTCTAAGACAATGACTTCTTTAGGGTTTTGGAAATGCTTTAAAAGCTCTGAGTGTAGAAAATGGCGATGGATTCTCATACGGAAAGATATTATACGTAAAATAACAAATAATCCTAGGATTATTTGTTAAAATATACATATTTATTTATTTTAAACTCACCCCGCACGACTCACCCCTCACAACTGTCGTATTCATTCCCCCAATTCTTCCACTATGACGCGTAAAAGTTCCGCAACGCTCCAGGCTTGAGAGATGCAGCCATTGGCATCATGGGGGGGATCTCCGTCAAAGAGTTCACAGATAGTTCCCAGGCCGCCTTCGTAGAGATGATCCCGGAAAGGTTCTAAAAGAGATTTGGCCTTTTCGATGGTTTTAGAGTTTCGTCCATAGACCCGAAAAAAGGTCGTGACATAGGGCCCTAAAAGCCAGGGCCAAACGGTTCCCTGGTGGTAAGCCTTGTCTCTGGCAAGGACATTCCCAGAATATTTTCCAACATATCTTGGATCTTTGGGAGAAAGACTTCTTAAGCCATAAGGCGTGAGCAATTCTTTTTCAATGACTTTCAAGACAGAGCGGTGTTTCTCTACCCTCAGAATGGGGAAGGGAAGGCTGATGGCGAAAATTTGATTGGGCCGAATGGAGGGGTCCATTTCTTCTTTGTATATACAATCGTATAGACAATCCTTATCCTTGTTCCAGAAAAGCCGGTTGAAATTTTTTCGAGCAGTCTCGGCCATGGATCCGTAATGGTCCCGGAGCGGCTGATAGCCGAAGCGATCCGAGAAAAATTCCATAATTCTGAGCGTGTTGTACCACAGGGCATTGACCTCCACTGCCTTCCCAATGCGGGGCGTGATGGCTTGATCTCCGACCTTGGCATCCATCCACGTGAGCTGCGTGCCCTTTTCGCCCGCGTAAAGGAGGCCGTCTTCATCCACATGAATTTGATAACGGGTTCCTTTTTCATGCCACTGAATAATGTCTTTAAAAACCGGAAATAAAATGGTGCGAATAAAACCTTCATCGCCCGTGTAAAGAAAATATTGATAAGCGGCATTGAAAAACCAGAGCGTGGCATCCACCGTGTTGTAGTCAGGCTCTTCCCCTTCATCCGGGAAGCGGTTGGGGAGCATCCCCTCAGAGACATATTTTGAAAAGGTGTTGAGAATACTTTTAGCCAAGTCGAATCTCCCGGTGGCGAGGGTCAGACCCGGAAGACTGATCATGGTGTCTCGCCCCCAATCACTGAACCAGTGATAACCGGCGATGACAGAGGCCGAGCCCTTTTCTCCGCGCTGAACAATAAAACTATCCGCGGCCAAAAAAAGGGAAAAAGAAATTTTATTATCCTTATCACAATTTTTGAGAATCATTTTCTTGCGTTCGGTTTCTTTGAACTCGGCTTGAAGAAGATCAGAAGAGGAGAGTTCATCTGTGGAGGCAATGAGAAAACAAGAACCTCCCGGCGCCAGATCAAATGTTAAATCTCCGGGTGTAAAAAGATCCTCTCTATAATCTAAACCTCTTCGGTATTCTTCCTCGTATTCGAAATTCAAGTACCAGAGTGGATTGTTTGCAAATTGGGCGGGGCTGTAAAAAAGGTGAATCATGGGAGAGCTTTTATAAGGCTTCATTCTCAAAAGGCCCTCGTTCACTTCCACCTCTTGGTTAAAGAATGGATTTTCATGCGTCAGCTCGTGAAATCGACGGCAGGCGATAAAGCTCATCAGGCTCAGTTTAATAGGGCGGGGACTCTCTAAAAGCCGATAAAAAATGATCGTCGCATTTTTCTCAAAAATCATGTAAATGTTTTTTTCCAGTCTAATCCCATCCACGGAATAAATAAATTTGGGATAAAATTCAAAAGAGAAAAGCTCTAAATTTTGATGCCCCATGGGGTGAATCGTTTCAGGGAATTTATTGCAAGAAAGATCATAAGACTTTCCATTGATGTGAATGGTTTCTTCCACTTTGGAGAGAATCACCATGCGACCGAGGGGTGGCTTTACACTTGAAACAAGAAGGCCGTGATATCGCCGTGTATTTCCTCCACAGATGGTAGAAGACGCATAGCCTCCCAGGCCGTTTCCAATCACCCACTCTCGGTGAGAGGCTCGCTCGTAATTTTTTAAAATTTCTTTATGAAAGGCAATCATTAGGAACAAGATACAGTATTCAGCGATCAGCGGTCAGTAAAAAAATCTACTCCTTCAATCCATAGAGAAGAGTCATAGATTGGCAATGTTGCGTTTTGGCTGGACTTGGTAGGGGGGGCCATATAGAATTGCCTGGCGTTATTTTGGCAGCATTGGCTTGGTCTTTAGCCCGCATTTCATCTGAAAATAGTCTTTAGTTGTTCTTATACAATAAGTTATGATGATTTGTAGTTGCCCGATTCATCGGGCAGCCCCATAAATGGGGCGACTACAAGGGTGATTTTCATCCCCCTTTGTGACTGAAAGTCATGTATGTTTCTCATCAGATTGTGAGAAGAGTTATGTCAAAAAAAGTATTTTTTCATATTCTCATTGTTTCTTTTTTTGCGAGCATCTTGAATGTTAAGGCATATCCGGAAAGTTCGAAGCTGGAACTTCAATATGTCATTCTCTATGATGATGCATGGAATGATTTGAGCGAAAAAACGGTTAAGTCCGGAAGCGAATTGACACTTCAGATCAAATACACTCGAAAGGGATTTTCCAAAAAATCAAGAACCTTTATTAAAATTGAAATTTTCGATGCCAAGGGCAATATTGTTTTAAAGGATAGAGAGAAGCGATCCCCCATGGAAGGGACAAGAAGGGACCGTTATGGTTTTACAATTCCAAAAGGGATTTTGGGAAAATTTCTTATCAATATAACGATTGAAGTTTTTCAGAAGGGACATGCCATTGCTCAAATATCCAGGACGGTTCCCTTTAACACCGTAGAATGACAGGGGGCCTTTTTCTGATCGCTTCAGGGGTATTTCCTTCTGGGTCGCGGGATTCTAATATAGACTCTTGGGATCTGAATGGCAACTCATGCAATCCATCTCTTCAGGCTCCATACCCAGATCTACGGGATGTTTGAATTCTTTTGCCTGTCCAGGTGATTCGTTTTCTGAATCGGGTCCCTGAGACAATATTTCATGGCAGGTTGAACAGTTTCTGCCAATGGTTTTCCCATCCGGGGTCATTAGATCGTCGTTGCCATGACAGCGAAAGCAGCCTTGATTCTCCATATGACCGATATTGTCCGGATGAGAATTCCAACGCGCCTTCATTTCAGGAAATTGAGTATTGCGCAGGATATCCTGGATTTCTTGAATCGCACGCTCAATTTTGGCATTCTCATTTCTAGAAAGATCAGGATATTCCTTTTGATAAAACTCTGTAAGTTGTTTGCGAATGGTACGCAAGGCATCGTCCGTGGTTGAATATTCCTGGCTTAAAGCCTTTACGGCTTCACGCTTGATATAGGGTAATTTCGTATCGAGTCGTGACATACTCAAGGCCTCGTTGATAGAAACTGTAGGGGTTGGAAATCGATGGCTCGGGCGGTTATGGCAATCAATGCAGTCAAAGGTGTGGGATTGTGCTTTTTTGAGTTCTTCTGGCGCAAGGGGATTGGCCTTAGACATGAATTCTTTCACTTCGCCGGTTGTTTTGTTGGTTAGTTTAATCCAGACAATATCTTGTCTTTTTTCATCACGTGCGATGTATTGAAGGTCATTATTGATATTCATATGCCAGTGAATCCCTGTTTGTTGCGGCGCTCCCGTTTGTTCGCCGCCGATCTTGATGAGCATTTTGATGGGCCAATACGTGTTTAATTCATCACCCAAGAAATGCTGGAAAACCTTTTCCTTTGAAGAAAAGAAATATTGGGGCCAATGACATTGTTCGCAAGTTTTATTGGCCGCTCCCAAGTTCTTCACAGGGGTCGGAATCGGTTTTTCATACTTATGGGTCATCAAAGAGTAGAGCTGATAACTTCCTGTAAATTTTGATTTTGCATATGATTCTGCGCCAGACCCGATATGGCATTCCACACATTTTACGTGTGCATGGGGAGAACGTTGATAAGTCGTGAATTCCGGATTCATAACCGAATGGCACATCTTGCCGCAAAATTCAGGTGAATCCATGTAGTGATAAGATTTATACAGACCAATGATTGTAGCGATGATAAGTATTGACGTTCCAATGAGGAATATGAAAACGGCATTTCTATGGGTGCTGCGGGATAAATCAATATGGATAGGGCGTGGCCGAGATGAAGATTTTCCTTTTAAGATCTGTCGTCTTTTCCAAAGAGCGCCGATGGGAATGAAGGCAAGTCCTAAAAATAAAAAAGGGGGAAGAATAAGATAGGTGATTAATCCCAAATAGAGAGTTTTATGGCTTATGAAAGTATCTGCAAGATAAAGCAGGGTCTCCAGACAAAAGACAAATAGGGAAAGGGCAACGCCGATGTAGGTAAGAAAATTGTGAAAGTAGGCAGAAAAACGCTGAGGTTTCATGTTTTAGCACGCACCTTCAGGCCCCACAAAGAAAAAGAGGGCGATGTAAACAAGCCCTCTGTCTCTTTTCCTGATTTTGGAAAATTCTACTTTTGTGAAAAACTGCGAACGTATTGTACGATGTTACTGATTTCATCGTCAGAAATTTTACCCTTAAAGGAAGGCATCTTATTCTTGCCATCCCGAATGATCGTCTTTAATTCATCATCTGATTTTTTAAGGTCTTTCAGGACTAAAAGCGTTGGATCTATCTTCAGCGCCTTCTCCATCATAGGATTACCCTCTCCCGATTTTCCATGACAGGACTTGCATTTCTTGTTGTACATTTCCTCCCCAGGTACTACATCCGCATGTATGCTTGTGATAAAAAGAATCATAAGCAAGGAGCAAAACGCCCATAAACTTCTCATTTTTGCCTCCATGATAAAAAAGGGGGATGCCCCGATATGGGTGCACCCCCCTGGTTTATTCATTCTTAGAACATAGACCTTACATGAACGAGAGCTTCATGCTTTTTGTCCGATTCAGATTCCAAATCAAATCGACCGGTCAAACCAATCCGCATGTTGTCTCTGGGAAAATACCAGATGGATGGGCTGAGCTTCGTATATTGAAGGCTCGACGCATCATCTGAATCAACCCAGTCAAATTGCAGGGCAAGATACCATTTGTTGTTGGGCATGTATCCCAAAATGGTTGCGACGCCCTGGAAATCCGTGTCTTGACTATCCTCCACGGTCAGGTTGAAATCATCATCATGTCCGAAAAGATAGGCAAACTGTAAATCCCATTTTTCCAGATACCGAATGTTAAACGCTGGAGAAAACCGCCAAAAGTCATTCTCGGCTTCGCCTGTATACGCATCCGTGATTTCATCCAAGAGATCTTTCGTGTCCGCCCCGATGAGTCCCCACAAAGAAACTGAGGATCCTGCGAAGTCACCTTCCTCAGCCACAAAATATTTGAGAGTGCCAAAAAAATTCTTATCACTGTTCGTGTCCTGCAATTTGGCACCATTGGACACACCCAACGCGGCTACAAAAGGACCTGTCCATCCATACCATTCCACGGCTGGAACGGGTTGAGCTACAGCAATTGAATCGTCTCCTGTCCCATTCGAGCTTTTCACGCCTGAAAGGATTTGATGGCTGATGTTTGGAATTCCCCTCAATCTTCCTGTCAAGGAATGGAATTCCATCATGGATATTTTTCCAGCCTTAACGTTCAAGAGGGAAGATCCTAGAATATTATGATAGCCCAACTCGAACCAGTTGAAAGCAATATCATGCTCCTCAACCTCTGTCTCAATAAAGATGGAGGTATTCTTGAAGATGGTTCCCGCTGTAAAAAGCTGAAGCCAATTGGGAGTTCCGATGTTAAACAGCGTCTCCTTGCTAGAGCCCTCTTTGCGGCTATTGGTTTTTACCTCCAGCGGACTTACGGCGATCCTGAGGCCGAAGATATCAGTCAATTCATTGAGATTCAAGCTGCTCCCAATGATATGCTTTGCTACTTCATCCCCATCTTCCGTTCCGGGCATCTGGAAACCATTCTGCACAAATTGATCACCAAAGTAACTGAGTCTTGGAAATGCTGTGTGACACGTAGTGCAACTGACTCCGTACTTGCGTGACCATTGTGCAACGGCCCAACTGTCCTGGACAGAGATGAGAGAAACGAACAAGCCTGCCAAAACGAAGAACAGTGTTTTTTTCATCATCCCCCCTTTTTTTCTTTGACTAATTTAGCTACTTTGACTACTTATCATCTTTCGTTACCACAAACTCCATACCATTCATGGTGTACCTCTCCCCCCAATGAAGCCCTGAGAGGGAGTCGTTTCCTAATCGGATGGTATAAGTTCCCTGTGAATCAGGATCTGCTGCCAAGGCTGAACCCGAAGGATCCAGGGATCTTGCTTTTTTGGGTGGATTAAACCGTCCTGACCATTCCCCGGTTTTTTCCGAGTCAACAGTCTCTGGGGTTCCATCTTCACCTAAAACCAAAATCTGATCAGCAACAATTCCTACAGCCTCTTTTCCGACAGCCTGATGCTTAAAACAGGTTCCTGTAATAAGTATAAAATCCCCCGAACGCAAATTTCGGATTTTACCTTGCAGCTGTCTTTGCGCAAAAACATACGGAAAAGTAATTTTTTCTTTTATGATCAAACTGTCCTTCCTCTCAAACACAAAAAGACCCGTATACCTTGATGAATCGCTGAGCAGGTGAAGCCAGGAGTTACTTTCTTTTAGAAAATGGCATCGAAGTTCAATTTTTTGGTCTTGAATAAAGGATTCCGGATGATCCGTAATATCTTTAACTGAGATAGGTCCCGCTTGAAGTAAAGCAGAGCAGAACATTAAAAACAATCCTGTGATAATCTTCTTGTTTCTAGATTTCATGCGGACCCCTTGTGACATGTTGGGAGAATGATACGACAGGTGAACAGCACGATTGTATGATCTGTATCATAATACTGCTATTAAAATCGAATACTATGTCTATAGTGTATATGATTATTATATATGATTATTCGGTTTGCAAGTAGATTTAAGAAATGATGGAGCTTCTTTTGAAAAGAATTCTTTCCTTTACCGGATCCTATATCTTTGCCATTGTCCTGATGATTGCCCTGGGTATGATCCTTGCCGTCGGGACTTTCTACGAGTCCACTCTGGGAACTGAAGCTGCGCAGCAACTGGTATACAAGACGAATTGGTTTGTAGTTACTCTGGGTTTGTTGTTTCTTAATGTTTTGTTTTCTACCTTTAAAAGGTGGCCCTTCAGAAAATATCACACGGGTTTTGTTATTACACACGCAGGGCTTCTCTTGCTTTTGGCGGGCTCCATGGTCAGCAAATTTTTTGGCGTTGAAGGCGATCTTGCACTTCGCGAAAAAGAAAGTGCCACAGCGTTTGAGAGTCATGTTGAAGAAATAAACATACGGACTCAGAAGGGTACGCATTCGCTGAAGAAAAGATTTACCAAGGGGCTCAATCAAACACCCTGGATTACAAAAATCCCTGACAGTGACCTGGAACTCAGGGTTGATCAATATTATGAGAATAGTGTACAGGAAAATGTGTACAAGGCGGGTGGTAGGAGAAAATATCCGGTTCTTTCGTTTAGTCTGGCCAATGCAATGACTTCCGTTGAAGATCAACTGGTCCTCGAGGATGATGCCAAAAACCATTTAGAATTGGGTCCTGCCACGGTTTGCTTTCAGAAAATTAAAAGAACGAAAGATGTCGAAAAGTTATTTCTAGAATTAAAAGAAAAAAATTTATCGCCTGCGGCAACCCTTAAAACCCTTATTCCCGAAAAGAATCTAGATCATGCGAATATTCTTACCGTCTTTTTAGGGCCTCGAAATAAACTGTATTACAAACTCCAAAACAGCTCTGGATTGTCTCGAGTAGGTTCTCTTTCGTTGAAAGAACCTCTTCAAACGGGGTGGATGGGGCTTGAGTTTAAGATTGAGGATTTCATTCCCAAGGCAAGGGTGTCGTCTCGAATCAGTCCTTCTGAAATCAACAAGGAAGATCAGACTCCAGCCCTGCGTTTTAAATTAAGAAATTCTTTGGGCCATCAAACCCGTGAAATTTGGATCCAAAGAGGTGGGCGCAAAGTTCTGCACCTGGATGGCGAGCACATTGAGATAGGATATCAACATCAAATGATTCCTTTGGGTTTTAAACTTGAACTTGTTGATTTCAACCTGGCATTTTATCCTGGTTCTAACCAGCCAATGAACTATGAAAGCAAAGTAAAAATAACGGGTCCTGCTATCATTCATGATCAAGATCGAAGTATTTATATGAATCATCCGCTAAAACACAGGGGCTTTAAAATTTTTCAATCCAGTTATGTTCAGGGCGAAAATAATGGATCTGATGTGTCTATTTTTTCCATTAACCATGACCCCGGTATTCATTTCATTTATGGAGGAAGTATAGTTATGATCCTAGGAATTTATATTCTGTTTTTTACCAGTCGTTTTAAAAACAAGAAAAACAACATGGTTGAAAAAATAGCGGTTTCTCTCTGTATGATGGCTCTCTTTTCCCTTTCACAAGCGTCCTCAGCTGAAGATAAACTTAATTATTCTTATTGTGAGAAAATTGCCATTCAAAGTGGCGGGAGAACAAAACCTCTTCAGACCTTCGCCAATGAATTTATGAAATGGATGACGGGTAAAGAAAAATTCGAGGGGAAAAGGGCTATTGAAAATCTTCTGTCTCTGTCCATTGACCCTGAACAAGCTATTGAACGTCAGGTCATTCGTGTGACCTTCCATCCACTGATGGAAGATGCCAAGCTGGATCTGAAGAGAAAATATTTTTCGTTTAAAGAACTCAGTCAGAATGAAAATTTGCAACGTCTTTTTGGAAAAATGATTCAAAAACAAATGCAAAGGGAAGCACTGAACCCTTATGAAAGGAAGGTTGCCGCGCTTTATCAGCAGATGCAACAGTTTCATGATGTCGTTTCAGGAGACGCCTATACACTTCTTCCAGACATTCAACACAAGGATGGGGAATGGTTGAGTTTGAAAAAGATGGATCAATACGATCCAAAATTTGCCCAGGAATTTAAAAGAATTTTTCAGAAGGTTGGGCTCTCTTTTCAAAAGAGGGATGCCTTCTCTTTTGAGGAGTCTACTAAAGAGCTTGCCCGTTTTCTTCGCAATTTGCCAGGGGGAGATTATCCATCTGAAGGTTCCCTGAATAGGGAAATTCTTTATAATGAATGGGCCCCATTTCAGAAAGCCTGGGTCTTCTATTTTTCAGCCTTTGTCTTTTCACTTTTTGTCTCCCCCAAAGGAAGATCCATTATTTATTTACTTCCCTTTGTTGCGGGTTTTGTTTTCCATACCTTGGGGATTGCCTTAAGAATCGTCATTTCAGGAAGGGCTCCAGTTTCAAACATGTATGAGTCATTGATTTTTCTCATCTGGGGAATATGTTTTTTTGCCCTGATCCTTCAAATGGCCTACAAGACAAAATTGCTTAGCTCCGTCGCAACTTTTCTTGGATTTTTTCTCTTGGTTATTGCCCAGAGCGTGCCCATTGATTCAAGCATTACTCAACTGGTTCCTGTTTTAAAAAGCAATCTTTGGTTGACGGTTCACGTTTTGACTGTTGTGCTCAGTTACAGTGCCTTTGCCTTGGCTATGGGAATTGCACATTACAATCTGGGACTCTATTTTTTGGGTCCTGAAAAAAAAGAGGCATTTCATCAAACTGCAGGCTTTATCTATAAGACGATCCAAATCGGTGTTATGTTTCTTATAGCGGGTACTATATTGGGAGGTGTCTGGGCCAATGAATCCTGGGGCCGTTTCTGGGGTTGGGACCCTAAGGAAACATGGGCTTTGATTTCTATTCTTGGATATTTGGCAATGATTCATGCGCGATATGCGGGGTGGATCGGAAATTTTGGGATTTCGATACTTGCTATTCTGGGATTTTCCCTGATCTTAATGACTTATTATGGTGTTAATTTTATTTTAGCGGCAGGTCTGCACAGTTATGGATTTGGCTCAGGGGGGGTGCCTTACGTTATCGGATATGTCCTTTTTGAAACGGCTATTATTATGCTTTCAATGATGTGTCGTCGAAAGGCATAGCTTTGAGGTTAAGTGAGGGTTATCTAATTCCCATCTTTCTTTGTTACTTGCTGAACGCGTTTTTCATCATGATCAGAAAATAGGAGGCATCTTATGAGGAGACTTCTTCTTTCCTTTTAGGTACTCCTTTGATATCTTTGCATGGATTTTTATATCGCGAACGAAGTACGAAGAACGATGCACGGTCTTTATGTATTCCTACGACACACTCAACGATTTTATAAAAGCCTTTGAGAAGCGGGGGGAGCTTAAACGCGTTTCTTTTGAAGTCGATCCCATTTTGGAAATCACGGAGATCACGGATCGTGTGACCAAATCTGGAGGTCCTGCGCTTCTTTTTGAAAAGGTTAAAGGCTCAAAAATTCCTCTCTTGATTAATACATTCGGAACCGAGAAGCGGATGTGCATGGCCCTCGGTGTAGAAAGTTTTTCAGAATTGGCCGAGCGCGTGGCTTCTTTTTTAGAACCTAAAATTCCTTCCACTTTTTTTGAATCTGTTCAAATGCTTCCCATGTTGCAAACTTTAAAAGCATTGAAACCCAAAACAATTCGTCAGGGGGCTTGTCAGGAGATTGTGAACACGGAAAATTTTTCGCTTTTTGATTTGCCGGCCTTGAAATGTTGGCCGCAAGATGGTGGGCGTTACATTACTTTGCCCGTGGTGATCACCCAAGATCCAGAAACGGATGCTGCAAATTATGGCATGTATCGCCTTCAAATTTTTGATGAGAAAACCATCGGCATGCATTGGCAAATTCATAAGGGCGGGGCGGCTCATTTTCACAAGGCGAAATTAATGAAGAAGCGGATGGAAGTGGCAGTTGCCTTAGGCCCCGATCCGGCCGTGATTTATTCTGCATCGGCACCCTTGCCTGAAGGGGTAGATGAAATGATGCTTGCTGGGTTTATTCGAAATAAAGCGGTAGAAATGGTGAAGGGTAAGACGATTGATTTAGAAATCCCGGCTAATTCCCAAATTGTTTTAGAAGGATATGTGGATCCTGAAGAAATGCGAATGGAAGGCCCGTTTGGCGATCACACGGGTTATTATTCTTTGGCGGATCTCTATCCTGTTTTTCATGTAACGGCGATGACGATGCAGAAAAATCCTGTTTATCCGACGATTATTGTGGGTGCACCCCTTCAGGAAGATTTTTTCATGGGGAAGGCGACCGAGAGAATTTTTCTTCCGATTTTAAAAAAGCAATTGCCTGAGCTTGTAGATATGCACATGCCGGCTGAAGGCGTTTTTCATAATTTGCTTTTGGTTTCGATTGACAAGCGCTATCCAGGTCAGGCCCGAAAAGTCATGAGTGCCATTTGGGGTTTGGCCCAATTGTGTTTTGCCAAGGTGGTCGTGGTGGTAGACAAAGATGTGAATATTCAGGACGTGAAGGAAGTGGCCTGGAAGGCGTTGAATCACATTGATCCCGAACGGGATTTTATGTTTACCCAGGGACCCATTGATGTCTTGGACCATGCCGGCCGTCGTATGGCTCTGGGAAGCAAGGTCGGAATTGATGCGACGCGGAAGTGGAAAGAAGAGGGTTTTGACCGAGAGTGGCCCGATGAGATTGTGATGGATAGAGATGTGAAAACGCGAGTAGATGAGATTTGGAAAAAATTGGGATTGTAAGTCTTGATCGTGTAATTTAAAAGTGTGTCCTTTTAAGAGGAGGCGGGTCCTGTCCCTCCTCACCCCCGCTGACGGCATCGATGTCGGTTGGGTTGTGATGTAATAAGAGGGTCAATGTCTCCATCTGCTGGCGATCAGCGGGGGACCCCCAGTCGGGCCACCCGCATCAATAAAAGGACACACTTTTAAATACATCATCTAATGCTTCGCGGATCTCTTTTGAAATTGAATTTTTTCAAGATGTATCATATAGTATATACAGGTTTGCATGGATGTTTTTAGTAAGCCAATTCGTTTTGAGTGGGATTCTGGAAACAGAGAGAAAAATTTTCTCAAACATAGCGTGACATGTGAGGAGTGCGAAGAGGTTTTTTTTGATCCTCATAAGCGTATTTTGAAGGAAATCTTGTATGCTGGGAAGGAAAAGAGATTTCTTCTGATGGGTCGTTCAAAGGCTTTAAGATCATTGTTTATTGTATTTACGGTTCGAGGAAGAAGAATTCGAATCATTTCTGCCAGGGACTTGAATAGAAAAGAGAGGGGCTTATGAAAAAGTCTAAAGCTCTTGAATTACCGAAGTTTAAAAATGAAGATGAAGAAAGAGATTTTTGGTCAAATATAGATCTTGCGGATTATTTTGAGTCAAACGATCTTCAAGCGGTTTCATTTCCCAATCTTAAACCGACCTCTCGTTCCATTTCTATTCGTTTATCAGAGGCATTGTTGATGCGTCTCAAAGAAAAAGCGAACGAACTGAGAGTTCCTTACCAATCTTTAATTAAACAGTATATTGCAAAAGGTGTATCCGGATCTCGATAGAACTAAGGAGAGAGGGTTTTGACCGAGAGTGGCCCGATGAGATTGTGATGGATTCTTCAGTTAAAGAAAAGGTGAGTCGCATCTGGACTCAGCCGGGGTTGTGAGGTAGAATGGGTCTTTGACGAGCTACGCTGCACGAATGGCGAACAACGGATTTTATCATGGGCATTGAAGAAATTTTAAAATCTAAGAGGGAAGAGATCTTACGCATTGCTGCCAAGCATGGAGCTCATCATGTGAGGGTTTTTGGCTCTGTTGCAAGGGGAGAAGCCGGACCTAAGAGCGATGTGGATTTTTTAATTGCATTAGACAAGGGTCGAAGTCTTTTTGACGTGGGAAAGTTGTTGATGGAACTTCAGAGTTTGTTGGGGCGAGGTGTAGACGTGGTCACTGAAAAAGCGATTCATTGGTACATTCGAGATAGAGTTTTGAAAGAGGCTGTTTCCCTGTGAAAAAGGTAAGACCTCCTTTTTGTTATGAAAGAAGTGAGGTTCGTTTTGTAGTCGCCCCATTTATGGGGCTGCCCGATGAATCGAGCGACTACAAAAAAGCGTGATGGAGAGAACTTTCACTGCATACGATGATCTCGAAAGATCATTGAAATTAAATTCCACTCTCATTATTTCAAGAAAAAAGTAACAGTCATATTAGAAGAATTAGAAAAATGATAGATCTTCTTCTCGAAAAATCAGAGTTGTCTTTGATCGTGGATAAAGTTGAAGCTGGGGAACGGCTCTCTTATGAAGATGGCCTTCGGCTTTTTCAGTCTCAGGATTTAAATACTATTGGAATGCTTGCCAATCTGGCTCGAGAAAGAAAAAATGGCAATAAAGCTTATTTTGTGACCAACCTACATATTGATTATACCAATATTTGTGCCGTGGATTGTCTGTTCTGTTCTTTTAGAAGAGATGTGGACCATCCGGAAGGATATACGCTGGATATAAACCAGATTCTGGAAAAGATTCGCAAGGTGCGAGATCAAGGCTTGACAGAACTTCACATGGTGGGGGGGCTTAACCCAGATCTCCCTTACGATTATTATTTAAAACTTTTGAAAGCGATTAAAGAAGAGAATCCAAAACTTCACATTAAGGCCTTTACTTGTGTGGAAGTTGATTTTTTTGCTCAGCTTTACGGGAAAACAGCGGAACAAGTTTTAAGAGATTTTAAAGAAGCTGGTTTGGGTTCTTTACCGGGCGGAGGGGCTGAGGTTTTTGATGAGAAAATTCGCAAAAAAATTGCGGGTGAGAAGGCGACAGGAGCCCGTTGGCTTGAAATTGCGAAGACGGCTCACCGTTTAGGCATCCCGACCAATGCCACCCTGCTTTACGGCCATGTTGAAAAATATGATGTGAGGGTCCGTCACCTTCTTCAATTGCGTGAGGCTCAGGATGAAACAGGCGGTTTTTTATGTTTTATTCCACTGGCCTATCATCCTGAAAACAATCGCATGGGTAAAATGGGTTGGACGACGGGCATAGATGATTTGAAGACCTTGGCTGTTTCCCGGCTTCTTCTGGATAATTTTCCACATATTAAGGCTTATTGGATTATGCTGACGCCCGCTCTTTCGCAAATTGCTCTTTTCTATGGGGCAGATGATATTGATGGCTCTGTGATTGAAGAGAAAATTTATCACGATGCAGGTGCAAAAACGCAAGATGCTTTGACACGTGAGACGTTGATTCGGCTCATTCGAGAGGCTGGACGAGATCCCATCGAAAGAGGGGCGCTCTATCAAGTGGTTAAAATGTGGGACCTCTGAAAAAGGCCCATCTGCGGCGTTGCCCACTTCGCTCCCTTGTGCGGCGTACTGGAAAACGTACGCCTCCGCGGTCGCTCGTGGGCGCCTTGCAGCTGGGACCTTTTTGAGAGGTCTCTACAGATAAGGGTTTTTAGAGATTTTCAATGTATGAAAATAGCGGCCAGTGATTTTCTCAATGCAAAACCCCTTATTCAAGGGTTGGAAGAAAAGGAGAATTTTTTTTTCTGGGGTTCTCCCAATGCCTGTGCATCGGCTCTTGTAGAAAGCAAAGTAGATTTTTCTCTTATTCCCTCCATTGAATATGCCCGCATGTCAGGACTTTCAATTGTCCCGAATGTTACGATTTCCTCCAAGGGGCCGGTGAAGTCGGTGATTCTTTTCTTAAAAAAACCTCTGTCTCAAGTTCGTCACGTTGCAGTGGATGAAAGATCTCGGACGGCTGTGACATTGCTTAAAATTTTAACAAAAGAGTTTCTGAATATTGATCCAGAATATAAATCTTACCCTCCCGTTCTTAAAAACATGCTTCAGTCATGTGATGCAGCGCTTTTGATTGGGGATCAGGCTTTGGAAGAGGGCATGCGACATAGAGGTGAGAAAATAGATTTGGGAGAAGCCTGGAATCAATTCTGTGGGCTTCCTTTTACGTATGCCTTTTGGGTTGGAAAAGAGGATGTTGAATCAGAAAACGTCGTCCGATTAATAGAGGCAAAAGATCAGGGCATTCAGCAAATTGCGCTTCTTTCAGGAGCATTGTCTCAAGAAAGCCGGTTTACACGCGAGCAAATTTTAGATTATTTTCTTCATTCGATTTGTTACGATGAATCTCGTGCCCATCGAAAGGGGCTCGATCTTTTTTATGATTTGGCGTTTAAGCATCATTTGATTCATCAAAAACCTACTTTGAGATTTTATGAATATGAATTGGAAGGACATCGCATCTAAGGTTCGAAACGGCGACAGGATTGATTCAAAAGAAGCCCTGTCCCTTTTTCAATGTCCGGATCTTCCTTTATTGGGGAGTCTTGCGGATTGGGTGCGCACGCGTAAGAATGATCCTAAAACGGTTACTTATATTATTGATCGCAATATTAATTATACCAATTTTTGCGTGACCGATTGTGATTTTTGCGCCTTTTATGTGAGACCGGGCTCAAAAAAGGGATATGTTCTTTCCTGTGAGGAATTGGACAAAAAAATTGAAGAGACACTGGAGCTAGGCGGGCGGCAGATTTTGCTTCAAGGCGGACACAATCCCTCTCTCAAAATTGATTTCTATGAAAAAATGTTTCGCCACATCAAAGAAAAATATCCGATTTGGATTCACGGGCTTTCCGCGTCAGAAGTTGTTTTTATTTCGAAGGTGTCAAAACTTTCTGTAGAAGAAACGTTAAAGCGTTTGATTCGCTCAGGACTGGATTCCTTACCAGGAGCGGGTGCTGAAATTTTAGTTGAGCGCGTTCGAAAGATTATTAATCCTAAAAAAGTGACGACGGATGAATGGCTTGACGTGATGAGATTGACACATCGCTTTGGACTCCGAAGTACGGCCACCATGATGTTCGGTCATGTAGAAACGCTTGAAGATCGTGTGGAACATTTGGAAAGACTTCGAGAGTTACAGGATGAAACCCATGGGTTCACAGCCTTTATCACCTGGACTTTTCAACCGGATCATACGCCGATGGGTGGAGAAAAAACTTCTACGGTCGATTATTTGAGAACATTGGCGATTGCCCGGATTTATCTGGATAATTTTGATCATTTGCAAGCGTCTTGGGTGACACAAGGTCCAAAAATTGGGCAAGTGAGTTTAAAATATGGCGTGGATGATTTTGGCAGTGTGATGATCGAAGAAAATGTAGTTAAAGCCGCCGGCACTGTTTTTTGTATGTCAGAGCCTGAAATGGTTCGCCTCATTGAAATGGCAGGATATAAGGCCGTCCGACGAAATATGAAATATGAAGTTTTAGGCGAGCCTTATTTTAGGATTCAAAAGGATTCCGAAAGTTCAGCTGTGCCTCTTGCTGTTTAATCTTCTTGTTTTTTATAGATATCAAGATTAGCCAGGCAAAAGAAACTAAACGCGGCGAAATATTCTTTCGCTCAGATAATTAAATTGTAATAAGGCGGCGCTCTTTCTCGCTGATTGAGTACGCATCTTATGAGGAATCTCTTTACAGAAGATGTTGATCGAGGAACCTTTTTTTATGTTCCGAATTTCTTTCGGATGATTTATCAAGAATCGAATGAAATCAAATGCCTCAGAAATTTCATGTTGAGTTCTTTCTTTTGCTGTCATAATCACTTACCTCAACTTTCTCAAAAATTGTTCAATGTACCATTCATACCTGTCCGTCAAATCTTGTTCTGCATACTGGACACATTGCTCCAATGAATCAAGCGTTAAAGGTCTTTTTTCTTCCTCACCTTTGGGAGAAAGAACATCTCTGTGTGCAAAGCCACGTGCATAATCGTACCGAACAACAGGGTACCATTTATCCTTTGCCCAGACTTCGAGCTGAACCACAAAATCGACAACCCGTCCTTTCTTTGTTACAATCCTAAACCTTAGATGTTGAACGTTGTCTTGTCCTAACGACTTAAAAAGTACTTTTCTCCCATGCTTTATGGTAGCACATATATCGGACTTTTTTAAAGCTGTTTTAGATGGAGAAAATCGTGAAAACAAAAACAATCAGGATCCCTGGAGCGATGATGTCAGCAATTGAATGGGTAGAGAAAGAAGAAAAAATTGAAGAGTCTACAGCCATGAGAAAATTGATGAAGATTGGTTTTGAGACTTATATGGGAAATCTCTATAAGCAGGGAAAGGTGTCTTTGCGTCAAGCGGCTCGTTTTTTGAATGTGAGCTTGCCTGAGGCAATGGACCTTTTTTTAGATCTAGGGATTAAGGGAAATCTAGACGCGTCTGATGTTTTAAAATCGATTGAGAGATTTTCTTGATGAGACTTTTACATTTTTAGATGGGAGTAAAAGATTTTTTCACAACAGTTTTATGGTAGCCCTAAAAAAGTAAGTGGGTTAATTTCAGAAAATATGAGTGCTCAGCTTTCTTTACCTGTTTGAGAATTTTTTTTAGGGACTTGTTCAGTGCAGAATTTATCAATAAGAGCTCTGTCTGCATCCAGGATTTGAATGTAGTGAATAGCGATGTTATAAATTCCTTCCTTGTGGGTTGGCTCAATGCGCGCAACACGGGCTTGAAGGGGAATGGTTTTTTTGAGATGAGGTAGTTGGAGCGAAACTTTGAGGAGGGTGTTGACCGGCGTGATATGCGTTGCTCGGAAAAGAAGGCCTGAGGCGCTCAGGTTCAGAGTGAGAGCCACTTCTTTTTTTGCAAAGAATTTCCCCGCCACTTTATATTCGATCAAGTAGCGTTCTTCTTCACTGAAATATCTTCGAAAATGAGAACGTTTTTCTTCAAAGCCCATAAAATGCCATTTGACGGTTCACCTTTTCTCAATCTATCATGAACGGGTATGCCGTACCATTATTTTGATCAAAACGAAAGATGTCATGAATAAAACTTCTCGATTTAAAGCTATTTTTTTCGATGCAGGGGGAACGCTGGTGAGGCCTGAGCCGTCGGTAGGGGAAATTTATCGGGATGTGGCGGCGCGTTACGGTTGCTCTGGTTTGCTGCCTGATGAGATTGAATCTCGATTTAAAATGGAATGGGAAAAGAGGGATCATCATTCTTTTTTGGAAGCACATCCTCAGGAGCGAGAATGGTGGTTCAATTTGGTGAAAGATGTTTTTAATCATTTTGGCGGCGTGAAAGATTTTGAACCTTTTTTTGAAGAGCTTTACGATATTTTTGCAAGACCCGAATACTGGAGGCTTTTCCCAGAGGTGGAAGAAGTTTTAAGGGAGTTAAAAAAATCCGAACTTATTTTAGGAATTGTTTCCAATTGGGATTCACGCTTGATTCCTTTATGTGAAGGGTTAGGCATTGGAAAGACATTTGATTTTATTTTGGCTTCTGCATTGGTGGGATCTTCAAAGCCTCATCCGGAAATTTTTAAGGAAGCTCTGCGACGCAGTGGCGCTGAATCTCATGAGGTTCTGCATATTGGGGACAGTGTCAAAGATGATGTTTTAGGTCCGAATCGTATTGGAATCCAATCAGTTCTGATTGATCGATCAGGAAAGAGGCAGCATCCTGTTCCGACGGTGAGGTCTCTCAAAGAATTGTTGCCGCTGATTTTTGCCTAAAGCCCATTCTCCCCAAGGACAGAGATAGAAAATGGAATTCGACGCATCCCCTGGGGACTATAAAAACATGACATCTTGACCCATCTGAACTTTCAGAAAATCTCGACATACCTTGCAGGTATGCCTCGAGTTTTCTTCAAGTCCATCTGAGCCAACCTGTCGCTCTTGAGTTCTCATTTTCTATCTCTGTCCTTGGGTTCTCTTTCTCCCTTGTTATTCCCTCTCATGGGGTGTTACAATGAGACCGTTATGAGAAAAGTAGAGATGGTGGATATTTTCAAAAACCCCCGCTATCGAGGTAAGCATGTTATTTTAGCTGCCGGGAAGATTTATACTGCTAAAACGGGTGAGGGGGCTTCAAAAATACTTGAAGGTATTCGTAAAAAACATCCTCGTGTGACTCCTGAGATAGCCTACCTTCCCAAAGCCCATTCCCTTATTTTATGGCTGTAAAATTTAATTTTAAGTACGAAGGTAAAACCTTTTTTGGCCCTATCTATAGACCCGTAGCTAAAATCTCCTTTCAATCTCAAGGTCTTCGAGAATGGACGGATGTTTGGATGGTTGTAGATACCGGGGCAGACTTTACCATTCTTCCAAAATATTTAGCAAAAGAGTTGGCTGTTTCTCTTGAATCTGATTGTGCAATTGATACAACCAGAGGTGTGGGAGGAGAACAAACGATTTACCTGTGCAGAAAAAAGGTTTTGGTTAAGCTGGGCAACCTTCTGCGCAAGGTTCCTGTTGCATTTTTTAATACGGACGAAATTCCTCCTCTTCTGGGGCGGCTCGGTTTTTTGGAAACCTTTGATGCAGAATTTTTGAAGTCCCACATCTTGGTTTTTAGAGCGTGAAATTCCAAAATCCTAAATTGGATTTTAGGTCTACCCGATCGTGTATTTAAAAGTGTGTCCTTTTATTGATGCGGGTGGCCCGACTGGGGGTCCCCCGCTGATCGCCAGCAGGTCGAGACTTGAAAATGACTCTTCAAGAACCAAACCGAGACCGATGCCGACGCAGTACAAGGTAAAAAAACATCTACTACCGCAGTCGGCCCTTCCTCTGCCACAGGCAGCGGGCCTCCTTTGCTGGGTGAGGAGGGACAGGACCCGCCTCCTCTTAAAAGGACACACTTTTAAATACAGCATCGTCTACCCTTGGGGTCTACTTCTCCCTTGTTATTCCCTCTCATTTTATGTATGCTTTCTCGAAAATTTCGGAAGAATTTGTATGCGGGTCCTGTCCCTCCTCACCCCCACCAGCGGCACAGAGGTTATAGCCCCTGTGGGGTCGGTGTCGGGTTTGTTTGTTGATGGGATGTAAAAATTCAGACCTCTACCTGCTGACGCTGGTGGGGGACCCCCAGTCGGGCCACCCGCTTTAATTAAGTCTTAGGAGCAAAATATGCGCTTTGAATTGACACAAGAAGGTTTTAAGAAGGAAGGGGCCCCTTTTTTTATGCTTTCCGGGGAGATGCATTATTTTCGAGTCCAAAAGAAGGATTGGCCGAAGCATTTGGAGAAAATGAAGAAGGCCCACTTGAATGCAGTTACGACGTACATCCCATGGTCTTGGCATGAGACGAAAGAGGGAAGTTTTGATTTAGAAGGTAAGACTGGTCCTGAAAAGGATATTATTGGGTTCATCGATCTTTGCGGGAAGTCGGGCCTGGATGTAGTGGTAAAACCGGGCCCCTATATTTTGGCCGAGTACCAAGATCAAGGAATTCCGCGTTGGTTTTTAAATCGCCATCCCGAAGTGCAAGTTCAGAATCCTCAAGGCCAGCCGTATATTCCTTTTGTGTGTTCTCTCATGCATCCTCTCTTTTTGGAATATGCGGCCAAGTGGTTTGACCAGATTATTCCTGTGATTCGTGATCGCCAAGTGAGTAAAAATGGGCCTGTGGTGATGACGCAGATTTGCAATGAAGTCGGACTTCAACATTGGCTGGCCGGCTGCGGGGATTATAATCCTGCAACGCTCAAATATTATTATCAATTTTTGAAAGAGAAATATCAGACCCTTGCTGCCTTAAATCAATTGTATCGCAAAGAGTATGCGTCCTTTGAGCAAGTGATTCCTCCCTCGGGCAATACAGAAAAGCCAGAGGACATGGCCCGTTATCGGGATTGGCATGAATTTCATCGCTGGTATTATTCCGTTTATTTACGCCATTTAATGGATGATCTTCGCAAGCGCGGAGTAGAAACTCCCTTTTATGAAAACGTCCCCGGTTGGGTGTATGGCCGGGCAAATGAATTTCCCGTCTGCGTAACGCTTTATGCCGATGTGGCCGAGCAAAGGCCAGATCTTTTGCTGGGGCTGGATCACATTCCTGAAAATGTAGATTTTAGAAATTTTCATGACGCGGGTGTAATTACAGAAATGACGCGTTCGATTCAGGGCGCTGATTTGCCGATTTATTCTGCAGAGTTTCAGGCGGGGTCGCGTGAGCATTGTGTGAGAACGTATCCGAATCAACTTGGACTTTTTTATAAATCAGCACTCGCGTATGGAACGCAAGGTTGGAATTATTATATGTTTTCTCAGGGGAAAAATCCTCCTGGGGAAGGCGTCTACGGTCCCATGTTTTATTGGGACACGCCTCTTGATGTGAAGGCAAAAGAAATGCCTCTTTATGAAACCATAGAAGATTTAAACCGCTGGATTCGAGCCAATGAGTCAAATTTAGTTCCGGCAAAGAAAGAAACGGCAGTCGCTGTTCCATTTTATAAACCCTATTACGAGACAGAATTTTTCTATCCGCTTTTCTTGAAAGATAAATATTTTAGATCAGAAAAAGTAGGCTTGACCTATGACTATAAATGGTTGAGAGATGCTTTTTATTTTGATGGCTTGATCAAAACGCTTTACATGATGAGCTACAATCCAGAGATTCCAGATCTTCAAAAGGAGTCTATAGAGCAGCTTCTAAAATATCGTCAGATTTGGATTATGTCTTTGGAAATGATGGACGCTAAAACCCAAGAGAAAGTTCTAGAGTTCTTGAATCAGGGAGGGAAGGCCATTTTTTATCCCACCTTGCCAAAAGTAGATTTGGAAGGACGCCCTTGTGAGATTTTACGCCAGGGCTTAGGTGTCACAGGAGATTCTCTTTTTTGTCCCACAGAAACAAAGGTCCAGTTTTTTGACCATGAAGGGGTCAATTCATTCCCGCTCATGACGATTTTTAACGGAAACAATGCGAGCCCTGTAGCAAAAATTGCTGGGAAAGTTTGTGGGATTGAGAAAAAAATTGGGAAAGGTAAAGCCACCATTTTGGGAACGCTTCCAAATTATCAAATTGCGGAGCATCTGGATGTTTTTAAGGCCTTTCTGGATCAAGGGGGTGTTCTTCCTCAAGTCACTTGCGATGAGCCTGATGTGGTTTGTCATCTCCGCAAAGGCCCTGCGGGTTCGTTTTTATTTGTTTTAAATTTTCATCCGGTAGAAAAAGAAATGGTGATTGAAATTTTGATTCAAGGAAAGAAAGTTCGTATTCCGTCAAAAAAACGTTTGGCTATTCCAGGAACATCGGGTCAGATTTTTCCAATCGATTGGAGTGTTCCAAATTCAAGATTGAAAATTCTTTATGCGACTTCTGAGCTTTTAGGAACGCAAGTTGAGGAAGGAAAAGTAGCGCTGACCCTTCAAGGTTTGCCCGGTCTTAAGGGGGAATTTTTATTCAGCATGCCACAGACGCCTCAGAAAGTGCTTTTAAACGGGAAAGAACAAGAATTTGCAGCAACTGAAATGGGCTATTTGATTTCTTATCGAAATTCGGCAAAGGAATTTTATTTGGAGATTATTTAATTTTTGTTATGCAAGTGAGGCTCATTTTGTAGTCGCCCCATTTACAAGTCAGTTCATTAAGTTTTATCCACTCAATTCTGACAGTACTAAGGACAAGGAGGCTCAAAACTGCATCGTTAAAGAGATGACCCATGTAGGGTGGGAATATGGCCTCCTTAGTATGGGGCTGCCGTGTGCCCCTTGCATGGATTGCCCGATGAATCGGGCGACTACAAAAAACACGATGGAGAGAACTTTCATCACACACGATGATCTCGAAAGATTATTAAAATTGATATTTTTATAAGAACGACTTTTTTAGACGAAATGGAGGACTTTCAGGTGAAAAACACAGAAAAAAAATTGTTTAAGAATGCCTATGGTTATTTCACCGAAGATGGAAAAGAGTATGTGATTACCCGACCTGACACGCCTCGGCCTTGGGTCAATGTCATGAGCAACGGTCGTTACGGCATCATTCTTTCTCAAACTGGAGGTGGCTACAGTTGGATGGACAATGCCCAAATCAATCGTGTGACGCGTTGGGAGCAGGATTTGATTCAGGATCCATGGGGAAAATTTATTTATGTAAGAGACGATGAAAAGGGGACAATCGGTTCTTTAACCTGGAAGCCGACTTGCTCAAAACTTTCGTTTTTTGAATGCCGTCACGGGGTGGGCTACACGACAATGGAGGTTGTTTGGGAAGGGATTCGAGGGAAGATTACATTTTTTGTTCCACCTGAGGGATCAGCTGAAGTTTGGATTTTGGAATTGGAGAACACAGGAAAGAAACCCAGAAAAATTTCTATTTTTACTTTTTTTGAATGGCTTTTGGGACGTTGGCCCGACAGTCATCGTGAATTTCATCGTCTTTTTATTGAAACGGAATATCAGGAATCTCTTCAGGCGCTTTTAGCTAAAAAAAGATTTTGGGACATTCCAAATCAAAAAGGTCAACTTTGGAACAACAGCTATTCTTATGTTGCTTTTCATGCCGCCAGTCGTAGACCTACCGGTTTTGAAGGCGATAAAGAGAGCTTTGTCGGCAAATATGGAAATAGGATGGCCCCGAAGGCGGTGGTGGCTGGAAAACTTGGCAACCATGATGGAAAATGGAATGATTCTATTTCGAGCCTTCATTTGAAATTTAATTTAAAACCCGGCAAAGTTGAAAAATGTGTTTTCGTGACCGGACTTGCTGAAAAAGAATCTGGCGTCAAAGAAACTTTGAGTCAGTATTTGGATCCTGTGAAGGCATCTGAGGCTTTAAGCGAGACAAAGGCTTTCTGGGAAAAAACATTAGAGGGGCTCACGGTTCAAACGCCGGATCCTGCTTTAAATATCATGACCAATACTTGGCTTAAGTATCAGTCCATCTCAGGCCGTATTTGGGGCCGGACCGGCTATTATCAGGGTGGAGGAGCCTATGGTTTTAGAGACCAGCTTCAAGACAGCCAGGTTTTCTTACCCCTTAATCCTTCTAAAACTGCAGATCAATTAAAGCTCCATGCCGCTCATCAATTTGCAGATGGGACGGTGCAGCATTGGTGGCAGAATTTAGCGCCTGAGGCCAGTGGTTCTCATCATTCGGATAATTTGCTTTGGTTGCCTTTTGTTTTGATGAATTATTTGAAAGAAACGGGCGATTTTTCTTTGCTGCGTGAAGAAGTTCCCTTTTTGAAGAATGAGGGAAGTGCTTCGATTTATGAGCATTGTAAAAGAGCGATTCTGAAAGTGCTTTCTCGAAAAAGTCCTCGCGGGATTCCTTTGATTTTAGAAGGGGATTGGAATGATGGTCTGAATGCCTGTGGACGTGAGGGAAAAGGGGAATCCGTTTGGATGGGACATTTTCTCTATGGCATTTTGAATGAGTTTTCTCGTGTCGCCGAAAAGGAAAATGATCGTGAGTTCGTTCAAAGAATGCGTCAAGAAGCGTCTACATTAAAGCGGGCAGTCAATGAAGTGGGTTGGGATGGCCAATGGTATTGGCGTGCGACCACAGACTCCGGAAAAGTTTTGGGGAGCCATGAGAACAAAGAAGGAAAGATTTTTATCAACGCCCAAACTTGGTCACTGATTCATGGGACAGCCGAAGGAGAGCGGGCTCAAATCGTTAAAAAGATGATGGAGAAATATCTTTATAAAGATTACGGTCCTATTCTTTTTTATCCTGCTTATAAGACGCCTGATCTTGAAGTGGGCTATTTGACGCGGTATCCGGCTGGAATGCGTGAGAATGGCGGTCTTTATACGCATGCAGGTGTTTGGGGAGTCTGGGCCGAATGCGTGGCAAAAGACGGCGCTAAGGCTTTTGAAACTTATCAGAGAATTTCCCCCATTTATCGAGGAAACAAGCCCGATCTTTATTGGTCAGAGCCCTATGTTCTTCCTGGAAATGTGGATGGTCCTGAATCGCCTCATTATGGACGTGGCGGCTGGAGCTGGTACACGGGATCCGCGGCTTGGTATTATCGAATTACGACAGAATGGATTTTGGGCATTCGACCGGATTATGATGGTTTGGTCATAGATCCTTGTATTCTGAAAGAATGGGACGGATTTAAAATGATTCGTCGATTTCGAGGAGATCTCTATGAAATTGAAGTCAAAAACCCTAAACATGTTTCTTCGGGTGTGAAAGAAGTTCGCGTAGACGGTCAGGCGATAGAGGGAAATAAGGTCAGGCCCTTTGGAGATGGGGGTATTCATCGAGTAGAGGTGATTTTGGGGGCTTCTTTAGATAAAAAGTTGAAGGCAACCTTAGGGACTGAGAGTGTGTTAGCGCTTTGAGTATAAATTCGAAGTTTGAAAATCGAAATCCGAAACAAATTCGAAAACCTAAATTTAAAATTAAAAACGTTTTGCTTTTTTAGATATTTGAATTTTGAATTTGTTTCGTGCTTCGAATTTTGGATTTCGGATTTGTCTTTATGATCTCTCCCATTTACATCAATCGTATCTCGACAGCGGTTCCTCCCTATGAAGGGCATGCAAGATCTATTGATTTTTTATCCCGGTTTGTTTGTTCTCAAGAAGACAAGCAGAAGTTTTTGGCCATTGCCAAAAGATTAGGGATTGAAAAACGCCACACGGTTCTTCAACATTTTTTCTCTGAGAATGGAGAAATTCCTCAGGCTTTTTATCATTCAAATCATTTTCCTTCCACACAAGAGAGAATGGCCCGGTACAAAACAGAGGCTTTCCCTTTGGCGGATCAAGCGTTGAAACCTATTTTATCAGATGGTCTGAATGAAAAAATCACGCATTTAATCATCACTTCATGCACTGGTTTTTATGCACCTGGTCTAGATATTGATATTGTTCAAAAGTTAAATTTAAACCCCAATATTGAAAGAACTTTTATCGGTTACATGGGCTGTTATGCGGCCATTCCGGGGCTGAAATTGGCAAGAAGTATGATTCAGGGAAATCCTCATGCAAAGGTTTTGATGGTCAATCTGGAGCTTTGTACCTTGCATTGGAGAAAAGAGGGTGTTCCCTTTGATCAATTGATTTCATTTCTGCTTTTTGCGGATGGATGTGCGGCAAGTCTTATCAGTGCTGAGCCTGTTGGAATAAAGATTGAAGATTTTTATACGACGGTCATTCCTGAAAGCTTAGACAAAATGGGATGGACGATTGGAAATGATGGTTTTTTTATGAATTTGCATCCAGAGCTTCCTCAGTCTTTAGCTTTGGGTTTGAGAAAAGAAAAAGAGAAGATTTTGCACAACCATTTGCTGAATGATTTTCAGTTTTGGGCGATTCATCCCGGGGGAAGAACCATTCTAGAGGCCATTCAAGCCGAATTAGAATTGAACAAAGAAAAAATGGGGCCTTCTTATGATGTTTTGAGAAATCATGGAAACATGTCTTCTCCGACGGTGATGTTTATCTTGAAGAAATTTTTGGAAAATTCTGACACTCGTGGCTTGGGATGTTCAATGGCTTTTGGGCCCGGGTTAACTTTGGAAAGTTTTATTTTTCTGAAAAGGTAATCTAAGAAATAGAAATTGGGTCCTGTCCCAACTTACCCCCATCGACGGCATCGGTCTCGTTAATGTTCTTGATCGAGTGTTAGGTTTTTGTCTCGACCTGCTGACGCTCGATGGGGGACCCCCAGTTGGGCCACCCAATTTCTATTTTTATGAGTATTCTTGCTATGAAAGTGAAGCTCATTCTGTAGTCGCCCCATTTATGGGGCTGCCCGATGAATCGGGCGACTACAAAAAAAGCATGATGGGAAGGACTTTCATCACACACGATGATCTCGAAGGATCATTGAAATTAATATGAAATTTGTACCAAAACAAAGTCATGATCCAGAATGGATGGATGGGGATGATTACACAGAAGAGGATCTTGAGAAGACGCTCAAAAATCTTCAATGGATTAATTGCTGGTTGGGTGGAACGCGAGTTATTTTAAAGAATTTGGAAAGAGAAATTCAAAAACGAGGGCTTAAAAAATTTTCTATTTTGGATGTGGGAACAGGATCGGGAGATATTCCTATTCAAATTATAAAATGGGCACGAAAGAATCCATATCAAGTCTCGATTTTGGCTCTTGATAAAAATCCAAGAATGGTGAAAATGGCCAAGCGGAATGCCGCTCTTTATCCAGAAATTTCAGTACAGATTCAAGATGTTTTTGATTTAAAAGAGTCAGAGCAAAAATTTGATTTTTGTATTTCCTCTCTTTTTTTACACCATTTAAGTCCTGATCAGGCCATTCCTATTTTAAAGAAAATGCTTTCGCTTTCTCGTTGTGGCGTCTTGATCAATGATTTACTTCGAGCCTGGATTCCATACGGGTTCTATCAGATTTTATCTGGAGTGATGTGTTTTCATGCCATGACGAGAAATGATGGGGCGATCTCTATTTTAAGAGCCTTTACGGTTCAGGAATTAAAGACCCTGATGAAGAGTAACGGATTTAAAAATTATGAGGTCAGAAGGCATTTCCCTTATCGTCTCAGCCTGTGGATTTTTTAGCTTTTGTTTGTCATTCTCGCAGGTTTCAGCGAAGCAGCCCCTCGTCGGGGTAAGCGGGAATCCATGTGGATGGATCCCCGATTAAAACACTCGGGGATGACGAACTGTAAGCATTTTGAGTTTTTGGTGAAAAATATATAAGCAGGGATTATTTGTGATCACAAAAGTTTATGACGTTATCGTTATTGGCGCAGGCCCTGCAGGAACGGCGTCAGCCTCTTTTCTTCAGGAAAGGGGCTTGAAAACATTCATTATTGAAAAATCTATTTTTCCTCGAGATAAAGTTTGTGGTGAATTCATCAGCCCTGCCGCGTGGAAAATTTTTGATCATTTAGGAATCCGAAAAGCAATCTCTCAAAGCGGATACCACGTCATCGAAAGAGCAGTTCTATATGCCCCCTCTGGAAAAACTCTAGAAATTAGTTTTGGCGCTGAGCATGCCTTGGGTTTAAGTCGCGCAAGTTTGGATCTTCTCTTGCTGAATCATGCGAAAGAAAGAGGAGCAGAAGTTCAAGAAGGGGTTTTAATGACGGGATTTGAGAGAGAAAATAATTTGTGGCATGTGAAAACAGCGCCTCAAAAATTAAAGGTCGGGGAAAGTTTTATTGCAAAAAATTTAGTGTTGGCCACAGGGAGAGAGGCTCTTAAAAATCAGCCTAAAGGTGGGCAAAGAATGTTGGGAGTGAAAGCTCATTATCGGGGCGCTCAAAATTTAAAAAATGCGCTTGAGCTTTTCTTTTTTAAAGAGGGGTATGGAGGACTTGTTCAAATTGAGAAGGGTCTGGTGAATGCCTGTTTCCTTCTGAATATGGAACATGTCCCTGTGGAAAAAATTTCTCAGAGCGAAGATGAATTAATGGATTGGGTTTTTAGACGGCATCCCATGCTGACCGAGAAAATGAGCAAGGCCCAAAGAGTGGGGGACCTCAAAGTAACCGCTCCCTTTTCTTTTGGACTTAAAGTAAAGGGGAGTGATCAGGATCATCTCTTTTATGTAGGAGATTCCTTAGGAGTGATTGATCCTTTTCTAGGAGATGGAATCACCTTAGGTTTGGAATTTGCGTTCTTACTCAATCAATCTTTTGAAAATGGAAATTATGTTTCTACCATTCACAAAAAATTAGGCAGAAGATTTTTATTCAGCCGGGCAATACGTTTCTTAAGCCATCATTCAGGCATGATAGATGTTGTGGTGAGAATGCTGTCAAAACATGAAAAAACCACGCGTTCTCTCTACCGCTTTGCGCATGGAATGTCTGAAGGGCAGTCGTGAGGGATGAGTCCCGCGGGGACTATAAAAACATGTCGTGGGTAAAAGCAAAAACTTTGAAAAATTGACGATCCATGACTGAAAATGGGGGCTTGATTTTTGATTGTAGTTCAGACATTATGTTTTAAGTTCTTAATCTAAAATCCGCAATCCAAAATCTAAAATTGAAACACGGGGTGTAGCGCAGCCTGGTAGCGCACCTGCCTTGGGCGCAGGGGGTCCCCAGTTCGATTCTGGGCACCCCGAAGTATTTAAATAGAAATAGAATGCTAAGACGATTGGGCATCAGCCTGCGCCAGGGAAAGGGTGTGGGAATAGGTGAGTTTTCCCACATGAGTTTTTGATTCCTTAACTTTGTGTTAGCATGGGTCTTAGGCAGTAGGTTGAGAAATACATCAGAGGAAACGGAGGATTTATGAAATTCATTTACTTTTTTCTTTTAACTTTTTGTTTCTGTGTCTTTCCTGTTCAGGGAGAGACTTCTTCCGATGTGAAATCTCAAGCCCAAACTCAGGTTGAATCACCGTCTCCGTCCCAAGTTCGCCCCATGCCAGCTTGTCCTGTCTGTGGAAGTTCAGAAAATGTGGTTCGCATTGTGTATGGTTATCCCAGTGAGAAATTGATGAAGGAAGCTGATGAAGGTAAAGTAAAATTGGGCGGTTGCGTGATTGGCGGTGCGGATCCCCGTTTTTATTGTAAGAAATGTGATAAGAACTGGTAAAGAAATCCTAAACACTAAACTCTAAACAAACTCAAATGACTAAAACTCAAAAACATTTGAGCATTTGAGTTTTAAGTTTGTTTAGGGTTTAGGATTTAAAATTTAGAGTTTGAAATTTTTAATTAGGAGGTGATTCGTGTTGAAGCAGACTCACGCCTTGAAAGAAGATGCAGTTTTTTACCCTCCTCAAGCTTTAAGTGAAAAAGCCTACATTAAAAATTTAAAAGAATACGAACGCCTGTACGAGCAATCGATCAAGGATCCTGAAAATTTCTGGGCGAGAGAAGCCCAGGAGCATCTTTCATGGTTTGAGAAATGGGACCCGGTGATGGCGTATGATTTCAAAACGATTGGCCAGAGAGAAGCGCCCTATTGTCAATTTTTTGTCGGAGGGAAACTCAATGCTTCCTACAATTGTTTGGACCGTCATGTTTCAACTTGGAAGAAGAATAAAAAAGCACTTGTCTGGGTGGGCGAGAAGGAAGGCGAAAGACGGACACTGACTTATCAAGAGCTTTATGAAGAAGTTTGCCGTTTTGCAAATGTCTTGAAAAAAAATGGTGTGGGCCGTGGCGATCGTGTCACTCTTTTTATGCCGATGGTTCCAGAGCTTGCGATTGCAGTGTTGGCTTGTGCGAGAATGGGTGCGATTCATTCGGTTGTTTTCTCGGCTTTCAGCGCGGAATCCTTAAAAGGCCGGATTTTGGATTGTGATTCAAAAGTGGTTGTCACTTGCGATGTGGGCTTTCATGGAGGAAAGGTGATTGATTTAAAAGGTAAGGTGGATGAGGCTCTGAAAGAATGTCCCGGCGTTCAAAAGGTTCTTGTATTCCGGCGAGGGAAGGGCGATTGCTTGATGAAATTGGGACGAGACCTAGGGTGGCATGAAGAAATGAGGCGTTCAGATATTCATCCTGTTTGCCCTCCTGAAAAAATGGATTCAGAAGATCCTCTTTTTATTCTCTATACCAGTGGTTCAACCGGAAAACCCAAAGGTGTGCTTCACACGACAGCAGGGTATCTCCTTTATGTCCATTTAACATTTAAATGGATTTTTGATGTCAAAGATAAAGATTTATTCTGGTGTACAGCTGATATTGGTTGGATCACAGGGCACTCGTATGTGATTTATGGCCCTCTTTCCAACGGGGCGACGGTGCTGATGTTTGAGGGGATTCCCACGTATCCTGAACCCGACCGTTTCTGGAAAATCATTGCAGATGAAAAGGTCAGCATTTTTTATACGGCCCCCACAGCGATTCGCGCGTTGATGCGACTGGGCGATGAATGGCCCCATAAACATGATCTTTCGTCTTTGAGGATTCTGGGCAGTGTGGGAGAGCCGATCAATCCTGCGGCCTGGTTATGGTATTACCGTGTGATTGGCAAAGAACGGTGTCCGGTCCTGGACACGTGGTGGCAAACGGAGACGGGCGGGATTATGATTGCTCCTTTGGCAGGTGCGATACCCATGAAACCAGGTTCTACCTCGAAACCTTTTTTTGGGATTGTTCCTGAAGTTTTTAGAGCAGATGGGACAAAGGCCTCCGCTGATGAAAAAGGATCTTTGGTTATTACACGTCCGTGGCCAGGGATGCTGAGAGGGGTTTATGGGGATTCTAAAAATGAAGGCATTCAAAAAATTTATTTTTCTCAGTTTCCTGGAAATTATTTTACAGGGGATGGCTGTAAAATAGATGAGGACGGCTTTTATTGGCTTCAGGGTCGCATTGACGATGTGATCAATGTGTCGGGTCATCGCATCAGCACGGCTGAAGTGGAGCATGTTTTGGTCTCTCATGAGGCGGTTGCGGAGACGGCCGTCGTAGGTTTTCCCCATGAGATTAAAGGGCAGGGGATTTATTGTTTTGTGACCTTGAAAAAAGGGTTTTCTCCTTCTGAAAAACTTGAAAAAGAACTCATTTCTCATGTCAGAAAAGAAATCAGCCCCATTGCCAAGCCAGATCAAATACAATTCAATGAAGGCCTTCCTAAAACAAGGTCTGGAAAAATCATGCGTCGCATCTTAAGAAAAATTGCGCAAGGGGATATTGGCAATTTAGGGGACACTTCGACTTTGGCCGATCCATCGGTGGTGGATACCTTGGTTAAGGGAAGAAAGTTGTGAGGGTAAAAGAAGTGGGTCCTGTCCCTCCTCACCCCCATCGATGGCATCGACGTCGGATGAGCCTTAGGTATGGCTTTGGGAGTTGTAGGCGACGTCTGCTGGCGCTCGATGGGGGACCTCCAGTCGGGCCACCCACTTCTTGGTATGAAGAGGGTGGTGGAAAACTGCTGTTGTGTTTTATTTTATTGGCTTTTGCTTTGCGACTCGTTCTTGGAGTTATTTCCCTTCTTTTTACGCATGATTTTTCTGTTTTTCATTCTCCAGATTCAGTGACGTATCTTCTTCCGGCTCAAGCCATGCTTTCTTTGGGTGCATTTTCGACACACGGCATTTCTGAAATCGTACGCACACCCGGTTATCCTCTTTTTCTCGATATGGGTTTAAAAATAGGTCGTTGGGAGATTGTAACGATCACACTACAAATTCTTTTAAGTTGTGCGACGGTATTTCTCATTTTTAAATTAGCGATGTTGCTTTTTGAAAATGTTCGTGTGGCCTTGATCAGTGCTTTTTTATATGCATTGGAGCCGTTGTCTGTTTTATACAGTGTTAAAATCATGCCTGAGACCTTGTTTACCTTTTTTTTGATGTCCTTTGTCTATTTTTTGGTGAGGTTTCTCAAAAAGGAGTCAATGAGGGATTTGTGTTTTTCAGCTTTGTCTCTTGCCACTGCAACGTATGTGAAACCTATTTCGTATTTTTTAATTTTTCTAACAACGTTTGCTCTAGGAATTTGGGGAATCCAGTATATAAAAAGAAGATTTTTAAGGGTCGTTCTCTTTTTTGCAATTGCTTTTATTCCTGTTGTTTTATGGCAAATGAGAAATCTAAAAGAAACGGGTTATTCGGGTTTTTCCGCAGTTTTTGATAAGACATTTTATTTTTATCATGTAGCTTCTCTAGAAGCACAAACGCAAAAAATTCCTTTTGATCGGGCAAGAGAAATCCTTGGCTTTGGCGGTTGGGAAAAATACAATAAAAAGCATCCGGAACAATTATCCTGGACTCAAGGACAAAAATTTAAATGGATGAGGAAAGAGTCTTTTAGAATCCTAAAAAAGTATTTTACTTCATACAGATGGATTTATACGCAAGGGGTGTTAAGGGTCTTGCTTGATCCGTGTGCTGTTGAATATTTGAGACTTTTGGGAAAATATCCTAGAAGGGGAGGTTTGTTGAAACAGATTTTAGACCAAGGGGTTATAAAAATTTTGAAGCAATTGTTGAAGAAAAAGCCGATGCTTTTTTGGAGCTATTTTTTGATGGGGATTGTTTTGATCTTTTATTTTATTCTTGCGAGTCTTGGGATTTTTTCTTATAGAGAATCAAAATTTATTCTCTTTTTAACAACGGCCTTGATGGGATATTTTATTTTGATTTCTGGTGGGCCTCAAGGGTTGGCCCGGTTTCGCCATCCGGTCATGCCCCTCATTTCTTTATGGGGAGGGTACGGATGTTTGAAGCTTGTTTCTTGGATGAATAACGAATTGATAAGAAAGAGTTAAGGGTATGAGAACAGTTTTTTTACTCACTATTTCAAATATTTTTATGACGATGGCATGGTACGGTCATTTAAAGTTTAAGCAATCGGCTCTTTGGAAGGTGATTCTGGTGAGCTGGGGGATTGCCTTTATTGAATATTGTTTTCAAGTTCCAGCCAATCGCATCGGACATGCCTATTTTTCTGCAGCTCAGTTAAAAACCATGCAGGAGGTCATCACGCTTATTGTCTTCTCCATCTTTTCCATCCTTTATTTGAAGGAACCCTTGAAATGGAATTACGTGGTTGGATTCTTGATGATCATCGGTGCCGTTTTCTTGATTTTTAAGAAATGGTGATTTCCCCCCTTGTTTTGCTCATCCATGATAAAACCTCAAAAAATTGCTGAACTTGGTAGGACAATGTAGTAGGATCTTCTGATTTTAGATTTTGGGATTGCGGAATTTTTAGATGAACACCTTTTTAATCTAAAATCCGCAATCTAAAATCTAAAATTGATAAGCGCCCGTAGCTCAGTTGGATAGAGCATCTGCCTTCTAAGCAGAGGGTCGCCCGTTCGAATCGGGCCGGGCGCACATTTCAATTGCGGGTTTTAGATTTTAGATTGGGGATTGCGGAATTTTTAGATGAACACCTTTTTAATCTAAAATCCGCAATCTAAAATCTAAAATTGGAAAGCCCCCATAGCTCAACGGATAGAGTACCAGCCTCCGGAGCTGGCCGTGCAGGTTCAATTCCTGCTGGGGGCACGTTAAATGCGGGGAATAGGGTGTAGGGCTTAGGGTTTAGGGAGAAGCCAGAGAGAGAGTTGTTTTTTTCCTATACCCTAAGCCCTATGCCCTAGTCCCTGTTTTTAAAGCGCCCGTAGCTCAGTTGGATAGAGCGACTGGCTTCGAACCAGTAGGCCGCAGGTTCAATTCCTGCCGGGCGCACGAAGTGCCATGGATCGTTTTCCTTAACGGCGGGAATTGAAGGGAGATTCGACAGAATTAATAAATGATTTTTGGATTCCTTAACCCGCATTTCTCATCAGATTTCGTCGCGAGGAACGCCTGAGTCCGCTTTGGAGGGGAGGTTGCACGACCGAGGCCATGCGAGGCATACTTTACAGTATGTTGAGCGTGGCCGACCGAGTCTGCACGGAGAGACGAGGCGGAATCGGAGAAGAGCAGCAGAAATGTGATGAGAAATGCGGGCTAGCCTCCCCTCTTAATTTAAGAGGGGAGGGGGAGTTATAGTGTTTGGCTGTGTTCTTTGACATTGAGTTATCATTTTCTTATAATCGCTTAGAAAATTCACAGGACAGATCGACGGCGGCTATGGTGTAATGGTAGCACGAGAGACTGTGGCTCTCTTAGTACGGGTTCGAATCCCGTTAGTCGCCCCAGCATTTTTGTAGGGAAGTGAGTTGTGTACGATGGGCTTTAGAAAGGAGAGACGAAATGAATGACAGGATGAAAAGAGTTTTCGTTCACGTGGGCTTGATTTCCCTTTTGATTTTTGCTTGTGAATCGAAAGAAATCGCTGCGGCCAGCGATTCCGATGCCAGAGTCAAAAAACTGGTAAGTGACGTTAAAAAACTTGAAGAGTTGATGAAGGATTTTGAGGATGTGATTCAAATGGGAGATATGAAGCAGATCAAAACCTTGAGTTATAAAATTTCTACTTATCTAAAATTTTCTCAAGGGATTCAGGAGTTGGGATCAAAAATAGGCTCTCTTGAAAAGGATATTCTCAAGAAAGACGAGGAGATAAAAGGGTTTAAGGAGGAGTTGTCTCAGAAGGAGCAAGAGGCAAGTGATGTTCAATCTAAGGTTAGCAGTCTTCAATCTGATCTTCAAGATTGTCAGTCAAGAAAAGATGATTTGGAGTCCCGCTCCGTGGGCCGCCAATCAGAGATGAGGAGTCTCCAGATCAAGCTAGAGGCCAGCCTTTCTCAGGTGAGAGGGCTGCAATCAGAATTAAACAGCTGCCATTCCGAGCTTTCAAATACTCAAACGGCTTCGACTTCCTCTTCACAAAGCGATGCTTCAGAATCTTCTTCTGTCGGGTATACAAATTGATTCATTTTTGTGATTCAAAAGAAAGAATCGCTGAAAGGGTCTCGGCGGCACAAGCGTTGAAATTGACATGAGTGGCGAGAAGGCTGATGATGAATTCCGTGTTTCCCTCCAAACAATAGCTTTTTAAGTGAAAAAGTTCATGACCCGCAGCTAAATCATCCCGCAGGGTGAAAAGAAGGTCAACCTCGGCCACTTGCGTGTTCTTTAAGAGAGAAATTCTGCTGGTGACTTGCTTAATTTCAACCTTTTTTGTTCGTAAAGCGGTCCGAATTTCTTGTTCGACATGTGTCAGAACCGTGTTGTCTATCTGAGGATTCTTCCCATAGGGTTTATCCCCTTTTTGAATCAAGAGAAAGGGACCCTTCTCTTGTGAGGAAGGGCTTTTGAAACATGAAACGGATGGAAGCATGAGGGCGGGGCTCTGGGAGGATAAATCCATTCGATTGATTTTTTTCCAGCCTGCTGGAAGTGTCAGGGTGAAGCCATAGGTTTCATCTTTGTATGTTTGAGGGTTAGAGATTGTACTTGGAGGAGGAGAGGATATAGGCGGAGTCGCCGGTTGAGTTGTAGGAGGCGTGGCAGGTTTTTCTGCGGAGGGAGGGTTCTCGGAGACCGCGGGCCTTTTAAATTCTTTCATGGGGACAGCCGCTATTTTTCTTCCAAGCCATCCTTCATGAAAAATATCTTTCGATGTTTGCGGCCAAATGAGAGAAATGGGTAAGAGGCTGTTGATATAGGTTGAGCCATTGTTGTAGACGAGGTAAATTTTTTCGTCGGGATCCACGAGAAAATATTTAACGCAAATGCCTCCCTCCACCCGGTCCCCTGGCAGGAGATCTCCATCCCAAGAGTTCACCTCTTTGTTCTGGGGTCTGTCGAGGGCGACTTCCGATTTCCCCGTCTGGGATTTTAAATAAAAAAGGCTGCGGCGGATGGGAATAGATTCTCTTCCATTGTTTTGAATGGCATAATGAATAAAAAGAAGGCCGACCTTTGCCGAAATAGCTTCCAAAACATCTAAGGCAATGGTGGGATGGGGTGGAGCCAGGTCCATCACCCGTTTTTCAGCGAGGGAAAGTTGAGAAAGATGATCTTGGAGGGCCCTTTTTTCTTGGGCCCCTGTCTTGGGCAGCAATTGTTCGTAAAGCAATTTTGCCTCAGAAAATAGATTGAATTCAAATTTTTGATTAGCATGGATGATTTGCTGTTCAAGAAAAAAGGGACGTAGGAATTCAAACCACACGGCGGCACTTGCCCCTGCAAAAAGCAGGAGAAAGACAAGGGATAAAACGGTCAGTCCACGTTCATTCGAGTTGCGCATGGTAAAAGAATATGGAGCTTACACTGTCAGATACAATGTAGCACAAAAAAGATGAAAAAATGACTAGAAACCCAAGGACAGAGATAGGAAATGAGAACCGAGACGCAACAGCTTGAGCCAGATTGACCTGAAGAAAACGTAGGCATACACTGACAGGTGTCTGTCGAGGCTTTCTGAAGGTCAAGATGGCCAAGATGTTGCGTCGAATTCCATTTTCCTATCTCTGTTCTTGGGAGAAAGATGGATTTGAGAAATAAAGATTTAAAAAAGGCTTTATATTTTCCAAAGCCTGGAAGCGATGGCTGACTTTGTTTTTTAGAATGGGATCCGTCTGGCCAAATGTTTTTCCAAAAGGGGGGTAAAAGAAAATAGGGTCATAGCCAAATCCGTTTTTCCCTTGTGGAGTCTTTGTGATGAGTCCTTCACAAATTCCTTCGGTGATGTGAACCCTTTTTTCGGGTGTGGCGAGCGCCATCACACAGCGGTAGCGGGCCTTTCTTTTTTCGGGGGGTAGATTTTTTAAAAGCGCCAGAACTTTGAGATTGTTTTCTTCATCGGTGGCGTTTTCACCTGCAAATCTTGCAGAATAAATCCCGGGGGCTTCTTGAAGGGCATCTACCTCAAGTCCCGAGTCGTCCGCCAGACTGATTTCTCTAGTAAAGGATGCGGCGCTTTGGGCTTTTTTAATCGCATTTTCTTCGAAGGATGTGCCGTCCTCGGTCACGGAAGGGGCGTCTTTAAATTCGGCAAGGGAAAGAAAGTGGAAGGGAAGCCCTTGAAAGATTTCTTGAATTTCTCTTAGTTTATGGAGGTTTTTTGTGGCTAGGACGATGTTCATGGTTGGGCTCCCCGATGGAGATGAAAGCGGCATAGTCATTGCCCTCATTATTGGAAAGCCATTATATCTTGAGAACCTTCCTCTGAATTTGAAACAGCTTTTTCATTCCCGATTTTGCAAGTTTCAATAATTGATTCATCTGTTCAAAGGTAAAGGGTTCGTGCTCTGCAGTTCCCTGGATTTCAATGAATCTTCCCTCGCTGGTCATGATGATGTTCATATCCACTTCTGCCTTGGAATCTTCTTCGTAGCAGAGATCTAGAAGGGGGGTTGCTTGGAAAATCCCCACACTCACGGCTGCGACGTATTCTTTAATGGGAATGGCAGTGATTTTTTTCTCATCCTTCAGTTTCTGAAGTGCGAACATGAGGGCTGTGAAACCACCCGTGACTGAAGCTGTTCGCGTTCCTCCATCGGCCTGAATAACATCGCAGTCTATCCAAAGGGTTCTTTCGCCCAGGGCTTTTAAATCCACAACCCCTCTCAGGGCCCGCCCGATGAGCCGCTGGATTTCATGGGTCCGGCCCCCGATTTTTCCAGAAGAACTTTCTCGCTGCTTGCGTTCATTGGAGGCATAAGGGAGCATGGAGTATTCGGCCGTGACCCAGCCTTGTCCTTTTCCCTTCATCCATTTTGGAACTTCTTCTTGCACGCTGGCTGCACAGATGACACGGGTTTGTCCCATTTCGATAAGGACGGAGCCCGCTGCCGACTTGATATAATTTTTTGTTACTTTGACAGGTCTTAATTGATTGGGCTTTCTATTGTCAATGCGGTTCATAACGTTCCTTCCGTGAATGGCCCATGAAGGTTCAACGATGATGTATTTAAAAGTGTGTCCTTTGGAAAGGGGGCGGGTCCTGCCGCCCAATCACCCCATCAACGGCATCGGTCTCGATGAGGGATGCCAGATGTATAGCTGATGCGAATGACTCGACCTGCTGACGCTTGATGGGGACCCCGTTGGGCGTCACCCGCATGAATAAAGGACACACTTTTAAAAACTGGATCGGTTCAACCTACACCATCTGATTTAAGATTTCAATTCCTTTTGCCAAGGTTTCGTTGGGGGCTGCAAAGGAAATGCGAAAATGGGTTTTTCTTTCAGAGAAAACACTGCCCGGAATGATGAGAAGATTTTTCTCAAGGGCTTTTTGAACAAATACATCCCCGTCTGGGTCGGGGGCTTGAGGAAATAAATAAAAGGCGCCACCGGGTCGCGTAAGTTTAAATTTTTCTTTAAGGCCTTCGTAAATAAGATCCCGCTTCCTTCGATATTCTTGAATAGGGCCTTTCATATCACAATCCAGGGCCTTCAGGGCAGCTTTTTGTGCGAAAGAAGGGGCGCAGACAAATGAAAATTGCTGCAATCGGGTCATGGCCTGAATGATTTCTTTGGGGCCCGCTGTAAAACCCAGCCGCCATCCAGTCATTGCGAAGGTTTTTGAAAATCCATCCAGGACTAGCGTCAAAGGGTAATCTCGGCCGATGCTTTGAAAGGGCTCGTCATAAGAAAATTCAGAATAAATTTCGTCCGATAAAATGACAAGGTGATGTTTCTTAGCCAATTCCACAATTTTTTTAAGTTCTCTCTGGGGTGTCACAACCCCTGTTGGGTTCGAAGGGCTGTTGATTAAAATTAATTTTGTTTTTTTAGAAATTTTTTCAGAAATTTTTTCGGCGGTTAAAATAAATTCGGGGTAAGTATCTATGTAAACAGGAGAGGCCCCCATTAAATGAGAAAGGTGTTTGTACATGGCAAAATAGGGGTCTGGCACAATGACTTCATCGCCTGGATTTAAAAGTGCCATGAAGGCAAGGAAAATACCGCCTGAAACACCCGAGGTGATCAAAATATCTTCGGCTTCAATGCCCCGTTCCCTTTTTAACTTCTCAAGCAATTTTTCCCTTAGTTCAGGAATTCCTTGAGTGACGGTGTATTGATTGAACCCCTTTTGAATCCAGTGAATCGCTTCATTTTTAATCTGGGACGGAACGTCAAAATCGGGTTGGCCAATGCTTAAATTCACGGGATTTTTCATGTTTTTAGCCAAATCAAAAATTTTGCGTATGCCGGAAGAATCCATGTGGGACATTCTTTGTGCGATCATGGGAAAGCCGCTGTTCGTCCCACAGGGACTATAAGAACATGTGGTTCGTTGATCGTCGTTCGTTGATTGTAAATTGTTGATAAATCTGCATGTTTGACTTCAGGGATCGGATAGCCCAAGAACTTTTCTCCCATTCTTCTGAAACGTGTAGGTTCATCTGTGACAAAGAATTGATGTTGGGGAATCTCTCTGGGGCTCGCTTCAAGATCTTGAATAATCTTAACGCACTCAAGCGCAGTTGCTTCAGCTGAATCGATCAGCATGATTTCTGGACCCATGATTTTTTGAATCACTGTCCTTAAAAGGGGATAATGCGTGCATCCCAGGATGAGCGTATCTATTTTGTGTTCGATGAGGGGGTTTAAATATTTTTGAGCAATGGAAAAGGATTCACCCTCTTCCATCCAATTTTCTTCCACCAAGGGCACGAAAAGAGGGCAGGCGCTAGACCAGACTTGAACAGATGGATTTAAGACTCGAAAAGTTTTTTCATATGTTTTGCTTTCAATGGTGGCCCGGGTTCCAATCACACCGATTTTACTCGTCTTTGATAGGGTGAGGGCCTTTTCAACGGCGGGTTCAATGACGCCCAAAATAGGGATGGAAAGATTTTTCTGGAGAAAGGGGAGGGCCAGGGCGCTCACCGTGTTACAGGCTGCGACCATTAATTGAATGTCCTGTTGCAAAAGGAATTGGGCATCTTCCCAACTAAATCGCTCGATCGTTTCTTTGGATTTGGTTCCATAGGGGAGGCGGGCCGTATCCCCTAGATAAATAAGGTTTTGATAAGGCAGAAGTTTGGCGATTTGTGAAAAAACAGTCAGCCCTCCGATGCCGGAGTCGAAAATGCCGATGGATTTCGTTTGTCGTGAGTCGTGAGTCGTGAGTCGTGAGTCATCCATCGTCCATCATCCATCGCTTTCTGTTTTCATTATTTATTTCTCGCTTTATAATCCAAGACGCTTTGCACAATGGCCTGCGCCAGTTTATCACGATGTTTTGGATTGTTCAGATTTTTTTCTTCCCAAGCATGGGTGATAAATCCCATTTCTAAGAGAATCGCAGGATACGTTGCGTTTTTAAGGACGAAATACCTTGCATCCTTTACCCCTCGGCTCCTGACCGTTTTACCTGTGTGGTATTGAACGAGTTTAGCCAATTGATAACTCTTTAAGCGATTTTGTTGATAAGAAGATCCGTTTTGTCTGATATTGGCTTGGGCGTAGTAAAAAATTTCAGTCCCGGAAACATTGCGGTTTCTGGCCGCATTGGTATGAATGCTGATGAAAAGATTGGGCCTTGCGCTTTTGGCGATAGAAACCCTTTGGGGAAGCCCCACAAAAACGTCGCGGCTTCGGGTCATCGTTGCTTGGATTCCATACGATGAAAGTTTATCTCTCACCCTTTTTGCAACATCTAAATTAATATCTTTCTCATTCAATCCCTTGCGGTCCCGGGCTCCTATGTCATAACCCCCATGTCCTGGGTCTATCACAACAACAAAGTTTGGTTTGGAAGAAGGGGGAGTCGGTGGAGTCTCCTTTTTGGGGGATGTGGGTACGCGGTGGAAAGGAGAAAAGATTTTCGAACTGGATTCAAAAGGAATGAACAATCTTCCATTCACCATTTTGGCTCTGGTCGGCAGTCTCAATATTTTTCCGTTGACCCAAACGCAAGTGGAACTCGCTCGGAAAGCAATCTTTGTTTGGGGAGATTGAAGGACGAGGGTTTTGCTTTTTGAATTCCAAATTTCTTGAAGGCCATAAGCCTGGGCAAAGGAAGAGGCGGGGACAAAGGCGAGACTGCCCAAGGTCCGTGTTGGGACCTGAACGGATCCCTTGAGTCCTGAAACAGTGAGTGTCTGGGCCTCGAGCAACAAAGGGAAAAATAAAAGTATGGAACAAAGAATTTTGCGCATAAAGGTTCGATAACAACTTAGCGGATGCTGTGCTAAAATGCAATAGCGTACAGCGTTTAGCGGACAGGAAAAACAATCACATCGATTTTTGTTTTTCTGAACGCTGTACGCTAAACGCTGAACGCTTATTTTTTTAGAAGGCTCATCGTCAATATGCATATGTTTAAATTAACTTTATCTTACGATGGAACAGCATACCAAGGCTGGCAAATTCAGAAAAACGCCAGCACGATACAAGAGGTGCTAGAAAAGGCCATTGAGCAAATTGTTTGCGAAAAGGTCAGAGTCCATGGATCGGGCCGAACGGATAGAGGGGTGCATGCCCTAGGGCAGGTGGCCCATTTTCGATCGAAGACGAGGCTTCCCTGTCAGGATCTTCAAAGGGCTGTTAACAGCAAGTTGCCGGCGGATGTTCGCATTCTGAGAATAGAAAAAGTTTCTCACAATTTCCACGCGCAATATGGGGCGAAGGGGAAAATTTATCGCTATCAGATATGGACGGGAAAAATCTTGCCCGTGTTCGAGAGAAATTTTTTACTTCATCATCCAGGATCTCTGGATTTGATCCAGATGAGGAGAGCGGCTCGTTTAATCATTGGGAAACATGACTTTTCAAGTTTTGGGGTCCATCGGCATCATCCGGAGGGTTTCAAAGATAATCCCGTGAAGAGAATGAAAAAAGTATCTATTTCAAAAAAAGGCGATCGCACCACAATTGAGTTGGAAGCAAATGGATTTCTGTATAAAATGGCTAGATCTATTGTGGGGACTTTATTAGGAGTAGGCGAGGGGAAATTAACAGTAGCAGAGTTTAGGAAAGTTGTTTCTGGCAAGAATCGTTCTCTGGCGGGTCAAACGGCTTTACCGCAGGGGTTGGTGTTGATGAAGGTGAAATACAGGTAGTATTCAGTGATGAGTTTATTAAACTTAATTGATAATTGAGAATTGATAATGGATAATTTAAAATCAATATTCCTTCATTGTCAATTTCTCAATTATCCATTATCAATGATGTACTAGAAAGGCAGAGATGAGGTTACGCGATAAAATAAATTTAGGCCAGTTTGTTGTCACCGCAGAATTATCCCCCCCTAAGGGGCCCGATGTGTCTGAGCTTTTAGAGAAGGTGAGACATTTAAAAGGCAGGATTGATGCGGCCAATTTAACGGATAACAATCGCGCCGTGATGTGCATGAGCCCGCTAGCAGCTGCGGCGCTTTTGGTGAGAGAGGGAGTAGAGGCTATTATGCAAGTCACTTGCCGGGACCGTAATCGCATGGCCATTCAATCCGATTTTTTGGGGGCCTATGCCTTGGGGGTTCGCAATGTGTTAGCCCTGACCGGAGACCCTGTGAAGGCAGGAGACCATCCGCAAGCCAAAGAAGTTTTTGACATTGATTCACTGCATTTGATGAGAATTTTACAAAATTTAAATCAAGGTTTAAATGATGTTGGCAAAGAATTAAATGCCAAGACCGATTTTTGTATTGGTGCAGCAGCCAATCCAGGTGCCAAAGACATGGAAGTGGAATTCTCTAAATTTCAAAAAAAGGTAGAATGCGGGGCTCAGTTTTTTCAGACGCAAGGAGTTTATGAAATTGAACCGTTCAAGCGCTTTATGGATCGCGTCCGTGCTTTTTCACCGAAGGTGATTGCGGGGATTATTCTTCTTAAATCGGCCAAGATGGCGACCTTTTTAAATGAGAAAGTGCCGGGTGTACATGTTCCCGCTTCTTACATCGGGCGCCTAGAAAAGGCTCAAGACCCGATTCAAGAAGGTGTTCGTATTGCCGCGGAAACGATCGAAGCCCTTCAAGGAGTTTGCGCCGGAGTTCATTTAATGTGCATTGGGCGAGAGGATTTGATTGGGCAGATTTTGGAACTTGCCGAGGTTCCTGAAAAGTGAGGATATTTTGAGCTAGCCCGCATTTCTCATCAGATTTCGTCGCGAGGAACGCCTGAGTCCGCTTTGGATGCGAGGAAGACGACCAAGGCCATGCGAGGCATACTTTACAGTATGTTGAGCGTGGCCGACCGAGTCTGCACGGAGAGACGAGGCGGAATCGGCGCTCGTAGCAGAAATGTGATGAGAAATGCGGGCTAGGTTCAAGCAAGAGACGGCTAAGAATGATCTAACCAGAGATTTGACCCCGTACTCTTACTGACTTACTTCTACCTTACCTTACTTCAAGCATGACCCCTTACTCTTACTCCTTACTTTTACCTTACGAGGCGTTGTGGAAGAATTTGAGGTTGGAAAGAGAAGATCCGAAGATTTAAGACGCTGTCGGCAAAGAACCATGCGGACGATGTAAATCTATATTGACAGTTTTTTGGAATCGTGTATAGTACGAGGCCTTAAGTTTGGAAGGGGATAAATTTTGAGATGAAAACGTATGTTGCTAAAATTGCAGATGGCACGAGGAAATGGTTTTTGGTGGATGCTCAAGATAAGATTCTAGGCCGTTTGTCTGTGAACATTGCAGATTTGCTTCGGGGCAAGAGAAAGCCCATTTTTACCCCGCATGTGGATTGCGGAGATTTTGTGGTGGTGATCAATGCCGAAAAGGTGAAGGTCACGGGTAAAAAAGAGGAGCAAATCATTTATAAGACGGCTTCGGGTTATCCCGGCGGACAAAAACGGATCCCTTACGAAAAAGTGAAACGAGAACATCCTGAGAGAATTATTGAGCATGCGGTGAAGGGAATGCTGCCTGCGAATCGGTTGGGAAGGGCTGTTCTCAAGAAGCTGAAGATTTATGCGGGGGAGATTCATCCCCATGCGGCTCAGAAGCCGGAGAAAATAGAACTTTAAGGGGTTTCTTACCATGGCAGAGACAATCAAATATTACGGCACAGGGCGCAGAAAAAGGGCGATCGCCAAGGTGTGGATTAAAACAGGAACCGGGAAAATTCTGGTGAATGGCCGGGACTGCGAGAGTTATTTTCCGAGTCCCAATTTGCTTCGTTTGTTTCGTCGGCCCTTGGAAGCGACCAAGACCGAAAAGCTTTTTGATGTGGACGCGAAAGTTTTGGGCGGCGGGGTTGCGGGTCAGGCGGATGCACTGCGTCATGGGATTGCCAGGGCGCTTTTGGAATCGAATTCTACTTTTAAGAAGGCCTTGAGAGGTGGGGGCTTTTTGACCCGTGATTCACGAGAGCGGGAGAGAAAGAAGTATGGGCAAAAAGGTGCCAGAAAACGCTTCCAGTTCTCGAAACGATAGTCGGTTCTTCACCCTCTTGCCTAACTTGGATTTTTCATCTTCGTCATTATCAGTAGCGGAAATTTTTAATTTTTGATTTTTCTATTTTTTTGAAAGCAGAGGTGGTTTTTGCTACTTCTGCTTTTTTATTTTTTGTGGGCAGTGATTGGATTATAATGCTTCAGTTCAGGAAGGATGTTTTTAAGAAAAAATGAAAATAGGTATTTGCGGGGCGACGGGATACAGCGGTCGTGAATTGATCAGAATCTTGTTGCACCACCCCAAAGTCCAGATTGCTTTTCTGACATCCGAGCAATATGCGAATCAATCCATCGCGGATGTTTATCCAGAGTTGCGCTCAAAAATTTCTGTGCTGTGCCAACCTGTAGATCAGCTTCCCCCAAAAGGTACTTTAGATTTTGTTTTTTTGGCATTGCCTCACACGGTTTCCATGAAAGTGGCCAAAGTTTTTTTGGCTCAAGGGACGCGGGTGATTGATTTAAGTGGGGATTACCGCTTGAGCGCTTCCCTCTATGAGACTTGGTATCAACATCCTCATGAGGATGTTGAGAATCTTTCGAAGGCTGTTTATGGCCTTAGCGAAATTTTTCGGGATAAAATTAAAAAGGCCACGTTTGTCTCAAATCCGGGTTGTTATCCGACGGCCGCCTCTTTAGGACTGGTCCCGGCATTGAAGGGTGGATTCATAGATCCTCAGGGCATTGTCATAGATGCGAAGTCAGGGGTGAGTGGTGCGGGAAGAGGCCTGAGTTTGGGAACACATTTTGTTGAAGTTTATGAGAATATGAAGGCGTATAAAATTGCGGTGCATCAGCATACGCCGGAAATCGAACAGGTCCTTAAGAATTTCACAAGCGCCAACATCCATGTGACTTTTGTGCCGCATCTTATTCCCCTTGAAAAAGGAATTTTGTCAACGATGTACGCCTTTCTTGCCAAGAAGGTAAAAACAGAGAATTTAGTAGAGGCCTATCAAAAATTTTATCAAAATGAACCCTTCATTCGAGTCCTGCCTCTTGGAAACTATCCGCAGACGAAAAATGTCTACGGTTCTAATTTCTGTGATATTGGACTTCAAGTGGATGAGAGAACGAATCGCGTGATTGTGATCTCTGTCATTGATAACATGGTGAAGGGGGCTTCAGGTCAGGCTGTTCAGAATATGAATTTGATGTGTGGGCTTGCGGAGACGATGGGACTTTTATAATACTGAACATCCGTACGTCGTACATCGTACTTCGAACGTTGGCTTGCTTTTTGCGGTGTTCGAAGTACGATGTACGGTGTTCGATGTACGATGTTCGATGTACGTGGAGGTGAAATGCAATATCTCAAAGAATTGTCACATGGCTCTATTTGTTTTCCGAAAGGATTTTTGGCTGCAGGAATGAATTGTGGCATTAAAATGTCCAAAAAGGATTTGGCCCTGATTTTTTCTGAAGTCCCTGCTCGAGTTACAGGGACTTTTACAACCAATTCTTTTGCGGCTGCTCCCGTCAGATGGTGCCGAGAAATTGTGAAAAAGGGTATGGCTCGAGCCATTATTGTGAACAGTGGAAATGCGAATGCTTGTACGGGCGAAGGCGGTTTTCGAGATACGCGTAAAATGGCCAAGACCGTTGCTCAAGCATTGAATCTTCATCAGGAAGAAGTTTTAGTTTCCTCGACAGGTGTGATCGGCAAAAGACTTCCCATGGAAACCATTGAAATGGGGATTCAAAAAATTTCCAAGCTTCTTTCAAAAAAAGGAGAGATGGATGCTTCCGCGGCTATTTTAACAACGGACACTTTTGGTAAAACAGCCGCCGTTGAATTTAGCATTGGGAAAAAGAGGGTTCGTATGGGCGTAGTGGCGAAAGGGGCCGGTATGATCGAGCCCCACATGGCGACCCTGCTTTGCTATATCACCACCGATGCGGCGATTGAACTTTCTGCGTTGAAGCATGCGCTCAAAGAAACGGTGGACCGTTCTTTTAATTGTTTGACAGTGGATGGAGACATGAGTACCAATGATTCTGTCATTCTGATGGCCAATGGCATGGCGGGAAATAAAGAGATTCTCTTGGGATCAGAAGGGTATGAAATTTTTCTCGAGGCCCTTTCTTTTGTGACGCTGAAATTGGCGAAGATGATTGCCTGGGATGGAGAGGGGGCGACAAAACTGGTGCAGGTTCGTGTGACAGGAGCCCACACGGATGAAGAGGCGAAAAAAGGGGCTTTGGCGATTGCCAATTCAAATCTCTTTAAAGTTTCCCTTTATTCTCAGGACCCGAATTGGGGCCGTCTCATGGCGGCTTTGGGAAGTGCTAAAATTTCAGGCATTGTTTCTGAAAAAATTTCTGTTAAATTTAATGGCCGTTTCTTTGTGAAAAAGGGCAAGAGTTCTGGCATCAAATTGGGAGAGGCAAGAAAAGTCATGCGGGCCAAGCAGCTCGACATTCACGTGGATTTAGGCTTGGAAAAAGGGCATGCTGTTGTATGGACGTGCGATTTGACGCATAAGTATGTGGATATAAATATGTAACAACCGTGCTGCGAACTTCGTACATCGAGTAAAACCGTACGTCGTACATCGTACTTCGAACTTCGAACGTTGGCTTGCTTTTTACGATGTACGAAGTACGATGCACGAAGTACTGTTTTTGGGGATTGCATGCAAGAATACATTCAAAAAGCTCAAGTGTTGATTGAGGCGCTTCCCTATATCCAGTCTTTCCGCAATAAGACGGTGGTCATTAAGTTTGGCGGCAGTGTGATGACCCAAAAGGATTTTCTGGAGGGGATTTTGCGCGACGTGGTCTTCATGGAATGTGTGGGCATCAATCCCGTGATTATTCACGGTGGGGGCCCGCGCATCAGTGAGAAAATGAAGGCCCATGGAAAGGTTCCCAAATTTGTGGAAGGGCTTCGCGTGACCGATGCCCAGACAATGCGCATGGTTGAGGAGACCTTGCTTGAGATCAATCAAGAATTGGTGGATGTGATTCAGAGCTTTGGCGGGCGGGCCAAGGGGATTTCAGGCCGAACAGAGAATATGATTTTGGTGACCCAGCATCCTCTCGTTGAGACGCGGCGAGCGGATGGAACGGTCGAGGCGGTGGACATTGGTTTTGTGGGGGAGGTGAAACTGGTTAATGCGGAACCGATTCGTAAGGCGATTCAAAAACAATCGGTGGCCGTCGTGACTCCCATCGGTGTTGATTTAGAGGGGAATGCTTATAACATTAATGGCGATCATGTGGCGAGCCAGCTTTCGGGGGCCCTCAAGGCAGAAAAGCTGGTCTATCTTTCGGATGTGAATGGTGTGATGAGCGATCCCAAAGATCCCAACAGTTTATTTTCGACCCTTGGTGTTCATGAATTAAAACATTTGATTGAGACGGGTGTGATAACAGGTGGAATGCTTCCCAAGGTGAAATCTTGTATTCGGGCCGTCGAGGCAGGGGTCCAGAAAACACACATCATTGACGGCCGCGTCCTGCATTCTCTTTTGTTGGAAATTTTTACGGACAAAGGAATTGGGACAGAAATTTTTAGAGAAGGCTCAGCGGAGGCCCAGGTGCTTCCTTTCTCGAAGAACTTGTAAGTTAAATTAAATATCAAAATTTTTCACAAGACTAGACATAGATACATTTTAAATTTTGATCTGTCATTTTGCATTTTGATTTTATCATTCATGGAGAGAAAATTCAAAAATGAGTCAGAAGACAAAAAGAATTATACAAATGTATGATCAATATGTGATGCCGACTTATCGAAAGAATCCTGTCGTGTTTGTTCGGGCGAAGGGTTCATATATTTGGGATGCCCAGGGGCGAAAATACCTGGATTGTTTTCCGGGCTGGGGGGTGAGCGGGTTTGGCCACTGTCATCCGGAGGTGGTGAAGGCCGTGCGCGGGCAAGCCGGCCGACTCTTGCACATTTCAAACAATTATTACAACGAGGTGCAAGGTGAGCTGGCGAAAGAAATTTCTAAAAATTCTTTTGATGGAAAATGTTTTTTCTCGAACAGTGGAGCGGAGGCCAATGAAGGGGCCATTAAACTTGCTCGCAAATACGGGCATGACAAAGGAAAATTTAAAATCATTGCAGCCATGAGTTCTTTCCATGGCCGAACGCTGGCCATGATTACGGCGACGGGTCAACCTAAATATCAGCAGGGCTTCGATCCCTTGGTTCCCGGATTTATCCATATTCCCTTCAATGATGTAGAGGCCTTGCGAAAGGCCTTTGATGGTGAAGTGTGTGCGGTGCTTTTGGAAGTGGTACAAGGAGAGGGAGGCGTTCATGTGGCGACTCCCGAGTTTCTAAAAGAGGCGCGGCACTTATGCACACAGAAGGATGCCCTTTTGATTTTGGATGAGGTTCAGACGGGGATGGGCCGTACCGGAAAAATCTTTGCCTATCAACATTATGATCTTCTCCCGGACATCATGACTTTGGCCAAGACTCTAGGAGGGGGGGTGGCGGTGGGGGCCATGATTGCCCAACGCAAATTTGGCGATGTGCTGCAGCCTGCGACGCACGCGACCACATTTGGCGGAAATCCCTTGGCTTGTCGAGCGGCGCTGGCCTCTTTTCATGTGATTCGAAAAGAAGGGTTGGCAAGGCGATCTCAAAAGATGGAGAAGTTTTTACGGAAGGAATTGGAGACGCTTAAAAAAGAATTTAGTTTTGTGACAGAAATTCGGGGGATGGGCTTGATGATGGCCCTTCAGCTTTCTATAGATGGCGTGGAGTTTGTGAAGCAATGTTTAGCCCAGGGGCTTCTGATTAATTGTACGCAAGGCAATGTGATCCGCTTCATGCCCTCAATGACAGTGACTGAAAAGGAGCTTCATCAGGCGGTGGAGATTTTGAGGAAGGTTTTTAGAAAAGCAGTGAAGAATTAAAAATGAAAAGTGAAAAATGTTGATGCAAGTTAAAAAAGATTTTATTGATATTCAAGACTGGAACGAGAAAGAGATTCTTGAGCTTCTGGAATTATCTGGGAGGTTGAAAGCGCGTCCTATTCAGCCTCTCTTAATTGGAAAAACGCTGGGAATGATTTTTAAGAAATCTTCGACGCGCACGCGGGTTTCTTTCGAGGTTGGGATTTCACAGTTGGGGGGAAGTTCCATTTTTCTTTCTGAAGATGATCTTCAATTGGGAAGAGGAGAGTCCCTTGAGGATACGGCCAGGGTGCTTTCTCGTTATTTAGATAGCCTGGTGATTCGCACGTATGAACACCGCGAGGTCGAGGAGTTTGCCCGTCATGCGACCATTCCCGTCATCAATGGCCTCACCGATGAAACTCACCCCTGTCAAATGATTTGCGATCTTTTTACGATTTTTGAAAGGCGTCAGCAGTTGAAGGGATTGAAAGTTGTTTATGTGGGGGACGGAGCAAACAATGTGGCGCAGACGTGGCTTTTTGGAGCAGCTCTGATGGGGATGAAATTGAGTGTTGCGGCGCCTCCTGCCTATTGGCCAAAGTCTGAGGCTGTTCGTAGCGCCGTTAAGCTTTCTTGCGAAGGTCCTCGCTTTTTTGAGGCGACCCAAGACGCCGTTTCTGCAGTTCGGGATGCAGATGTGATTTATACCGATGTGTGGGTGAGCATGGGGCAAGAGAAGGAGAAAGAAAAGCGCTTAAAAGATTTGGCGGGCTATCAGGTGAATGAGGCATTGGTAAAAGCTGCACCCAGAGAGGTTTTGGTGATGCATTGTCTTCCTGCGCATCGCGGCGAAGAAATCAGCGCGGGTGTGATGGACGCCGATCACTCGATTATTTTCGATCAGGCAGAGAACCGTTTGCATACTCAAAAGGCATTGATGGTGAAATTAATGGAAAACAGAAGCCAGAATCCAGAATCCAGAATTCAGGAGTCAGAATGAATAAGGTTCCTTATTTATTCTGACTCCTGAATTCTGGATTCTGTACTAATAGAGGAGCATGTATGTCAGAAAAGGTAGTGTTGGCTTATTCTGGAGGTTTAGACACATCCGTTATTCTACATTGGCTTAAATATCAAAAAGGTCTGAATGTCATTGCCTATGTTGCCGATCTGGGACAGGGCGGTGATGAATTGGGAAATATCCAAGAGCGGGCGCTTAAGGCAGGGGCAAGCAAGGTTTTTGTCTCAGACCTGAGAGAGGAATTCGTTCGAGAATTTATTTTTCCCATGATTAAGGCGAATGCCATTTATGAAGGGCAATATCTTTTGGGGACTTCGATTGCAAGACCGATCATTGCCGAAAAGCAAGTCGAAATTGCTAAGAAGGAAAAGGCGCAGTATGTGGCGCATGGCTCTACAGGGAAGGGCAACGATCAGGTGCGCTTTGAACTCACTTACATGGCGCTCTCTCCCAATTTAAAAATCATTGCCCCGTGGCGAGAATGGGATTTTAGATCTCGGACGGACTTGATCGAATATGCCCAAAGGCATCGCATCCCGGTTCCAGTCACAAAATCGAAGCCCTATTCCAGCGATCGCAATTTGTATCACATCAGTTTTGAGGGTGGGATTTTAGAAGATCCTTGGGCCAGTCCGCCGGAAGATATGTTTAAACTGACGGTGAGTCCTGAAAAGGCTCCCAATAAACCAGAGCTGGTGGACATTGAATTTAAGCAAGGATCTCCTGTTAAAGTGAATGGGAAATCTCTGAAACCTCATGAGCTTTTAAAAACTTTGAATGAACTTGCCGGACGAAACGGGGTGGGCAGGGTGGACGTGGTGGAGAATCGCTTTGTCGGAATGAAATCTCGCGGAGTCTATGAGACACCGGGTGGCACGTTGCTTCTCATGGCCCATCGGGCTTTGGAAAGTTTGACGCTCGATCGAGAAGTTATGCATTTTAAAGACAGTTTGATCACACGTTATGCGGAACTCGTGTATTATGGATTTTGGTTTTCTCCTGAGATGCGACTTTTGAATCGAACGATGGAGGATACTCAGAAAGATGTGACGGGGGTGGTTCGCTTAAAGCTCTATAAAGGAAGTGCAAGGGTGATGGGCCGAAAGTCCCCGAATTCTCTTTATTTGAAGGACCTCGCAACCTTCGAGGGTGGCTCACTCTACGATCAAAAGGATGCAACCGGTTTTATTCGGCTGAATGCGTTGAGATTAAAGTTAGATGCTTTAAGGAAAAAAGTTAAAGACTAGTTTTTGTCATTATTGAATTTCCATTCACTTGAGCGGATGAAAATAACCCCTCCAGCTCCCCTTAAATAAGGGGAGGGCCCCCCTCTTAAGGTAAGAGGGGTTGGGGGAGTTATGGAGATGGGTAAACTTTTTTATCGTTAACTATGAAAAACTCAAAAAATTCCAGTAACTCACGACTCACGACTCACGACTCACGACAAAAAATGTGGGGTGGCCGATTCAAGACCAAGGCTCATCCTTTGATGGAAAGTTTTGGCGCTTCGATTCAATTTGATCGGCGACTGGCCTCTTATGATATTCAGGGCTCTATCGCCCATGCCCAGATGCTCGCGCATTGTGGAATTCTTTCCAAATCTGATTCGGAAAAAATGGTGAAGGGTTTGAAAGAAATTCTTGCCTCCATTGGAAAAGGAGAGTTTGTTTGGAGTGGAAGGTTAGAAGATGTTCACACCCACATTGAATCTGCTTTGCGGGAAAAAATCGGTGACATTGCGGATCGTCTTCATACTGCTCGAAGTCGCAATGATCAAGTGGTGCTCGATTTGAGAATGTATCTCAAAGATGAAATTTCTAAAATCGTTTCCTTGATTCAGCAATTTCAAAAAGCCTTTTTGACCCTTGCTTCTAACAATGACGACCTTATTATTCCGGGCTTCACCCATCTTCAAAGAGCCCAGCCGGTTCTCTTGGCCCATCATCTCTTGGCTTATGTAGAGATGCTTCAAAGAGACGGGGAAAGACTGCAGGATGCATTGCGTCGTTTGGACGCGCTTCCTTTAGGGGCTTGTGCTTTGGCGGGGACTTCATTCAAAATTGATCGTTCATTTGTGGCTAAAAAATTGGGTTTTTCCAGAATTTTGGAAAACAGCATGGATGCGGTGAGCGATCGAGATTTTGTGATTGAAGTTGCTTCAGCGCTCGCCATTTTAGGAGTTCATTTATCCAGACTTTCGGAAGAAATGATTCTCTGGTCCAGTTTCGACTTTGGATGGATTGAATTGCCAGATGCCTTCACAACAGGTTCGAGCGCCATGCCTCAGAAGAAGAACCCAGATGTTTTTGAACTCATTCGCGGCAAATCGGGTCGACTCATTGGAAATCTTTCTCGACTGCTAGTGATGTTAAAAGGATTACCCTTGGCGTATAATCGAGATTTACAGGAAGACAAAGAAGCGATTTTTGATTCGATTGATACCGTGAAAGCCTCTCTTTCCATTTTAATCTATCTTTTGCCTCTCATTCAATTTCGTCCAGAAGCTTTAAAAGAGGAAGAAGATTTTTCCTCAGCTCTAGACATGGCTGAATACCTGGTCAAAAAGGGAGTCCCTTTTCGACAGGCTCATGCAGTGGTAGGAGAAGCGGTTTCTTATTGCTTGGATCAAAATAAAACTTTAAAGGATTTAATTTTAATTGAAGTCCAAAAATTTTCAAAATATTTTGAAAGTGATTTCAAAAACTGTTTAGGATGGAACGCTTCTGTAAATTCAAAAGTATCTCAGGGGAGCACAAATCCAAAGTTGGTCAAAAAAGAAATAGAGAAATGGGAAAGAAGAATACAGAATACAGAAGACAGAAGACAGAATAAATAAGGAGGGTATTATTTGTTTTTATTCTGAATTCTGACTTCTGACTTCGGTCCTTTTATGCACGACTTTCATTACAAAGATGACATTTTATTTTGTGAAGACGTTCCCTTGGGGAAAATGGCCCAAGCGGTGGGGACCCCTCTCTATGTCTATAGCTCAAAAACTCTCACCGATCACTTTCAAAAATTAGACCGTGCGTTTTCGAGCGTGGAGCATTTGATTTGTTATTCTGTGAAGTCGAATTCAAATCTGGCTGTTCTCTCCCTCCTCAAAAATTTGGGCTCTGGTTTTGACATTGTCTCGGGAGGGGAACTTTTTCGGGCTTTGAAGGCGGGGGCCGACCCTCGAAAAATTGTTTTTGCGGGTGTCGGAAAAACAGCCGATGAAATTGAGTTTGCCTTGAAAGAAAACATTCTTTTTTTTACGGTGGAGTCTTTTCCCGAATTAGAAGAGATAGATGCTGTTGCGAGACGTCTTGGGAAGACGGCTCAGATTGCCATTCGCGTCAATCCCGATGTGGATCCTAAGACGCATCAATACACCTCGACGGGAAAGGCTGAAAATAAATTTGGTCTGGACATGGAGGCTTCTGTAGAGGCTTATCGTAAGGCGCTGACTTTAAAGGGAATGAGGGCGACCGCGCTTCACATGCACATCGGTTCTCAAATTGTAGATACTGAGCCCTATCAAGAAGCAGTAAAAAAAATTATTCCCCTGATTCAACGTTTAAAAAAGGTGGGCGTTCCTTTAGAGACGCTGGATATTGGAGGGGGTTTGGGGATTGTTTATAAAGAAGAAACGCCCTCGACCGCTGAGGCTTTTGCCCGAGCTGTTCTACCCTTGATTCGAGACCTTGGGCTTAAAATTTTAATTGAACCCGGTCGTTTCGTTGCGGGTAATGCGGGTGTTCTTCTGACAAAGGTGTTATACTTAAAAACCAGCCCTGTAAAAAATTTTGTGATTGTGGATGCAGGGATGAATGATTTAATTCGACCCAGTTTATATGGGGCTTATCACGGGATTTTGCCCGTGGTCAACCATCGCATTGGAAAAGTCGTGTCCGATGTGGTGGGACCTATTTGTGAGTCGGGGGATTTTTTTGCCAAGGACCGTTCGCTTCCGTCGGTAGAGCCTGGAGATATTTTGGCGATTATGTCCGCAGGGGCTTATGGATTTTCCATGGCTTCTCATTATAATTCTCGCCCGAGAGTCGCTGAGGTCATGGTCAGAGGAAATCAATTTCAAGTGATTCGCGAGAGAGAAAAATTGGAAGATTTGATTCGCGGAGAAAAAGTTGGCGAAGTTTAAGCTATGTTGTGATATAACCTATGCTTGTAAGGAAGAAAATAAGTCATGACAAAACTCATGGAGAAAGCTTTTAAAACAGCATCAAAACTGCCTGTTCTCGATCAGAACATATTAGCAAAATGGTTGCTTGAAGAATTGAAATCTGATCGGAAATGGGAAGAGGTTTTTGCGGATTCAGAATATCTTCTTGATGATATGGCCGATGAAGCGCTTGAAGAACGAAAAAAAGGAAAAGTGAAATCTCTGGATTTTAATCGCTTGTGAAGTCAAAAACGTCTGAACGGTTTTGGAAATGTTACGAACGACTTCCCCTCGAAATTAAAAGACGAGCAAAAGAGGCTTATAAACAAGTTCATTCTACCCGTCCCATTTTCTCTATTCGCATTACGAGAGCTTACCGTGCTGTAGGTGTTCTTCAAGAAAAAGAAATCACATGGTTCTGGATCGGTTCTCACTCTTCGTACGACCTTTTATTGAAGAGATAATTTAGTTCTGTGAATCGTTGTTTTGGATGTGGTGATCAGTTATAATGCATCCCGTTTTGCGCTCTATAAGGAGAGGTTTTTATGTTTCGTGGTTCGATGGTCGCATTGGTTACCCCTTTTAAAAAGGGGAAAGTAGACGAAGAGGCTTTGGTAAAGCTGGTCGAGTTTCATGTAAAAGAGGGAACCAAGGCTCTGGTGCCTTGTGGAACGACAGGAGAATCGCCCACGCTTTCTCACGAAGAACACAAGCGTGTGATAGAAATTGTTATTGAGGCAAGTGCTCGTCGAGTTCCTGTGATTGCGGGAACAGGATCTAATTCAACAGATGAGGCGATTGAACTGACGCACTATGCAGAAAGTGTTGGAGCTGATGCAGCCCTTCTCATTGCACCGTATTACAATCGTCCCACGCAGAATGGGTTGTATGAACATTTTGCAGCCATTGCCAAGAACGTGAATATTCCTATTATTCTTTACAATATTCCAGGTCGCACAGGGGTGAATGTGCTTCCTGAAACCATGGCGCGTCTTAGTAAGATTAAAAATATTGTAGCAGTCAAAGAGGCCAGTGGCAGTTTGGATCAAATGTCTCAAATCGCTTCTTTATGTGACATGGCTCTCATTTCTGGAGACGATTCTCTCACGCTGCCCATCCTTTCAATTGGAGGCGTCGGCGTCATCTCGGTCGCAGCCAATATTTTACCGCGCAAGGTTCAAGACATGATTGAGGCATGGGATCGTGGGCAAATTCATTTGGCCCAACAGATTCATTTCGAAATTTTTTCTTTGACGAAGGCTCTTTTCATTGAAACGAATCCCACCCCCATTAAAACAGCCATGGCCATGATGGGACTCATCACGGAAGAATTAAGACTTCCTCTTGTTAAAATGGGAGAAGAGAATCGGAAGGTTTTAGAGAAGGAGTTAAAGAAACTAAAACTCGTATAATAAAGTTCAAAGGTTCAAAAGATGCCAGAAAAAATAAAGATTGTTGTCCATGGTGCTTGCGGAAAAATGGGGAGGCAGATTATTCAATGCGCCCTGAATGAACCCTCTTTTGAAATCGTCGGGGCTGTCGAACATTCGAAGTCTTCCTATTTAGGGCAGGAGGTGGGTGCCTTGGTTGGCATTTCTTCTCTCAAAGTGAAGGTGACTTCTGATTTGAATGAAGCGCTTGAAAAAGCTCAAGCCATCATTGATTTTTCCCAACCCGAAGCTTCAATAACTCTTTTACAAGTTGCGACTCAGAAAAAAATTCCTTTGGTGGTCGGAACGACCGGTTTTACCGAAGAGCAAAATAAGATGTATCAACAGGCAGGCTTAAAAATTTCGTGTGTGAAATCTCCCAACATGAGTGTAGGTATTAATTTACTTTTTAAATTAGTGGAAGAAGCTGCTCGAGTTTTGGGTGAGTCCTATGATGTCGAGGTGGTGGAAGCCCATCATCGTTTAAAGAAAGATGCCCCCAGTGGAACTGCCCATCAAATTGTTCGAGTCTTAGCTGAAACCCTTCACCGAGATTTGAAAGAAGATATTGTCTACGGACGAAAGGGAATGGTGGGAGAGCGTAAAACCAAAGAAATCGGTGTTTTTGCCGTTCGGGCGGGAGACATTGTGGGGGACCACACAGTTTTGTTTGCGGGGGCCTCGGAACGTGTGGAGCTGATTCATCGCGCCCATAGCCGTGAGCCTTTTGCCCGTGGGGCGTTAAGAGCGGCCAAGTTTGTGGTGAAAGCAAAGACGGGGTTGTACGATATGAGGGACGTGTTAGGTATTTACATGGAAAGTTCAAAAGTTTAAAAGTTCAAAGATTAAAAAATGATGAGTGGCATGAATTTCGAATTTGCAGATCGTATCAAAAAACTTCCGCCCTATTTATTTATCGAAATAGACCGGGCAAGGAGGAAGGCCCTTTCTGAAGGGAAAGACATTATTGATTTAGGGGTTGGAGATCCGGATCTTCCAACACCGCAGCCGATTATTGAAGAGCTTTATCGAGCGGCTCGGGACCCTAAGAATCATCGCTATTCCTTGGATGCGGGCCTGGCAGAATTTAGAAAGGCTATTGCTCAGTGGTACGCCAGGCGGTTTGGGGTTAGTCTTAAAGCTGACACAGAAATTCTTCCTTTGATTGGTTCCAAAGAGGGGATTGGACATATTCCCCTGGCTTTTATCAATCCGGGGGATCGTGTGCTTGTGCCTGAGCCAGGCTACCCTGTCTATCAGTCGGGAACTTGGTTTGCGGGGGGAGAACCTGTTTACATGAGTTTGCTCGAGAAAAATAACTTTCTCCCCTGTTTGGCAGGTCTTTCCCAAAAAGATCTTACAAAGGCAAAAATGATGTTTATCAACTACCCGAACAATCCGACCGGAGCCACGGCCTCTTTAGATTTTTTTAAAGAAGCGGTTCAATTTGCGAAAAAAAACAACATCCTCGTTTGTCATGATGCCGCTTATACCGAGGTTTATTACGAGGAAAAACCGCACAGTTTTTTGGAGGCTGAGGGAGCCAAGGAAATAGGAATTGAGTTTCATTCTCTTTCCAAAACCTATAACATGACGGGCTGGAGAATCGGTTTTGCCGTAGGGCATGCCCCAGTCATTCAAGGGCTGGCCAAGGTCAAATCCAATGTAGACTCTGGCATTTTTCAAGCGATTCAATGGGCGGGCATTCGGGCGCTTTCTTTCTCCGATCGGGATCGAGAGGAGCTTCTCAAAACGTATCGAGAGAGACGGGATGTTTTAATGGCTGGTTTAAAAGAAGCAGGCTGGAAGGTGAAGGCGCCAAAGGCCTCTTTTTATATCTGGGCCTCTTTGCCCGAGGGCACGTCTTCAAAGGCCATGGCTTTGCGTCTGCTTTCAGAGACGGGGATTGTTGCAACCCCGGGCGTTGGCTTTGGCGTGAGCGGCGAGGGCTATATTCGTTTTTCCATCACCGTTCCCGTGGCAAGAATTCGAGAAGCCGTGTTGCGTTTGAAAAAAGTGGCGTTGGTTTAGAAGGACTCACGAAGAATAGAATATTTAACCCCTCTAACTCCCCTTAAATAAGGGGAGGACAGACTCCCCTCTTATTTTAAGAGGTTATAGTCCCCATGGGAAAGAGGGGTTGGGGGAGTTAATTCATACTGACAAACATTCAATCGAAAAAATAACAACGTAGATACTTTCATGAAAGCATACATCGGTTTAGGATCTAATGTAGGAGATCGCCTGACATTTTTGAAAAAGGCGATTTCTCTCATTGGAGACACACACAGCATTTTAATTTTGCGCCTTTCCAGTGTTTATGAGACAGAGCCTGTACATTGCGAAGGCTTGTGGTTTTACAATGCAGTTTTAGAAATTGAAACTGTAGAGGAACCTCTCGGTTTACTTGATCGTCTTCTTAAAATCGAGGCTGCATTGGGCCGGGTCCGCTCGGGGAAAAATATTTCTCGATCCATCGACTTGGATTTGCTTTTTTATGAGTCTCACATGATGGAAAATGAGGCATTGACACTTCCTCACCCGCGACTTCATGAAAGGCGATTTGTCTTAGAACCCCTTTCGGAATTGGATGAGCATTTGATTCATCCTGGTTTTCAGGAGACCGTGGGAAATCTCTTGAAGAATCTGAGAGATAAATGGAGTGTCAAGAAAGCGGTTCCCATTTTTGAGCTGTTGCCCTTGGAGTAAAGGATGAGCCTAAAAACGAAAGTCACATTGGAAATCTTGAAGCTGAAAAAAAAGGCGCACGAAAAAATCGTGGCCTTAACGGCTTACGATTATGGAACGGCCAAAATCCTAGATGAAGTGGGGACGGATCTTATTTTGGTGGGAGATTCTCTGGGGATGGTGGTCTTGGGTTATTCCAGCACTTTGCCTGTGACCCTGGATGACATGATTCATCACACGCGTGCCGTGGCTCGGGGCGTTCGAAAAAGCCTGCTTGTAGCCGACATGCCTTTTTCATCTTATGGAATTTCCCATGAAGACACCTTGCGCAATGCGGCTCGTTTCATTCAAGAGGCTCATGCACAAGCGGTCAAATTAGAGGGCGGTAGAACCCTGGCGGATGTGATTCAAAAAATGGTTTCTGTGGGAATTCCCGTCCTGGGCCATCTGGGTATGCTTCCCACCCATGTGATTGCCCAGAGCGGCTATCATGTTCAGGGAAGAGATGTACGTCAGCAAAAAGAAATGATAGAAGATGCTCTGGTTCTTCAAGACGCTGGAGTTTTTGGCCTTGTCTTAGAATGTGTGCCCACAACTTTAGCTCGAGAGATCACAGAAAAATTGGAAATACCCACCCTCGGCATTGGTGCGGGGAGCGATTGTGATGGACAAATTTTGGTGAGTCATGATCTTTTGGGGCTTTACGAGGGAATGAAGCCAAAATTTGTAAAACAATATGCGCATTTGGCGCAAACGATGAGAGAGGCCTTTAAGAGTTATGCGGACGACGTGAAAAAAGGAAAATTTCCATCGAAGGAACATATCTACTCATGAAAGTCATTCGTGATTTGCGAGAAATGCAGGCAATAGCCGAAAGGTTTCGCTTGGACGGAAAGAAAATCGCCTTTGTTCCCACAATGGGTGCTCTTCATGAAGGCCATTTGGGCCTTTTGAGGAAGGCCCATAAATGGGGGGATGTGGTGATCTTGAGCATTTTTTTAAATCCCATTCAATTTTCAGATCCGGAAGACCTAAAAACCTATCCCAAACCTCTCAGGCGCGATCTTCACTACGCCCAAGGTCATCATGTGGATGTTGTTTTTTGTCCGACAGCCAAGCAAATATACCCTGAGGGATTCTCCACGTATGTGGTGGAAGAAAACTTATCCAAGGTTCTTTGCGGTCAATCACGACCTGGACATTTTCGAGGTGTCACCACTGTTGTGGCCAAGCTTTTCAACCTTGTGAAACCCCATGTGGCTTTATTCGGGCAAAAAGATGCGCAGCAAGCCATCGTGATTCAGCGTATGGTGAAAGACCTTTCGTGGGATATTCAAATAGAGGTGGTCCCTACCGTTCGGGATCATGAGGGTCTGGCCCATAGTTCTCGAAATGCGCTTCTTTCAGCCCAGGAGAGAGAAGAGGCCCTGTGTTTAAACGAAGTGCTTTTCATGGCCAAGGTGATGATTTCTGCAGGGGAGAGGCGGCCCGCGCGAATCACTCAAAAAATGAAAAAAATGATCATGGCCCGAAAAGGGGTCAAAATAGATTATGTTGAGATTGTCAACGGCGAAACGCTTGAAAAATTCAAAATCTTAAAAGGGAAAATTTTAATTGCCATTGCTGTCTATATAGACAAAATTCGTCTCATTGACAATCTGATAATGGAAGTGAAATAAAAATAGCGTACAGCGTATAGCGTTCAGCGTACAGAAAAAAATCAATTCCTTATAAACTGTCCGCTGTACGCTATACGCTGAACGCTTGTTTTTCAGGAGATTTTTATGCTCATCTGTATCTTAAAATCTAAAATTCACGGTGCCACAGTGACCGAGAGCAACCTTCATTATCAGGGGAGCATCACCATTGATGAAAATCTTCTCGAAGCCTCTAGGATTCTTCCTTTTGAAAAGGTCCAGGTGGTAAATTTAAACAATGGCGCCCGGATGGAAACTTATGCCATGCGGGGGCCTAGGGGATCCGGAATCATTGGAATGAATGGTGGCATGGCCCGATGGGGGTTGGTGGGCGATAAAGTTCTAATCATTTCGTACGGTCAGATCGAAGAGGCCAAGGCAAAAATGCATCGTCCAAAAGTTGTTTTTGTAAATGAGAAGAATCGGATCAAAGGCAAGGTGAAACGCATTGGATGAGTGCTAAAAAGCGTATTTCCATCATTGGTTGTGGCTCGATTGGAACTCAAGTGGCCTTGGCCATCAAGGACCGTTTCCGTCCTGTAGCTGAGCTGGTTGCCGTTTGTGAAATTCACTCCGAGAAAAAAGAAATTTTTGATCAGCAATTGGGTTTTGATGTCCCTCTTCGAACTCTTTTAGAGTGCGTCGAATCTTCAGATCTCGTAATTGAGGCAGCCTGTCAAGAGGTCGTGCCGGATTTGTTGAGACAGGTCATGCTTCTCAATCGAGATCTCTTGGTCATGAGCGTGGGTGGACTTTTACTCGATCCCTCGCTTTTAGAAGAGGTCCGTTCAAAAAGAGTTCGAATTTTAATTCCCTCAGGTGCTATTGGAGGTGTGGATCTTCTTAAGTCGGCTCATGTCGGAAAAATTTATTCTGTCGAACTCACGACCAAAAAACCGGTAGAGGCCTTGAGAGAGGCTCCTTATGTTATTCAAGCCAAGATTGATTTAGATTCAGTCCTGGGAGAAAAACTTATTTTTGAGGGCAAGGCATCAGAAGCGATTCGAGCATTTCCTCAAAATGTGAATGTCGCTGCGACTCTAAGCCTCGTTGGGATTGGAGCTGACCGCACAAGGGTCAAAATGATGACTTCCCGACATCTCAAGAAAAATGTTCATGAGATTGTCATTGAAGGGGAGTTTGGCCGAGCCTCTTTTGTCATTGAAAACGAACCCTCCCATAAAAATCCTAAAACCAGCCTTTTAGCGGCTTTTTCCGCTATCGCCACGCTTGAAAAAGCACTTTTTGGGCTTGAGATTGGGACGTGAAGCTAAATGACAAATGTCCGATTTCCAATGCCAAATGAATGACCCATGACAAATTTCCAATTGGACATTGGATCATTGTAAATTAATTTGTCATTTCTTATGGGTCATTTGTCATTTAAAACTCTTAACTTGTTCTTTCAGAATGAGTTAAAGATTTAAATTTCATCCCCCCCTTTCTTGACACACCCCCCTCTAGGTGTTAAATTAAAAGGGATACATCCTTTAGAGTTTTCTCTTCGTGAGTGGGAACGAGGAAGTAGTTACTCAGCCGTTCATTTATTTTTATTCATGTCGGCGGGTACCTGAAAAGCAAATGCTTCTTGGGTGAAAACCATTGAGGCCTTCAATGAAGTTTTTAGCTGCTGGGAAGAGAAAGAAGGAAACGCTAAAGTTAACCTGTGCGCTTTTTTTTATTTTTGCTCAAATCGGCTGGGGCGCTGATCTTGACCTTGCTTACAATCAATCTTCTTCGGATGATCTCCTATCCTACGGCGCTCGTAACAGGCTTTCTTCAGAGGGAAAATCCCTTGCACAAGCCCGTCGCCAGACTGCTTACGAAGAAAAACTGAGAGAGGATTTCACTCGACAGGAAATTTTAAGAAATCGTCAGAATCCGTTGGATTCATCGGTGAAACGCCTGGGACAAAAAGCCAACACCTCTTCCTCTACTTCAGGTGAAACCGCTTCCATTGCTTTAAAGCAGGCCACCCTGATGAATCAATACAACCTGGCCAAAACGCATGCTTCTCTAGAGAAAGCTTCTCAGACGGAAATGGCTCGCATTTCTGCTGCCGGTCTTTTCTATGTTCACGAGAAGACGCAAAAAGTGGACGGCAGAGATGTGGTTCCCACGACCTATTACTTTATGGGGGCCCCTGTGGCTCGGGTTGGATTTCCAGACCAAACGAAAAGAATGGAAAGCCCGCTCCTTTTAGATTTTCAGGTGGGAATGCAAGGGACCAACCCCTATTTAAAGGACCTTGAGGGTTCCCTTCAAAAGGACATAGATCGTGTGGCCAAAGAGGCCGGCATCAAAACCTTTCAGGCCGGGTTCATGGATTATTTTATTGAGGATGTGGTGGCAAATGAGACCCCCACACCTCAAACCGTGAAGGAATATGTCCTCCATGAATATCGAACGGCTGAATTGAGGGATCTTTTAGATCAAGAAGTTCCCCAGTCACAGGGAGAGGACGTCAAGACCCTGACACATTTTCAGGCGCATGGGCTTTATGAGGGGACGGAGTGCCCGGAGTGTCTTGCCAATCACTACAGTTCTTATTTCGAGGAAGTGACAGAGCCCAGTGGCAAAATAGCAAGAGAAGAAGTTTCCAACATCCAATATTTCACCGAAGGAGAGTTTAAAGGACAGGTGATTTTGATTTGGGTCGTCTCCCAGAGTCTTTTCAAGGGAAGAGTTCGGAGCGCTTTACCGAGCGGGCCTTCGACATGGAGTATGACGACTCGGAGACATTGACGAAATACACCTTCGACCGGACCCCTCATGGGGTTCGCGATATTTTTGAATTCAATGCCAGTCGCCCGGGGGATATCGATATTTTGGGCCGATACGTTCACTTTGATGAAAATCACACGCTGACCACTCAAGATGGTGGCCTGATGAAATACACGCAAGACCGCACCCTTCAATACGACATTCTAGACCGCGTCCAAAGTTTCCAAGAGACGACTTGCGTGGAGGGATTTCCCGGATGTTCCCAGACGAATTTCACAGCCAATCGTTTTGATCTAGATCGTCCGTGGGTTCTAATGGATTTTACAGAGAAGGTTCAATACAAAGAGGTCCAAGACGATGGAAGCATTATTACCCTCATCGAAACCATTATAAGGACGACTCAAGAAATGGATTTTGATTTTAACATTCCTCTTAAATTTACCGATGTAATTGTGAAGGAAGAGCCGGGTAAAACCACGACTCAAACCGTTGTGACTACGCAAACACTGGACGTTCACGGCCTTCTCGTTCATTTTGAAGAGGTGACGGACGAGATCGTAGAGACGTCTTCCACGAAGACGCATCAGAAGATCAGTGTCATTCAAGACATCACGAATGACATCCAGCAGCGCCGACCTCTGGGTTGGACGCTTGAAGAGACCACCACACCTTTCAATATTACGACGGGCGATGTGACGGGGACGACGGTTCGCACCCTAGATCACACCGTGACAGACCTTGAGGATTTGTTACCGAATAAATATGCCCAGATGATTCATGAGTTTGATCGCAGCGTTGGGATTCATGCCCTTTCATTCTTAACAGGGGATGCCTTTGGCTTGGCCGGGGTTTTAAATTCCAATGCACGCACCTTGGGACTAGAACTTGAATTGAAGCCCTTTGAAAATGTGACGGGGATCCATTACACCTCGCAGGGCAACACCCCCATCAGCCAGGCGAGCCTTCCTGACTCATTCAAACGAGAGGCCTTGCCTACTATTTCTAGCTCTTTGCGGGAGGATGTGACTCGCTATGAGGAGACAGTTCCCTTTGGAAAAGATATTTTCAGACGACCTCTTGAAGAATATCACGCCGTTCAATTTCCAGAAAGGGCCATTTATGAATATCGAGAATTTTATTATGACATTCTTTCACATCTGAGAGTCGTGATTTTAGGCATGCATGAGGAAAGGCGGTTAGGAGAATTAGAAGGGGTCCCCTTGCAACGTCCGATCCAAGCAAAGAAGGGGAAGAGGGCAAAAATCGAGCCTGCCTTTATTCCTTTACCTTCTCGGGTGTTTGATCGTTTTGAAGTGGGTGGAGAATCTATTAAAGCGTTTTTCTTCGATCTTTGGATGGAGAGCAACCTTTATTGGAAAGTGCTCCAGCATGAATCTTATGGAACACAGATGCGAACGCAGTTGATCTCTCGTCAGCCTTCGTATACACTTTTTGAGGGAATTCTGCCGTTGAAGGGAAAAGTTTCCAAAATAATAGGAGAAGAAAAATGGGTGATTCAAACAAAAGTGCCTTTGCCTTTTTCGCAGGCTTGGAAAATTTATCGAAATTCCTTTGGAGGAGTTGAAAAAATCCTTCGATCTTTTAGCATTCAAATTTTTGCAAGAGAAAATATTTTATCCGCTGAAAAATTCCACAGAGGTATGATTCCCTCAGGGCTTAACGATCTCAAAAATCAGTTGTCTCGCCAAATGTCTATTTTGTCTAAGCCTGCGTCCCGAGAGCCTACACTGGAAGAATACACCGAGAGGGCTGTTGCTGTTCAAAAATGGGTGAGAACTTTTCAAAAATTGAAAAGTTTGTATCCTGAAGTAGACGTCAATATGTTAAAAGATAAGGCCAGACAGGAGGTTCCTCGTTTTGAGGAAAAGACTTTTCAAAAATTGAGTGATTTGGCCCAGAGGATTCCGGGAAATCAATTAACGTTGAAAGATGTTCATCCGATTATCCTCTCGCAAGAACCCAAGTTTTTACCCATGGAAGATTTGATGAATCAAGGGCTTTTAAATTCGAATGCGCCTGTTCAGGTAGCTCCCTCTAGGGAACCGATGGAACATCCAGCAGATGCCTCTGGGTCTTCTGGGCAGGGCGGGGCAAAATGATGGATGAAGCGTTCAGCGTATGGATGATAAGAAATATTTTTTTGTCCTCTGAACGCTCTAAAAAAGGAGGAGAATGATGAGGGGGTTCATAGGGTCTCTTTTAATGTTTGTTTTTTTTCTAGTGGCTGTTCTTCCTGCTTCATCTGAAGAATCAGGCTATGGGATCAGTCAGGGAGAATTTGCTGTTCAATTGATCAATGTTTTAAACCTTCAGAGTTATTTGCCACCTGCCCCGTTGACGAAGGATTACATTAATACCTTAGAGCTTTTTGGAATCAGTCCTTTGAAAGGTTGGCAAGCTCGTGCGGGTTTGACAGAAGAAGATTACATTGTCATCATGTCCAAACTTTCCGGGCAGGAAAAAGAAGTTTATAAAACAGGGGTTGGTTTTTGTCACAAGGTGATCAGGGTCATCCATGAGGCCTGGCAAGATCAATATGAAAAGGATGGGCGCTGGGAGACTTTAGACGAGCTTTTTCGAGATCCAAGATTCTTCGCCGGGGAGATTCCCCAATGTCCGTTTGGTTTTCATTATCGAGTGAAGCGGGGAGAACACCGGGTGAGTGGGCATGTGCATATTCAGGAATTTCTGACCTCGCTCAGATTTGGAAAATAAAGAGGACGAGGACAAGAAGGGATCAAAATTATGAAAGCAACCTTAAAAATGCTATCAGTGATCTTGAGTGGGTTCATGATTTATTCAGGGGCCTGGGCCAGGGAGGAGTCCGTGGGAAGTTTTAAAGATAGTTTGAAGGCTAACCCAGAGATTGCAAAGATTCTTCCCGCCATCCATTTGAGAGCTGCGATTCGTGATTTAGGGTCGTATGTTTATCTTTCTCGACAGGAAGCTCAAATATTAAAAGATGATTTTAAGGACATTGTGAAGCAAGCTGTCTTAAATCTTACCAATCCTAATTTGATGCCCCTTACAGGCGATTTTAGTTCTGTAGCCGGGGATCTTGTCGCTGTCCCCAAGGTTCAGGCCCTCCTTCTTTTTGATGGAGAGAATTTCAGCATTCAGTATGTTTCGACTTTTTCAACATTGGGTGTGGTTGAAAATTTCAAGGGAAGCGGGACTGTGTTAGGCAGTTTTGAACCGGGCGTCATTCGAAGCCGTTTGGAAGGTATTGCCTCAAATAGTTCAGAGGGAAGTCTCACCTCTGCCATTCGTGATTTAGGAGAATCTATCAGCTCGTCCAGTGGTGGTTCTGGAAGTGGGGGATCCTCCTCCTCTAGGGGCTCTTCTGGTTTGGGTTCGAACATAGGGGAAGGTTCCTCATCATCTTCTGGGCCGTTATCTTCCTCTGATTCCTCCTCCTCTTCTTCAGGCATAGGGAGCAATGCTGGAAGTGGTTCGGGGGGTCCTTCAGGTTCAGGTCCGTCACTTCCCTCGCCTAAGAATAAAGGATAAGTTTTAAATTTATTCTTTCTCAAGAAAAGTAATTTTTGATATTATCTTGCTATGAAAGTGAAGCTCATTCTGTAGTCGCCCCATTTATGGGGCTGCCCGATGAATCGGGCGACTACAGAAAAAGCATGATGGGGAGAACTTTCATCACACACGATGATCTCGAAGGATCATTGAAATTGATATTATCCTTCTGACTTCAAAAAAGGGGGGATTCATGCGGGGGGAGAAAACTTTTGCGATTTTGCTCTCCTTTCTTTTACTTTCCATCACATCTTCTCGAGCCACCGATTTAAAAAGGCAGGATTTACCCAGCGAAACTCTTTCTGGGAGTTCTGAAGATTTGGAGCAAGAATCGGTTGGAGAGCCTGAGGAGAAACCTGTTCCGGGAGAGAAAAAAGAAAAGCCTTCCCGGGCTCCCATGAGTCTTAAAAAATTTTACAAGGATCATTTCAGTACCGTCCTGGGAGTTTCCGAATATTGGGACAGCAATATTTTTCTGGATGAAGATGAAGAAGAAAATGATTTTGTGACGCTGCTAAATCCCGATGTCAATCTTCATTTTGGAGGGGATCTAGGTTATATCGAATCAGAGTGGATTGGCCGCTACGCCTATTATGCGTCTTCAGATGAAATTGTTCAATCTAACAGCCTTTCAGGATTGGCCTTTTTGACTCCCAATGCCCGTTTTGCGGTGGGGAGCCGTGCCAGTTGGGATGTGACGGAGGAAAGCAAAGTTGCCACTTTTTTTGGGGATCGGATTTTGCAGCTGGGCTATGACATCATCTCCGTTCAACCCCAAGTTAAAATGCAACTTGCCCAGAGGTGGGTCTCAGAGTTCTCTTATCAGTATGATCAGATTGATGTGGATGATAAAGATTTGGATGATCCTGTGGATCGAGAGGCTCATGGATTTATCTCAAATCTTGAATTTGAAATAAACCCAACCCTTTTTCTCACCGGCGGATATGCCCTGAGGGAGATGAATTTTCCAGAAGTTGAGGAGAAGGATTCTTTCAGCAATTTATATTCGGGGGGCTTTAAGAAAAAATTTCCCAACCTTTTCAATGCCGATTTGAAATTCACTTATGATGAGAAAGACTTTGATGAATGTAACTGTTCGCTCCCTTCTCCAGATGACAATCATCTGGATATTGTAGGGGGCCTTACCTCTACTTTTTCGCGCTATACTACTTTTATTTTTACAGCCAGCTCGTCACTTCAGGATTCTTCACGCTCTGAATTTACGCAATACAACTCCACCCGTTTCTCTCTTGTGTTTCAGCATTATTTGACGAAGAAAACGGTTCTGATTTTGAAGGGGAGTTATGAACTCCAATCTTTTGATAAAAGCAATGTTTTGCTCTCTTCCATCACAGAGGATCAGGACACGGAGCTTTACAATGCGTCGCTGGATGTGAGGAGAATTATTTTCAGTTGGCTGAGTGTTGAGGCAGGGTATAGCTTTCAGGAGCGTGATACGGATTTCCCAAGCGAGGATTTGCAAGATCACATTGTTCGTTGGGGGTTAAAGGCGTATTTCTAAGTGCGTGAGTGTTTAAGGATTAGATCTTCTTCTCTTGATTTTCATCAGAGCTTTTTCTCCAGATGACGTTCATTTTTTATAGGCATATGCACTTGATTCTCCTTTGTAGTCGCCCGATTCATCGGGCAAACCCATGCAAGGGGCACAGCCCCATGAATGGGGCGACTACAACTTCTTGCCATGGCGCTTGCTATCTAAGGGGAATCAAGTGCATATGCCAAATTTTTTATACATAACTCATTCTAATAGAATGAGTTAAAATTTTTCATTTTTTATTTAATCTTTTCGAGTCCAGAGGGGTCTATATATGCAAAGGAGATTGAACGAGGATGAGCACAAAAGTACTCAAAGGTTTAAGGTATTTGTGGTTAATCGTGAGTTTGATTGGATTTCAGTTTTGCTGTGAAGCCCAAGCTTCTAACGTGGATGAAAACAGTCTGAGTTCTTTTCTCTCTGTAGTTTCTCAACCTGTTGGTAATAAAGAAGTTGGGAGATTTCAGGCCTTTATTCAGACTATATTTCATATTGATGAACAAATTCGCAAGTTTCAGGCCTTGTCACTCGATGATCAAGAAAAGACTGCTGAGGAGCTTTTAGAAGGGGCTAGCGGCCAAGATGAGCGTTTAAGAGGTTTTTTAAAACTTGCAAGTCTTGAAGATGTGAGCGTGAAGGACATTGCGGGATATGTGATTGCATCCTATTCTGATTTTAATTCCTTCAAAACGCTGGACTTAGGTGAACTGACCCTTTTCGTGGGTTCCTCTAAGTTGGTGAATGTTAAGTAAACCAAGTTGTTAACTCACCTTTTTTTCACCCCCAGAACATTTTTCAGCTAAAATATAAGAAGGGCTATACGGAGATCTTCTTATATATGGACGAGAGCCGTCGTTTTCACAAGAACGCTTTTACAGTGATCGAGTTGTTGGTGGTCGTGATGATTATCGCTGTCATTTTAGGCATTCTCCTTCCGGTTGGAAAAACGGCTTTTGAAAAGATGAGAATTCATGAGGCCCAAACGGATCTTGCAAAATTAGAATTGGCTTTAGAAGGTTATCAGGCAAAGTATGGAGAATATCCCAATTCCTATGCGGCCTCCGGTTTCACAGAATTGGTTCCGGTTTCTCAACTCTTGGAATTTATGGCTTTCCCTGGCAAGCGTGTGATATCGAATATTTTTTATGATCCCTGGAATATTCCTTATTACTATGCCGAGCCGGGTCTCAATCATCCGGATTTTGTGGATATGGCTTCGGCGGGACCCGATCGTTTGATCAATGCCAATTGGAAATTGGATGAAAATATTTATGGTGCGTCTGATCCCAGCGATGAGAATGATGACAATATCAACAATTGGAGTCGGAAAAGATGAAGAAGGCTTATACCCTCGTAGAGGTTTTGATTGTGATGTCTATCATGGGGGTGGTGATGGCCTTTCTTTTGAATGCGGTTTTAAAGGCTCGGCAAAAGGTGCATCTTTCTAGGGCTCATTTGATGATGGATTCTATCGGGGCTGCATTAAGAATGTATGAAGATGATTTTGGAGCGTATCCCCCAAGCGATGAGATTTTGGGTATCCCTCGATCCAGTGCAGAATGCCTTTATTATTATTTGGGGGCCACGTTTGTAAAAGGGGTCAATGCTTCTCGGAGTGCAGGGCCTTATATGAAATTTCAGGGCGCGGAGCTTGGCCTGACTGTTTTAACAGCTTGCGATTTTGATGGAGAGGGTTCTTTGGATGACGATTTGAAGGAAATTTTAGACCCTTGGGAAAGTGCTTATCACTATGCATATCCTCCTGTGAATAATTTGAACACCTATGATTTATATTCTCAAGGCCCCAATGGGGTGAACGAAAATGGGGATGGGGATGATGTGAATAATTGGGAGTGAGAAAGACAGTTGTTAAAATAATACCTTCCCCAATTTAGATTTTCTAAATCGGTCCAAATTAATGTTTGACATTGTCCATTAATATAGGTATTATTAAACCAATATGAAAGCCACCTTGGTTTATTGGCATAAGGCTCGTCTCCAGGGTCGGTATGTTCTTGAAATGGAGATTTATCAGGTTGGCAAATCAACTCAATACAAAGATGGAGTTAAATACGGCTTGATCCTTACGGACACAAAAAGTGGCAAGCGGGTTTTAATGGATAATCACCATCCCAAGGGACCCCATGTTCATTTAGATAGTAGAGAAATTTCTTATGAATATTTCGATGAGGAAAAACTGATTCAAGATTTCAAATCCTTAGTTTTAGAACATTTGGGAGTAAAATTATGAAACATCTAATCGTATCTTTTAAGACATCAGATGAAATCCTCGATGATTTCAAAAAGGCACTTGGCAATGCAAAAAAAGCTAAATTCAAAACTCATCATTTTGAAATCAGCTTTGACAATAAGAAAGATTTTGACCGTTTTGTTCTGAACTTGCCTATTTTAAAATATGTTTTAGTCTTCAAACCGAAATCCGTATATGAGTTGGCAAAAATTACCGGAATGGACGTATCGAATCTGAACAAAGTAATTCTCTTCCTTGAAGAGGCAGGTGCCCTTAAAGTGAAAACGTCAAAGGTGTCGGGTAGAACAGTGAAAATGCCAGTGGTGGAATACGATACAGTAGAATTTAACTTGGCGGCTTAACAAGATTTTACCGTATATCACCCGTACGGTGAGGAGCAAAATCGCCGAAAACACAAATGAGCATTTTGGGGTGTAACCCTTACAATAGGATACGGGTCAGATTCATCCGATCCGTTTACCGCTATACTTGCAAATCTACCACCGGCATACTTGCTAATGGATGCGGGCCTCCTTTCAAGTCCTTCTCTTATGTGAAAGCACCTTAAAGAAAAATAGTCTTTCGCAATCTTTAAGCCTGGCTTCGAAATTGCCGCGGGAGGGACTTGAACCCCCACACCTTGCGGTATAGGATCCTAAATCCTACGCGTCTGCCAATTCCGCCACCGCGGCATCATGTCTAACCATCATAAAAGAATTAGGACTAAAATTTCAACTACCCTTTTTAATACGGGCTTGATATCATCTTCACCTTGCTCAAACGTGATTTCCCGTTTACTTTGACATAGGCAATGACAAGCGCCATTAGCTCAGTTGGTAGAGCAACTGACTCTTAATCAGTGGGTCGTAGGTTCGATCCCTACATGGCGCAAAGTTATTTCGGATTTTAGATTGCGGATTTTAGATTTTTTGGATCCCTAAATCCAAAATCCGCAATCTAAAATCCGAAATTGATACGCGGCGGTAATTCAGTGGTAGAATGCCTGCTTGCCAAGCAGGATGTCGTGGGTTCAAGTCCCATCCGCCGCTCCAAATTGGAAGTAAGGCTTATGTGGAGGGAGCTCGCTTACTTTGAGTGGGCATGCAAGGACTTGAAGGGAGGCCCGACAAAATATTAGCTAATCTGCCGGTGGCAGATTAGCTATTCCTTGAGAGGGCCGGGTGGCCGACCGGAGGGCGAGGCCTCAAGGCCGAGTCCCGTAGGCGCCAAGTCCCATCCGCCGCTCCAAATTGGAAGTAAGGGAAGGTCACAGGCTTTAAGAGCATTTAATAACCCCTCCGTCTCCCCTTTGTTATGAAAGTGGATGATGGATTCCTTTCTCTCGTTCAAGCTTGTGTAGTCGCCCGATTCATCGGGCAGCCCCATAAATGGGGCGACTACAAAATAAGGGAGGCGAGGTGAGGTAGAGGCGGGCGGGGCTTTCATTGTACACGATGACCCCCAAAAGGGTTATTGAAATTAAACTAAAGGGGAGGGCAGCTCAGGCTATCCGAAAAGTTTCCTCCCTTCGAGGGAGGGGAATTGTTTGGTTTTCGGACAGCCTGAAATGTAAAAAAACATCTACTACCGCGGTCGGCTTTGCATTGCCACTGGCAATGCGGCCTCCCTTGCTGGGTTGGGGGAGTTAATTTTTAAAACGGGATGTCGTAGCAATGAAAATAGAAGTTCAAGACCAAAAGCCATGTCAGAAGTTTTTAAAAATTGCCCTGCCTTCGAATGCTGTGAAGGAGGCGCATCAAAAAATAGCTCTTCAATTTCAGGAGCGTTCTCGCATTCCTGGATTTCGTCAGGGGAAAGCCCCCATGAAAATGGTCGAGTCCCATTTTGCGGGTGAAATTAAATCCGAGGTTTTGAAGGAGTTGCTTCCCAAGGCTTGCCGCGAGGCCGTGCAGTCAGAAAAAATTCAGGCGGTGGCAGATCCTGTGGTGGACAAAATCGAATACGACTTGGAGAAGGGGATTCATTTTGAGGCCATTGTGGATGTTTCGCCCCTTGTGGAGTTACCAAAATATAAAGGGCTTAAATTAGAGAGACAGGCTGTGACGGTGGCCGAAGATGAAATTGAAAAGATGATGAATGAACTTCGTGCACATCATGCCGTTTTCCAGCCTGTGTCTGGGAGGGCTTTGAATCATGAGGATTATGCGTTGGTGGATTACACCTCTCTAGATTCAAAAGGAAAAAAGGATGAGAGGAAAAATGTTTTGATTTCCATTCACGAGAGGGAAAAAAATTCTTTGAGTGATCGATTGGTGGGGATGCAAGTAGGTCAGACACGTCAGGTGACTTTAGAGGCTGGAAAAGATCATCCACGGCTTGACTTAACGGTTTGCCTGAATGAGATTAAAGAGAAAAAGATTCCGGAGTTAGATGAGGATTTTTTTAAAGAATTTCAGATGGAGACGTTGGAGGCCTTAAGAGAGAAAGTTCGCCAGGACATTCGTGCTTATAAAGAGAAGACGGCTCGAGAAGCACTGAGAAATAAGGTGATGAGGGATCTTTCAGAGGCTGCTCAGTTTGATGTACCTATTTCGCAAGTCCATCCAGAGATGCAGAATCTCTATTCTGAAATGGTTGATCAAGCGAAGCGCGGGTTGATAGATGCAAAAAGTTTAGAGAAGCCAGAGCTTCAAAAGGATGTCGAGGTGGAGGCTATGCGAAGAGTTCGGGCGGCCTATCTTTTGCATAAGATCAGTCAAGACGAAAATCTCATCATCACCCAAGAGGAGTTGAGTCAAGAAATTGCACGGGTCGCAAAGGGGATGGGCAAAAGCCCTGAGGAGTTGAGAGCGGGTCTTGAACGAGAACATCGCCTAGAGTGGATTCGCTCGAGGTTGATGCAGGACAAGGTGATAGATTTCATTCTTCAACATGCTATAATAAAAGAAACGTGAGGAGAGACAAATACGAAATACGAAATTCGAAGCACGAAACAAATTCAAAATTCAAATATCTAAAAAGTCAAAACGTTTAGAGTTTTCAATTTGGTTTTTTGAATTTGTTTCGAATTTCGATATTCGAATTTCGAATTTATCCTGACGGGTATTTAAAAAATTGGAGGCTCAATGACGCTGATTCCGATGGTGGTTGAACAGTCTGGGCGTGTGGAGAGGGCTTATGATATTTATTCGAGGCTTTTGAAGGATCGAATTGTTTTTATTGGGACACCGATTGATGATAATGTGTCCAATGTGGTGGTGGCCCAAATGCTTTTTTTGCAGACGGAGGATCCGGATAAAGATATCAATCTTTACATCAATAGCCCGGGCGGATCTGTGACGGCAGGTCTTGCGATTTATGACACGATGAGATTTGTCAAATGTCCCGTGACGACGTATTGTGTGGGGCAGGCGGCCAGCATGGGGGCAGTCCTTTTGACTGCCGGAACCAAGGGCAAGCGCTATGCGCTTCCCCATGCACGGATCATGATTCATCAGCCTTGGGGAGGGGTGCAGGGGGCTGCGAGCGATATTCACATTCAGGCAAAAGAAATCTTAAGGTTGAAAGATGATTTAAATCAAATCCTTTCCACCCATACAGGTCAGTCTCTGGAAAAAATTGTTCAGGATTCGGATCGGGATTTTTTTATGTCGGCCGAAGAGGCAAAGGCCTATGGGCTTGTGGATAAGGTTTTGCTGACCTCGTTAGATCACAAGGATCATAAAGGAATCAAGGAAGATTCTAAATCATGAAAAAACCAGGTGGTGATCTTTCGGAATGCTCGTTTTGCGGCAAGGGTCAGGAAGAGGTGCGAAAGCTGATCATGGGCCCCGGCGTTTATATATGTGATGAGTGTGTGAAACGCTGTGAAGATATTTTGGGCCGTGACAACACCTTTGCCCGTAAAAGAGAGCATTCGGAAATGAAGGTGCCGGGTCCTCTTTTTATCAAGACGAAATTGGATGAATATATTATAGGTCAAGAGCGGGCCAAGAAGGCTTTGTCGGTGGCTGTTCACAATCATTATAAGAGAATCAATAGCAATCATGTAAAAATGGCCGATGATGTGGAATTAGAGAAGAGCAATATTTTGCTGATAGGACCTACGGGGAGCGGGAAAACCCTGATGGCTCGAACGCTGGCTAAAATTTTAGACGTTCCCTTTTGCATGGCGGATGCCACGACCCTGACAGAGGCGGGTTATGTGGGTGAAGATGTGGAAAATATTTTATTGAAACTTCTCATGACCTCCCAGTTTGACGTAGGGAGGGCCGAGACGGGCATTGTTTACATTGATGAAATTGATAAGATTCGCCGAACGACGGAAAATGTTTCGATTACCCGAGACGTCAGCGGGGAGGGGGTTCAGCAGGCGCTTCTCAAGATTTTGGAAGGGACGGTGGCCAACGTTCCGCCTCAAGGGGGTCGCAAACACCCACACCAAGAATACATTCAGATCAATACGGACCACATTTTATTTATTTGCGGTGGGGCCTTTGTGGATTTAGAAAAAATTATTTTGAAAAGGCTGGGGAATAAAGTGATTGGCTTTGGTGCCCAGATTAAATCTTCGGAAGAAAGACGCCGTCACCATATTCTTTCCATGGTGGAGCCGGAGGATTTGATTAAGTATGGCATTATTCCAGAATTTGTGGGGCGCCTACCCGTGGTGGGTGTGTTGGAAGGTTTGAGTGAGGTGGAGTTGATTCGGATTTTGACGGAACCTAGAAATGCCTTGGTCAAGCAGTATCAGAAACTTTTTAAATTAGAGGGAGTGGATTTGAGATTTACGGATGGGGCGTTGAGGGCTTTGGCAAGGGTTGCGATTCAAAAGGGGACGGGGGCTCGTGCGCTGCGGGCCATTTTGGAAGACATTATGTTGGAGATGATGTTTGAAATTCCTTCCAGACAGGACATCGCGGAATGTTTGGTCACCGAAGATGTTATTTTGAAAAAAGGGCCTCCTACACTTATCCTCCGCGATGAATTGAACAAGAGAATTGCTTAACGAGCGTTCAGCGTACAGCGGACAGTTTTATAAGGAATTGATTTGTTTTTCTGTACTCTGAACGCTATACGCTAAACGCTCTTTTTATCGAAAGGTTATTTATGAAAAAGGAGTATCTTTTTGCCCCGGGGCCGACACCGGTTCCACCTCAGGCCTTGGAGGCGATGGCAAGGCCCATTTTGCATCATCGCACCGGTAAATTTAGAGAAATCTTTAAGGAGATTTCTGAGAGTTTAAAAGAGGTTTTTCAAACGTCAAACCAGGTTCTTATTTTTGGATCCAGCGGGACGGGTGCGATGGAGGCTTCGATTGTCAATGTCTTGGGGCCAGGGGATCAAGCTCTGGTTATCAATGGTGGAAAATTTGGTGAAAGATTTCTGGATCTTTGTAAGGCCTACGGAATTGAAATTGTAGAAGTCCCTGTGAAATGGGGGACGGCAGTGAATGCCCAAGCCGTGCAGCAAAGATTGGCTCAACCGGGTCATAAGATTAAGGCTGTCTATGCCACCTTGTGTGAGACATCCACGGGGGTGGTTCATGACATTGAAGCCTTGGGCCGTGTGGTGGCAGAGACGAATGCAATTTTGGTGGTGGATGCGATCAGTGGATTGGCTGCGGATCAATTAAGAACGGACGCATGGCAGGTGGATATTGCCATCGGGGCGTCTCAAAAGGCCTTGATGGTGCCGCCCGGTTTGGCTTTTGCCTCTCTCAGCCCAAAGGCTTGGAAAACAGTCGAAGCCAATCCCAGAAAGGTTTTTTATTTTAGTTTTCAATTAGCCCGCAAAGCCTTAGAGGCCTCTGAAAGTCCTTTCACGCCTCCTGTTTCTCTCTTAATGGCCTTGAGAGAGACTTTGAAAATGATTCGGGAAGAGGGGATTGATAAAGTAGTGGCTCGTCATGCCGATTTGGCAAGGAGAACTCGCGAGGGCGTGCGAGCTTTAGGGCTAGAACTTTATGCCCCGGATGTTTCCTCCAATGCCGTGACGGCTGTAAAAATTCCTCAAGGGATAGATGGTTCTCTCTTCGTCAAGAGGCTGCGAGAAGGCTATGGCGTGACAGTGGCAGGAGGACAGGGGTCGCTCAAGGGTAAGATTTTTAGAATTGCCCATTTGGGGTATTGTAATACCTTTGATGTCTTGACGGCCTTGTCCAGTGTGGAAGGGGCTTTGAACGATTTGGGTTTTTCTTGTGAACCCGGGAAGGCGCTTCAGGCTGCACTTCAGACCTTCGAGACGACTCATTAAAAACTAAATTTGAAGTACGAAATTCGAAATCCGAAACAAATTCGAAATTCAAATATTTAAATTATCGGAAAGTTTAGAATTTCGGATTTGGGTTTTTGGATTTGTTTCGAATTTAGGATTTCGTGCTTCGGATTTTTTGGTTTAGCCCGCATTTCTCATCAGATTTCGTCGCGAGAGCGTCAAGTCTGCCTTGGATGCGAGGAAGACGACCGAGGCCATGCGAGGCATACTTTGCAGTATGTTGAGCGTGGCCGACCGAGTCTGACGACGCAGACGAGGCAGACTTGACGCTCGCAGCAGAAATGTGATGAGAAATGCGGGTTAGAGGGGGATTCATAAATGAAAATTCTAATCTCAGATTCTTTGTCTTCAAAAGGCCTGGATATTTTAAAAGCCGAATCTGACTTTCAGGTGGATGTGAAAGTGGGACTTCCTGAGGAAGAGATTTGCAAGATCATCAAGGATTATGATGCGATCATTGTCCGAAGTCAGACGGACGTGAGCGCAAAAATTATTCAGGAAGGCACTCGTCTAAAGGTGATTGCCCGAGCGGGTGTGGGGGTGGACAATGTGGATGTGGAGGCTGCGACAAAGCGTGGCATTGTGGTGATGAATACGCCGGGCGGGAATACCATTTCAACTTGTGAGCATACCTTTTCCATGATGATGGCCCTTTCCAGAAACATTCCTCAAGCCAACGTGTCTGTGAAAAAGGGAGAATGGGATCGGAAGAAATTTACAGGGGTTGAACTGTGTGGAAAAACATTGGGGGTTGTTGGATTGGGTCGAATTGGTTTAGAAGTTTCTAAGAGGGCGTTGGCCTTTAACATGAAGGTGATTGCTTATGACCCTTTTATTTCTACGGAAAAAATAGCCAAGTACGATATCGAGGCGGTGGATTTAGATACGCTTTACCGCCGGGCCGATTATATTACGGTTCATGTCCCTCTCACGCGGGAGACAGAAAAATTAGTTAGTACCGCCGCTTTTGAAAAAATGAAAAAAGGGGTGAGAGTCATTAATTGTGCCAGAGGGGGCGTGGTGGATGAAGCCGCCTTGTGTGAATTTATCAAGTCTGGAAAGGTAGCGGGGGCAGCCTTGGATGTTTTCGAGGAAGAACCTCCCAAGGATTGCAAGCTTTTGGAATTGGACCGTGTGATTGCGACACCTCATTTGGGGGCGGCGACAGAAGAGGCCCAGGTGAATGTGGCACTTGAGGTGGCGCATCAGGTGATTCACGCTTTAAAGAAAGGCGTCATCATCAATTCTGTAAACGCACCCACTTTGGATCCTGAGGTGATGAAACAATTGGGGCCTTATTTAGATTTGGGACAGAAGTTGGGACTTCTTTTGGGACAACTGGTGTCTGCCCCGATGAAGAAGGTTTCCATTCGATATGCGGGGCAAGTGGCTGATTTGGATGTCAAACCGATTACGCTCAGTGTTCTCAAGGGAATTTTAGGCCGGGCCATGCAGGAGTCTGTGAATTTTGTGAACGCGCCTTTCTTGGCGAAAAATCGAGGCATTGAAGTTCTGGAGTCCAAGAGTTCTGTCGCCCAAGATTTTGCGGATCTCATTGAAGTTGAAACCCAGACCAACGGAAAGGAAGGGCCACAAGCGTATTCTGTCGAGGGAACGCTTTTTGGTATGAAAAAAGATGCCCGTGTGGTTCGCATGAATGGTTACCATGTGGATGCCGTTCCCTCAGGTTATTTGCTCGTTTTATCCAATGAAGATAAGCCCGGTTTGGTCGCAGGGGTTTCTGCGCTTTTGGGCAAGAACAATATTAATATCGCAGGGATGACTGTCGGACGCAATGTGGCGGGCGGACGGGCAGTGACGGTGATGAATGTGGACAGCCCGATTGCGGATCCTTTATTGGCCGAGTTGTCCAAAGTTAAGAATGTTTTAGATGTAAAGATGGTCGTTCTTTAAAAACAGTTATTCGTCGCTCGTATCTCGTCGTTCGTTAAAACGGAATACGAACGACGGAATGCGAACGACGAGATACGAACAACGAACGACGAACGACGGTTTTTTATGAATACAGTTCTAATCGGCGCACAATTTGGTGATGAAGGAAAGGGCAAGATCATTGATATTCTGGCCCAGAAGTCAGATTACGTGGTCCGTTACCAGGGAGGGAATAATGCCGGACATACGGTTGAGGTGAATGGGACTCAATTTATTTTGCATTTGATTCCTTCTGGGATTTTGCATACTGGAACAAAATGCGTGATTGGGCATGGGGTGGTGGTCAATCCCGCGGCGCTTCTTGAAGAGATTGCCTATTTAGAATCGAAGGGAGTGCATGTGGATGAGAAGCGCCTTTTTGTGAGCGAAGGCGTGCATCTTATTTTTCCTTATCATCAAGCTCTGGACGTTTTGAAGGAGAAGAGGCGCGGACGAGACGCGATTGGGACGACGAAAAAGGGGATTGGTCCTGCCTATGCGGATAAGGCCTCTCGCACAGGGATTCGTCTCGTGGATCTCTACGATGAAGGGCGGTTTTATCGAAAATTGAAAGAGAACATCGAGTTCGAAAATGAAGTTTTTGAAAAGGTTTTTCATGCTCCTCCCGTGAATTTTGAAGAAATTTTTCATCAATATATCGAGTATGGACGCAACCTTAAGAAATTTTCCTGTGATACGATTGAGCTTTTAAATCAGGCTGTGAAAGGGAAAAAGACGATCCTCTTTGAAGGAGCGCAAGGAACGCTTTTGGATGTAGATTTTGGAACTTACCCTTATGTTACCAGTTCCCATCCTGTTTCAGCGGGAGCAAGCCTCGGATCGGGGTTAAGTCCCCGGGTCTTCGATCAAGTAATGGGGGTTGTGAAGGCTTATACCACACGTGTGGGAGAAGGGCCCTTTCCGACAGAATTTAAGGATGATATGCAGGAGAAGATTCGCTCTTTGGGGAAGGAGTATGGGGCGACCACGGGCCGACCGCGCCGCTGCGGATGGTTCGATGCCTGCCTCGCTCGCTATTCTGTTCTTGTCAATGGGATGAATGCCCTGGCGGTGACCAAACTGGATATTTTGGGAGGAGTCGAAAAACTCAAGATTTGTGTGGGATATCGGAATGGGAAAAAGACGTATTCTTTTTTTCCGCATGATATCAGTGTGTTGAGGGCCTGTGAACCCATTTATGAGGAAATGGATGGATGGAGTGAGGAAATTCATCACGTGAGGCGTTATCAGGATTTGCCCTTAGCGACCCGCCGTTATATCGAAAGGATTTCTCAGCTTCTGGAAACCCCCGTCAAGATTGTCTCAGTCGGAGCCGATCGAGATCAGACGATATTTTTATAAATAGTCGTGAGTCGTCTGTCGTGAGTGGTGAGTTTCTTAAAAGCAGTTGTGAGTGGTGAGTCGTGAGTGGTGAGTAAAAAAATAATATCTTCAAAACTCACGACTACCCATTTACGACTGTTTCACTCTTGCTCACGACTCACCCCTCACGACCCACGACTGTTTTTATATATGAACGATCCAATTAAAATTCCTGAGCACATAGCAATTATCATGGATGGCAATGGGCGCTGGGCCAGGGCGAAGGGGTGGCCTCGTCTTGAGGGGCATCGCTCGGGGATTCAGGCCGTGCGAGATGTGGTGAGGGCTTGCGGGCAGTGGGGTGTTAAATTTCTCACACTTTATTCTTTTTCCGCTGAGAATTGGAAAAGGCCTGGGGATGAGGTGAAAGGCCTCATGTTTCTCTTAAAAACTTTTCTGAAAATGGAATTGAATGAGTTGATGAAAAATCGCGTGCGTCTGATGGCGATTGGGCGGCTGGACCAATTGCCTGCGGATGTTCGTAAGGAACTTGCCTCCTCGATTGAAAAGACGAAAAATAATTCGGGCCTCTCTCTGGTTTTGGCGTTGAGTTATGGCGGAAGATCTGAAATTGTAGATGCGGTTCGCCGTGTGGCCGATGATATCAAATCAGAAAAATTGCAATCTTCGGCCATTGACGAAACTTCTTTTTCAAATTATTTATACACCCAAGGTATTCCTGATCCGGATCTCTTGGTCCGAACCAGCGGCGAACTGAGAATTTCAAATTTCCTTCTCTGGCAGATTTCCTATGCAGAGATATGGGTGACGGAAACGCTATGGCCAGATTTCAAAAGGGATGAACTCTGGAAGGCGATTGAGGATTTTTCAAGGAGACAGAGGAGGTTTGGAGAAGTAGTTTGAAAGACAGTTATAAGTTTTGAGTTCTTAGTTTTGAGTGAAAAACTAAAAACTAAAAACTAAAAACTAAAAACTAAAAACTAAAAACTCAAAACCAAAAACTCAAAACTATTTTTTATATGTTCTCTCAACGTTTTTTCACATCCTGTTTTTTAATCTTAGCCATGCTGGGGATTGTTTTCTTTGCCCCTTGGCCTCTTTTTCTTGTGATCGGTCTTATTTTGGTTGTTTTGGGAGAGTGGGAGTTTTACCGGATGATGGATGAGAAGGTTTTGCATCCTCTTCTTTTCTTTGGAATTTTTGCTGGGGTTGTTTTGTTTTCTGTCCAATTTCTTTGCGCCTTGGCTCCTCGTCTGGACAGCCAGTTCCATTTGGAAGGCCTCACTTCTTTTTTAATCATCTTGGGAACCTTTGGGGTTGTCTTATCTCGCTTTGGACGTGTCGCGGTGATTGCTTGTATTTCAACCACGCTGCTGGGCATTTTTTATGTTTCTGGGTTGTCGAGTTTTCTGGTCAAAATCCGCTATTTCCCTCAAGGAAACGGGGCTTGGCTTTTGCTTTTTCTCATTTTGGTGACGAAGGCCACGGATATTTTTGCATATCTCGTCGGATCTTGGATAGGAAAGAGGAAGTGGGTCCCTCAAATCAGTCCAAAGAAGACATTAGAGGGAGCTTTAGCAGGGGTTTTAGGGGCCATTTTGATCGCTTCACTTCTTTATTTTTTTGCGCGACATTTTTTTTATCCTCTCGAGTGGAAAGATGTTTTGTGCTTAGGAACTCTCTTGGGATTTTTTTCTCAGGTCGGAGATGTGATGGAGTCAGCCTTGAAGAGAGATGCCGGGAGAAAAGATTCGGGAAGTCTCTTGCCAGGAATGGGAGGTGTGTTAGACTTGATGGATAGTTTGCTTGTCACGGGCCCGATCATGTATTTTTGGATGGTGATATGATTTAGTCCATAGTCGACGGTCCATAGTCCATAGAAATAAACGAACTCCTTTAAAACTGTGGACTATCGACTATGGACTATGGACTGTTTTCGGAGTTAACTATGACAAAACAAGAAGATTTAAATGGTGTCAAAGGCGTTTCCATTTTGGGCTCTACAGGGTCCATTGGAAAAAATACGCTGGAGGTGATTCATCATTTTCCGGATCACTTTAAAGTGGTGGGGCTTGCTGCAAAGTCGAACATTGATCTTTTAGAAGAGCAGGTGCGCACGTTTAAACCTCAGGTGGTGGCGGTTGAGGATGTAGAAAAGGCGCGTGTTTTAAAGGACCGCCTGCATGATTTGGCGAAATCCGGTAGGAATAGCGTTGAGGTGATGGCTGGCCCTGAGGGGATGAAGTCGGTGGCCTGTCACGACGAAACACAGATGGTCCTTTCGGCCATGGTGGGTGCGGCGGGTCTCATTCCAACGCTTGAAGCTGTGCACGTGAAGAAAAGGGTGCTCTTGGCCAATAAAGAAGTTTTGGTGATGGCTGGGGAATTGTTTGTGAGTGAGGTGGGGAAACGGGGTTCGGAAATGATTCCGGTGGACAGCGAGCACAGCGCCATTTTTCAATGTATTGAAGGCGGAACAAAACAGGAGGTGGCAAAAATTATTTTGACGGCTTCGGGCGGGCCCTTTCTTCATAAAGAAACGAGTGAGCTCGAAAAAGTGACAGTGGAGGAGGCCTTGCAACACCCGAATTGGAAAATGGGGCCTAAGATCACAGTGGACTCCGCAACCATGATGAACAAGGGCTTGGAGCTGATTGAGGCCTACTGGCTTTTTGGATTGCCGGAGAATCAAATTCAGATTTTGATTCATCCCCAAAGCATTGTTCATTCCATGGTTGAATTTGTGGATGGTTCTGTGCTGGCCCAATTGGGTGTTCCGGACATGAAGTTGCCTATTCAATATGCGTTGTGTTATCCCACACGCCTGAATGGTTCCTCTCCCCGTTTGAATTTGGCTCAAGTGGGAACATTGACTTTTAAGGATCCGGATCCGGAAAAATTTCCAGCGCTTCGTCTGGCGAGGGCGGCCCTTCAAAAAGGGGGAACTTATCCAGCTGTTTTAAACGCAGCCAATGAAGTGGCCGTATCGAAATTTCTGCAGGGAAAAATTAAATTTTTGCAAATTGCCCATTTGGTAGAAGCCGTTTTAGAGAAACATCAAGACAATGGATCGGGGATGACCCTTTTGGAAATTTTGGAATCAGATCGTTGGGCGAGAGAGGAGGCTTTGGCATGGAAGGCTTGATCGGGAAAATATTTTTTAATGGATTCATTCCTCTTTTTGCCTTGGGGGTGGTTGTCTTTGTTCATGAGTTGGGACATTTTTTGGTGGCAAGAGGGTGTGGAATTCGGGTGTTGAAATTCTCCATTGGATTTGGCCCCAAGATTTATTCTTGGAAGAGGGGAGAGACGGAGTATTGTATTTCGTGGCTTTTCTTTGGCGGGTTTGTCAAATTTGTGGGGGATGAATTGGAAGGGCAAAGCCAGGAGGTTCCAGAGGGTGGATTTTACGCTGTCTCACCTGGGCGGCGTATTTTAACGTGCTTGGCGGGACCTGCCATGAATCTCCTTTTTGGTTTTTTAATCTATTGTGTGATTTTTGTGATTGGAAAGCCCACGGTGGTGGATGAAAAATCCAATATGATCGGGAGTATTTTGGAGAAATCTCCGTCCCAAGATGCGGGACTTCAATTGGGCGATCGGATTTTGGAAGTAGACGGTAAAGCGGTTTCCAGTTGGAAGGATATTATCAACGCCACAGCCTTGTCTTATCATGAAAGTGTCTTGCTCAAAATCTTGAGGGATGGACAAGAAATAAAAATCGCGGTGAGCCCGCGGATGGATCAAGAAAAGGGGCTTCGTTTGATTGGGATTTCCGCGGCTGAAAGCATTCTCGTCGGTGAGGTTCAAAAACAGGGCTCGGGTGAAAAGGCGGGTCTTCAAAAAGGGGATATGATCATTGGATTTAGAGGCGAGCCTGTTTATCAATGGGATGTTTTGATGAAGAAGTTGGAAGAGAATCGCGATCAAGAAACCTCCTTGGAAGTTGAACGCTCCTCTAGACACGTGACCCTTCACGTTAAACCTCTTTGGAATTCAGGTCAGAAGAAATTCATGATTGGTTTTACCAGGGATTTTAAATTTGAGGAAGAACATCCGAATCCCTTCTTGGCCATGGCGCATGACATTGCGAGCATTTTTGAGACCTTGCGAGCACTTTTTGCCAGAACCGTTTCACCGAAAGGATTGGCAGGTCCTCTGGGCATTGTCATGATGATTGGGGCCTTTGCAAAAGTAGGATTTTCTTATCTTTTGGCGCTCATGGCGTTGATCAGTGTCAATTTAGGAATTTTTAATCTTTTACCCATTCCAGTTTTGGATGGCGGGCATGTTTTATTCAATGGGATTGAAATGATTTTTAGACGAGCTCTTCCGAAAAAAGCGATGGTGTTGATTCAAAATGTTTTTGTGGCAGCCTTTATTTTTCTGGCCCTTTTTGTGACATATCACGATCTCATGAGATGGGGATCCGATTTTTTTGGAAAGTAAGACATGCGCTGGACAAAAACTTTTATTCCAACTTTGAAAGAGTCGCCGTTAGAGGCTGAAATTAGAAGCCATCGTTTGATGCTTCGCTCGGGTCTTATTCAGAAATTGTCCTCCGGACTTTATTCCTTTTTGCCTCTGGGTCTGCGGTCCCTGCGCAAGATTGAAAAAATCATTCGTGAGGAAATGGACAGCCATGGGGCGATTGAGCTTCTTCTGCCTATTTTGCAGCCCAAGGAAATTTGGACACAAAGCGGCCGCTGGGATTCCATGCGGGATTTGATGCTGGTAGCCGAAGACCGCATGAAGCGCTCTTTTGTTCTGGGACCCACGCATGAAGAAATTATCACCGATTTGGCAGCCAAGAGAATCCGATCCTATCGCGATTTGCCTAAAAATTTTTATCAGATTCAAACCAAATTCAGAGATGAAATCCGGCCACGTTTTGGTTTGATGCGGGCTCGGGAATTTTTGATGAAAGATTCCTACAGTTTTGACACCACAGACGAGGCAGCTCAAAAGGCTTATTGGAACATGGTGGATGCCTATCGAGCCATTTTCAAGAGATGCGGGTTTAAATTTAAAATGGTCGAGGCAGACACCGGCGTGATGGGAGGATCCTTGAGCCATGAATTTATGGTGCTTGCGGATTCCGGGGAAGATGAGATTCTTGTTTGTTCCAAATGTGATGATGCATTCAATCGAGAATGGGCGGTCTCAAGAGGTGCCAACGCCTCTTCAAAATCTTCAGAACCTTCTCAAAAAGGGGGGGTATGCCCGAAGTGCGCGACGCCTTATGAAATCTTGCGAGGGATTGAAGTGGGGCATGTTTTTAAGCTGGGTACGAAATACAGCGCCATCCTGGGGGCCCATTATCTGAATGAACAGGGTGTTCAAAACCCTTGTGTGATGGGTTGCTACGGGATTGGGGTCTCTCGGTGTTTGGCTGCCTTCATTGAACAAAATTCAAATGAGCAGGGGATTTTATGGAATCGGGCGCTCGCCCCTTATGAAATTTTGATTTTGCCTGTGATGATGGAAAACCTGACCGTTAAAGAATCTGCTGAAAATCTTTATCATCAGTTGAAGGAGCAAAATTTCGATTGTTTGCTGGATGATAGAGGCGAGAGGGCAGGTGTTAAATTTAAGGACGCGGATTTGATTGGTTTCCCTCTCCAAGTGACCCTTGGGCAAAAATTGATGGACACAGGCCAAGTCGAGATACGTTCTAGGTTCCATTCTAAGACAGAGTTGGTGAATTTACAAGATGCGATAGGAGTGATTGGGAGAGTTCTAGAGGAGATGGCACCGTTATGAAGTTTCATTTCCTCTTGACAAGAGCTATCTAATTTATCTAAAATGCGTCTGAAATGGATCATTGTGTTTACGAAAGAGTGGGAGATACCCACTCTTTTTCGTTTGTGGAAAAATAGCGTACAGGGGTCAGCGTTTATGTTTTTTGCGAGGCTCTCGCTTCGCGCCGAGGTGAGCACCTCTAGGCGGCAGCGGTTTTGTTTTAACCTCAATATCGAAGTTGAGCATGAGGACCGAGACGCAAGAGCTTGAGCCAGACAGGCCTTTGCAGTCCCTGTGGGATTGGCCTGAAGAAAGCGCAGGCATGCATAAAAAAATGCCTGTCGAGCATTTCTGAAGGTCAAGATGGCCAAGATCTCAAGCTGTTATAGTCCCTGTGGGATGCGTCGAATTCCATGATTCAACTTCGGTATTGAGGTTTAAGAGAGGATGTTCGTATGAATGGCGAATTACTCAATGTCTTAGATTACATGGAGCGTGAAAAGGGAATCAAACGAGAGATTCTCATCAAGGCGGTTGAGACTTCTCTGCTTTCGGCCTCTAGAAAGAGTTTGGGCGCTCAGAGAAACACTGTAATTATGATTGAGCCTAAGACAGGAGATATCAAGGTTTACAACCGAATGCTGGTGGTTGAGACGGTGGCTAATTCCAAGGAAGAACTGTCCGTTGAGGAGGCCAAGCATTATAAAGCTGATGCGAAGGTCGGTGATGAAATCAATATGGAAATTACGCCTAAGAATTTTGGACGCATTGCAGCTCAAGTGGCCAAGCAGGTTATTATTCAAAAAATTCGTGAGGCGGAAAAGGACATTGTTTTCAACGAATATCGCGAAAAAATTTCAGATTTGGTGACGGGGATTGTGCGCCGTCATGATCGGCGCAACATCGTGGTTGATTTGGGAAAATGTGAAGCGTTTCTTCCCCCCCGTGAACAATGCCCCACGGAGAAATATCCCATCGGTTCTCGTATCCGGGCTTATGTGGTGGATGTGAGAGACAACGCCAAGTCCCTCGAGGTGATTCTTTCAAGAACCCATCCCGGACTTTTGAGAAAGCTCTTTGAGTTAGAGGTTCCGGAGGTAGGGGATGGTATGGTTGAGATCAAGGCTGTTGCGAGAGAGCCGGGCTTTAGGTCTAAAGTAGCGGTTTTTTCTCACTCTGAAAAGGTGGATGCAGTCGGGGCTTGCGTGGGAATGAGAGGGGAAAGAATCAAAAACATTGTTCGAGAACTCAATGGCGAAAAAATTGATATTGTTCCTTGGCACGAAGAAATAGCCACTTTTGCTGGGAATGCCCTCAGTCCTGCAAAGCCTAAACAGGCAAAGGTTTTATCGGGTCAGAAAAAGGTGGAGGTGTATGTCGAACTCGATCAATTGTCCTTGGCGATTGGCCGCAAGGGACAGAATGCTAGATTGTGTGCAAAATTAACAGGGTATGGCGTGGATATTTTAGCTGAATATAAAGGGTCAGGAGCGCCCGCCGATCAAGCCTCTCAAGGGCCCCAGGTGATGTTTTCTGTAGGGGAATCTGAAGAGGGAATTTCAAAAGAAGGTTTGCCCTTGAATCAAGTGCATGGTTTAGAAGAAGGGATTTTGAGAAGCCTGAAGCAAACAGGTTATCATACGGCTCAGGAGCTTCTTCGTTTGCCGGCCGTGGAACTTTCGAAAATTGTCGGTTTAGAAGAGGCGCAAGCGATGAAGGTTCTCGAGATGGTGAAGAATGCTCTTCAGACATCCACTCCCCAGGAACCTGCGCAGAAGTGATCCCGAACGAGAAGAGGCAGTAAAAAATGAGAGTTCACGAATTAGCCAAAGAGCTGGGTGTTTCGAGCAAAGACTTGATTGCTAAACTGAAGGAGCTTGGCATTGAGGCCAAGAATCACATGAGTGCTTTAGAGACAGAGGCGATTTCTAAAGTGCGTCAGGCCATGCAACCTTCCACTCAAAAAGTGGAAGGTCCTCAAAAAATGCAAAGTAAACCCGTTTCACAAGAAATACCTCGAGAAGAAGAGCCTCCTAAAAAAGAAGAAGTCGTTTCCCCAACCCAAGAAGAAAAAGTGGAAGTCCCTCTTGCGACTCAGCTTCAGCAAGAGAAAAAAATATTAGAGCTTTCCCTCCCCATTCTGGTGAAAGATGCGGCTCTTGAATTTGGAGTGGGTGTCAATCTTTTAATTGCGAAGTTAATTGATTTAGGTGAAAGGGTCACCCTGAATGATTTTTTAAGGGATGAGGACATCGTTTCGCTTTTGGGGTCTGAATTGGGTTTTGAAATTCAGTATGTCCAAAAAAAGGAAGATGCGCTTGAAAAGATTTCAGAACCAGAGGAGGAAAAGCCGAAAAATTTAGTGCCTCGTCCTCCCGTGGTCACTTTCATGGGCCATGTAGATCATGGGAAAACTTCTCTCCTCGACCAAATTCGAAAAACCAAAGTGGTGGATCAAGAATCAGGTGGAATCACCCAGCATATCGGGGCTTATCAGGTGAGTTTAAAGGGAGGGAAGATTACATTTCTCGATACACCGGGTCATGAGGCTTTTACCTTGATGAGGGCCCGCGGTGCTCAGGCGACGGATGTGGTGGTTTTAGTGATTGCGGCTGACGACGGTATCATGCCGCAGACCGAAGAGGCTTTAGATCATTGTCGGGCGGCCAATGTGCCTATCATGGTTGCGGCAAATAAAATGGACAAGCCGGGCGTTAATTCTGAAAAGGTCAAGCGCCAGCTCTCTGAAAAAGGTCTCTTGGCAGAAGATTGGGGGGGCCAGACCATTGTGTGTGAAGTTTCTGCAAAGACAGCTCAGGGGATAGATCATCTTTTGGAGATGATTTTGCTTCAAGCCGAGATCATGGAATTAAAGGCAGATCCAGATTTATCCGGAAGAGGAATTGTGATTGAATCTAAATTGACCACGGGTCGGGGTGTCACGGTGACGATCTTGGTCAGGCAGGGAACTTTCCGAGTAGGCGATGCCTTGGTTTGTGGAACCACTTTCGGAAGGATCAAGGCCCTTTTTGACGATCAGGGAAAAATGCTTCGCGAGGCCGGCCCTTCAACACCCGTGGAAGTCCTGGGGCTCTCGGAAGTTCCAGAGGTTGGAATTCAGGTCAAGGTGGTTAAGAGTGAAAAATTGGCTCGCGAGATTGCTGAAAAGAAAAAACAGGAATTAAAAAATCTAGAGGAGCTTCAGCCAAAAAAGGTAACGCTGGAAGATATTTTTCAGCAGATCTCAGAGGCAAAGTTAAAGGAATTAAAATTAATTTTGAAAGCGGATGTTCGGGGCTCTTTGGAGGCGCTAAGATCTAGTCTTGCAGGTGTCAAATCTGAAGAAGTTCAATTGCATATCATTCATGAGGCCGTGGGGGATATCAGTGAAAACGATGTGATGTTGGCCAGTGCTTCTCAGGCGGTGATTGTGGGCTTTCACGTGCGGCTCTCTGGCAAGGTGAAGGATTTGGCGAAAAAAGAGGGTGTGGATCTCAGGACTTATTCGATCATTTACGAAATTGTGGACGATATTCGAAAGGCGCTGGAAGGAATGCTGGAGCCCATTCAAAAAGAGGTGGTTTTGGGGCATGCCATCGTTCGCCAGGTGTTTGAACTTTCAAAATCGGGAAAGGTTGCTGGCTGCGGGATCAGCGATGGCAAGGCATCCAGGTCCGCCAAGGTCAGGGTGCTTCGAAAAGGTGAAGTTTTATGTGAGAGTTCGATTCAGTCCCTGAGGCGTTTTAAGGAAGAGGTGAAAGAGGTTCGTGAAGGGTTAGAGTGTGGTATTCGAGTGGAAGGTTTTTCAGAAATGGAAGAAGGGGATACGCTGGAGTTTTTTGAAATTCAGAAAACGGCTCAGAAACTCCCCGCTTAGCCCGCATTTCTCATCACAAGCTCAAAATGCCTACAGCTTGTCATCCCCGAAATGGATGGATCCCCGACTGAAACTCTCGGGGACGGATCCAGAGTGAGTGTAAAACCCTGGATTCCCGCTTACCCCACAGGGGCTATTTCGTTGAAGCTTGCGGGAATGACAGGTGATGATGAGAAATGCGGGTTAGCTATCCCTCCCTTTTTTTCTAACTCAGACAATTCAGAAAATTAAAAGGGTCGTTGGCCTTTTAAAATAGAAATTTTGTGATGAGGGGATTCATTTTTTATGAAACATCGAATGCCGAGGGTCAATGAGTTGATTCACCGTGAGCTGAGCGATATTTTTCAAAGAGACCTGTGCAATCCCAGATTTGGCATGGTGACGGTGACTGAGGTCCGTACCTCAAAGGATTTACGATACGCAAAAGTTTTCTACAGTGTGTATGGTAAGAAAGAGCAGCAAGAAGCCGCGACTCATTTTATAGAAAGCAAGGCGTCTTCAATGCAACGGGAATTAGGCTCTCGGGTGAGTTTGAGGTACACGCCGACATTACAATTTCTTTTGGATGAGACGGGAGATAAGATCGATCGGTTAGAAAAGGTTTTTAAGACGTTGTCTGGAATACAGAAGACAGAATAGTAAGGAATTGTATTTATTCTGACTTCTGACTTCTGTATTCTGAAATGGAACTTTCATGGATGGTCTTTTAGTTGTTGATAAACCTGCAGGAATGACTTCGCACGATGTGGTCCTGTTTGTGCGAAGAAAATTTTCTGAAAAAAAAGTAGGCCATACGGGGATTTTAGATCCCATGGCAACAGGTGTTTTGATTTTGGTTCTGGGAAAAGCGACCAAGAGGGCGAATGTCTTGATTGATCAGGATAAAGAATATCAGGCGATTTTGTGCCTGGGGGCTCAGACAAGTACTCAGGATCGCGAGGGGAAGGTTCTCTCTACGGCCGACAGCTCTCATCTCAAAGAAGAGGAAGTCATTCGGGTGATTCATTCTTTTAGGGGAGAGATTCAACAGATTCCTCCCATGGTTTCCTCCCGGCGTTATCAGGGGGAGCGGCTCTATGAATTGGCCAGACGAGGTATTGAGGTGGTGCGTGAACCTAAGACGGTTTGGATTCATGAGCTGGAAGTGGATTGGATTCGTCTTCCCTTTGTTTCTTTTCGCGTACGTTGTTCAAAAGGCACTTACATCCGCACCTTGTGTCATGACATTGGAAATATTTTAAAAGTGGGTGGATTTCTGCATGCCCTGCAGCGCCTAAAATCAGGGACTTTTTCGATTGGAGAGGCGCTGAGTTGGCAAGAGCTTCAAGAAATGACACGGGAAGATTTGCGAAGAAGGCTTTTGAAGTTTTACGGATTCTCAGGAGAAAAGGAATTTCCTCAGAAAGAAAGTACATATTCGTTGATGGGAATGATTAGAGGACGTTAGAAAAAATGAGAATTGTCAGGGGATTAGAACATTTGGGTGAGGTTCCCTCTCCCTTATGGATGACGCTTGGAAATTTTGACGGGGTTCATCTAGGACATCAGGTGATTTTAGAGAGGCTTATCGAGAATGCGAGAAACACAAGGGCGCAGGCGGGAGTGGTGAGCTTTGATCCTCATCCCAGAAAAATTTTGAAGGGCAGTGATTCTCTTCAGTTGATTACTTCGATGGAACATCGCTTGAGACTTTTGGCGAAAGAGGGAGTAGATCTGGTTTTGATTCTTCCCTTTGACAAGGCCTTTTCTCAAATAACTGCCAGATCCTTCTTGATAGATAAGTTATTTAAAAATTTATTTTTTAAAGGCCTTGTGATTGGAGAGAATTATGCATTTGGAAAAGACCGTCAAGGGAATGTCGAACTTTTAAAATCTTTGGGTGTTGAATTTGGATTTTGCCTAGATCAAGTTTTGCCTGTCAAAATAGGTTCGGAAATGGTTTCGAGTACCCTGATTCGCCGTTTCATTCAGGAAGGCGATTTTAAGCGCTCATCCGAGATGCTGGGGAGGCCCTTTTCCTTTTTTTCTTCTGTGATCAAAGGCTCTGGCCTTGGGAAAAGAATAGGATTTCCGACGGCCAACCTGAATGTGGAGGATATGATTTTACCTCCCGGGGGAGTTTATAGGGTAGAGGTGGGGTTGGGAGAAAAAGAGAAACATTTGGGCGTGGCCAATATTGGGACAAGACCGACTGTTTCTCAAGAAGGGAAAAACCATTTTGAGGTACATTTATTTGACTTTGACCAAAATATTTATGGAAAATCATTGGAAGTCTTTCTCATAGAAAAGATTCGAAATGAGAGGCGGTTTGGAAGTTTAGAAGAACTGCGTCAACAAATCGCAAGAGATTGTGAAAATGTACGAAATAAGTTTCTTCATATTTCTTAAGGTTTTGTGGTGTTATGAAACATTCATGCCGACTGAGGTCGGCACAAAGGGGGATGAAAATCACCCTTGTAGTCGCCCCATTTATGGGGCGGTCTATGACATTGGGGCATTGGGCATTGCCCGATAAATCGGGCGACTACAAGCTATCATGAGTCATTGTATAAGAATGACTAAAGACTATTTTCAGGTGAAATATAAGGAGATAAAGATTATGGCTTTGGTGAAGGAAAAAAAAGAGGAAATCAAAAAAAATTTTAGTGTTCATGAAGGAGACACGGGCTCTCCTGAGGTCCAGGTTGCCCTTTTAACCCAGAGGATCAATGATTTGACCCAACATCTTAAGGCCCATATCAAGGATCACAGTTCTAGACGCGGCCTTTTGAAAATGGTGGGAGCCAGAAGGAAGCTTTTAGATTATTTAAACCGTCAGGACAATGGTAGATATCAGACCTTGGTCGAAAAATTAAACTTAAGAAAGTAAACATATATGACACAACGATTAGAGGTTCAAATTGGAAAAGAAATGATTTCGGTTGAAACAGGCCGCATGGCCAAGCAAGCCCATGGGGCTGTCACAGTTCAGATGGGCGAGACCATTGTTCTCGTCGCAGCCGTGGTGAGTTCGGGGGTAAGGGAAGGGACAGATTTTTTTCCTTTGACCGTAGATTATCGGGAAAAAACATCTGCGGCCGGAAGATTTCCGGGGGGATATATCAAAAGAGAGGGACGTCAAACCGAGAAAGAAATTTTGACAGCCCGTCTCACCGATCGTCCCTTGAGACCCCTTTTTCCCGAAGGATTCTTCAATGAAGTCCAAATCACATCCCAGGTCATTTCTGCTGATGAGCACAATGATCCGGATATTTTATCCATTATTGGAGCTTCGGCCGCGCTTCATGTTTCTGAAATTCCCTTTTCCGGACCGGTCGGTGCTGTTCGAGTCGGTTTGAAGGATGGGAAATGGATCATCAATCCTACGTATGCTGAATTAAAGGAAAGCGAGTTGGATTTGGTGGTGGCAGGAACCCAAAAGGCTATTTTGATGGTGGAAGGTTCTGCACATGAGATTTCTGAAAATCAGATGGTCGAGGCCTTGCGGGTGGGGCACGAAGAGATTAAGAAATTGACGCGTCTTCAGGAAGATTTAAGGAAGAAATGTGGAAAAACCAAAAAAGATTTTCCCGTCTTTACCGTGGAGCCCTTGTTTTTTGATGCGATGAAAAAGGCGTTAGATGGAAAGATAGATCACATTTTAGTGGTTCCCGAGAAAAGAAAGAGGGAAGAAAATTTGGGTCAATTGTACCGAGAGGTGAAAGAAATTTTGTCCGCTCAATTTCCTGAAGTCTCAGATTTAATGTTTAAGGAGGCCTTTGCCCAAATTGAAAAAATGAAGGTGCGCCGCATGATTGTGGAGAAGGGGATTCGCAACGATGGCCGTTCGACGAAAGAGGTTCGACCCATCACCTGTGAGGTGGGAATTTTACCTCGCACGCATGGCTCGGCCCTTTTTACGCGCGGAGAGACCCAGGCCTTGGCTGTTGCAACGTTAGGGACCGTGGATGATGAGCAGAGAACCGAGGGTTTTGAGGGAGAGACTTCTAAATCGTTCATGTTGCATTATAATTTTCCGGCCTTTAGTGTGGGAGAAGTCAAGCCTTCCCGAGGTCCGGGCCGAAGAGAAATCGGGCATGGGGCGTTGGCAGAGAGATCGCTTTTAGCCATTCTTCCAAGTCAGGAAGCTTTTCCTTATACCATTCGCCTCGTTTCCGACATTTTGGAGTCCAATGGCTCCAGTTCCATGGCGACGGTTTGCGGCGGTGCTTTGGCGCTTATGGATGCAGGGGTTCCGGTAAAGGCCCCTGTGGCGGGTGTGGCGATGGGACTCATTCAAGAGTCCGACAAGACGGTGGTGCTCACGGATATTTTGGGTTCTGAGGACCATTTGGGGGATATGGATTTTAAGGTGGCGGGAACCTCTCAGGGCATTACAGGTTTTCAAATGGATTTGAAGATTGAAGGGTTGGAAGAGCCTGTTTTGAAAAAGGCTTTGGAAGAGGCCCGTGTGGCCCGCCTTCACGTCTTGAACATGATGGAGAAGGCGATAGCTCATCCCCGTGAAAAAATTTCTGAACATGCCCCGAGAATTGTGACGATTAAAATCAATCCGGAAAAGATAGGTCTTTTGATCGGGCCGGGTGGAAAAACCATCAAGAAGATTATTGAGGAAACTCAAACCGAGATTAACATTGAAGATGATGGTTCTGTGGCCATTGCCTCTCCCAAGAGTCAGAGGGTGGACGCTGCGATTCAAAAGATTAAAGAATTGACGGCTGAAGTCGAGGTGGGAAAAATCTATAAAGGGACTGTGAAAAATATCATGGAATTTGGCGCCTTTGTAGAAGTGCTTCCCGGGAAAGAAGGCTTGGTTCATATTTCTCAATTGGCGGAACATCGGGTCAAGAAGGTGGAGGACGTTTTGAAAACGGGAGATACCGTGATGGTCAAGGTGATTGAGATTGATGAACGGGGACGCATCAACCTAAGCCGCAAGGCGGTTCTTGCAGAAGCCGGCTCGTCTGCTCTAGCCCTGCCTTCTGATGATGAGGGATCATACAAATAAAGTTGTAAGTTATAAGTTTTAAGTTGTAAGTAAAAAATGGACTCCTTTCAAACTTATAACTTACAACTTACAACTTACAACTTTTATCATGCGCAGGAAAATTGTTAAGCAAAAGCGTCAGCCTCCTTCGACTCGTTGGAGGGAGGTGGGGGGTATTCTTCTCATCGTCCTGGGCGTTTTCGTATTCTTGAGTCTCATTTCGTATGACCCCCATGATATCTCCTTTTATACAGCTCAGCCGAATGATCCTCCGCATAACTACATTGGTTTGGTAGGCGCATGGTTTTCATTTGTCGCTTTTTTTTTAATTGGATTCTCTTCCTTTCTATTTCCCGTTTTGATGATGTTTCTTGGAATTCGCTCCATCTTTAAGGAAACAACAGAACGTTTTTCCGCTCGAGCGGCACTCGTCTTGATGGTCTTATTGAGTGGCTCCTGTCTTTTAGAACTTTATTCAGACGGGAGTTTCTCAAGTTGGGGATCTCGTTTTGGTTTAAAAGAAATGGGGCCGGGAGGATTCATTGGACAATGGGTTTTGAGAAAGACATTTGTCAGATGGGTGGGGCGTGAGGGATCTTACATCTTGCTTTATTCGATGTTTTTAGCGGGTTTGGTTTTGCTCTTGGATTTGAAATTATCTTCCTTGGGGCGTTTTTTAGGAGAATATTCCAGCCGCTTTTTTAAGGGCCTTTCTAAGAAGGCTGTGGAATGGGGCGGACGTTTTCAAGAACGTTTGAGAACCTTTGAATTTCCAAGAAGGAAAAGGCCCCGTCCCGTTGAAATTTCGATTTCGGGAGTTTCAAGAAACAGTTCTATGGGTTTTGAAAATGAAGAAGGGGCGGTCGCGGAGAAGGTTAAAAAATGGGAACCGCCGAAGCGTTTTCCACCTCTGGGGATAGCGCCGACCCAAGGTTCTCCCTTGCCTGCGCGGGTTGTTTCAGAAAAGGGCGAGAAGGAAACCAGAGTCCAATTGGAACTTCTTTCTTCAAGCGAATATCAACTCCCCTCGGTGAAGCTTTTGGATGAAATGATGCCGTCGCAATCCAAAGGGATGACCAGCGATGATCTCAAAAGAAACGCCGAGATTTTGAAGAACACCTTGGCTGAGTTTGACGTAGAAGTAGAGGTGGTAAATGTAACTCACGGCCCCGTGATTACGCGTTATGAACTTCAACCAGCGCCGGGGGTGAAAGTTCAAAAAATCACGGGGCTGTCTAACGATATTGCCTTGGCCATGAAGGTGGGGGCGGTGCGCATGGTGGCGCCCATTCCGGGGAAGGCCGCCGTCGGTGTGGAGGTTCCAAACCTAACGAGTGTCACCGTTTCCTTGAAAGAAATTTTAACCTCGGATGAATTTAAAAATACCCGTAAGCGCATTCCCTTGGCCTTGGGGAAAGATGTCTCCGGTGTGCCGATTGTAGCGGATCTCACCGAGATGCCTCATCTTTTGATCGCCGGTGCGACGGGCTCCGGAAAAAGCGTTTGCATGAATTCGATTATTTTGAGCATTCTCTTTTATGCGAGTCCTGAATATCTTCGCTTTCTTTTGATTGATCCCAAAATGGTGGAGCTTTCTGTGTTTAAAGACATTCCGCATTTGGCAATTCCCGTCATCACAGATCCGAAGAAAGCGGCAGCGGGACTGGGCTGGCTTGTGACGGAGATGGAGAGGCGCTATAAAATTTTGGCCGAGGTGGGGGTGAGAAACATCGAAATATTTAATGAAAAGGTGATCCAGGAGAAAATAACTTTAAAATCGGATGAGGCCCCTTTAAAACCTTTGCCTTACATTGTCGTGGTGGTGGATGAACTGGCTGATATTATGCTCGTAGCTTCTTACGAAGTCGAAAACAGCATCGCAAGATTAGCCCAGCTTTCAAGGGCGATCGGCGTCCATTTAATTTTAGCGACGCAGAGACCTTCTGTGGACGTGATCACCGGTGTGATTAAAGCCAATTTTCCGGCTCGAATTTCATTTCAAGTTTCTTCTAGGGTAGATTCTCGAACTGTGATAGATACCATGGGAGCAGAAAAACTTTTGGGACGGGGAGACATGCTTTTCATGCCCCCTGGCTCTTCTAAGCTGATTCGAGCCCAAGGTGCCAATGTGCGAGACAGCGAGCTGAAGAAAGTGCTAGAATTTATCAAATCTCAAAAAGTTTCTTTTAGTTCTGTTGTGAATCCGGCTGAAATCTTGGAAAAGGCTCAAGCCTTATCAAGTGACTTGAATCCATTGGACGACGAATCACTCTTGAAGCAGGCCATTCAGGTGATTCGCAACACAGGGCAGGCATCGGTGTCTGTCTTGCAAAGGAAGCTTCGCATTGGCTACAGCCGTGCGGCCCGCATGATGGATTTATTGGAAGAACAGGGGATTGTCGGACCGTATAAAGGGAGTAAGGCGAGGGATATTTTGATTGATATTGAGGAAGAAGCAGGTGCGTAGTCTCTTAATTATAATATCTTGAACAAAATTCAAATGTAGTCGCCCGATTTATCGGGCAATATCTATGTAAGGGGAACGGCCCCATAAATGGGGCGACTACAATAAGGTCTTTATGGACTCTTTAGGACAAAAACTTAAAAAGGCTCGAGAGGCGAAAGGTCTTTCCATTGAGGAAATGGCCAAGCTGACCAAGATTTCTGATAAGAAAATCATGGCCATCGAGGCCGACCAATATGAAGAGCTCCCAGCTCCTATTTATGTGAGGGGTTTTTTAAAATTATTTTCCCAAAATATCGGGCTCGATTCAAAAGAGGTGTTAGAGGAGTATCAAAGAAATTTAGGAAACGGACATGAACCTTCCAAGCAAACCCTGGTCATAGAAAGCAAGAAAGGCGATCTTCCCAGTTTTGGGAAGATCACCTTGAAATCGGTTGGGAATCTTTTCTCTAAAATTTATCCAAGGGTTTTAGGAATTCTTGGAATCTTTGGAAAAATTTCTTCCAGGATTTGGCTGGGAGCCGCAGGCGGGGCTCTTTTTATTTTTCTTCTTATCTCATGGGTGAGGTCTTGTACTCATTCGGATGAAAAAAGTTCTTCTGAAAACATGATTTCCGAAGTGCCTGCCTCTAACGCCTCTCTCATGAATCATCCTTCTCACGTTCAAACTGTGCAAGAAGCGTCTCCTTTGCCCGTCTCATCTCCTCAGAGAGAAGTTCCTGTGGAGGCTCCAAAGGTTGAAAATGCTCCTTCGGCTCAAGCCCAAGAATCGGAACTTGTTTTAACAGCCCAGGCGAATCAAGCGGTCTGGTTAAGAATTCAATGTGATCAGCGTTTGATTTTTGAGGGGATCTTGAAAAGGGGGGCAAAGGAAAATTGGAAGGCCAAAAAATATTTTCAGATCCGAATCGGTAAACCCGAAGCAGTCGAGTGGTCATTGAACGGAAAAGTTTTGGGGCACTTGGAGGGGGGAAGAAGGGGTAAGCTTAAAGACATTCGCCTGACGAAGGACGGTGTGGTATGACTTGCATCAAAGTGGGGCTTGTGAGTTTGGGATGCCCCAAGGCCCTTGTTGATTCTGAAGTCATGGCGGGTGCTCTCAAGGTGCACGGGATGTCCTTGTGTAGAAATGCCCAAGAGGCGGATGTCATTGTCATCAATACCTGTGGATTTCTTCAGGCCTCGACTCAGGAATCTTTGGACACCATTGGGGCTGCCGAAAAATTAAAGAAGAGCGGTCCCTGTAAGGGGATTGTGGTTGCAGGATGCCTCGTCGAACGCTATGGAATGCGCATTTTAAAAGAACATCCACAAGTGGATGCCTTGTTAGGAACCTCTCATTTTGACGAAGTGGCCTTGGCCGTCAAAAAAATTCTAGACGGTGAAAAATATAAAGCCCTCTCACGCTCGAAGAAAATTCTCTCTCATCACACTCCGATCGATCGTCTGACGGCCCAGCATTTTGCCTATGTGAAAATCGCAGAAGGATGCGATCACCCCTGCCGATTTTGTGTGATTCCAAGAATCAAGGGCCGTCATTACAGTCGGTCGATCGAGGACATTGAGGCTCAGGTGAGAAATCTCGTTTTAGGCGGGACGCGCGAGATCGTCTTGGTGGCCCAGGATTCGACGGACTATGGCAGGGATATTTATCAGGCGCAACGATTACCGGATCTTCTACGATGTTTGGCGAAAATAGAGGGACTCGAATGGATTCGTATTCTCTACGCCTATCCCGCCTATGTTTCAGATGAATTGATTGACGTCATGGCAGAGGAGCCCAAAATATGCAAATATTTAGACATGCCTCTTCAACATGCGGATGATGAAATGCTCGTGCGCATGGCTCGATTGGGTAGCCGCAAAGAATATTTGCAGCTGATCCAGAAAATGCGTGAGAGAATGCCAGGTTTCGCTTTGAGAACAACTTTTATTGTGGGATATCCGGGAGAGACAGAGGCCCATTTTCAGAATTTATTGGATTTTATGGAAGAGGTTCAGTTTGAGCGCTTGGGAGTTTTTAATTTCTCTCGAGAGCCCGGCACTTATGCCGATCGTTTAGAAAATCAAGTTCCGGAGGAATTGAAAGAAGAACGTCGGGGAAGGGCCATGCTTCTTCAGCAGGGGATCTCCTCGCGATGGACGAAAAAATGGATAGGGAAAACCTTGCATGTTCTATGCGACAAGCGTTCTGAAAGCCTTGAATTCATGGAGGCAAGAAGCTATTTCGATACTCCAGAAATTGACGGCGTTGTTTTTGTGAAGGATGCTGAGAATTCCCTTTGCCCAGGTGATATGCGATGGGTGAAAATTTTTCAGGCTACGGAGTATGATCTCGTCGGGGAGCGTTTAGACGCATGAGCCTTTGGTGGGTAAGACTTTTCTTTCTCCCTTTCATTCTTCTCTTTCTTTATCATTCTTTTTGGGTGATGAAAGGGTCTGCCCTCATTCTTTCAGTCATTCAGTGGGGACTTTGCTTTTTTAAGTCGAGACATTTTGGAAAAAAAGAAGCGATTCTTCATGCCCTGGTAGATAAAATTTTTTGGGGGTCTGTCTTAATTGTTTGGGTAGACCAAAAAATTCTTCATGCGGGCTTTGTCGCCTGGGTGATTGGAGTGGATTTTGTTTTGTCCGGAATGGATTTGTTAGATGAATCCTTTAGACCTGTTCGAGGCAGAGGAACGCTTCAAATGGTCCTGGTCATGCTTTTTCTTATTTTGATTGCCTTTCAAACATTTATTTCATTGTCGCTTTATCAGAATTTGATCGCAGGTCTTTCAGGGATGTGGATTTTTTTCTCTATCGCATTACTTTTAAAATCCCTTTTTTCCAACCGATTTAAGAATCTTCTTCGGGAGGCATGATGGAGGAGGGCACAGGTAGGACGAAAAACTCACCGCACGTCGTTTTATTTTTCGCCACTTTTTTTGGACTGGGATATTCACGCCTCATGCCAGGGACGGTCGGAACACTCGGGGCGGTTCTTCTCTATCTTTTTTTATCCCTCGTTTTAAAAATTAATTTCTTCTGGTATGGACTCGTCTTGATTTTTCTTACATGGGGCAGCGTCTGGGTTTGTACCCAGGCGGCACAATATCTAAATAACAAAGATCCATCTTGTGTTGTCCTGGACGAAGGGGTTGGCTTCTTGACAAGTCTTTTTTTACTTCCTTTTTCGTGGACCCTTCTGATTTTAGCCTTTTTCTTCAATCGGCTTTTCGATATTTGGAAGCCTTTTCCTATTCGGCGTCTTGAAAAATTGCCGGGCGGATGGGGGATTGTCTTAGATGATGTGATGGCTGGCCTTTATGCCCATCTTGTTTTAAGAGTCTTTCTTTATTTCCATAACGTATTCTTAATAAGGTAGTTACGTATTCAATTTTCCTGAATATTTTTTTTGACATCCTTTCCTTGAAGGGCGTAGAATTCGATATATTCCTTTAACCTCAATACCGAAGTTGAATCATGGAATTCGAAGCAAGATCTTGAGTTCTCATGCTCAACTTCGGTATTGAGGTTAAAACAAGGAGGGTCAGGAGTGTTATGTCACAAACTTTGAAGAGAGAGAGAGACAAGCATTTCCTTGAGTTAGAAGACGTTCTTCAATCCCCTGTGCATTCTTTAGGCCTTACCTTAAGGGGGAGTCGTATGGAACGTTGTATCCAGGATCTTCTTCAGGAGTTAAACCATTTCAAAATCATTCTTCGCCCTCATTTTTATCTGAGCGATGGCTATGGAACCTGCGAGGGCACAGCCAATATTGGACTTGCCTTTTGGGATGTGGATCACACCCTGTCTTTAATTGCCGCTCGGTATTTGGGAGAGTATTATCGTTTGGAAGATATTCGCATGGTGCTCCGCCATGAAATGGGTCATGCGTTTTGCTATTCTTACAAGCTTTATCGCCTGAAAGAGTTTCGTCAGGTTTTTCGGGTTAAGGGCCACTTTTTTAACACGTATCCGGTGGGGAATCGTTATCACCGAAATCCCTGGAGCCATGATTTTGTGAATCCTTGCGGCGATTGTTATGCGCAAAAGCATCCAGACGATGATTTTGCCGAAACCTTTGCCACCCTTTTAAGTTCCAAGCTTAACTGGAAGAGACGTTACCGCCATCGCAAGGGCGCTCTCGCTAAACTTTATTATGTAGAGTCCCTGATTCAGGAGTGGGGGCGTCGCAGGGTGATTGTAAAAAATGATTTGAGTAAGGTTTACGGACCTGTGGAAGAAATCTCTTCTACGGTTCGGAGATTTTTTGCTGCGAAGAGGGCCCAGAGGAATTAGAAAAGCAGTTTCCAATGTCCAATAACCAATTCTGAATTGGACATTGGATCATGGGACATTGATTGCTATGAAAGTGAAGCTCATTTTGTAGTCGCCCCATTTATGGGGCTGCCGTGTACCCCTTGCATGGATTGCCCGATAAATCGGGCGACTACAAAAAAACACGATGGGGAGAACTTTCATCGCACACGATGATCTCGAAAGATCATTGAAATTGACATGGGTCATTTGTTATGGGTTATTGGTTGATGGCATAATAAAAGTGAGCACCCCCGACCTAGGGATCAATTAAAAGCACGAAATTCGAAACGTTTTGAATTTGAAATATTTGAATTTAGAATTTGTTTCATGCTTCGAATTTCGGATTTCGAATTTTGCACGGGGGTTCGTTTATAAACACCTAAAATAAGGTGCTTCATTTTCATTCTGCCATCAACCGTTATTAACTGGAAAGGCTGTTTATCTTCCCTCTTGCGTACTTCAAGCTTAATTCTTTTCTGAGACGGGCCTCTTCAAATTTCGCTTTTTCCTCTTCTGTCTCAATGAGGAGGGATGGAACGGCCGTGGGTTTGCCATTTTGGGCAATGGAGACCATTGTAAAATAGCAGGTGTTTGTTTTAGTTTTGATTTTTGAAATTAAGTCCTCTGCATAAATATCAATCCCTACCTCCATGGAAGTTTTGCCGACATAGCGAAGGGTCGCATCAAACGTCACCAACTGTCCTACTTTAATGGGAGAGTCAAAACTCACACGATCCACCGAAGCTGTGACACAATAGGAACCCGCATGCCGGCAGGCACAGACATAGGCCACTTTGTCAGCGATGCTCAAGATGACCCCTCCATGCACGGTCCCCAAATGATTGGCATCGTTGGGCATCATCAGTTGAGAGATCAGCGTCCTAGAATCAGCCACCTTTTTTGACAGAAGTTTTGTCATGTGTGTCCACTTTCTTCAAGAATGTGTGAATGCCGCACTCGAGTTTTCCTTTACCTACCCAGCGGCCTGCTCTTTCATGGGCGCCTTCTGTGACGGCTTGTGTGCAGGGCTCGCAACCAATGCTGGGATACCCTTGATCATGGAGGGGATGATAGGGCACTTGATGGTGATAAAGATAATTCCAGACTTCTTTCTGGGTCCAGTTTGCGAGGGGATTGATTTTCACGAGATTCCCTTCGTATTCCTCCAGGATTTCGATGTTGGATCGTGTGGGGGATTGATCTTTGCGCAGGGCACTGATCCAGGCGCGAAGGCCTTGAATGGCCCTTTTCATGGGCTCGACTTTATTGATGTGACAGCACTGATCGGGATTGTCGTGGTAAGGATGGGGGCTGATTTTTTTAAAGAGCTCTTCCTTTGAAATTTGCGCCTTGTATTCCACAATGTTGACGCCATATTTCTCAATGACCTTGTCTTTAAAATCCAGAGTTTCTTTAAAATGAAATCCTGTGTCCAGAAAAATGATTTTCATTTTGGGATTGATTTGACTCACCATGTGAATCAAAACCATGCCGCTTGCCCCAAATCCCGTGCTCATGGCGATGTCAGGCCAAAATTCTTTCAAGGCCCATTCTAGAATTTCTCGGGGGCCCGAACGTTCAAACTCCACCCTTGTAGTCGCCCCATTTATGGGGCGGTCTATGACATTGGGGCATTGGGCATTGCCCGATAAATCGGGCGACTACAAGTCATCATGAGTCATTGTATAAGAAAGAGTAAAGACTATTTTCAGATGAAATGCGGGCTAGCTAAAGGACTAGAAAAATCTTGAGGGGAAGGGGGAGTTATTTTTACGAGCAAGTGTTTTAACAAATTCATCCAGTGCTCCTTCCCGCTTCTCCTCTTTCTCTTGAATTTCCCTCAAGAGCCTTTTTGCGCGAGAGTGCTCAAGATCTTTTTGAAGAATCTTATCCACTTCCTTTTTTGCTTCCTCAAGATCTCCTTTTAAGAAGTGCGCCAAGGCGAGGTTCATGCGAATCTCTTCTTGATCTGGATTTTGACGGAGGAATTTTTGAAACAGAGAAATAGCTTCTTCAAAACAGCCCTTTGACAAATAAAGGGTCGCCAGATTGTTTTGGGCGTCGCAATGGTCTGGATTCTTTTGAAGAATTTCCTCGAAGAGAGCGGCTGCCTTTTGAGGGTTTCCGGTCAAGATGTAAAGCGTTGCGATTTTTGACTGGGTGTGAAGATCCGCGGGGTTGAGACGGACCATTTCTTCATAGAGTTCGAGGGCCTCTTTAAATTTCCCCTGTGAGAAAAAGGAATTGGCCAAAATCTCGAGGTTTGAAAGCTTTTCAAGCTCGCTCATGGTTTTCTCCATCGCTGTGTCAGCCTGAAAAAGGCCCATTCGACAAGGCCAGAAATACTGTCACAAAGTGTCTTTAAAAAGTGAAAGGGGTAATAAAAGAAAATTTGAAATTTACTGCGGAGTCGGTAGCATTGGATGAGGGTTTTCTGTGGCAAAAAAAAGTATTCTAAAATATCCAAGACACGAATCGGACGGAATTGAAGATTTCCATTCATGCTGAGAAGGTGTTTTTGAATCCAATGAGAATTTGATTTTGATGTGACCATTTTGAAAAAGATTTCGCGCTCTCTCGAAACACGAAACGGTTGGCCGATTCTTAAAAGAGATTTAGGGAAGGGAACACTCGGAAATAAAAGGGACAACAGTTTGAAAATGGGGCGGATGGATTCCGAGACATTCCACCTTTGAGTTCTTTCAATCAGCAAATTCCAGTCTATGACGGTTGAAGATTCTAGAATTTTTTTGAGATCCATGAACCAAATGAGTTTATTTTCAGAAAGTGCTTGGAAAAGAAAAGCAAATCGGCTCTGATCGGCTGCAATCCAGCGGTTCATGAAGCCATGTTTTAAAATGTGTAATGCAAGATAAATCAATTCGTCTTCAGGTGAAAGAGTCAAGGCAGGAAGACCCTCAAAGGTAAAAGGTCTCGCCCGCCTCCAAACCTCCGAAATCTGGAGTCCTTGAAGGAGATATTTGTCCATCAAATTCCAATGAACCTCTATATGAACGGTTGTAAGTTTAAGAAGCTTTAAGAAGGGAATATGAAAATGGTGGCGGTGGTAAAAAGATTCACTCATGAGTCGGGGGGAGAGGGAAAACCCCAGTCGTGGAAGCGTTTTTTTAATGCGAGAAAAATCTTCCCAGCGAATCAAAATATCGGTATCCGCACAAGGACGAAGGGCGATGTTTCGATAGACTTCAGGGGCGAGAAAAGCCCCTTTCAGGAGGAGCACAGGAATGGAATTTTCTTGAAGGGTTTGAACGACTTTTCGAGTTTCTTGAAAAAGGAGTAAGTTTGAAACAGCCGTTCTTTCATGATCTGATTTGAGAATTTCTTTTGCCTTCTCCGGGATGAGGTCTTGAATAGAGGAATGAGAAATTTCTTGCCAGAGGAGCGGCCCGACGTTATTTCGCAGGGCTTCCTGGGTGAAGAAAAGCCAGGAGAGCCTCTTGTGGATGAGCCATTCAATTTGTTCCGTTTCGGAAGGATTGCCAGACAAAAGAGATAGCATGAATCTGTGCTCATTTGAGAAGGCAGACTCTTTTGTCTCAAGAAGATTTTCAGCTTTTTTGAATGTCTCGAGTGTATTCATTTAGAAAACCTTTTGATCAGACGGGATATATTTTCAGGAATGAAAAGGAAAAAACTTTTAAGGAGAAGATAGATATTTTGGGTCCAGGCCTTTTTTTCCTTTCCGAAGGCTAAAATTTTAATTTTGTAAAAGATTTTGAAGAAAATGATGAAAGAGGCATTAAAAATCACATAAAGAAAATCCAAAATTCTCCACAGGGGGTTTCGCAGTGAAAGGATGCGACTCCCCTTTTTAAGGGCCACAATGCGGCCGATCAGGCTTTCTTGGGGAATCAAGTTTGGAAGGGGATTGTTGTCACCCTTTTCAATAAAATAAAGCTTGTTTGCCTTCTTTGAAAATCCCAAGATGCGATGAACAATCATCTCATTTTCATTTCGAAAGGCGATGATGTGTCCCAAGTGAATTTTGTCGGGCTTACAGAATTGTAGCAGCAATTCTGTTCGGTCTGTGATGAGGGGTTTCATGCTGGATCCAGAGCAAGAGATCCATTGGGTTTTCTCCAAATCCTTCCAAATTTGAATCAAATTTTCTTTGATGATGTCTGTGTGCATGGATTTCTTTGTTTAATTTGGGTTAACCCTCATTTCTCATGATTCCTTCCACCCTTCTTGTCATCTCTCCTAGATCTCCGATCGTCAATTCGTAAAATTGGGCTTGGCCCACGATGTCGGCAAGTTCACAGAGCAATTTTGCAGGGCGATTCCCGAGCAGTTTCATTAAGGAAGAACCTTCGTGGGCGTTGAGTGTCATTTGGCTAAGTTTGCGAATGCCATCAAAAGGATTGATGCGTTTCAAGAGGGGGGATCTTTTAAAATCCGGTTTTTGCGTTTTTCCTTCGATCACAGACACAAGACCTATTTTGTGATCTTGAGCCCCTTTTTGTATTTGAGCAAGGGGGGATGTGTTTTTTGTGATCGTGAGGCGCAGCATGGGAAAGAGCCGATCCTCTATTCTTTCTACTTTATGGATCTGGGATATTTCAGCGATGGCATTGCAGAAAGTTTTTGTGAGGGATGTAAAGTGGATCTCAAAAATTTGAAGGTGTTCTGGAATGGGTTCATTTTCAAATTGAGGTTCCAGGAAAACAATTTTTCCGGGGCGAGAGGTCTCGCCCAGGCGGCTCATTTTGAGTTCTTCAATGTCCATCATCCATTTGATTTCACCCTTGCTGTTAGGATTTCGAAAAGATTTTTCGGATGAGAGATCGTGTAAGCAAATGTTTCTCAAGCCTATGCTTCGTGGGAAGGGTTCTACGTGATGATGTGTTCGGTGAAGAGGAGCCAGTTCATCAGATAAAAAAGACATACCTCTTTTAAGAAGTTCTACCGCCAGTGTCGTTTTTCCAAAGCCAGAGTGTCCGACAATCAGGACAGCCTCGTTTCTTAAACTCACGACAGCCGCGTGGACGAGAAAATGACTTTTGACTTTTGAAAGGACAAACGAGAAGAAAGAGAGGTAAAACTGAGGCGTGAAGGGCTGGGTGAGGATTCGAGAGCCTTCACCCGCTGTTAATATAAATGGATTGTCATCTATTTTAGATCTCAGGATATAAATGTCATGGGCCTCATGTGTTTCTGTGATTTGAAACCGGTGATAAATTCGATGAAAATTCTCAAGGATATCAGGAGGGTCTGTTTTTAAGACTATTTCTATATCAAAAAAACGATAGCTTTTTTCGCGCAGAACTTGTGGGCGGGTTTCCAGTTTTTCTTCTGCGAGGGAGCTCACTCTAAAAGTCCTTTCTCTTCAAAGACTTTTAAGATTTCCTGAATGTCTGAAAAAATTTTAAAAGGGACTGTGTCTGAAAAAGAGGATTGGATTTTTTTTTCGATATCCTCTGGCGTGTGCTTGCCGTCTAAGAGATTCCAAATGAAATGCGAGGTATTGTTTAAAACGTGAACATCTTCTTTGAGAGGATCATAAAGCATGACCTCTTCTTGAAGAGCTTTGCATACGACGTCTCTACGGGCTTTGGGATGCGCTCTCATGGTTAAACCAGAAGTCAGGGTATCAATGGAAGGATCTCCTTGTCAAGTCACTACCACCCTTTTTTCTTGTCAGGGATAGGAGGGTTTGGTAGAGTGAGAGCCTATGGTTAAATATGGGGCATTGATTCTTTCACTTTTTATTTCTCCCATCCTCTTAGCAGAGGAAACCAAACCCGCTGATGCGCCTATACCCAAAATTTATTTTCCGGAAAAAGAGCATTCATGGGGTGAAGTGATTCAAGGGACCCAGGCAGCCTATCCTTTCGTTTTTAAAAATACGGGCAATGCCCCTTTAAAAATTATCAAGATTCAGACCTCTTGCGGTTGTACGGCCGCGATCGCAGGGAAGAATGAGCTGGCGCCTCAGGAGTCGAGTGAGATCAATGTTACCTTTAATTCAGCAGGGCGCCAGGGTGAATTTAGCAAGGCGATACAGGTTTATTCGAACGATCCGCAATCTCCAAAATTTGAGCTGATGATTCATGGCAAGATTCGCACGCTCCTTCAGATTCAGTCGCCGACCCTTAATTTTGGAGTGATGAAATTAGGATCCAGTGCAGAGCGTGAGATCAAGATTAAAGCGGATGCCTACGATCAGCCGCTTAAAATGACCCAGGTGGATAAGAGCGATCGTTTGGAAGTGGTGATGAAGGATCCAGTGATTACTCAAAAGGACTGGACGATCCTCACCGTTCTTTTTAAGGCAGATACGCCAGGCAATCTAAATGAAAGAGTGGTTTTACGTTTTGAAAATCCGGCCGTCAATCCCGTGACGGTTCCTGTCATTGGCCGTGTGGAAGGTCCGATACGGGTCATTCCTCCGAGATTAAATTTTATTGTGAGATCCAAGGTGGGCAAGCCCATGGAGTGGCCTTCCCAAAGGGTTATTCTGACACGCACGGATGGTTCTACTTTTAAAATTGTGAATGTGGATTTGGATCCTCAGTTTTTTGATGTCCAGACCGTGGTAAAAGAGGAAGGAAAAAGTTATGAGATTGTGATTCGTGTGAAAGAAGGGATCGAGCAGCGCCTTTTTTCAAAGGTGATGAAAGTCTCTACGGATGATAAGGTCTTAAAGGAAATAGACATTCCTGTCCAAGTATGGATTCCTGCTACGTCACAACCTGCACCAAAATCTTAGTCTTTTCTATTTTTTTCTCGCAAATCTCTTTTCTTTTTGCTTCCTCTCAAACTTCTAAAGAAATAGTTTTTTTGGTCACAGGAGAGGAGAAAGGTCGTTTGGAGCCTTGTGGTTGTGCCTCAGGCCAGTTAGGGGGGCTCTCTCGCCGACACAGTTTTTTAGAAAATTTTTTGAAAGATCACCCCCATACCTTGTTGTTGAGTACAGGTAACTTGACTCAAGGATTGACCCGCCAAGATCGTCTAAAATTTCAGACTATTCTTCAGGCCATGAATGAAATGCATTATGATGTGATGGGGCTTGGAAAAGAAGATTTGTTCTTGGGATTCGATGACCTTCAGGAGATGGGCCCCTCTTGTGATTTTCCGATGTTGGCGAGTAATCTCAAGAATTCTCCTTTTGAAAAACTCTATTCTAAAAAATGGATGGATGAGAAAAGGAGAGTCCAGATTGTTAGCGTTATAGAAAAAAATTTTGAAAATACTGTCCAACAGATAGATCCTCGCAAAGCCCTGTATCAATTTTTTCAGAATCATTTAGCGCCCAATATTTTTTGGATGTTAATTTATCATGGACAGATGAAAGATGCTGTGGAGCTGGTCAAAGCATTCCCTCAAATTAAATTGGGAGTTGTGGCTAATGCTTTAGATGAACCTCCTCGCGAGGTTGTTCACGTGGGGGATTCTATTCTTACTTCAGTTCCTGTTGGAGGAAAATATGTGGGAGAAATTTATTTTGAATTGAATGAATCAAATAATCTTGTTTTTGATCGAATGGCCTGGACGCCTCTTGATGAAAAGTGGGAGATGTCTGAAAAGATTCAACAAATTTTAGAAGACTATCAATCATTTCTTCAAAATGAGAGATTGGATCAGAAGATGGAGGGGCGTCTTACCTCCAAGGCTTCTTTTTTGGGGAGTCAAGCTTGTAAGGGGTGTCATTTAGAGGCTTTTAAAGTTTGGCAGGGTTCAAGGCATGCGAAGGCCTTCCAATCATTAATTAAAAAAAAGAGATCTTTTGACCCGGATTGTTTAGTCTGTCATTCCATAGGTTTTAAATACAAAAGTGGCTTTCAGGGGGTAGATAAAACATTAGGATTTGCTCAAGTGGGTTGTGAATCCTGTCATGGAGCCGGTTCCATGCACGTTGCTTCGCCTACTCTTTGCTCCATGGAGAAACCCTTGGAAAACAAGTGTCAGACTTGCCACGATCCAGAAAATAGCCCTCATTTTGATTTTGCAAAATATTGGGAGAAGATTAGGCATTAACTTTTATTTTTCAACAATATTCGTCGGTAAATTGGAAAAGGTGGTCTCCCCAAGTATTTAAACTTGATGAGCTCTGAACACGAAGTGTTCGGCTATTATGAAGGGGAGAAGAATGGTTGACCCAAACGTCATCCAACATAAGAAAAGGAGACCACCCAATGTA
>JACPWU010000050.1 GCA_016196885.1 Chlamydiota bacterium | reverse complement strand
ACAAGCGCAGTCACCCTGGAGGCATGGATTAATCCATCCAGTGTCAGTTCAAGCACCCGTCAATATCTTATGCAGAAATCAAGCGAGACCTGGGGATTTTATATGGCCAGCAGCAAGCTCTACTTCTACACGGATACCAAAGACGATGGGGGCAGCCGTCTCGTTTTATCAAGTTCGATTCAAGCCAATCGCTGGACCCATGTTGCAGGTACCTATGATAAAAATGCTGGGGTCATGGTTCTTTATGTGGATGGCACCTTGAAAAGTTCTAAAATCCAGAAGGGCCATTTGGGCTCGACCCTTGATAATCTTTATGTCGGTTCCTACGGAACTGGTCCGACCTATGCATACAATGGCCGAATAGACGAGCTTAGAATCTACAATATGGCCTTGAGCCAAGAGATGATTCAAGGTGATATGGAGAAAGGAATCCCTGATGAGGTGTTGCATTACAATTTTGATGACGGGACAGCGACGGACCCATCTCACTGTGAGAATAATGGAAAATTGAGTGGTGTGACATCGGTAGCGGGATACAGCGCAAATGGGCTTTCGTTTAACGGATCGGGTTATGTCTGTGTACCTGATTCTGCAACGTTGGATGCTGAAGACGCCCTGACCGTTGAAGCCTGGGTTTACCCTACGAATATGGCTGCAAAGAACCAACAGTATATCCTGCAAAGGAGTGGAGGGACTTGGGGGATCTATATTTATAAAGGCAATGTGTCCTTCTTTACAGATACCACTCATAAGGGAGGTTCATGGATTACTTGTAGCGCCTCTATGAAAGGAAACGTCTGGTCTCATGTGGCGGGTGTGTATGATTCCAAAACGGGGACGATGAGCTTATATATGAATGGCACACTTGCTGCGAGCAAGTCGCAATCAAAAGAATTGGATGTGACCCCTCTTTCCCTTTATCTCGGCAACGGGGGGACTTCGACCACGTATGCGTTTTATGGAATCCTGGATGAGATGAGAATTTATCGAAAGGCATTGAGTAAAGATGAAATATTGTCCGATGCGGAAATATAGGTTCAAAATGTAAGGCACCCGGTGGGGGTATACAACATAGTAACCCTCGCTTGTCTATTCATATCTGTATTTCTGAAACTCAATCCGATAGCGGTTGGAGGTTCCCGGAAATCGCAGAGTCGGATTGCGGTCTACGATGGTGTCAAGACTGGCCGTAGAAACGGATGAATCACTGGGATCGTTTTCAATCCCGTCGCCGTCAATGTCCATGATGCGCTCGGAACGTATGATGATGCGATACACATCGCTTCGGACCGTGATGAGATTGGAAATGGGTTCGAAAGTAGATTCTCCGACACTTGAAGCACTCGTGATTTCCTGAATTTGATTGAAGGGATCGGTTTCGCGATAAGAAATAATGTTGCTCGATAGTGAAGACGCGATCCCCGGTAAACTCATGAGTGCATCTTGAGAAGCCGTGTTGATGTTGATTCGTCCATAAGTATAGGGCTCTGGGGTTAGGACAATATAATCCAGTTTGGGAGTGTCGCTTCCGTTTCCTATGATGGGGATACTGATGCGATTGCTGGTGACAGTCTCGGAGTCAACGGCGACGCTGTGGTTTGGCCTCACAAAGCGGTCTTCACCACTCGGAGATTGGAAATCCCTTGCGAATTGGCTATAAACCAGAACGTCAAAGCCTGTATTTTCGCGAAGCCTGAAGGGATTTGTGATATCACTGCTATCTGTGATATCAAATGTCCAAGTCCAGGTGGCGCTGGCTGTGTTGCTTCCTGCGATGTAACGGGTGGTGCCGTCATTGTCACTCGCAGATTCCCAACTCGACCAGAGAATGCTGTCGGCGTCTTCAGCTTCTAATCTTTTGGCTGCGATGGTGATTTTGTCGAAGAAGCTGCTGGCACTGCTGCTTTCGATATTGTAGGTTCCGTTATGGGATGTTCCAAGAAAGACATCGCTCAATTCTCCGATGGTTGAGTAAGGGCGGTCTTTGATGGACCAATAGCGAGCACCTGAAGAAGTGATATCGTTGTTCGCGTTGTCATTGTCGGTACCTGGAGAATAGGTCCAACTGTTCCAACTGCCTGTTTCATCCACCGCAGAAACTCGTGACATACTTTGTCCAGCCGTACTGGGGCCTCCGTAGGCCGCAATGTGATAATTCGTGGCACTTGCGGGAACATAAGCGATCACTTCATCGTTAGAATTAACCAGAGCCAAATCCACTCCTGAAGAAGCTAATTCATTTGCCAAGTCTCCATTCGTAATCACATGACCCGGTTCTGATCCAGAACCACTCCAGGCTCCGTCTCCGTCACCGCCGTAGAGTTCATCCAGGGCGTGAGCGCTGTCTGCGATGATGAGATAATCATAGGTTGGGGGGCTGGTACTGGATTGAAGACCTGAGAGGGTGATGTCACTCGCAGTTGATCCTGTCGCGTCTAAAGAAAGAGAATAAGTTGCTCCGCTTACGGTTCCTGGTAAACCATCTCGATTGAGCGTCGGAAAATTGACCGTGCCTCCCAGGGCCAGTTTCCAGGCATCGCTTCCCGTGCAATCAATCGTGATCGCTCTTTGGCTGATGTTAATGATCTCGATATATTTTCCACTCATAATGTTGATCTGTGTGAAGGTCGCCAACTGTTGGGGGGGAGTGGACTCTTGGGCATCGGTGATGGAAAGATCAATCGCTTCTCCAGAAATAATCACGCGTGTGAAACTGGAAGGATCGCTGATCGCCTGACCATCAATCGTGATATTGGAACCATTGGTTTCGTCTACCGAAATCCAATAAGGGCCATTGTCCCAGGGCCAGCTCCATTGACCTATATCATCTGTGCTATTGCCCTCGTCATAGCCGCTCTGTTGATTCCACGCCCCCTGACCTGACAAGGTGCTTTGGGCCTCTGTGCGGGCGATAGAGGTGGAAGAAGGATTATTCATGATCTCATTGATTTGCAGGCCTTCCACGCCCATGTAGGAGTTGCTTGCGTCAGGTGCACTCACCGTCGTCGTGGTGAAAGTCGGATAAATATCTCGATCCGCGTAGTCTATCATGTTCGCCGAAAGGCGATATTTTTCATTCGTGGTGGTGAGAGTCAGACTGTAAAGTTGGGATGTAGAAAGAAGATGGTTTAAATTGATTTTTCTGAGCCAGGAAGAGCCATTCCAATATTGATTTGTGTCAAGACTATTGACGGTTGCCTCATCTCTGATGTTGTTAATGGTATCCGAGCCAATGCCATTCACTTTTGAAAGTTCCTCCAATGACGCAAAGGGGCGGTCATCCTCATAAGGGATCTCAGGGTCAAACTCGGTTGGATCATTGGCCCCTTCGTTGATTTCGTCAGCCCCCGCAGTGGCATTGTTGTCAATCCCATCTGCGCTTAAAGAAATGTTATTGTCATTGTCATCTCCCTCAAGAGGAAGTTCAGAGGCATCTGCCCCATTCACAATATCTGTTCCCCTGCGATAATCCAGAATGGCATCGGCTTTTGTGGAGCCAATGTCAGGGAGGGCCGACATGTCGAGTTCATAAGGGGACCATCCCTCGTTTTGAGAGCCATTCCCAGCCACATTCAAGTTTACTTTGCCTGCCTCGTCTTGAATCAAAACTGCATATCGTCCAATCACAGGCCCCGTCCCGTCAGCATCTTCATGAATGTAAATCCATTTGGAATCGTTGTTGCCGTCCCCATCTAAATCAGTGTCACTCCCCGTAAAAAGCGTTGCCCATTCTTCATCGAGGGAATCATACAGCGACGGACCGCCTAACGAGGTGGAAGTGGTTCCGCCCTCATCCTCCGTTAAATCCTTTTCCAAAATGGCAATCGCGTATTGGAGTCCCGCGGCCGCCATTTGCCGTGCTTCAATGAGATAAAGCGATTGCCGCGCACTCTTTTCTTCAAAGCGCATGAGCGTCGCGAAAGAAATGGCGAGCACCGTGATGAGAGCGAGGATGCCGAGAGCTAAGATGAGGGCGGCGCCTGTTTGAAAAGATGTAACCCCTCCAACTCCCCTTAAATAAGGGGAGAGGTTCTCCCCTCTTAGGTTAAGAGGGGTTGGGGGAGTTAATTCATTTTGAGTATTGATTCTATTCATTTCTAAAACTCCTCTGATTCATCGGGACCATGATTTTAAATTCCTTGCGATCTTTTTGAGGCGGAGAGATCCCATCTTTTTCCAAAATTTCTTGGTCTACGACGCGAATCGAAATCTCGATAAAATCAGGCAATTTTCCATCATCAACGGTCGTAGAAGTGCTTGAAGCGCTGGTATAATCCATTCGACTGTCCCAGACATCGGTGCGGGTATAATTGCCACCGTTCTGATAAATAAAATTAAAGTTGAGATCCGTGATTTTAAAACCTGTGTCGTCGTAAGAACCAAAAGAAGTGCCAGTCGAGGTGATGTCAAAATCGGTGTTTGTATCACTGGTGTAGGCCCGCATCAAAACATCATCTGCGGCCGTTGTGTTTCCCACACCTGTGGTTTGGTCGTTGATGTAGTAACCTACTTCACGAAGTGCGTTGTCCCTGGCAAAAATGAAAAAGATTTGATCTTGGTCGTAATCACTTCCTCCCTGGCCATCAACACTCCATAAATAGGCAGGGCCATAAACATTGTTTGAAAAGGCATTAGGTCCTCCGACAGCAATCACAGCGGAAGTTAATTCTCGAGCCATCATGTCCAAAACATTTCGGGCATTCTGATATTGATCTGCCTTGTACTCTCCATGTTTCCACACGAGATTAACGCGATCGAAAACGACATACAGGGCAAAAGCCATGATGATAAAAACAGACATAGCGGCGAGAAGTTCGATCATGGAAAAGCCATGAGTAGATGATGGATGATGGATGATAGATGGCCCACGACGCACGACAGTTATTTTAGTTTGGTTTTTCAAAATAATTCACCACCTTTTCGATGGAGTTTGACGTATCTTCGACCGAATAAATTTCTAAATCCACGCGGTAAAAATCAGGAAGGGTGCTCACAAAAGGTTGAGAAACCGAATAATGCCATAAATATTTTGAATTTTGTGTGAAAGGCGCAGGATCCGGTCCACTGGTTGGATAATCTAGAGCCGCGGTCAAACTGTTATCAAATCCTGAGAGATGGCTTCGATAATAAATGTCAGCCATTTTCCATTCTGCCAAATTGGCCATGTTGCCATAATCCATCGCCCTTTTTTGAGCATCCAGCCCCACAGGAAAAAGCGCCAGAATTCCTAAGATACCAATGGCCAGGATTCCTAAGGCGATGACGATTTCGAAAAGGGTAAAGCCTTTTTTAGTCGTGAGTCGTGAGTCGTGAGTTGTGAGTAACATGAAACATGAAACATGAAACATGAAACTTTCTTTTTTTGTTAACCCATGACCCATGATCCATGACCCTGCTTTTAAAGATCCGTACTTGCCCATGGCGCATTCCTCCCATAAGCGTAAACTCTGGCCCGGCCGGTGTTATTGTCTGTGGTGACGGTTTGACATTTGACCCGTTCGGCTTTGCTCAAGCTTCCGTATGTCCCGCTCGCATCATAAGGATTTCCATTGATGAGTGTGCCCTTTTGAATAAGATGAAGCGAGATGGCGCTCGTGGTTCCGAAAGAAGTGAAGGAGGCGGTTTGAAGACCGATGTTGCCTGAAACATCCGGAATTTCAATCAAAGAGGGAGCCACCCAAACCTTTTCCAATTGTCCTCCTGCACCTGTAATGAAAATATGATTAGGAAGCTCCGCCTCTCGGGTGTAAATAAAAACAGAAGTCGTGATATTTTTTGTGGTAGCCAAGAGCCGAGCCATCCGAAAGAGACTGGATACCTGTTCTGATGCACTTTTGAGTCGTATGTTACTTCCAAACTTTGAAAGCGTTGGGAGCGCTAAAAAAACAAGAAGGCCCATGATAGAAATGACGAGCAAAAGTTCGATCAGGGTTAGCCCGGATGATTTTTTTTTAGAAGTTTCAAAAGAAAATAGATCACTCTCATAACCCCTCCAACTCCCCTCAAGATTTTCTAGTCCCTGTGGGATTAAACTGAAAGGGAGGGTCCCCCCTCTTTTTTTCAAAGAGGGGCCTGGGGAGTTAGGGCTTGGGGGAGTTATTTTTTTTCTGATCGCTTTCTTTTTGTCACCAATTAACAATGTCATCGTCGCCTCCACTGTCATCGGCTCCGTCGGGTCCATAAGAATATATATCGAAAGAGTTCGTATTATGGGTTCCGGGCTCAATATAAATGAGCGAATTTCCCCAGGCATCCACTACTGGAAAAATTGAATCATCGCTGGCACCATCCCCATCCATGTCTGCGCTTTGGGTCGAAGTCCCTTCATCCTTTTGGCGGTATTCCATGTAAGGTCCAGCTGTGATCTCATCCGCATTTTCTCCTGCGACGAAACTGGCCGCCGAATAATAATAAATGCACTCGGCTGAGGTGGGGGATCCTCCTGAAACATTGGGAATGGTATCGTCTAAGGGATAGGCTCCAAAGTCGGTTCGATATTGTTTGAAGGCTGTGGTGATGGAATCAATCATACTTTGAGTTTTAGTGATTTTGGCTTTTTTTTGGGCGCTGTTCAAAGCCGGAAGAATGATGCTTGCCAAAATAGCGATGACAGAAATGACGACCAGCATTTCAATCACGGTGAAGCCGCGTTTGTAAAAACGCATTTCGCCATCGAGGAAGGAAAACTTTTTGGAGTTCAATTTTTTTGCCATAAAAAAACCTATTCCTCCTCTGAAGAATAGGTTCGGCTTCCCCCCGGCGCTATTGAGAGAATCATCAAAAAACAGCATAAAACCATCCTCTCAGAGGGGATCCTCTTTCACCCTCAAAGTATATCATTTTATCTGATTCGCAGTCAAGGGGTTAAAAGGTGGTATTGTTCCTTATCCCTTGCTTTTAAATTTAAATTTAGCTTTAATCATCTATTCATATTTTAAAGAAGGTATGATTTATGTCTAAACAAGATTATTATGAACTTTTGGGTGTTAACCGAAGCGCCTCTCCTGATGAGCTTAAAAAGGCCTATCGCCAATTGGCCTTAAAATATCATCCCGATCGCAATCCAGGGGATAAAGCGGCCGAGGAAAAATTTAAAGAAATCTCGGAGGCTTATGAAATTTTAAGTGATTCAGAAAAGCGGGCTCAATACGACCGCTTTGGCCATGCCGGAGTGGGAGCAGGGCGTGCGTCGGGAGGGGGTGGCGGAGGCTTTGGGATTGATTTGGAAGAGGCCCTTCGCACCTTTATGGGTGAATTTGGCCGGGGAGGAGGAGGCGGGATTTTTGATGATTTTTTCAGCTTTGGATCTCGGCGTCAAAGAGGGGAAAGCCATGGAGAAGACGGTGAAGATTTGCAATACGAGTTGGTGCTCCCCCTTCGCGAGGCCGTTTTCGGCTGCAAGAAAGAAATAGCATTTGAACATCTAGAGAAATGTTCCGATTGCAAAGGGGAGGGGGTAGAAATAGGGTCGCATCGAGAGACCTGTCCCCAATGTCATGGATCTGGACAAGTTCATCGCAGTCAGGGCTTTTTTAGCATCAGCCAAACCTGTCCTCGCTGCCGTGGGCGCGGCCAATTTGTCGCTCATCCTTGCAAGAACTGCAGAGGAGAGGGGCGTTCCAGAGCCCATCGAAAAGTCTCTGTCAAAGTTCCCCCCGGCGTAGAAACAGGTTCCCGTCTCAAAATGAGCGGAGAAGGAAATGGAGGTGTCAGGGGAGGAAGAAGCGGCTCCCTTTACATTTTAATCCATGTGGAAGAGGATGAATTTTTCACAAGGGAAGGCAATGATGTCCTTTGCGAAGTTCCAGTCCCTTTTTATATGGCAGCCTTAGGGGGTGAAATTCAGGTGCCCACTCTTGAAGGGGCTGCCATGCTCAAAATCCCGCCTGGCACTCAAACCCATAAGATTTTTCGGCTGAAGGGAAAAGGGATTAAAGATTTAGGCGGATATGGCCATGGGGATCAATTGGTGCGGGTCATGGTGGAAATTCCTGTTCGTCTGACGGAAGAACAAAAAAATCTTTTGAAACGTTTTTCAGAAATTCCAGAACCTAATTCTCTTCCGATGTATAAGTCTTTTGTAGACACAGTGAAGAAGCTTTTCAAATTCTGAGCTTCTTGTTATGAATAAATGTTTAGTCATGGAGACAAAAAAGTCCATGGTCCATCGTCGATAGTCCACAGTTTTAAAGGAATTATTTGCCTCTCATGGACTATGGACCGTGGACTGTCGACTGATTTTTATATGTCCACCCTTCCCCGAATCTACATCGAAAAAAATCTTGAGGTAGGAGATGTGTTCGAATTAGACACGCAAGTCTCCCATCATTTGATTCATGTGTTGAGAATGAAAGAGGGAGAAGAGATTTTATTTTTTACGCCGCAGTCTAGTGAGTATTTAGCTCGATTCGAAAAAGTTTCTCGAAACATTATTTCCGCAAAGGTTCTTGAAAAAAAGGACACCCCCCAAAAAACATGGAAAATGGTTTTAGCCCAAGCCATTCCCAAATCCCAGAGAATGGACTGGTTGGTTGAAAAAGCGACAGAACTGGGAGTGGACGAAATTTTTCCTCTTTTGACAAATCGCGTCGTTAAAAAAACTTTTTGCAAAGACCGTTGGGAAAGAATTGCCATTTCCGCATCCGAACAATGCGGACGTGTTAAAATTCCCAAAATTCATGAGCCTCAATCTTGGGCTTCTTTTTTAGAAACAGTTTATGATGCAGACCTTCGTTTAATTGCTTCTTTGGGTGGAACTCCTCGTTATGATTTTCACGAAATCTTCAAATCTTATCCGGATGCAAAAAAAGTGATCATTGCCATTGGCCCAGAAGGGGATTTTTCACCTCAAGAAATTCAAGGGGCTTTGGATCGGGAGTGGAAATGCGTCAGTCTGGGATCGCTGGTGCTGCGTGTAGAAACAGCTGCTCTTGCGAGTTTGGCTGTTTTAAATTTTTACTTGTCTCGGTAAGCTTCTCTCATGCCTTCTAAAGCCCATCAAAACCATCTTAACTATTTTCTAGTTGACTCTAATTTATTCATGTATAAAATAAGATATAGTCTAATTTATTCATGATCATTTACAGGGGTTTTTATGCAGCGTTACCTCGAGTCAGCGATTGAAAAAGATTTAAATGAAAAAATGGTTTTTATCGGTGGCCCTCGGCAAACAGGTAAGACCACGGTGGCTTTTCATCTTTTGGGAAATGCCAATGAATCCCATCCTGCCTACCTCAACTGGGATGTGCCGACTGTCAAAAGGTCTCTTCTTAAAGGGGAATTGCCTGCGGATCAAAAATTAATTGTCCTGGATGAAATTCACAAATACAGGGGGTGGCGAAATCTCGTGAAAGGTTTCTACGATCAGCACAAATCTACGAAACGGTTTCTCATCACAGGCTCAGCCAGACTCGATTACTACCGTCGTGGAGGAGATTCTTTGCAGGGCAGATATCACTATTATCGTTTACATCCTTTAAGTCTTTCCGAGCTTGATTCGAAGCCAAATCAAAAATGTCTAGATCAACTGCTGACCTTCGGAGGTTTCCCAGAACCCTTTTTAAAGGCGAACACTCGTCACCATAAAAGATGGCAGAGGGAGCGCCTGATGCGTGTGATTCAAGAAGATTTGATAAGCTTGGAACAAGTTAAAGAGGTTTCACAATTGGATCTCCTCATTCATATTCTCCCTGAACGTGTGGGGTCCATTCTCTCACTCAATAATTTGAAACAAGATTTACAAGTCTCTTTTGAAACAGTGGACCGTTGGATTCTTATCCTAGAAAATATTTATTATTGTTATCGAATAGCTCCCTTTGGGCTCCCTCGATTGCGCACGGCAAAAAAGGAGAAAAAACTTTACCTGTGGGATTGGTCCCAATGTGAAGACCTGAGCACCCGATTTGAAAACCTTGTGGCATCCCATTTGCTCAAAATGTGTCATTTTATTGAAGATACCGAAGGAGATGAAATGGATCTTCAGTTTATTCGTGATGCCCAAAAAAGGGAAATTGATTTTGTCGTGATCAAAAATCGTAAGCCTCTTTTTGCGGTTGAATGTAAGACAGGTGAATCCTCTCTAAGCCCTCATATATCTTATTTTTCCGAACGTTCTTCGGTTCCAAAATTTTATCAAGTTCATTTGGGAACAAAGGATATCGAAATTGCAAAATATAGGGCAAGAATAACACCCTTTATGAAATTTTGCCAACTTCCGTGGTTGAAATAATGGTGAAATATCCAATTTATTGTATAATGCACCTATGAAATTCAATTGGATAGACATTGCGATGATGGCCTTGGCGGTCCGGGGCTTTTATGTCGGAGTGCGTCGGGGCATTTTGGCGGAGGTGGTATTGACAGGCGGGATTTTGGGGGCCATTGTCTTTGCGCTGGTGATGGGATCTTCAGTCGGGACCCTGATTTCCAGCAAGCTTCCGTTGGGGATCAATCTTTCCAATCCTGTCTCTCTTTGGGGAATTGTGTTCATTGGGATTCTGGCCTCTTTTCTTCTTGCAAAAATCGTTCAGAAAATTTCCCATATGATTTTTCAATCGCCCATTGATAAAGTGGGGGGCTCGCTTTTCGGAGGAACGAGAGCCATTCTTTTATCAGCTGTTTTGGGTCTGGCCTTGCTGACATTTTATCCAAAAACTTTCCAAGGACCCTTTCAAGAGTCCGTGATTGGCTCTTACTCCACTCAGAAGATGGATGAGATTCATCAATGGCTAGATCAGAAGATCCAGCCAAAAGAATTGTTGGAGACCCAAGAAGAGGTCCAAGAAGGATTGGAAAAAGTAAGTGAAGTTGTTGATGAACCTCAGTAAGAACAGTTTCAATGAGGATGGATTTTTTCTGTCCGCTGAACGCTATACGCTGTACGCTATTTCCTATGTCTGAATTAATTCCTGAAAGTACACTTTCCCAGATCCAGCTCAAGGTGGATATTGTGCAGTTGATTGCACAATATGTGCCGCTCAAAGGGGCTGGGCGCAATTACAAGGCCTTGTGCCCTTTTCATCCTGAGAAAACGCCTTCCTTTATGGTGAATCCTGAGAAGGGGATTTTTCACTGCTTCGGTTGTGGAGCGGGAGGCAATGTTTTTAGCTTCTTGATGAAATATGAGAACATCGGTTTCCCTGAGGCTGTGGAAATCCTGGCAGAAAAGGCGGGTGTGGTCATCTCAAAAGTAAAGGAGGGATCGGGAGAATTTCAAAAGAAACAGCTCTTTGACGTTGCAGAAAAGGTGGCCCACTTTTTTCAGAGATCCCTCTTCACAGAAGAGGCCGCTGAGGCGAGGAATTATCTTAAGGCAAGAGGGGTGAATAAAAAAATGGTTGAAACCTTTCGAATGGGTTATTGCCCTTTGAGGGAGACGGAGGTGCTGAAAGAATTTCAGCGATTGGGGCTCGAGGAAAAACTCTTGGAGCGCGTGGGTGTGACAGGCCCAGGTGGGGGCGGAAAAAATCTCCGCTTCAAAGGAAGGATTATGTTCCCCATCATGGATGCCCAGGCCAGAGTTGTGGGCTTTGGAGGCCGTGCGCTGGGGGACCAGATGCCCAAGTATTTAAATTCTCCCGAAACCCCGTTATTCAATAAAAGCCAATTGCTCTACGGCCTTCATTTGGCCAAAAGGGCCATTCTTCAAGAGTCTCGGGTGATTTTGGTCGAAGGCTACATGGACATGATCCATGTGTATGAGGCAGGTGTTGAAAATGTGGTGGCCTCCCTCGGAACCGCCTTCAATGAAAATCATGTCCGAATCTTACGGCGCTTTGCCCAAGGCGTTGTGGTTGCTTACGACGGAGACAGGGCAGGGGTCGAGGCCTCTCTTCGGGCCTTAGAAGTTTTTCTCGGTCAGGACATGATTGTCAAAATTGCACAGATTCCTGAAGGGGATGATCCGGATACGTGGATTCGAAAAAACGGAAAAGAGGCTTTCCTAAAGCTGATTCAGGAGTCTCCCTCCATGATTGATTTTAAAATCGGTATTCTCATGAATCGTCATCCCTCACAGGATGAGGTTTCAAAACTGAAAATCGCACGAGAAATTTTGCCGATCCTGAGTCGCATTAAAAATGCGGTGCTTCAAGATCATTATCTTCAGCTTTTAAGTCAAAGGCTAAAGATTTCTGAACAGTCTTTGCGGGAAGAAATAAAGGGTATCAAGCCAGCGAGGTCAGAGTTTCGTTCTGGAGAAAAGGATCCTTCCCAATTGCCAGGACCCTGTGCTTTAGAAAAGGGGCTTTTGAAGCTTATTTTGTCGGACTCAAGGCTTTTTGAGAAGGTCAGGGGAGAAGTTAAACCAGAGGATTTTGAATTTGAAGATTATAAGTTATTGCTTCAGAATATGTTAGAGAATAAAGGTGCCGATTCTTTGCTGTCTGATCCTCGATTTCAAGGTATTCTGAGCAGTCTTCTGGTGGAAAAATTTTCTTTCCAGAATCCAGAAAAAGTTCTTTCTGATTATATAACTACCTTTAAATTAAGGACTTACGATAAAAAATGTCTGAATTTGACTCAGGAATTAAAAAGGCTTGAAGAATCAGGGAAGAATTCAGCTCAAATCGGCGTTATTTTAGTTGAGCTGCAAGGACTTCAGAAAGAAATTGCAACGCTTAAGAAAATGTAATATCATCACTTTTCTTTTAATCTTTTTCATTTCTTATGTGTCTTAGTCATGAGAGAGGGTAGGGCGGGAGTTGGAGACATGACCAAAGAAGAGAGAAATACCAAAATTAAGCAGCTGGTTAAAATGGCTGGTGAAAAGGGCGTCTTGACCTATGATGATATCAATGAGGTCCTTCCTGAAAATGTGATTTCTCCAGATGAAATTGAGTCCATGCTTATTCTTTTAAGAAGCATGGAAGTTCAGATTGTAGATGATGCCAAACGGAAAAAGGCAGAGGAGGAATGGAAGGCCAAGGAAGAGACGAAGGAAGAGGATGAATCCTCCAAAACGGAGGTGCTGGACGACCCTGTTCGCATGTATCTCAAGCAGATGGGCAAAGTCCCTCTTCTCACCCGAGAACAAGAGGTAGATTTGGCCAAGAGAATTGAGGAAGCCGATCAGCAAATCCGTTCCTTTCTTTTTACCTTCGGAAATATTCCCAAAGAAAGTGTGATCATTGCTCGAAGGCTTTTGGCCGGCAAGGAGCGGTTTGACCGTGTCGTGATTGATAAATTTGTGACGAATAAAGAGCGCTATATCTCAGGTCTTTCTAGGGTGTGTCATCATGCAGAGACCTTGGAGAAAGAAGTTTTCGTCCTCGTGAAAGAGGTTCGCAAGAGGATCTCCAAAGGGATTCGCAATCGAAAATTGAAAAAGCTTGAGGAGAAAAGAAGGAAACTCAATTCACTGCTCAGGAAGTTTTATTTTCGCCAAGAGGTCATTGATGAATTGGTAGATAAGGTTCTCTCTTTGAGAGATAAAATTGTTGCGGCAGAGCGGGAGATTGAGCTGTCTCGTCCGGGAGAGTCTTCCAAACTTCGAAGAGCGAGGGTTCAGAATGAACGCCGAAAATTAAAGCGTATTGAAGAAACTTTAGGCGTTACGCTGGACGAATTTAAACAGCAGTCTGCGACCTTAGAGCATTGGACGAATCGCATGCGATCCGCCAAAGATGACATGGTCGAGGCCAATCTTCGGCTCGTGATCAGCATTGCCAAAAAATACACGAATCGCGGGCTTTCCTTTTTGGATCTGATTCAAGAAGGAAATCTGGGCTTGATGAAGGCTGTGGATAAATTTGAATACAAGCGTGGCTATAAATTCAGCACTTACGCCACGTGGTGGATTCGTCAAGCCATCACGCGTTCGATTGCGGATCAGGCCAGAACCATTCGCATCCCAGTTCACATGATTGAGACCATCAATAAATTGGTACGTGTCTCGAAAAAGCTTGTGCAAGAATATGGGAAAGAGCCGACGCCGGAAGAAATTTCCGAGGAGATGAATCTTCCTGTGGAAAAGGTACGCGGCATTCTGAAAATTTCTCAGCATCCCATTTCTCTTCAGACGCCGATTGGGGATGGAGAGGACAGCCAATTCGGGGATTTCATTGAAGATAAAACCATTCGCAATCCGGCGGAGGCAACGGGGTATAGCCTCTTGAAGGAGCAGATTGAAAATGTACTTGAGACTTTAACCCCTCGCGAAAAGCGGGTCTTGAGGCTTCGCTTTGGATTGGGCGATGGTTCTCCGAGAACCCTGGAAGAGGTGGGCAAGGTTTTTAATGTCACGCGCGAGCGTGTACGTCAGATCGAGGCAAAAGCCTTGAAGAAGATGCGCCATCCCATTCGATCTAAGAAGCTCAAGGGATTCTTGGATTATATCTCTGCGTAGAAATTCAGGGCATAGGGTGTAGGGAGTAGGGTTTGGGGTAAGGTTGTTTATTTATTTTTTCCCTAAGCCCTGAGCCCTATACCCTATGCCCTACTTTTTTCGGGCCCATAGCTCAGCGGTTAGAGCAGTGGACTCATAATCCATTGGTCCTAGGTTCAAATCCTAGTGGGCCCATGAAATGCAGGGAATAGGGTGTAGGGTTTAGGGAAATAATGATTTTAATTAAGAACATTGTTCCCTATACCCTAATCCCTACACCCTATTCCCTGCTTTTTATGGTAGAATGTTCTCTCATTTGTTCAATCTTAAAGAAGGGGCTTTGCATGAGAGAATTGATTTGTGCCTTTTTGTGTTTAATCGTTTTGACGGGTTGCACCACGGTCTCAGAATTGGAACATGTGAAGCGGGGCGAGGGGCAGGAAATTTTATATGATGAGAGCTTTGAGAAAATGGTGGAGCTTTCACAAAAGGCTCTTGAAAACTGTGGTCTTGTTGTTGAAAGAGTGAACCGCAATCGGCAAGAGAGGATTGAGGTTCTTGGATATCAGCCTGCTTCTTTGGGTGAAACAGGTTCCGTCTATGGGATCTATGTTTATCCTCTGGGGGCTTCTCAATGCGAGATTTATTTGGTGAGGAAAAGAAGATATCCTTCGGATGTTTTTGCCAGTGATGCTCGAGAGGCTATTCTTGCAAAGTTAGATGAACTGGTGCTTGCGGATCGTCGTTAGTCGTTACTCGTTTTTTTACGAATGGCGATGTGCTATGTACGATGCACAGTTTTTTAGGGCAACTAGCTCAGTTGGTTAGAGCACTATCCTCACACGGTAGGGGTCGCTGGTTCGAGCCCAGCGTTGCCCAGGATTATAAAGATTGGAAATTGTGATTTTTAGATAGGACAAGTCTTCTTATGAAAGGCAATTTCATTTTATGGTAGAAGAACTCAAAAAGTTACTGGCGGTTCAAGAAAAAGATGTGGAAATGATTAAATTAGAGGATGAGAAAAAAGCTCTTCCTCAATTGTTGAATCAATTAAAGGGATGGGTGGACGCAAAAAATAGGGAGGTAGAGGCGGCCAAGACGTTGCTCAAAGAAATTCAAGTGGCCCATAAAAAGTTAGAGATAGATCTTGAGAGTAAGAACACGGTCCGTCAAAAACAAGAGGCACAGTTGATGGCGGTCAAGACCAATCAAGAATACAAGGCATTGGAGAAAGAAATCTTTGGTGCCAAAACGGAAATGTCCCGCATCGAGGATGAAATATTAGAGAAATGGGTCACGCTGGATACGCAAAACGCAGCGATTAGAAAAGTGGAGGCGGAGCTTCAAGAGGTTAAATCTCAATTCAGCCGCAAGGAAGAGGAGATTCAAGGAAAGATGAAAGTGATTGAGGAAAGGCTTGAGGCATTAAAGAAAGAAAGAGAAAGCCTCGTGAAGGATGTGGATCCCGTTTTCTTTAAGCGCTACACCCGAATTTTGGCCCATGTCCACGGAATTGCAATTGTTCCGATTGTCGATCGCAGTTGTCAGGGTTGTCATACGCTTCTTCCTCCTCAAGTGATGGTGAATGTGAGGAAAGAAACAGAATTGATCTCTTGTGAAAATTGTGCGCGGTTGCTTTTTATTCCAGAAGAAGGCGCCTCCTCCACCGCTGATATTCCTCATTCTGCAGAACAAGGGACTCCGTGATGTCTCACGTTTCTCTTCGAAAAACTCCTCTTTATGACAAACATGTCGCGCTTCACGCCCGCATGGCCGAATTTGCTGGTTTTCTCATGCCCATTTATTATCGGGGGATTTTAGAGGAGCATCAGGCCGTGAGGCGCAAGGTTGGGGTTTTTGACATTTCTCACATGGGACGTTTGTGGGTGAGGGGACCTCAAGCCTTTGAATTTCTTCAAAAAATGATCACCCATGATTTAAAAAAATTAAAGAACGGAAAAATTTTGTACACCCCTTTGTGTAATGAAGAGGGGAAAATTTTAGACGACATTTTGGTTTATCAAAATAAAATGGATGAGTTTTATTTGGTGGTGAATGCGTCCAATGTGGAAAAGGATCTGAAATGGCTGAAGACTCAAGCGAAAGGTGAGAATGTATCTTTTCTGGATGAGTCCCAGGGCACAGCCTTCTTGGCAGTGCAGGGGCCCTTGGCAGATCTCCTGATGGAAAAATTATTAGGGGCATCACTTCATGACATGGGCTATTATCATTTTAAAAAGATGAAATGGAAAGAAGTTGAGCTTCTTGTTTCAAGAACCGGATATACGGGAGAGAGCGGTTTTGAAATTTCTATTCCCAAAGAAAAGGCCCTCGATTTTTGGGATGAGCTTTTTAGGGTGGATATCGGTCATGAGGTGATTCCCGTGGGGTTAGGAGCTCGGGACACCTTAAGATTAGAAATGAGATACCTTCTTTACGGACACGATATGACCCAGGAAAATACGCCTTTAGAGGCAGGGCTTGCGTGGACGATCTCTTTTCACAAAGGCGATTTTATAGGACGGCAGGCCTTGATCGGCCAGCGGGAAGAAGGTTTGAAACGCCGCTTGGTGGGATTTGAAATGATTGATCAGGCCATTCCAAGACAAGGGCATTCTGTCTTGAGGGATGGAAGAGAAATGGGTCTTGTGACTTCGGGTTCCTTTTCGCCCACGTTGAGTAAAAATATAGGTCTAGCCTATATTGACATTGCTTATGCGCATGTAGGGATTCCGATTTATATTTCCATTCGAGGCGTGGAGCGCTTGGCAGAAATAGTGAAGACGCCGTTTTACAAAGGTGGATTGTCTTCTTTAAAATCCAAAATCCAAAATTGAGGGGGATTATGAATGTACCAAAGGATTTAAAATATTCAAAAACGCATGAATGGGTGCGCAGTGAAAAGGGAGAAGGGGTGGTCGGAATTACGGATTTCGCACAGCATGAATTGGGTGATGTTGTTTTCGTGGAGTTGCCGAAAGTGGGTCAAAAATTGAAGGCGGAGGATTCTTGTGCTGTTGTAGAATCTGTGAAAGCAGCTTCGGATATTTATGCACCTCTTTCGGGGACGGTGCTGCGTGTCAATGAGTCTCTGGCAAAAGACACCAGTGTGGTGAATAAGGATCCGTATGATTCAGGATGGTTTTTTGTGCTTCAGCTGGATCCCCATTCATTGGCCACAGAGCTTTTGAGTGCACAGGATTATCAGCGTTTGATTGGTGTGGAGGCTTGAATGGATTTTGTTCCTCATACCCCTCAAGATTGGAATGAAATGCTTCGAGAGATTGGCTTCTCTTCTTTCGAAGATTTAACCCGTCAGTTGGTTCCAAAAGATGTGAAGAGGGCTCAATACGAGATTGAAAAAGGTCTCTCGGAGTATGAAGTTTTACAGCTTTTAAAGTCCAAGGCAGATCTCAATGGCACGGTAGAATCCTATGACAGTTTCTTGGGTGCAGGGGCTTATCATCATTTTATTCCGAGCGTCGTAAATGCCTTGGCTTCTCGGGGAGAATTTTCCACATCGTATACCCCTTATCAGCCGGAGGCGAGTCAAGGGACGCTTCAGGCGATTTTCGAATATCAAACCATGATGGCCCGTTTAACGGGTCTCGATGTTTCCAATGCCTCTCTTTACGATGGCTCTTCAGCCGTGGCAGAAGCCGCACTGATGGCCATGAGAGTTCAGGGGAGTGGAGATAGAATTCTCGTCTCAGAAACCGTGAACCCTCAATATCGGGAAGTTTTTAAAACCTATTTAACAGCAACCGCTGAGGCGATTGTTGAAATTCCAAGACGTGGGGGGGTAACGGATTTTGAAAAGCTCGAAGATGAACTCAAAAAAGGGGCGACGGCCTTTATTGCGCAATGGCCCAACTTTTTGGGCTGCCTTGAAAAAATGGAAGAGGCGGGAAAGTTGTGCAAGCGTTATGGGGCTCTTTTTATTTTGGTCGCTTATCCGATCGCGCTCGGTGTTTTGAAATCTCCTGGAGAGTTGGGTGCTGACATTTGTGTGGGGGAGGGACAAAGTCTTGGAAATGTCCTTCAATTTGGTGGGCCCTCTTTTGGATTCATGACATGTCGGAAGGAATTTGTGAGAAAGATGCCTGGCCGTCTGGTTGGGATGACGAAGGATCTCGATGGTAGGCGGGGATTTGTTCTCACCTTGCAGGCCCGGGAGCAGCATATTCGGCGGGAGAAGGCCACCTCCAACATTTGCACCAATCAATCTTTGAATGCCTTGATGGGGGCTCTCTATCTTTGCGTGATGGGTCCTGAAGGTTTCAAGAAGGTTTCACTTCTCAATCTCAAAAAGGCCCATGATTTGGCCGATCTGATGACCCGTGTTCCTGGATTTTCTCTCGCCTTCCCGGAGCCTTTCTTCAACGAATTTGTGATTCGTGTTCCCATGAATCCCGAAGAATTGATTCGCAGAATGCAAAAGAAAAAGATTATTCCTGGGCTTCATCTGAAGCCTTTTTATCCCGATTTGGATGATGCGCTTTTGGTTTGTGTGACAGAGATGATGAGCGATCAAAAAATAAAACACTTTGTGGAAAAGCTGGCCCAAGAGGCTAACGAGACGGTAGAACATGGAAAAAACTCTTTTTGAATTAAGTAAGGAAGGTCGTCGTGCCTATTCATTGCCCGGGGAAGACACAGGCCCTTTTCAAAGTATTCAAGTGATCCCCCAAGAATTTTTAAGGGAAAGTGAAAATGGCCTTCCCTCTTTAAGTGAACTCGAGGTGGTCAGACATTATACGCATTTGTCGCGTTTGAATTTTTCGATAGATTCCAATTTTTATCCACTGGGCTCCTGTTCCATGAAATACAATCCGAAAATGAATGAGGTAGCTGCCTCTTTATCAGGGTTTGCAAAGGTGCATCCTCTTCAACCCGCTCATCTTTCTCAAGGGATTTTGTCTTTGCTTTATGAATTGGAAAAACTCCTCTCTGAGATTTCAGGGATGGACCGATTTTGTCTCCAGTCCTGTGCCGGGGCGCAGGGTGAATTTTTAGGCATGCTCATCGTGCGGGCCTATTTTGATTCGTTGGGCCAAAAGAGAACCCAGGTGATTGTCCCTGATTCTGCACACGGGACCAATCCTTCCAGTGCCCATTTGGCGGGCTTCACCGTGGTCTCTGTTCCTTCGGATGCCAAGGGCCATATTGATTCCGAGGCCCTGGAAAAGGTTCTGAATCCGGATGTGGCTTGTCTCATGCTGACCAATCCTAATACGCTGGGCCTTTTTGAGAGGGATATTCTTCGCGTTGCCAAAGACATGCATAAAATAGGGGCGCTCCTTTATTATGATGGAGCAAATTTGAATCCACTCTTGGGTTTGGCCAGGCCCGGAGATATGGGATTTGACATGGTTCATTTGAATTTGCATAAAACCTTCTCGACCCCCCATGGGGGTGGAGGTCCCGGTGCTGGGCCTGTCGGGGTGAAAGCGCATTTGGCAAAATTTTTACCCACACCTGTGATTGAAAAAAAAGAGGGAGAATATTTTTTGAATGAAAATCTCCCCGATTCTGTAGGTCGCGTACGGTCTTTTTACGGCAATGTGGGGATTTTGGTTCGAGCCTATACGTATATCAAGGCTTTAGGTAAGGAAGGACTTGAGAAAACAGGACAAGCGGCTGTTCTCAATGCCAATTATCTTTTTTCGAAATTGAAGAAAATTTTCGAAACTCCTTTCCCAGGTCCCTTTATGCATGAATTCGTGGTCTCGGCCAAGCCTTATGTGAAGCATGGTGTTCGTGCACTTGATATTGCGAAAAGACTTTTAGATTTTGGAATGCACCCTCCGACCGTTTATTTTCCTTTGATTGTGGAGGAGGCCATGATGATAGAACCGACTGAGACGGAAACCCGAGAGACCTTAGATGCTTACGCAGATTTGATGGTTCAGATTGCCCGGGAGGCCCAAAACGCTCCCGAAAAACTTCATCAAGCTCCAACCGAAACACCTGTTCGGCGATTGGATGAAGTTGCGGCGGCCAAAGAATTAAGACTGGTTTGGTAACTTTGATCATTTCCAATTCTCAATTGCCAATGACAAGTTAATTTCCAATGATCGAATGTCCAATTGGATATTGAGTCATGGGTCATTCATTTGACATTGGGAATGGGTCATTGGAAATTTGAGATTATGTATAAATTAATTGTTTTTGAAACCCCTCCCCGTGATCCTGCCTGGAACATGGCTGTTGACGAGGGCCTTTTACTGGCTGAGATTCCTGCTTTGCGTTTTTATGATTGGGAAACCTTTAGTTATTCCATTGGTTATTTTCAAAAGATAAATGGGGATCTCTCTTTAGATCGTCCTTTTGTGCGTCGCTGGACGGGTGGAGGGATTGTTCCCCATGGAGATGATTTAACTTTTTCTCTCGTCCTTGCTTTGGAATCGGTTCCTTTCTTAAAAAATATCCAAGAGAGTTATGGCTGGATTCATGGGGTTTTGAAAAATGCGTTTGTTTCCTTAGGCGTATCCGCTGAAGTTTATGAAGGCAAGAGTCAAGAGGGAAATTTTTGTTTTCAAACGCCTGTGAAGGGAGATCTTGTGGTAGAATCTCGAAAAATAGCAGGAGGGGCTCAGCGCAGAAGAAGGGGATTTTTACTTCATCAAGGATCTATCCATTTAGAAAATGGGATTGAGAGAAACGATTTAATTTATCAAATTCATCAAGCCTTTTCAAAAGTTTTTGATTTGAATTTTCAGGATTCAGATTCTATGATTTGCTCTTTGGAAGCCTTGCCCTTTTTGCATGAAAAATATTTATCCCCTGAATGGAATGAAAAATTTTGAAGGAGTGCTTATGGACTTTGCCGAAAAGAAATATCTTTTGGCCTTTGCATTTTTAATCGCGGCGTTGAGTTGTTTCTCTACGTGGCATACGTTTTTTTCAAAATCTGGGCCTGTGGTTGTGGATTATTGGGCATTTGCGGCTGGAGTTCTTTTGGTCAGTGATGGAGTGGCGGGCATGCTTCGTTCCAAACAAGATACCTTTCGAATTCAATTTTTCAGGCTTTTAAGAATTTCCATTGGCATCTCAATTTTTACCATTCACACGCTTCAATTCTTCAGGGATGGAAGGTTGGGTGGGTGAAAAAATGAAGGAAGAGCCTGTAAGCCGAATTCTGTCAGGCCGTTTTTAGACGGCCCGTGATGATCATTTCTCTTATGCGATCTTACCCAAGACCTGTCGATTCAGTCAACGGGAGGCGGGTACCTCACGGTCTTTTATTTGATCTCGCTCCAAGTGGGGTTTTCCACTCCGATAGAGCTTGTACTCATCGGAGAGAAGAGTAGCTCTTTCGAACATCCCTTCTCTTTTCACCTTTCCTTCGATTTGCATCGAAGTAGTATTGTCTCTGTGGCACTTTCCCTGGTCTTGAACTTTATTTAAAAAGCGCTCGACCGACTTCTACGAGAAGTCACTTCACCCTGTGGAGTTCGGACTTTCCTCTCCGACGTTACGTCGGAGCGATCATCCGGCTCTCCCTTCATTAATAATATACTCAATCTAGCTGAAAAATACCCCAATAAAATAGAGCGTACAGCGTTCAGCGTATAGCGACAGTTTAAAGGAGCTTGTTTTTTTCTGAACGCTGAACGCTGAACGCTGAACGCTGAATGCTGAACGCTATTTTCGTTGACAGTGGGGGAAAAGAGCCTTAAACTGATATCAAAGTGGTGAAAAGTGGTGTATTGTGGTATATATTCTTCTTTAGGGGAAGCGGGAACAGGGGCTGGTAAAGGCGTTTAATAAGATAAAAAGGACCCGCAAATGTTTTACGGTGAGTATCGTCACTCCTTAGATCATAAGAACCGCGTTTTGATTCCTTCCAAATTCCGCGAGGCCGTTAAAGAGGTTTACGTGGAGAGATTTTTTCTCACGAGAGGTTTAGAAAAATCCATTTTTGTTTTTACAGAACCCGATTGGAACTTGATTGAGCAGAAATTGAAAAACCTTCCCATGACTCAAAGTACGTCTAGACATTTTTCGCGGATGTTTTTTTCCGGGGCTTTTGAAGTGGTGAGTGATAAGCAGGGGCGCATTATCATTCCTCAACCTCTTTTGAGTTATGCCGATATTCGCAAGGATGTGGTGCTGGTCGGGGTGCTGAATCGCATTGAGATTTGGGACCAGACGGCTTGGGATCATTTTGTGGCTGAATCTACCAAGAGTTATGAAGAGATTGCTGAAAAATTGTTGATGGACGGGCAGGGGATTTAAGGACCGTTCGGCGTACATCGTTCAGCGTACAGCGGACAGAAAAATAAGTTCCTTCAAACTGTCCGCTGTCCGCTGAACGCTGTACGCTTTAAAAAGAGTTTGAACATTGTTTACGCACGTTAGTGTTTTTCTAAGAGAAGCATTGGAGTTTCTGAATTTAAAGCCAGGAAGCACCGTGGTGGATGCAACCGTTGGTTTGGGAGGTCATTCGAGGGAGATTTTAAAAGGAATTTTGCCAGGGGGGAGTTTGATCGCTATGGATCAAGACGAGCGTACCTTGGAAGTTGCGAAGGAAAATTTGAGAGATTTCAATGATGACATTCGATGGGTTCATGGCAATTTTAGAAATTTAGAAAGCCATTTGAAATCTCTTCAAGTAAGTCAGGTGGACGCAATCCTGATGGATTTAGGCTTTTCCTCTTATCAATTAGAAGATGTTGAGCGTGGTTTTAGTTTTTCCAATTCGGGACCTTTGGATATGAGAATGGATGTTTCCAAGGGATGTACAGCTCGAGAAGTGTTGCGCGATTCAAGTGAAGAGGAGCTGAGCCGAATTTTTTTTGATCTGGGCGAAGAGCGTTATGCCCGCAAAATCGCAAGAGCCATTGTTCAATCCCGAAGACAACTTCCTTTGCAGAATTCCTTTCAATTGGCTGACCTGGTTGAGAAAACAATCGGACGGCGTTATCAAAATCAAAAAATTCACCCGGCGACGAGAGTTTTTCAAGCCTTAAGAATTTATGTGAATGATGAGATGGGAGCCTTGGAAGAGGTGTTGCCTCAGGCGCTTCGTGCCTTGAGGTCAGGCGGACGATGGGTCGTTATTTCTTTTCATTCTTTAGAGGACGGTTTGGTGAAACGGTTTTTTAGAGGCTGTTCTGTCAAAGGGGGGGATGAATCTGGAGGGTCTGGGGTGGTTAAAATTTTAACGCGTAAACCTCTGAGACCTTCTCCAGAAGAGGTGCGTGAGAATCGAAGAGCGAGGAGTGCCAGGTTAAGGGCGATAGAGAAAATATAATTTCAAATGACCAATGACCAATAACAAATGAATTTCCAATGAGTCAATGTCCAATTGAACATCGGGTCATTGTCCATTCATTTGACATTTGAAATGGGTCATTGGTCATAAAAAAAAGGGGGTGATTTTCATGAGACGTTATTACAGTCAAGCCTATTTGAAGGCGAGACGAAGACAGGCCGGAGTCACGCGATGGAGTGTGGTGGTGAGAACTTTTCTTTGTTTGGTTTTTGGAATTTTCTTGGCACTTTTTTACGTGTGGCAAAACGTGCAGGTGGTTCGGATGGGGTATCAAATTAAGGAAAAGGAAAGAATGGCGTTAGAGCTTTCTAAGCATGAGAGAACTTTGGAAACGGATCTCTCGGCGTTAAAAATGCCCAGTCGTATCATGATAAAGGCGGAGGAAGAGGGATTGGGTTTGGCGATGTCAGATGTGTTGAAAGTGGTGAAGCTTCATGAGGAACCTGTGTTTTACGAAGATGATTTAATGAGTTCTGATTGGGGGAAAGAGAGTCTGGATTCGGCGTCTTTGCTAAGCGTGGCAGGGAAGGGAATGGATTAGAAAAAATCAAAAATTAAAAATTAAATATCAAAATGACGTATTAAAAATCAAAATATATTGACTCTCAGTCTTGCATGATTGTTTTAAATTTTAATTTGTCATTTTGAATTTTGCATTTTGATTTTTGCTATGAAACATTCATGCCGACTGAGGTCGGCACAAAGGAGGATGAAAATCGCCCTTGTAGTCGCCCCATTTATGGGGCTGCCGTGCACACGGATTGCCCGATGAATCGGGCGACTACAAAAAAAGCATGATGGGGAGAACTTTCATCGCACACGATGATCTCGAAAGATCATTAAAATTGATATTTTAAGGAGATTCATTATGGTCAAATTTACGCATAAGTTTCGTTCTTTACTAGTGGCTATTTTTCTTTTGGGTGCCTTGACGATTTTGGTGATTCGCCTTTTTTTTCTTCAGGTGCTGTGGCACGATTTTTTTGTGGAGAAGGCCTCCCAACAGCAGCGTTTGACGATTCCACTTCCTCCCAAAAGAGGGAAAATTGTGGATTGCCAGGGTCGGGATTTAGCGATCAGCGTTCCTGTGAAATCTTTTTATGCAGTTCCTGCCCAAGTCAAGGACCCTGAAAAGGTGGCCAAGGTTTTGGCAAAGGCCCTGAATGTAGATAGAAAAATAATTTTAAAACGCTTCTCTAAAGAAAAACATTTTGTTTGGATTAAGCGCAAGATTGAGCCAGATAAAGCGTCAGAGGTGATTGCCCTCAAATTACCTGGGATTTATACGCTGGAGGAGTCCAGGCGTGTTTATCCAGGCGGGAAATTGTTGGGTCATGTGTTGGGTTTTACGGGATTAGATGATCAGGGTTTGGAGGGGCTGGAACTGAAGTTTGATCGTTACTTGAGGGGCAAACCTGGATGGCGACTGACGGAGAAGGATGCTACGGGCCGAGAGGTGTTGACATCCAGGCGCTTTGAGGTAGAACCTCAAGACGGTTTGGATTTGATTTTGACGATTGATGCCACCATTCAGACATTGGCGGAGGCTCAATTGGATAAAGTCATGGAGCAATTTAATCCTCAAAGCGCCAGCCTCGTTGTGATGAATCCTAAAAGCGGAGATATTTTGGCCTTTGTCAATCGTCCTTCTTATGATGTGAATCAAGCGTCGAAGACATCTCTGGATGTGCGGCGCGACCGAGCCCTGACGGATTTTTTTGAGCCGGGGTCCACCTTGAAGCCTTTGATTGTGTCTGCCGCTTTGGAAGAGGGGGTGGTGAAACTTTCGGATCGGTTCTATTGTGAGAAGGGCTCCTTTTCGATTGGGGGAGGGCATGTCCTTCATGATGCTCATCCTTATGGGACCCTGGCGGTGCATGAGATCGTTTCGAAGTCCAGCAACATTGGAATGGCCAAAATAGGATGCAGATTGGGTGCGAAAAATCTTTATAACTATATGAGTAAATTTGGATTTGGGCGTATGACGGGAGTGGATTTACCGGGAGAAGTATCGGGACTCTTGCATCCTCTTTCCAAATGGTCTAAGCTCTCGCCTTATATGATTCCGATGGGGCAGGAGATGACGGTGACAGCCATGCAGTTGGTGAGGGCTTATTGTGCATTGGCGAATGGGGGCGTTTTGGTGAAACCTCGATTGATTCGGAAAATTGTGGATCGAGATGGGAATGTGATTTTAGAAAATCTAACAGAGAAACAGGATCGCGTGATTTCTCGAGAAACAGTGGATCAAATTGTGGAGGCGATGAAAGGGGTCGTGAGCTCCCAGGGGACAGGTTATAATGCCCGTGTAGACGGATATTCTGTGGCGGGGAAAACAGGAACGGCTCAGAAAGCGGATCCGGCGGGTGGATATTCTCATTCTAAATTTGTTTCTTCTTTTATTGGTTTTTTGCCGGCAGATCATCCAGAGGCGGTGATTTTGGTGGTCGTCAATGAGCCTCAGCATTTTCATTATGGAGGGACGGTGGCGGCCCCTGCTTTTCAAGAGTTGGCGAGTGCATTGATGCGTTACTTAGAGGTTGTGCCCGATCGAATGTTGGCGAGAGAGGAAGAAAATACTAACCAATGACAAATGTCCAATTGGAGATTGGATCATTGGAAATTAAATTGTCATTGGAAATTTGGTATTGGGAATTTTATGCATATATCATTGTCTTCTTTAATCAAAGGTCTTGAAATTTTATCCTTCCACGGAGATCCGCATGTTCTCATCAGCGGGATTAGTTTCGATTCCAGAAAAGTGGAGCCGGGGCATCTTTTTATCGCTTGGCGCGGCGAGAAGAGGGATGGGAAGGATTTCGCGGAGGATGCCGTATCTCGCGGTGCGGTGGCGTTGTGTGTGGAAGATGAAAATATAAGATTTAAAAATGTTTCTTGTTTTGTGGTGAAGGATGCCAGACGTGCCATGGCCCAGTTGGCCTGTGCCTTTTATGAAAATCCGGCTGAGGGTTTAACTGTGGTGGGAGTGACCGGGACCAATGGGAAGACGACGGTGAGTTTTTTGATTGAATCTCTTCTACGGGGAAGAGGGGATCATCCGGGTCTTTTAGGAACGGTTTATTACAAGATGGGAAGGCGTTTGATCCCTGCTGAGAGAACGACGCCCGAGTCACTCGACTTGCAAAAATATTTTCGTGACATGTTAGATCAGGGTTCTCAATCGGTGGTGCTAGAAGCCTCTAGCCATGCCCTTGGGCAAGGGCGGCTGGACGGTATTTCCTTTGATGTTGCCGTTTTCACGAATCTTTCTCAGGATCATTTGGATTATCATCAAAATTTAGAGAATTATTTTTCCGCCAAGGCGATTTTGTTTAGAGATTTATTAAGTCCAGAGGGTTTCGCAGTGGTGAATCATGACGATCCTTGGGGTGCAAGGGTGGAGGCGTTGTCAAAGGCTCGACTCATCAGCTATGGACTTTCTCAAGGGGCCATGATTCAGGCTCGTCATCTTGAATCCGATATGGGGGGGAGTTCTTTTGAGGTGGTGTTTCCGAATGGGAGTCTTTCGTTAAGACTTCCTTTGATTGGGCGGTTTAATGTTTACAATGCCCTGGCTGCCTTTGCAGTTGGGTGGGTATTGGGAATGTATCCAGAAAAAATCAAGGAAGGTTTGGAAAATTTTAAGAATGTTCCCGGCCGAATGGAATTTGTTTCTCTGGATGCCCCCTTTCAGGTGATCGTAGATTACGCGCATACCGAAGAGGCCCTTCGTAATGTTTTGGAAACATTGAGACCCTTGGTGAAGGGGCGCTTGATCACTCTCTTTGGATGTGGGGGCGATCGAGATCGCTCGAAGCGTCCTAAAATGGGGTGCTCGGCCGCCCATTTTTCGGATTTTGTCATTATCACTTCGGACAATCCACGGAGCGAAGATCCTGAGAAGATTATTTGCGAAATTGAGGCGGGTGTGGCAGAGGAAAAAATTCCCTTTGAAAAGATTTCGGATCGTCGCACAGCGATTGACAGGGCACTCGATTTGGCTAGACGTGGGGATGTGGTTTTGGTTGCAGGAAAGGGGCATGAAAAATTTCAGCAAATCGGTGCTTTTCAAATTCCCTTTGATGATGTGGCTGTGGTAAAAGAAAGCGTACAGCGTGTAGCGTACAGTCTTCAGGAATGAGTTAATACAAATGAGTGATTTTCTGACATTTGAACAAGTTTTGAATTATACAAGTGCCCGTCATGTTTTTGGGCGCTCTTTTACCCCTTTTGAAGGGGTTTCGACAGATTCGAGAAAAATAAATGCCGGGGATCTTTTTATTGCCTTGAAGGGCCCTAAATTTGATGGAAATGATTTTGTCCGAGAAGCCGTTTCAAAAGGGGCCAAGGGTGTTTTGATGAGTCGTCTGCTGGATGGAGCTTCTATGGACTTGCTTCGTCGAGGCGAAATCGCAGTGGGTTATGTGGAGGATGGACTTGAAACGGTTCAGAGGTTGGCCAGTCACTATCGGTGTCTCTTTTCGATTCCTGTGATTGGGATTACAGGCTCTTGCGGAAAAACAACGGTGAAAGAAATGACGGCGGTCATGCTCGAGCCCTTGGGTCCCAATCTTAAAAATGAAGGGACCTTGAACAATCATTTGGGGGTTCCTCTCACTCTTTTAAAGTTTCGAGCCGCGCATCGGACCTGCTCTGTCGAAATGGGAACAAGCGGCCCGGGAGAGATTGAAAAACTTGTTTCTATAGCGTCCCCAACAGTGGGTGTGGTTTTAAATGTAGGACCCTCCCATTTGAAAATGCTCAAGGGCTTAGAAGGCGTTCTTGAGGAAAAATGGAATTTGATCGCGGGGTTGAATGGAGGGGTTGGAATTTACAATGAGGATGATTCTCTCCTTCGGAAAAAGGCCAAGACCTATCAAGGGCCTCTTTTCTCTTTTGGGATTTATGAAGGGGGGCAGTTGAGGGCCTCGAAAATTGAGCTTCTCAAAGGATATGCCACACGGTTCTCATTGATTTTTGAAGGGAAAGAATTGGGCATGATGAAAATTCCATTTATCGGGCTTCATCATGTTTATAATGTTTTAGGGGCTTTGTGCATAGGGCATGTCCTGGGAGTGCCTTGGTATGAGATGTTTGAGAAGGCTTCGCAATTGAAGTTGCCTTCCATGCGATGGGATGTAACCCGCGTGGGCGGCGTTGCTATTGTCAATGATGCCTATAACGCCAATCCTCAATCTATGGCGGCCGCGCTGGAAACTTTTAAGGCGATGAAAGTTGTTGGAAAGAAAATTTTTGTTTGCGCCGATATGTTGGATTTGGGAGAGGATGAGGCCCATTGGCATCGGGCTTTGGCCACAGAGGTTTTAAAGGCACAGGTAGATATTGTGATCAGCATGGGGCCTTTGTCGAGTTTAATGGTTGAAGAAGTAAGAAAAAAGGGTTTTCCAAAATCGGCCAGTGTGATGTGTGAGAGCCATGAAGAGGTTTTACATCATTTGAGTATTTTAGGAGATTCAGATGCCGTGTTGGTAAAGGGATCCAGGGCCATGGGGATGGAAGGGATCGTCCGAGCCTTGGTCGTCCAACTTCAGGGTCAGCATCATTATCGTAAAGAAATATTACCTGCGACCCACCCCGTTTGATTGAGGTTTCATGCTGTATCATTTGTTATATCCTTTAAGAGAAATTTTTTCCCCCTTTAACGTCTTCCGTTACATCACCTTCCGGGCGGCCTTTGCAGCTGTGACAGCTTTTGCGATGACCCTCTTTTTGGGCCCGTGGCTCATTCGAAAATTGTATTCTCTCAAAGTAGGCCAGAACATTCGCAAAGAAGAATGCCCGCCTCTTTTTGCCCTTCATCGCAGTAAAGAAGGAACGCCCACCATGGGCGGGGCTTTGATTCTCCTCGCAATTTTAATTTCCGTTTTTCTTTGGTCTGATCTAACCAATCATTTTGTGTGGATCACTGTCTTTTGTGTGACGGGTCTTGGGTTTTTGGGGGCTTGGGATGATTATTTAAAATTGAAAAATAAAAGGTCTTTAGGTGTGAGGGCCAAGACAAAATTTGTGGTGCAAATTCTCTTGGCTGTTGTTCTTTGGCTCTTCATGAGGCATGAACATCATCTGCAACCCTTTTTTAGTCATGTGAGTCTTCCTTTTCTTAAAAACTGGACTTTCGATTTGGGATTTTTTTATCTTATATTTTTATTGAGTGTTTTTGTCGGATCGTCGAATGCGGTGAATTTGACGGATGGTTTGGATGGTTTGGCGATTGGGTGTGTGACGGTTTCTGCCCTGGTTTTTTCGGCATTGACTTATCTCGTCGGCAATGTCAAATTTGCGACCTACCTTCAACTTCAACCGGTCGCAGGGGTTGGAGAATTGACCGTTTTTTGCGCTAGCCTCGTAGGGGCGGGTCTGGGGTTTCTTTGGTATAATGCTTATCCTGCTCAAGTTTTTATGGGGGATACAGGGTCTTTGGCCTTGGGCGGGAGCTTGGGTGTGGTTGCGCTTCTTTCTAAACAAGAGATGATGCTTTTCATTGTGGGAGGTGTTTTTGTGATCGAGGCCCTTTCCGTGATGCTCCAGGTGGGCTCTTTTAAATTGCGAAGAAAAAGGATTTTTAAGATGGCCCCTCTCCATCATCATTTTGAGGTGAAGGGTTGGCCTGAGACAAAGGTGACGATTCGATTTTGGATTTTGGCGGCGATTTTTGCATTGTTGAGTTTGGGGGTGCTGAAATTAAGATAAATTAAAAATCCAAACATCAAACATCAAAATGACATACCAAAATCCAAAATGTTTCTAATATTGTTGCGTTGAAAAAATTTAATTTTTGAATTGTCATTTTGCATTTTGATTTTTGGATTTTGGACTCTTTGTAGTCGCCCCATTTATGGGGCTGCCCGATTCATCCCCCCACCCAATCTATCCAAGGTGGCGGGATTGTTTAGCGATCAATGCACGGGTCATAAGCTTACGAACGTGCTAAAGATAACAGCTGGATTGGGTGGGGGGATAAATCGGGCGACTACAAAAAAAGCATGATGGGGAGAACTTTCGTCCTCTACGATGATCTCGAAAGATTATTGAAATTAAATTATGCAATCTTTGATTGGTAAAAAAGCATTGGTCATTGGTTTAGGCGAGTCGGGTTTGGGCGCGAGTTTGCTCCTGAAATCATTGGGCGCTTCTGTGCGTGTGACAGATTCTTCCTGTGGTGAAGAGGTGATTCACAGGGCTGAGAAGCTTCCTACGGTAGGAGTGGAAGTAGAATTGGGGATTCATTCTGAAAATTTTTGTCGAGAGGTAGATTTTGCAATTTTAAGTCCAGGGATTCCCTTGGATATGCCGCTCGTGAAAAATTTGTCAGCTAGAGGGGTTCCCGTTTTGGGGGAGTTGGAATGGGCAAGTCAATTTTTATCCGGCAAAATCATTGCTGTGACGGGAAGCAATGGAAAAAGTACGACGGCCACTTTGATTTGGAAAATTTTAAGCGACGCAGGTCTTAAGGCGACTTTGGCTGGGAATATCGGCTTGAGTTTATCGAGGGCTGTGCTTGAGAATCCCCTGACAGAAATTTGGGTATTAGAGGTGAGTTCTTTTCAATTGGAGGCGATTGGAAATTTGAAGCCATGGGTCAGTCTCTTATTAAATGTGACAGCCAATCATTTAGATCGTTACCCTTCTATGGAAGCGTATGGGTCGGCCAAGGCCCATATTTTTCGCAATCAAAATGAAGAAGATTGGGCCCTGGTCAATCGTTCTTGCGCTTCTTTTGCGTCATCCCATGTGAAGACTCTTTTTATAAATTCTAAAGGGGTGGAAGAGAAAGGATGTTTTGTTAAAAATAGGATTTTATGTGTGAGGATGAAAAGCTTCAATGATGGAAAAAATTCATTAACTCCCCCAACCCCTCTTAACATAAGAGGGGAGCAGCCCTCCCCTTATTTAAGGGGAGTTGGAGGGGTTAAAGGGACTTCATTAAGTCACGATTACATTCATGAAATCATGCCCGTGGAAGACATTGCTCTTCCTGGCAAGCACAATTTAGAAAATGTGATGTTTGCAGTGACTGCTGCCTCTTTATGCGGGATTTCTTTAGAAACCATTCGTCGTACCGTTTCCTCTTTTTCAGGTTTGGAACATCGTCAAGAGATATTTGCGAAGTGGGAAGGGGCCCGTTGGGTGAATGATTCTAAGGCGACCAGTGTGGATGCGGTACGATCAGCCTTAGAGGTTTTTCCAAAACCCATTCTTTGGTTAGCAGGAGGACGTTTCAAGGGGGGGGATTTTGAACTTTTAAAGCCTCTTCTTTCAGGAAAGGTGAAAAAGGCCTATTTTTATGGAGAGGCAGGACCTTTGATTTACGAAAAGTTGAAGGATGCCTGTAAGTCTCTACTTTGTTCTTCTTTGAAAGACGTGGTTCATGTTTTGAGAGAGCAAGTTTCTCCACAGGATACGGTTTTACTTTCTCCGGGCTGTTCGAGTTTTGATCAGTTCAAGAATTTTGAGGAGAGGGGGAGATATTTTAAGGATCAAGTGCGTTCGGCCTTTGAACTAAGCCGTGTCTGAAAAAAATATGCAAAAAACAGCGTATCTTTTATTTTACACTACACTTTTTTTAATCGCCGTAGGACTGGTGATGATTTACAGCACCAGTGCGATTCTGGCTCAGGAGCGTTTTGGAGATGCTCTCTTTTTCTTGAGGAAGGAGCTTTTATGGGTGGCCTTTGGTGTGGTTACGCTTTACGTGGGGTATCGTGTCCCTTATGAATTTTGGGGGAGCGCATCGCTATGGATTTTAATTTTATCAGCCATTCTTCTCGTGGGGGTGATGGTTCCTTCTGTCGGTCATCAGGTGGGCGGGGCTCGTCGTTGGCTAAAAGTAGGAGGCTTTAGTTTTCAACCATCTGAACTTGCTAAGTATGCGACTATTTTTTTCTTGGCAAAAAGGTTGTCTTCGGGTCAAAATAGAGTCAAGTCTTTCGTGCATGGTTTTCTTCCGCCGATTGCTGTTTTAGGGTTGATGGTTGTGATGATTTTAATTCAGCCAGATCTTGGGACTACATTGGGGATTGGAACCGTCGGAATGATCCTTTTGTTTGTCGGAGGCGTCCGTTTCACCTATCTTCTGGGATTGACACTCATCTCCCTGCCGGCCCTTTATTATCTCATCGCGGGGGCCGCATATCGGCGGGCTCGAATTCTTGCCTTTTTAGATCCTTGGAAAGACCCTAAGGGAGTCGGATTTCAAATCATTCAATCCTTTATTGCCTTGGGTTCAGGGGGATTAACGGGGGTTGGTTTGGGAGAGTCTCGTCAGAAATTATTTTATTTGCCAGAGGCGCATACGGATTTTATTTTCAGCATTATCGGAGAAGAGTTGGGTTTCTTGGGAGTTTTGATGGTGTGTCTTGCCTTCTTTTTCCTTTTTGTATTGGGCTTTCGCGTGGTTTTGAAAACAGAGGATCTTCTGGGTCATCTCATGGGCCTTGGGATTGTGAGCCTCCTGGCCTTTCAGACGGTGATTAACATGGGGGTGGTCACGGGGACTTTACCGACCAAGGGCCTGCCGCTCCCTTTCATCAGTTTTGGAGGAACCAGTTTGGTCTTGAACATGGCCGGGATCGGCATTTTAATGAATTTAGCTGGTAGGTTAGATCAGAGAAGGAATCGGGACTCTCGGGAGTCCTTGAGGGTACGGGTGAAGGCGAAACCACGTCGTCTGTTCGCAAGGAGGCGCAAAACATGAAAGTTGCCATTTGTGCGGGTAAAACGGGGGGACATATCTTTCCTGCATTGGCTGTGGCTCGTCGTCTGAAAAAAGAAAATCCGGCAGATGAAATTTATTTCATCGGAACTCAAGGGGGATTGGATCAGAGCCTTTTGAGTCAGGAGGGCTTTCTCTTTGAAGGAATTTCAGGATCCGGTTTCCCGACAGGGTTTCATTGGAAGATCTTTAAATGTTTGGGAATGCTGATGCTGGGTTTCGTTCAAGCCGTACTCCTTTTTGGAAAAAGGCGGCCCGATGCAGTGCTTTCTTTCGGGAGTTTCATTTCGTGTGCCCCTGTGCTTGCGGCACATTTGATGAAAATTCCTGTAGTGATTCATGAGGCCAATCTTCAGCCAGGACGTGCCAACCGTTTGCTTTCCCGATGGGCAAATGTGGTGTGCACCACTTTTCCTTCCTTAAAAAATTCTTTAGAGGGACAAAAGGGAGCACACCCTTTTTTTTATGATCAAAGAGTGCTTGTGACAGGACTTCCTATTCGGGAGAGATTTTTAAATCTGGACCGGGTCCAGGCCGTTCGGAATTTGAAATTGGCCTCAGATAAATTTACCATTTTGGTCATGGGAGGAAGCCAGGGGTCTCAGAAAATCAATACCTGTCTTCTTCAAGCAATTCATCAAATGGGACCTACGTCTAAAAAAATTCAGATTGTTCATGTGACGGGTAAAAAAGATTATGAACATGTGATGTATCAATATCAACCGAATGGTGTTTCATATCAGGCCTTTCCTTTTTTGGATGAGGTGGAGCAGGCCTTTGGCAGTGCGGATCTCTTTGTCGGGAGGGCGGGGGCTTCGACTTTAGCGGAAGTCACCTTTTGCGGTTTGCCGTCTCTGTTAATTCCTTATCCTCATGCCATTGAGAATCATCAATGGGTCAATGCCGACTATTTGGTGAAACAAGGTGCGGCGTTTCTCATTGATGAAAAAGAACTTTCTCCTCAAGTTTTGGCAAAGGAAATTGCGAGGCTGGTGGAGAATCATGTCTTGAGAAAATCATTGTCGCAGCACGCCAAGGCCTTGGGTCTTGCGGATGGGGCGGCTCGGATTGTGAAGGTGTTGAAAGAAGTGGTGGGGAAAGAATGAAAATTCATTTGATAGGTATTGGCGGTTCTGGCATGAGCGCCTTGGCTTGTATCCTGTCTTCTCAGGGACATGAGGTCAGCGGCTCAGACAGGAGAAAAGTTTCTCTAGGCGAGAAAATTCGTGTTTACCAGGGACATCATCCTTCCTATGTGGAAGGAAGGGACTGCGTTGTTTTTTCCAGTGCCATCAACGGATCTCACGTTGAGAGAGCTGAAGCGAAAAGGTCTGGTGTCTCTCTTTTGCATCGCTCTCAAATGCTTTGGAATTTGATGAAAGAGAAAAAATCGATCGCTGTTTCGGGTATGCATGGGAAAACTTCTACCACGGGAATGATCGCAAAAATTTTGTTGGAGGGAAGACTTGATCCTACTGTTGCGGTGGGAGGAGACTTCCCTTTTCTAAGTGGAAATGCGAGGAACGGGCAAGGGGATTGGGCTCTCTTTGAGGCGGATGAGAGTGATGGAAGTTTGTTGGAATATCATCCTCAGGTGGCCGTCATCACCAATTTAGAGCCGGAGCATCTGGATTTTTTTAAGGATTTTAATGAAATTGTAAGTCATTTTAAAACTTTTGTGGGTCAGGTATCAGGCCCCGTTTTAGTTTGTTCGGATGATTTGGGTTGTCGAAGGCTTATTGAACAATATCCAGGCGTTTCTTTTATTACTTATGGTTTTTCTGAAAGCACCCAGCTTCAAGCGTCTCAGGTTAAAACTTTGCCCTGGCGGTCGAAATTTCACCTTTCTTTCAAGGGGAATGATTTAGGTGAAATCTCTTTAAACATTTCAGGTAGGCATCAAATCCTAAATGCCTTGGCCGCTGTGGGAGTGGGGTTACAAGCGGGAGTTGAATTTTCTGCGATTCAAAAAGCCTTGGAAAATTTTGAAGGGGCAGCACGTCGTTTTCAGGTGAAAGGGCAATTTGAAAATACGATGTTCGTGGATGATTATGCGCATCATCCAACAGAAATCCAGGCGACGATTCAAAATGCACGCCTTTGTTTCTCCGGAAAATTATTAGGTGTCTTTCAGCCGCATCGTTACAGCCGTACTTATCACCTGAAAGAACAATTTGGAAGAGCTTTTGAAGGTTTGGATCATGTTGTAATCACAGATGTTTATGCAAGCCATGAAAATCCTATAGCAGGTGTGACGGGCCGCTCAATTTATGAAGAGATCGTAAAATGGGGGAAGCCGTCCGTCGAATATATTTCAGATCGTGAAGGTCTTCGCAACTACACATTAGAAAATTATTTTGCTTATCAAGCTGTTTTAACCTTGGGGGCAGGGGATATTACAAATTTGGGTCAAGAGGTTTTGGATGATCTTCAAATGAAAAAAAATGTTTTGGATTCTCTAAAAGGGCGAATTCTCAAAGGGGAATCCATGGCTAAGCACACCACTTTTCATTTGGGAGGTCCCGCTGATTTTTGGATTGAACCCTGTCACTTGGAAGAACTCCTTCAAGTACAACAATGGGCGCGTAAGAAAGGTTTACCTCTTTTTGTGATTGGGAATGGTTCCAATGTGATTGTGAAAGATGGGGGGATTCGGGGCGTGGTGGTTCGTCTTTCCAGTCCCTCTTTTCGCCAGTGGAATGTAGAGGGGGAAAATTTGACAGTCGGTTCGGGACTGAGTTTGGCGGAGGTGATTCAAATTGCGATGGAGGCCAGTCTTTCAGGCTTGGAAAATTTAAAAGGGATTCCGGGAACCATTGGCGGCGCCCTTCATTTTAATGCAGGGGCTTATGGTTCTGAGATTGGAGACGCCTTAGATTTTGTCACGGCTTTAACGCCGGAAGGGGCTTTAGAAACATTGTCTCGTCAAAAATTACAACTAAAATATCGGACCTGTCTGGGCCTCAGAGGAAAGATTGCACTTCAGGCAAGATTTCGTCTTGTTCCTTCCGATCCCAGAAAAATTTGTGAGAAAATGATCGTCCGCAAAAACAAAAGGGTTTTGACTTATCCAAGATTGCCTAATGCAGGATGTATTTTTAAAAATCCTTCGGGCTTTCATGCAGGCGAACTGATTGATCAATCCGGGTTGAAAGATTTAAGTTATGGAGAGGCGCAGGTTTCTTCTCAGCACGCTAATTTTATTGTAAATAAGGGTAAGGCCAAGGCCTCGGATGTTATTTCTCTCATTGAACAGGTTCGAAACCGTGTTTATCAGGAGAAAAAGGTACTTTTGGAAAATGAAGTAGAGGTGGTGGGGGAAGATTAAAAACAATGACCCATGACCAATTTTCAATTACCAATTACCAATTACAAATTAATTTCCAATGATTCAATGTCCAATTGAACATTGAGTCATTGGTCATTCATTTGACATTTGTAATTGGTGATTGGTAATTATTTGTTGCGGAGTGTGAGGTGCTTTGTATGGAGAATAAAAAAGAAAAAATTCGGGTGGCTGTTTTAATGGGCGGGTCTTCTCGGGAGAGAGAGATTTCACTCAAGTCGGGTCAGGCGGTCAGTCGTGCCCTGAAAGCCAAGGGATTTGATGTTTGTGAAATTCTAGAGATGGAGGATCTTTCAACGCGTTTGTTAAATGCAAATATTGATGTAGCTTTTATTGCTCTTCACGGGCGTTTTGGAGAAGATGGTCAGGTTCAGAAAATTTTAGAGTCGGTTCATATTCCTTACACGGGTTGTGGGCCCGAAGCCAGTTTTTTAGCCTTACATAAGAATTTATCCAAAAAAGTTTTTGATCGCAGTGGAATTTCAACGCCTGCTTGGGTGTCGGGCTCTTTTGAAAATTTGAACTCTCTTGAGAGTCAGATTTTGAAATTAGAATTTCCTCTGGTCCTAAAACCAGTGGATGAAGGTTCTAGCATTGGGTTAGAAATCGTTCAAGATTTAGGGCACCTGCCTCAGGCTTTTGAAAGAATTCGACAGGTCACTCAAGAAATTTTAGTTGAAAAATTTATCCAGGGGGATGAGTTGACCGTCGGAATTTTGAATGAGGTTGTGCTTCCCATTATTCGGATTAAAACGGATCGTAGCTTTTATGATTTTGAAGCCAAGTACAGCACAGGTCACACAGAATATGAAGTTCCAGCTCAAATTCCATCAGCCATTTTTAAAAAGGTTCAGGATTTGGCGCTCAAGGCTCATCGTGCGCTTGGCTGTCGGGATCTTTCCCGCGTGGATATTCTTTTAGATTTAGAAAATCAGCCTTGGGTGTTGGAGATAAACACCATCCCAGGCTTTACGGAAAAGAGCCTGCTCCCCAAAGCAGCTCAAGCCGTGGGGCTTTCTTTTGAAGATTTGTGTGAGAAAATTTTAGAGATGGCTTTGACCCGAATTCACAACCGAGTTCACAATCATGCTTCGTCCAAAGCGCTACGTTTATAAGGCTCCTTCCCATTTCCACAGGTTTGGTTCATCCAAGAATTCTAAACGTCCTTCTTGGTTGAGGAAACTTTCACGCGGCAGTTTGTTTTTATTTCTCCTGACAGTAGATTTGGCCTTATCAGGGTGGGTTGCTTCTCAAATATGGAAAATGGCTTGCGGGGATTCTTATTTCACCATCCAAAAAATTAAGGTGATGGGGGCTTCGGTTGTTTCAGAGGAGGAGGTGATTGAGCGATCGAGACTAAAATCCTTTCATAATATCTTTAAGGCAAACATTCTCGAGGCCAGGCGTTTACTGACTTTAGAACCTCTCTTCAAGGAAGTTCAAGTTTGGAGGGAGCTTCCTGGAGACATTGTCATTCAAGTCCAGGAGAGGGCTCCCCTGGCTCAGGTGATTGCGATCTCGGGGGGTTCCAAGGGATGGCTGGTGGATCCCCAGGGGGTGATTGTGTCTAACGTTCAAGCGGCGAGTAATCTTTATCCCATCATCCGAATGCCTTTGGAAAAAAGTGCTTTTCGCCGAGGCAATCAAGTGATTCAAGGCGGGCTTCCCAATGCCTTGAAAGTCCTGGAAATTTTTTCCGGATCTGTCCTAAAAAAAGTTTTTGATCTTCAATGGATTGATTTGCATGACAAAGAGGATGTGATTCTGAAAGGGAAGGGAGATCTCGTGATTCATTTGGGAAATGAAGAATTTGAAGGACGACTCTTGAAATTACTTTCCATTTTAGATGATCTCAAAAAGAAAAAGAGAGAACCCCTGTCCATTGATCTTCGATTTCGATATGTTCCCGTGGTGTTGAAAGAACCAGAGCATTCTGCTAGAGCTGTTTCCTAAATTGAATATTTTTGTAACTCCTTCAGATGCAATACGAGTATAAAAACCAACATTCCCGTTTTTTACATGAAAGAGGGAGACTCTTTTATTGCTTATACCCCTGCTTTTGATCTTGTAGCTCATGGAGATTCTTTCAAAGACGCAAATGACTCTTTTGTGAAGTCTTTAAAATTGTTTATGGAATATGTGACGCAAAAAGGAACTTGGAAAGATGTACTGGAGGAGTATGGGTGGAAAAAGGCGCATAAAGTTTGGAACCCTCCCATTATTCTTCGCCAAGACAGCTGTCCGGTTAGCATCCCTATCGCGGTCTAATTTGTGGATAAACTTTCCCCAATTCACTAAGATTTGGATTTGGAAGGATGGAAGTGTGCGGCATAACGTTTATTTATGAACATAGCTACTAAACATCGGAAAATAAATCTGGAAGGTGGTTCCTTGTCCTAAATGGCTTTTGACTTGAATGTCTCCTTTATGGGCTTGAACAATCGATTTTGCAATGCTGAGTCCCAAGCCAATGCCGTCATGGTTCTCGCGGGCCTTGTGCGCTTGATAAAATCGATCAAAAATATAAGGCAAATCTTCTTCTGGAATTCCTACGCCGCTGTCTGAGACCTCAACTTGTACATCTTGGCCCTGGGTCTTGATTCTCACTGTGATCTTACCTCCAGGATGATTGTATTTTACTGCATTTTCAAGTAGATTGAAGAAAAGTCTTCGGAGTTGAGTTTCATTTCCTCTTAAAATTGTTTTTGGCCGCAACTGAAGAGAAAGTTCCACATTTTTTGATTCTGCTAACACACGAATGTCTTCCAAAACTAAATTCAGGAGGGAATTTAAATCTATTTCCTCCATTTCCGCGGAAAATTCCTGACTGTCTAAACGAGCCAGGGTCAAAACTTCATCAACAATGTTTCTTATTTTCTCTACTTCTTCTAAGTTGCTGTACAAAACAGATTTGTACTCTCGCGAAGAGCGTAGTCTGTTTAAGGCCAGTTGTAATTGACCTTTCATAATGGTGATGGGCGTTTTTAACTCATGAGAAATGTCTTCAATCATCTGGTGCTGGGATAAAAATGATTTTTCCAATCTCTCGAGCATTTCATTGAATGTTTGGGCGAGTCGTCCCACTTCATCGTCTGAATGATGGATGTGAATGCGTACGCCTAAATTATCGGGTTTAATTTCGCCAATTCTGCTGACCATTTCGTCAATGGGACGCAATGTCACTTTGACCAACGAAAAGGCGGTGACGCCGGCAATTAAAATGGCAATAGGTAAAAGCATGAAGAATATTTTTCTCAACCGCTTCATTTCTGACATAACTGGGGAGAGGGAAGCCACAATTTGTACAATGTATTGAACTCGATTCTGACTTTTAATGGTCTTGGTTAAAACGCGAATGGGTAAATCATTTCCCCCTTTTGATGAAACGTTTAAATTATCGAAACGAGTCTCTGGTGAGGTTTTCTCAAAAAGTTTTCTTCTTAAGGCATCCACTTCAGGGATTTCTCGCGAAGAGGCGATCAATTCTCCTTTGGGATTTAAAATATCTACACTCATCGCATTGATTTCAAGTTCGTCTCTCAATTTTTCTGTGGTGAGATAGTCGGCAATCTTTTCAAACTTCATGTCTTTCCCTTTTGGAAAGACATGAGAAGAGAACCAGTCTCGAGTCAAATCCATTTTTTGTGTTTGCCAATAAGTTTGAATGGCGTTTTCAATCCCTTCCGCCTTGGTCATAATGAGCGCATCTGTCTTTTCATACAAGCTGTGGCTGAACTGCGTTTGTATGAAAATGCTAAAAACAAAAAAGATGCCCATCAAGGTTAATAGGCATAAGAGGATGATTTTAAAACGGACTGATTTATAAAAAAACAGATCCATAGATTTTTATCCCTCAAGAAGGTAACCTCGCCCTCGAATGGTCTTAATCAGTTTTTTTGGATGTTGCTCATCAATTTTATGTCTCAAATAGTTGATATAGACATCGATGACATTAGAAGAAATATCGAAGTTAATGTCCCAAGCGTGTTCTGAAATCATTGTGCGAGTCACAACGGTGTCTCTGTTTCTGATGAGATATTGAAGGAGAATAAATTCTTTTGAGGTGAGAATAATTTCTAGGCCTGCCCTTTCTACCTTGTGGGTGAGGAGATTAACTGTGAGATCAGCCACTTGAAGTTGTGTAGAAGAACTTTCTCTCTTTCTGAGATGAGTGCGTGTCCTTGCCAAAAGCTCCTGAAAATCGAAAGGCTTTGTCACATAGTCATCGGCTCCTATATCGAGGCCTTTGATTTTATCTTGGGTTCCACTTTTGGCTGTTAACATGATGACCGGCGTTTTGATGTTCTCATCTCTGAGCTTCTTACAAAGGGTTATCCCATCTAGCTTTGGAAGCATGAGATCAAGAATGATGAGGTCAAACTCATGGGTGGTAGCGACAAAATGACCTTCTTCTCCGTCAGAGGCGGTATCTACCACATACCCCTCTTCTTTGAGTCCGCGCTTGATAAAAGAGGCGATTTTCTTCTCATCTTCAATAACCAGAATGCGCATGCAGTCACCTCCCTGGATCGCTTAGCTGTTTCGAATTTCAACCAGGCCGTACCCTATCAACTTAGGTAACTCGACGAAGAGATAAATTTGAAAAATACTTTGGATAAAAATATCCGGCAACATAAGAATTTATTATAGCAAAGTAAATGACCTAAAAAAGGATTTTTTTGCTGATAATGAGAGTGTTTTTAGTTTACAGAAAACTGTTGTTCAAGATCATCGTTAGCAATGAAAGCGTCGGACTCGGTCACAAAGGGGGAGGACCCTTTATGTAGTTGGAAAAGATTTTTCTTCACAACCCAGCAGTCCGAAGAGAGAGTGTCTTACATCTTGCGAAATCTTCTTCGGACTGCTATCCCTTCCCCAAGGGTTTCATCTCTTTTTAGGAGACTATGGGTTGTGCCCACCCCTTCGCATTATTCCTATAATGGTGTTGTCCGTGTTGAGACGTGTTTTGACTTTTCTTACAGTGGAATTCGTGTGTTTTTAAATCTTCTTCAAAATGAAAGGGTGTTCCGCAGCGAGCGCATTCCCATAAAGATTCTTTCAGAAATTCTTCAACTGTTTTTTCCTCTTCTTCACGTTTATCGAGATCCCTAGGATTTTTTCTTTCGTGATCGCCAAGGCTTTTTTCCATCCCCTCACAGTAAATTTTATGTTCATGGAGTGCGTCTCGAGAACTCAGTATCTCTCCACAGCCATTGCATTGAAATCCGCCTGATTTAAGATATTTCTCGTTTATTTTCATCTCCTTCTCCTTTCTCCATTTAAACTTACGGGGTCATTATTTCATGGAGGGGATTAAAGGAAAGTTAAAATAGGATTAGAAAAATTTAATCTTATTCAGACTTTGGTTTGAGGTGGAAATTGAGTTCTGAGATTAAAAGCAGGACGCAAGGTAAAAGCGTTTAGCCGGTGCTATTAAAATAAAATAGGCATATGCACTTGACTTAAAGATGCCGTCCATTTGTAGTCGCCCCATTTACAAGTCAGTTCATTAAGTTTTATCCACTCAATTCTGACAGTACTAATCCCACAGGGACTATAAAAACATGGGATAAGGAGTCTCAACGAAATAGTACCGATCCTTAAAGAAGAATAATCAAAAGGTACAAAACTACATCGTTAAAGAGATGATCCATGTACGGTGGAATATGGCCTCCTTAGTATGGGGCCACGCATGGATTGCCCGATAAATCGGGCGACTACGCTTGACGGATCAAGAATACTTGAGTCAAGTGCATATGCCTAAAATAAAATTTTTTTCTACCCGCTAAACGCTATGCGAATTATATCTTCCCTTCTAAAAGTCCTTTGACTCGGAGCCGGGCTCGGTTGAGGCGTGATTTCACCGTGCCTATGCGGCAACCGAGGGTTCGAGCGATTTCATCATAGGACATTCCTTTCACGTCTCTCAAGAACATAGCGGTTCGGCTGGGTCTGTCCAGAGTCCTCAAGGCCCTCATCACCTTTCTCATGGCTTCTCGATGGACGGCTTCTTCCATTGAAGTGGGGGAGGGATCTACAATTTTGTCAATCAACTCTCCCTTTTCTTCCAAAGGCTCATTGAGAGACCCTACAATATACTTTCGGCGTTGAGCCCATTTTCGGTGTTGGCGATGACAGAGATTAATGACAATGCCAATAAGCCATGTTGAGAACCTTGCCTTTTGGCGAAACTTACGAATAGATTGATAAGCTTGAAGAAAAGCCTCTTGAACAATATCTCTTGCCTCATCAGGATCTCCTAGCGTTTTCAAAGCCATTGCATAGGCTTCTTCTTGAAATCTCAGAATCAATTCTTCAAAAGAAGCACGGTCCCCCTTTTGAGCTTTCAAGATGAGACTTTTTTCCTGAGCCTGACTCAGAGCTTCGAAAGAAACTTCATTTGTTTTCATAAGCCCTCCCTTGAGTATTCATTAAAAAAAACCAAAGCAGCTCTTTTTTTTTAAATTCTCTCAAAAGGGGAAACACCCTCGCTAGGAGTGGGGGAAGAAGTACTCGAGCACATTATAACAAATTCAAGAAAAAACAGGATTTAAAAAACAGGGGCTAGCCCGCATTTCTCATCACATTTCTGCTGCGAGCGTCGAGTCCGCCTCGTCTGCTTCGTCAGACTCGGTCGGCCACGCTCAACATACTGTAAAGTATGCCTCGCATGGCGCGGAGCGTCTTCCTCGCATCCAAAGCGGACTCAGGCGTTCCTCGCAACGAAATCTGATGAGAAATGCGAGCTAGGGTCCAGGAGCCAGGATAAAATTTCTGGGTACTGGACCCTGTTTTATTTTTAACCATAACTCATTCCTTACAAATTAGTTATAGAATTATCTATTTTTAAATGGAACTTTTGGGCCCTGTAAGGGAACAAACCACGTAGAGCTTTTGTCTAGGTGAAAGGAGGGGGTTGGTATCATGAAAACACTCAAAGTTGTCACAGGGCTTGCATGCGGGATTGTTTCTCTGGGCCTTTTAAATCTGGGAGCCGTCCCACAAGCAGCAGAAGAGCAAGGGTATGGTCAGAGGGCTTCAAAGCCGGCGATGAGTCAAACGAAGTCGCCCATAAGTGAGCAAGGAGCACCTGAAAGCAAAGAATCTAAGCAATTCAAAGAGGCTTCAGGACAAATTGCCACGGTCAACGAGGAGAAGAAATTACTCACGTTGCAGCAAGGGGTCAGTGCAGGGGAGACTTCTGAGGCAGTTAGACAACCTGAGACCTTTAGCATTCAGGATGACACGAGAATCACAGATGGGAGTAAGTCATTGACATTCGCCGATCTCAAGGCGGGTGCACAAGTGAAGGTGATGTATGAGGATTCATGGTTAGGGAAGCATGTGGCTCGTTCGATTCAAGTTCTTTAAAAAATGAGGGGGATGTGAGAGCGGCAGTTTTGTTTGAAAGGTGAAACTGTCGCTCTTGCATTTTACCTCCCAATCTGGTACAAGCTCTTTCGCCTCGGTGCTCGCACCTAACTTCGGTATTGGGGTTTTAGGGAATTTTTCGGGAGGGAGGCCACTATGGTTTGGAATAAGAAAGATCTTCAAGAAACGGTTTTATCTAAAATTGGCTCTCATAAATTTATCATTGTTTCCAACCGTGAGCCCTATGTTCACACCTTTCAGGGAGAGGAAATTCATTGTGAACCTCCTCCCAGCGGGATGGCCATTGCACTAGATCCCGTGATGAAGGTTTCAGGAGGGATTTGGGTTGCGCATGGCGCAGGAGACGCGGATCGAGAAGTGGTGGATTCTTCTGACCATGTAAAAGTTCCACCGGACAATCCTCATTATACCTTGAGACGGGTGTGGCTCACCAAAGAGGAAGAAGAAGGTTATTATTACGGTTTTTCAAATGAGGCGCTGTGGCCGCTCTCTCACATTGCCTATAGCCGACCCATTTTTAATGAGGCTCAGTGGCAAATTTATAAACGAGTGAATGAAAAATTTGCTCAAGTTATTTTAGAGGAATTAAATGGAGATACAGGATTTGTATTTATTCAGGATTATCACTTTGCGCTTTTGCCCAGAATTTTAAAGGAGATCAGGCCAGACATTATGGTGGCCCAATTTTGGCATATTCCTTGGCCGAATCCGGAGGTCTTTAAAGTGTGTCCCTGGGCGGAAGAAATTTTGGATGGCCTCTTAGGCAATGATCTTTTGTGTTTTCACATTCTTTATCATTGTCAAAATTTTCTGGAAGCGGTCGATTCTATGATTGAGGCCAAAATTGATCGTGAGAAATCTTCGGTCATTCGGGGAGGGCGGGAGACCTTTGTAAAACCCTTTCCGATCAGTGTGGATTTTGAAGAGATCAACACTTTGGGTCAGGCGTCTGATTTGGATGAAAAAGTCAAAAAGATTCGCAGAGAATTAGGGCTTAAAGATCGGCTGATCGGAATTGGGATTGATCGCGTGGATTATATCAAGGGCATTCCGGATCGCTTGAGGGCTGTGGACCTGTTTTTTGAAAAATATCCTGAGTATCTTGGAAAATTTACTTTTTTACAACTGGGCCCTCTTTCCAGGATTCACATTCAAAAATACAAAGAATACAACGATGAGATTAATCATATTATGGTCGAGACAAATTTAAAATATGGCTTTAAAGACTGGAAGCCGATTGTGCTTCGCAAGGCCTATTTTAATTTAAAAGAAGAAATGGTCTATTACCGCTTGGCCAATGTTTGTGTGGTGAGTTCACTTCATGATGGAATGAATTTGGTGGCGAAAGAATTTGTGGCAGCAAGATCAGATGGAGATGGAGTCTTGATCTTGAGTCAATTCACAGGTTCTGCCCGAGAATTAACAGATGCAGTGCTTGTGAATCCCTATGCGACGGATGATTTTGCTCATGCCCTTAAAACGGCGCTAGAAATGCCTGCTGAAGAAAGGAAAACCCGAATGCGGAAAATGCGTGAGGTGGTTCAGGAAAATAATATTTATAAATGGGCGGGAAAAATTATTTCTGAATTTAAAAAAGTGGAACCCCGTCAACCGGCTTCATCTCGGCCGGTTTAATAGGGAGAGTCTTAAGCTAAAAGTTAAAGTTGGGGGTGAGGTAATTGTGGGAAAGGCGGGTGAGTCTCACATGAGTATAGACATAAAAGACTTTATTCCTCTTTTGGTTTTTGCCGTTTCCATTTTCAGTGGATTAGGTATTCGTAGTCTTGTTTTTCATTTTATCCGGAAATGGCGTCACAGAGAGGTGGATGATATTCTTTTACGCGTTATGCGAACGCCTTCCTTTTTTTGGACAATCCTCATTTCAGGCTCAATCGCCTTAAGATTTGAGAAGCTTCCTTTTATAGAAGTAGATGTTCTTCATAAAATTATTGAAGTCATTTTAATGTTCTCTATTGCAGTGGTCATCTCCAATATTTCCAGTGCTGTGATTTGTAAATATGGTCAGGGTCTTGAGCATCGTCTGGCCTTGACCAGTCTTACGCAAAATATTTCCTCATGCATTATCTTTTCTATTGGTTTTTTGATGATTTTGAATGCCTTGGATATTTCGATTACCCCCATCTTGACAGCCCTGGGTGTGGGGGGATTGGCTGCGGCCTTGGCACTACAGGACACTCTTTCAAATCTTTTTTCCGGTATTTATCTGGTTCTTTCAAGAAATGTTAGGCCGGGGGATTATGTAAAATTAGACTCGGGGCAAGAGGGTTACATTACAGATATCACTTCTCGCGTGACCAAAATGAAAACACTTGGAAATAATGTCATCATCATTCCCAATCAGAAACTTTCTCAGGCCGTTTTGACCAATTTTCATTTGCCAGATCGATCCATGGGAATTTCCATCTCTTTTTCTGTAAGCCGTGAAGTGGACATTGAAAAGGTTGAAAGAATTGTGTTGGATGAAGCCCAGAGGGCTGTGGAAGAGGTGAAAGGTCTTGTTCCCAAGTCCAAGCCCTCTGTCGTATTTATTCCTGGATTTGGAGAAAGCTCGCTTGATTTTTCCCTTAATTGTCAGGTCAAAGAATTTGTAGATCAATATGGGGTTCAGCATGAATTGCGTAAAAGAATTTTTAAGCGGTTTAAGCAAGAAGGAGTAGAAATGCCCTTTCCCCAAAGAGTGATTCATGTAATGAAAGAAGAGGTGCCTTCTTATGAGCAATGAAATGAACACTACATCATTTAAATTTTCAACCAGTTTGGATTTGACAGAGACGCTGGGGCGAAGAGCGAAGAATTTGCAAGAATTGCTCCTCCATTTAAAGGAGGTTCCGCCTTCCTCTGTTTATTATCATACGCATCGCTTCTTGCAGCAGCATCAGTACCTTTCTCCAGAGCCCCCGAATGATTTTGCCTATTGGGTGAAAAATGTCTTGGGGGATAAAGTTTTGGGGGAAAAACTTTTTTCGATCGATATTTTACAATTTGGTGACATCGAGTCTTTGAGAAAAGAAATTGTGAGAACACTTGAAGAGTATATCAATCTTTCTCCAGATGCTTTGATGCGTTTTGCATCTTTGGGACACGAGTTTTATTTTATGAAATCTGTTCAATTTATTCTTCCCTTGCCTTATGAGGCTCATAGTTTGGAAGAGTTTAATGAGATTTTACGTCAAGTAACAATTTATTCCATTTATTATCACATGTTTGATGCTCGGCTGCGTCTGGGAAAAAACGACAATGATTTTTCCATGTGGCTTAAGAGTTGCGTGAGAGAAGAGAAACTGGCCAAGCAAATCTCCAAATTAGATCCTTACACACACACGTTGGAAGAACTTAGAACCAAAATTTGTTCTTTGGCCGAGGAGAGACTCCATGCTTAATAAAATCGCAGATTATGAACCCGTGGTTGGACCGGCTCTGATTCAAGAGCTTCGTCTCTTGGCCCAGCATTTGAAAGGGCGCCCCATGCAGCATGTGAATGCAACGGCCGTGGGAGGGGGAGTGGCCGAAATCTTGAATCGCATGATTCCCCTTTTTTTGGATTTGGGACTTGATGCCAGATGGGATGTGATCAAAGGAGGGGAACGTTTTTTTACCATCACAAAAAAATTTCACAACATGCTTCATGGGAGAAAAGAGGAGATTTCACAAGAAGATTTAGATCATTTTCAAGAAGTCTCTCAAATGAATCTGAAAGAGATGAATCTCAATGCGGATTTTTTCTTCATTCATGACCCCCAGCCGATTGGCCTCGTTCATAAAAAAGGAGAAATTGGGAAAAAGTGGGTTTGGCGATGTCATATTGATTCCACGGTTTGTGATCCCTTCTTGTGGAACTATCTCGAGGGCTATGTCAAAAATTATGATGCCGTTGTTTTTTCTGCTCCTTCTTTTTCAAAGCCTTTATCTATTCGCCAGACCATTATCAGTCCGTCCATTGATCCTTTGAGTGACAAGAATAAAGATCTTTCTCCTGAAATGGTGGATCAAGTTTTGGAGAAATTTAAAATTGACCGTTCTCGACCTATTATCACGCAAATTTCTCGCTTTGATTATCAGAAGGATCCACTGGGGGTGATCAAGGTTTATCGCATGGTCAAAAGAAATATTGATTGCCAATTGATTCTTGCGGGAGGAGGTGCGACGGATGATCCTGAAGGACTCCAAATTTTAGAAATGGTTCAAAAGGAGGCCCAAGATGATCCGGACATTCGGGTTCTTTTTTTGCCGCCTTCTTCAGACATTGAAATCAATGCATTGCAAAGAGCGTCTGATGTGGTTCTTCAGAAATCGTTGCGTGAAGGATTTGGCTTAACGGTGGCAGAGGCACTTTGGAAAGGCAAGCCTGTGGTTGCTTCTGCTGTGGGCGGAATTACCCTTCAAATTGCCCATGGCTACACGGGACTTCTTTCGCATACTATTGAAGGGACGGCCTATTATGTAAAACAGATTTTGCACAATCCAAGTTTTGCCGAACGTCTTGGAAAAAATGGACGGGAACACATTCGACAAAATTACTTGATTACGCGGCATATAAGGGATTATCTTCTATTGATGTTAAGCCTTGAAAAAGAGGGTGAGACCATTTATTTGTGAAATCCTTAGGAAGGCGTGAGCTCGAGTCCCATCTTTGTCAGATTCACGGCGCGTCTCAGGTTTTTTTAGCTCTAGATTATGATGGGACGCTTGCCCCGATCGTTTCAAAACCTCAAGAAGCGAGACTTTCTCTTAATTCTCTTTCACTGCTGAAAAAACTTTCGAAAAATCCGAAAATCATTTTATGCATTGTGACGGGCCGGTCCATGGACTCCATTCTTAAATTGATTCCACTTCCGAAGATTCTTTTCATTGCCAATCACGGTTTTGAAATGAAGTGGGGCAAGAAAACCTGGACGCATCCCCTGTCCAAGAAACTCAAACCTCTTTATCGAGAGATTTTAAAAAAACTAAAACGGGGACTTTCTTGTTTTCCAGGAATTTTTATTGAGAATAAAAAGGCAACCTTAACGGTGCATTATCGTGATGTGTCTTTGCAACAAATTCCATATCTTAAAAAAATAGTGCATCACATTCTTTCTTCTCACTTAAAACAAATCAAACTGACTTCAGGTAAAAAAGTTTTTGAAATTCGACCCCGGACAAATTGGGATAAGGGAAAGGCTCTTTTAAAAATGGGCCGTGTTAAAAATCTTTCTCGAGATGCTTTTAAAATTTATATCGGGGATGATCAAACCGATGAAGATGTGTTTCGCGTTCTAAAATCAAAGAGTCTCACTGTCCGCGTGGGGCTTTCCAAAAAATCATACGCCTCTCATTATGTTCAGTCCCCCAAGGAGGTTCTTGATTTTTTAAACCAGATAATATTCCCTGTGAGGTCATTTTATCGAGATAAAGTGACTTGACAGGACATTTTATCGGTTTATGATCGCGTATTTAAAAGTGTGTCCTTTTAAAAGGACACACTTTTAAATACAGCATCCGGTTTATGCTGCTTCAATTCCAGGATTCAATCACACCTTATTTCTTGCTATAATAACTTGAGTTTAATGAAGGTATGTATTCACCAGACTAAAGACATAAGGTAAACTTAGTCTCATGCATTCTTTCTCCAAGCTGCCTGGATTTTTGGAAAAACTTTTTTGGGATGTTAATTTTAATCACTTGACAGTGGATAAGCACCGCGATTTTATTCTCAAGCGTATAAGGATGAAGTTGCATGTTTGAAGAGACACTTGTCCAAGGATCCCGGAATTGTTTGGCCTTATTAGGACAGTCCGGTCTTCTCAAAGAGACTTATCTGGCTGGGGGGACGGCGTTAGCCTTGCAATTGGGGCATCGAATCTCGGTTGATTTTGATTTCTTTACGCCCAAACCGTTTAACCCAACACAGCTTTCCAATCAACTTTCCCATCTCGGTCATTTTGAAGATGCAGAGCCTGAAGAAATGCCAAAGATGTTAAAAGAAGTCCCGTGGAAACAAATAAAATCTTTTTTCATCAGTGAGGTAAAGAAGTTAAGATGATTGACGATGCTTACTTTTTATAACAACTCATGAAGCCCGAGATCTTTTAAAACCCAATCACTCGCATGAATCCGGTTCAAAAGAATTATTATGTTTGTGTTTTGGAAAAAAGCCAGGCGCTTCAATTGAAAAAAGCCTTGGACGAAAAAGATTTTGAATATCGTGAAATTCCTTATGCCCAGTGGGCTGCGTTTCGGAAAGATTTGAATATCGTTTTTTATTCGAAGGGAAAATTGGTTGTTCAGGGGAAGGGAATGGCCGAGTTTGTTCAATTTTTTCTCGAACCTGAAATTTTGCAAAAAATGAGTTTTGGTTATGAAGGTGAACTGGCCCAGGCTCAGGGGTCTTCACATGCGGGCGTCGATGAAAGCGGTAAAGGGGATTATTTTGGTCCCTTGGTGGTCGCCAGCGTTTATGTTGAGAAAGATAAAATTGCTCGTTTGGTCCAGGCGGGTGTCAAAGACAGCAAGAAGCTTTCAGAACCTGCGATTCGCATTTTAAGTCAAATGATTAAAACAGATTGTCCTTTTTCTCTTGTCGTGATGGGCCCTGAGCGGTATAACAAGCTTTACGAAAAAATTAAAAATCTGAATCGAATGCTCGCCTGGGGTCATGCCAGAGCCATTGAAAATATTTTAGAAAAAGTTTCTTGTTCGGAAGTCATGTTGGATCAATTTGGGGATGAGCGCCTCGTTCTTAATGCTTTAATGGAAGAGGGACGCAAGGTGAAGCTGACTCAAAGGCATCACGGTGAGGAAGACATTGCGGTGGCTGCTGCTTCAATTGTAGCGCGTCACGAATTTGTAACGCGCTTGGAAGAATTGGGGAAAGAGACAGGCATGGAACTTCCCCGTGGAGCCGGAGTTCAAGTAGAGAACGTGGCCAAAAAAATATTTGAGAAAAATGGACTTGAAGGACTTTCAAAAGTAGCAAAAATTCATTTTAAGTTTACGGAAAAAATTATCTCTCATTTATCAGACTAGACAAACGCCTACCTTGAAGCTTTTGTAGTCACCCCATTTATGGGGCAGCCCCTTGCATGAATTTGCCCGATAAATCGGGCGGCTACAAAGAATTGACTTGAGAGGTACAAGCTAAACTTGTTACAAAGAAGGTGAAAATTTACCAGGAATCCCGGTAATATTGACATATACCTGGATTCCTGGTAAATTCGAAGTATGAAAATTCATCTTCCTAATAGTGCATTCCTAGGAAATATTGACCCCTTTCTAAGGGGATTTGATCCTTCTGGATCAGATTCCCTTGAAATTACGGCCAATGAAAAATGGATTTCAGTTCATCCTGTTGTTTTGTCAATGATTGCGGCTCTGGGTGTACGGGTGAGGCCTGATCACATAAAATGCGTGCCCTTAGAAGCTAAATCAAAACATTATCTTGTACGTATGGGTTTGTTCAGGATATTGAACATACCATCAGTCATAAGAGTTGTAGAGCATGAGCCAGCCGGTCGTTTCATCCCTATAACACAGATTCGTACTTCAGACGAGCTTACGAAATTTATGACAGAAATGATTCCTTTATTGCATCTTGGGTTTGATCAGGCTAAAACCATTGGATACATCGTTAGTGAACTGGTACGCAATGTCATAGAGCATGCTAGTTCCGAGCATGGAGCTTTTCTATGTGCTCAATACTACGTAAAGAGTAATGCCATCCGAATAGGAATTGCTGATACAGGTGTGGGTATTAAAAAAACGATTAATCAAGCCTATTCTGCAACAACTGACTTAGAAGCTATTCAACTCGCTCTTCGGCCTGGGATTACCGGAACGACTCGCAGAGAAGGTGGAACTGAGCAAAATGCAGGAGCGGGTCTTTTTTTTATCAAATCGATTGTAGGGGCGAGCCGAGATTTTTTTGTCATTTACAGTGGAAATGGATTTTATAAGTTGCTTAAGAGACCTCCCAGTTCTCGATTACGTTTGAACGCGGATCCATTTAAGGATAGGCATTCAACGGAGGGTGATCTTCCCTATTGGCAGGGGACAGTGGTAGGGGTTGATATCACCCTTGATCAAACCAAAGAATTTTCACTTTTATTAGATGCCATCCATAAGACGTACACAAGTGCTATTCGAGAACGGAGGAAAGCCAGATATAAGAAGCCGAGGTTTATATGAAAAGCATTTCTATTTTTAATAAGGCTGGAACTTTTGCCGAGAATAAGGATATTGCAAGAGACATCCGAATCAATGAAATTATTCCTGCATTGACTTGCAATGAGGAAATCACTCTTGATTTTGAGGGCGTAGAGGCAGCAACTCAATCTTTTGTTCATGCGCTTATTAGCGATATACTGCGTAAATATGGAATTGACCATGCATTGGAACATATTCTTTTTAAATCTTGCAATGAAACAGTTAAAAAAATTATTGGGATTGTTGTGGACTATATGCAGGAGGGCATGGGAATTGAAACACAGGAAGATTGAGGAAAGAGATCAGGGTCCAGTGATCGGGGAGCCTGGACCCTGGTTACTGGACCCTTTTTTTAAAAAGTTATGTTCTTATCGTCTTGCGTAAAGTATTTGAAGTGCATAGAATGGGATTTTGTTTTTAAAGGAAAAAATAAACGGAAAAAATTATAGGAAATAACTCCCCCAATCCCTCTTAAATAAGAGGGGGGACTCTCACTATGAAAGGGGTTTTCCCTCCCCTTTAGTTTAATCCCACGGGGACTAGAAAATCTTGAGGGGAGCTGGAGGGGTTAAATGGGTTCTTTATGATCCAAGCCGTTCGAGGGACCAACGATATTTTGCCTCAAGAAGTCATGAGGTGGCGCTTCCTGGAAGAAAAAGCGAGAAGCGTTTTTGGTCGCTATGGGTATGAGGAAATCAGAACGCCCATCTTTGAAGAGACAGAGCTTTTTATTCGATCGGTGGGAGAGACCACGGACATTGTTGAAAAGCAAATGTACACTATTCCCGAAGAAGGGGGAATGGGCATTACTTTAAGACCTGAAGCGACTGCCCCTGTGGTGAGAAGTTTTTTGCAACATAACCTTGCCCATGAGGATCGTGTTCAAAAATTGTTTTACATAGGCCCCATGTTTCGTCATGAAAGGCCTCAAAAAGGGAGGTTGCGTCAGTTTCATCAAATTGGGGTTGAAGTCTTGGGTTCTGGGCATCCCTCGCTAGATGTAGAGGTGATAGATCTTTTATCCAGTTTCTTGAGTGAAATGGGTCTTTCGGGAGCCCATTTCAAGGTCAACAGTGTGGGTTGTCGTGTCTGCAAGCCCAAATATGGAGAGCTTTTGAAGGAGTCTCTGAAGTCCAAGGTCCATGCGCTTTGCGGAAATTGTCAGCGTCGGTTTGAAAAAAATGTACTTCGGGTGCTTGATTGCAAAAATGAAATTTGTCAGGCAGCGCTTGAAAATATTCCTCTGTTGCCCGATGTGATTTGTCAGGATTGCCGAAATCATTTTGACCAGGTGGAGTTGCTTTTGGCTGAATTGGGTGTTTCTTTTACATTGGCTCCCAAATTGGTTAGAGGTCTGGATTACTACACGCGAACCATTTTTGAAGTAACTCATGCAAATTTAGGGGCTCAAGACGCAATTGCAGCAGGCGGGCGCTACGATCATTTGGTCGAGTCCTTGGGTGGGCCTTCCGTCTGTGCCGTAGGTTTTGGAATGGGAATGGAACGAATGCTTTTGGCCTTGCAAAACGAACTCGAGGGAAAAATTTTGCCCGTTCGACCTTTTCTTTTTTTAGCGAGTTTAGGTGAACAGGCCTTTCAACTCAATTTTCTTTTGCAGAAAGAATTGAGAAAATTGAGTATTCTCTCTGAAATAGATTATGAAGCCAAAAGCTTTAAGTCCCAATTTCGACGTGCCAACAAATTGGGAGTTAAATATGTTCTGATCCGGGGAGAAGATGAAATCGCTCGCAAAGTGGTGAAATTGAAAAATATGGTTTCCGGTATGGAAGAAGAAGTAAGCGCAGAGCACGTTGTTGAAATTATTTTAAGCCAAATAAAAAACCAGTTATCAAAAACAAATGAATTAACTCCCCCAACCCCTCTTAAATAAGAGGGGAGAACTCTCTCTTTTGAGTGAGGTGAGTTTTTGACTCTCCCCTTAATTTAAGGGGGGTTGGAGGGGTTAGATTTTCATTCTTTTGGGGAGATATTCATGTCGCTGAGAACGCATACCTGTGGAGAGTTACGAAAAAATAATGTGGGTGAGACGATCGCATTATGCGGTTGGGTGGGAAGCCGCAGAGACCATGGCGGTCTTGTTTTTATTGATCTGAGAGATCGTTATGGAGTCACTCAAGTCGTTTTTAATCCCAAGGTCCATCCTCAAGCTTATGAGGTTTCGAAAGACCTTCGTCCCGAGTTTGTTATTTCCATTAAAGGTCAAGTTTCCGAAAGACCTTCCGGAACCACCAATTCAAAGTTGCCTACAGGGGAAATAGAAGTTTCTGCCGAAGTGCTTGAAATTTTGAATCCCTCTCAAACGCCTCCTTTTGAAATTCAAGATGAAGTTGAGGTCTCAGAGGACATTCGCTTGAAGTATCGTTATTTGGATTTGAGACGGCCTTTCATGCAGCGCAATCTCTTAAACCGCTACCGGATTTCCAAAATTGCGCGAGATTATTTGGATAAACAGAATTTTCTAGAAGTAGAAACACCCATGTTGACCAAGAGCACGCCAGAAGGGGCTCGGGATTATCTGGTGCCCAGTCGAATTTTCCCTGGAAAATTCTTTGCCCTTCCTCAATCACCTCAGCTCTTTAAACAATTGCTGATGGTGTCAGGTTATGATCGCTATTACCAATTGACGAGATGCTTCCGCGACGAAGATTTACGAGCCGATCGTCAGCCAGAGCATACGCAAATCGATATTGAAATGTCCTTTATAGATGAAGAGGATGTCTTTAAATTGATAGAGGGACTTCTCTCTGAGGTTTTTAAAGGCGTTTTAAACCTCGAGTTAAAAATGCCTCTTCCGCGTTTGACTTATGAAGAAGCCACGTCGAGATTCGGTTCTGATAAACCAGATTTGAGATATGACTTTAAGCTGGTGGATTTAACAAACTGGGCCAAAACAGTCGAATTTAAGATTTTTCGTGAGACGGCTGAGAAGGGTGGAAAGGTTAAGGCGATCAATGCCAAAAAAGGAGCTTCTTTTTCCCTGAAGGATATAGAAGACTTAACTGAATTTGTAAAAAGCTTGGGAGCGAAGGGTTTGGCTTGGATGAAATATGAAGAATCGGGAGAATGGAAATCTCCGATTGTGAAGTTTTTTCTCACCACAAATTTGGCTGAATTAAAAAATCAAATGAAGGCCGAACCCGAAGATTTAATTTTATTTGTAGCAGATAAAAAAGAGGTGGTTCATTCAACCTTGGGACCTTTACGTTTGAAAGTGGTTGAGAAATTGGGGATAAAGCCCAAAACAGATTTTGCGCTTCTTTGGGTGGTGGATTTCCCTCTCTTAGAATACAGCGAAGAAGAAAAGAAATTCGTTGCGGTTCATCATCCCTTTACCAGTCCTAAAAAGGAGGACATTGCGCTCTTGGACAAAGAACCTCTCAAAGCCAGAGCCAAGGCCTACGATTTGGTGATCAATGGGACAGAGGCTGGAGGAGGGAGCATCCGAATTCATTCGCAAGACCTTCAAAAGAGAATGTTTAACTTATTGGGTATTAATGATCAAGATGCGCAAGTGAAATTCGGTTTTTTATTGGAGGCCTTCAAACATGGGGCTCCCCCTCATGGAGGGATTGCCTTGGGTCTTGACCGCCTGACCATGTTGCTTTTGGGATTGAAATCCATTCGTGATACAATTGCATTTCCAAAAACACAAAGCTCGTCTTGTCTCATGACCGAATCACCATCAGAGGTGTCTGAGCGGCAATTAAAAGAATTACATTTGAATAAGGGTAGAGAATAGGGGGGTTATCAAGAGTGACGGACAAGCGTGTTCAAAAATGTTTATTATATAAAAAAGCTTGCTTATTCTAGGCCCTTTGTCATATACTGCCAGGTGCTAACTAATTGCCGGGGTTTTCAACTTTAACTCATTTCCTTAAGAGACAAATGTCGAACATGCCTAACACATTGGGTTCGAACGGACCATCGTGTCGTTCAATCTTCTTACCGTGTCCATCAATAAAGGAGAATCAGGAATGAAAAAAGGTATTTTAGGAATTGTTATTGTTGCTGTTGTCGCGGTGGGTGCTTTTGTTGCTCTCAAAGTAGTTAAGTCGAGAACGGCCGGTGTCGAGGGTCCTTCGGGTGTTGAACGACCTGTTACAGAAGCGCTTTCTTCTTATTCAGGTGTGGCCATTGCAGATGTGGTTCCGAGCGATGTGGTGGTTTTTCTCTCTGCTCGAAACACTCGTTCCACATGGGATTTGATCAAAAATTCGAATTTTTGGCAGCAGGCCTCTTCTTTGAAAATATGGGAATCTGCTCAGTTGGGAATGGGACTCAAAAATTTTAAAGATCAGTTCAAAACCAATATGGGTTTTGATTTGACAGAAGAGAATGTTTTGGGTCTTTTTGGCCAGGACTTGAGCATTGCTCTTTTGGGGAGCAAAGAAGGTCTGGCCAATCCTCAACTTTTGTTGATGGCCAAGACGGATCCTAAAGTGGACATTCAGGGTAAGATGAGTGCGTTGGTTGAAAAAGTTAAGCCCACTGTGACCGTGGAAGAGGTTGAATACAATGGTCAGAAAATTTCTCGGCTTAGAAATCCTAATGTGCCGGGACCTGAGTTTAATTATGCCATCATTGGAGATATCTTTGCTCTAACCATTGGTGTAGATGATACAGGGATTCGTAAAGTGGCGGATTTGGTTTCTAAGAAGTCAATGGAAGCATTGGGAAGTAGCACCCAATATAAAGATGCGGTCGGAGCTCTCAAGATTCGCGGAGATCTTCGCGGAATTATCTTTGTCAACATGTCAAAGATTGTAGATCTCATTAAGGCAATGCCGGCTCCAGAAGGTACCCCCAAGGGTTTTACCGAGGGTCTGGAGCAAACCTTGGGAACGATCAAGTCGGTTGCAGCAGCTGTTGGCTTTGATCGGGGGATGTTGGTCAAGCTTTTCTTTGTGAAGAATCAAGAGGTTGCGGCGGCTTCACCTCAGGGTCAGCTTCTCACGGGTTGGGACTCCTTACCCAAGGAAACGCAGTCTCTCAAATATTTACCGGAGGACAGTCTTCTCCTGACGGTTTCTAATTCCATTGACTTCATGAAGATTTGGGATGTTTGGCAGAAGAATCTTGAAACTCAAAATGCCGATCAAGCCAAGGCTATTTTGGATGGACTCGCGAGCTTTGAAAAGGATTCGGGTGTTCAAATTAAACAAGATATTTTGAGCTGGTTGGACGACGAGGTTTGTTTCTCGATTACCAACGTGGACATGAGCGGGCTTTTCCCGTTTCCTCATCTGGTTTTCTTGGCAAAGGTGAAGGATGGTGGGAAGGCCTTGGAGGGGATGCAGAAAATAGCGGATTATGCGGTTCATAAGTCAGCTCCAGAAGGAGTGAGCGCTCCAGCAGGCCAAACGGCTGGGCTCTCTGAAAATACAGAGGGAGACACAGCCCTTCTTTCCTCCCCTCAACCTACTCCTTCTCCTTCTTTGTTAGGGCAAATCAAGGTCAGTGAGGAAGAATACAATGGGGTGAACATCCACTTTTTGGAGGTTCAACTTCCTTATCAGACTTTGAATCCTTCTTATGCCTTGGTGAATAATTTCTTGGTGATTGGCATCAACAAAGACAGCGTTAAGCATGTCATTGATGTAAGCAAGGGAACTTCTAAGGCCGTGACTGAAGATTCAGCTTTTAGGTCCACCACTGCCGATTTCAGTCCCAAGGTCAATCAAGTCGCTTTTTTAAATATGGAAAAGACCCTTCAGGTGGTGATTGATATTACAAATTGGGCAAATAACTTACAGAAGGGTCGAGGAGAGGCAGGAGCTCAAACAGATCAAATCATTCAAGAAAATGTGATTCCTTTTTTGGAGTCTCTGCGTGTTTTTAAATCTATTGCGGTAGAGGCGGTTAATGAAAACCACGGCATTAAAGAGACGATGTATGTCCAAATGGAGGATTTGAAGAAAAAGTAATTTTTTGATCCAGCAATTTGACTTACTAAGGAGGCCATATTCCACCATACATGGGTCATCTCTTTAACGATGCAGTTTTGTACCTTTTTATTAATCTTTTTTAATGAGAGGTACTATTTCGTTGTACCTTTTGATTATTCTTCTTTAAGGATCGGTACTATTTCGTTGAGACTTCTTATCCCATGTTTTTATAGTCCCTGTGGGATTAGTACTGTCAGAATTGAGTGGATAAAACTTAATGAGCTGACTTGTAAAAGGGGGGCCTCCGGTGTACATCGGGGGCCCTTTCAGTTTTTTACGGGAATAAATTTTAGTCGATAAATGTTGGCTAAGAAGAGGTTAATTGGCTGATTTACTTGACGCTCTTCATCTTTAAATGTTAGGTTATATACATCCTATGAAAATCCATCGAAAATTAAAGATATTCATGATGAACTATTGGGTGCCGATCTTGGTCACCTTTCTCACCGTTCTCCTTATCATCTTGTCCATCTGGGGTTTAAGGTCACTAGAGTCCTTCTATCGAAATATGACATTGGCGACCATGCCGATTCAGCTTCTGATGGTGGCCTTGAACGCGGTCATTTTTGTATACCTTTACATGGCGGTTTTTAGAGGTGGCTTTTCTAAAATGAAGAAAAGCAAGGTCAAGGCCGATGAGGTCAATATTCACTTTGACCAAGTGATTGGAATTGATGAGGCCAAAGATGAGGCTTGGGAAGTCGTACAGTTGATTAAGGACAGAACCAAGCTAAAGCAAATCGGGGGCAGAATCTTAAGAGGGATTTTGCTGATTGGACCTCCCGGATGCGGTAAAACTCTTCTCGCCAAGGCGATTGCGACAGAGGCGGCTCTTCCCTTTCTTTCCATCTCAGGAAGCGAGTTTGTGGAAGTTTTTGTCGGGGTGGGTGCCAGTCGAGTGAGACAGCTTTTTGGCAAGGCCCGTAAATTGTCCTATGCCCATGGCGGATGCATTATTTTTATTGATGAATTAGATGCCATTGGCCGAAGAAGATCCTTCGGTTCTTTTGGCGGAGGTCTTGAAACGGACAGCACCTTGAATCAATTGCTGGTCGAAATGGATGGTTTAGAAGGGGCAGGTAGCATCGTGGTCATGGGGGCCACCAACGCCATTGAAAATATCATGGATCAGGCCCTCTTAAGGCCAGGCCGTTTCGACCGAAAAATTTATATTGCCAAGCCAGGTCTTTCCGGCAGGGAAAAGCTCTTTAAATTTTATTTGGACAAGGTGAAGCATGATCCTACGATTGACGTGGGACACCTGGCCCGAAAATCAGTGGAGAAGAGCCCGGCCGAAATTGAAAGTGTGATTAAAGAGGCGGCGCTTATTGCCACACGAAACAAACGGGATGTTGTGACCTATAAAGATTTATCAGCGGCCATTGAAAGAATTGATTTGGGGATGAAGATTAAACGAGAAATGTCGGATAAGGAACGTCGTGAAACGGCTTATCATGAAACAGGTCATTTGATTGTTCTGTACATTCTTCATCCGACGGACGATGTTTTTAAGGCTTCCATTGCGAGTCGCCAATCTACATTAGGGGTGGTCTATCATCAGCCGCGTGAGGATTTTTACACGCATGGGCGGGATCGCTTTATGGCGGACATTAAGGTCGCCTTGGGCGGTTATATGGGTGAAAAAATTAAATTTGGAGTGACCTCCAATGGGGTGGCCTCTGATTTTCGTCATGCCATGGCGGTTGCCCATGATATGGTTTGGAAGTATGGAATGGGAAATAAAGGGTATGTGGGGGATTATACCCTGATTCCAGAAACTCAGCTTTCAGAGCAAGTGAAACATGAGCTCAACGGTGACACCAAAGATATTTTGGATGAATGCTTGAAAGAAGTGGAGGAATTGCTCAAAAGTGAAGCAGCGCTTTTAGATCGTTTTGCCAATGAGCTTTTAGCAAAGGAAGAATTGGAATATGATGAAATCGAGGCGATCTTTAAAGAATATGAGAAAGATCATGGGATTGCAGCCCGAGAGAAGTATTCCAAGAAGGTTTGAGGTGATGTTATTGTGGTAAATTTTTTTTCGGATTTTCAAAACCGCCTCTCCGCAGTCGTCCTTTCTCTCTTTTCCCTCTTGAGTCTATTCCTCCTTTCAGGGTGCGGCAAACCCTCTTTTCCTGAAGGCAAGGTTCTTGATTCTGTCAAGAAGATGTGTCAGGACGAGTATAAGATTGATGTCGAGGCAAAAATCGTAGGTCGTAATTTGGGGGCTCATATTGTTCTTGAAAATATTTTCGATCGAGAACAAGGGTTGACCAAAGATGCGACGGAACATATTGGGGACCTTCTTTTGGGTGTGACCCGCATCAGCCTTTCCACAGATGCGCCTCTGCAGTTTTTTGCCGTGGTCGCTTCTGATAAAACCATTCCAGGCGTGGAGGCCGTTTTTGTTCGGTATGTAGATGATGTGAAGAGATATCTCGTCGGAAATGTTTCGCGGGAAGATTTTTTTCAGAGACTGATAATAGATGTAAGATTTAATCCTTCCCTTTTGGCTGAAAGAACCGTCCTCAATTTTTTCTCCAATCTTTCCAAGGGAAACAGCCGAACCCTCTTGGCCAATTATTTGAGAAAAAATTCAGACTCCACTGAATTTTCACTGGCTTTCTTGAGAACCATTTTAGAAATGAAATTGAAAGAAAATGTGCATTTTGAAATTTTAGAAATTAAGACCAAACCTATTCCTGAAGAGAGGGCTCTTGTGTATTGCCGGGTGAGGGAAACTTATGAAGCCAAATTAGGTTATAAACCAGAAGATTTTACTTTTCCGTCGGATTTTGTTTATGATTATTTGTTTGTAATCGGAGCTTCAAATTATTTACCGGAGATACGTCAGATCATCCCCTTGGATTATAAGGATGAGGATGGGACCCTTAAGAAAAAATCTTTTCCAGACGAATATCGAGCTTTTCAGAATGTTGAAACTTGGAGCAAACAGGATTTTCTGTTGGAAGACATTACACTTCCTCAATTTCTGGTCAGCCAGATGGCACAACGCATTGTCCGCAAAGCTCGGGAAATGGAGCCGAACAGTAAGCAAAAAGAGAAGAAGCCAGCTGAGGCCTCTCAAAAGATCGCGTTAGGTTATAAGGTAGAATCTGTGAAAGGTCATTATTTGACCGACGGGGGTGAGAAAGAGCACACCCCTTCTTTCTTTTTCGATTTCAAAATTTCTCAAGGTTCGATGAAAGAAATTCCTCAAACCCTTTGTGATCTTTCTTTAGAAGTGGTTCAAGATGTGGTGGAGAAATATCACTTTGAAGATTATAAAGAGGTGCGTCTTTCAAAAACCTCGTCTAAGGATATTAAAGTCTTTCCGAAAAATACCCCTTCTTAAAGGTTCAAAAGTTCAAGGGTTCAAGGGTTCAAAGGGTCTCTCACTTTTGAACTTTTGAACCTTTAAACTTTTAAACATCTTTTGAAAAACTTTCCCCATGTCTCTAAAAATAATGTAGAGGCTAGGAACAATATAAAGGGTCATGATGGTAGAGCTGATGATGCCTCCGATCACAGTGATGGCCAGCGGGCTCCAAAGGCTGGCCCCTTGGCTTTTGTCCATGGCTGTGGGAAAGAGGCCTAAAGTAGTGGTTGCTGCCGTCATCATGATGGGACGCAGACGGTCTATTCCTGAGCTGACGACCGAGCGAAAGGGACCGTAGCCGTGAAATTTTCGGACGTAATTGATGTGGTCCACCATGACAATAGAGTGATTGACCACAATGCCTCCCAACATAATGGCCCCGATCATGACGCCCATGCTGATAGTGGTGTGCGTCATGCCCAGGGCAATGGCGACCCCAATGGCGCATAAGGGAATGGCCGACATGATGATAAAAGGTTGGAAGTAGGACTCAAAGAGAGAAGCCAAGAGCATGTAGATCAAAACCATGGTAATACATAAAGCCAACAACAATTGCTTTTGGTTTTCAATCTGCCGCGCATAATCTCCTCCAAAGAGGTAATAGTAATCCTTTGGAAAACTCATGTCTTTAAGAGAATCCCGAATCATGGCGGCCGCTTTTTCCATGCTGAGGTTGTGGAGATTGGCACTCACTTGAATCATTCGTGTTTTATTCATTCTCCAAACTTCGCTGGGGCCAATGTCCTCTTTAAATTGACAAACATCTTTGAGTTCGATCAGTTCTCCTTTGGGTGTCACGAGTGTGAGCTTTCGAATGTCGCTTAAATGGGCCCTGTCCTTTTGCTGGAGTCTAGCGATGGTTTCTATTTCCTTACCTTTGGAATGGAATCGAGTGGCCTCCTTGCCCCGGATTTGGGCGTGCAGTTCTTCGCCAATATCGTAGGTTGAGAGTCCATGGAGGGCGGCCTTATATTTGTCGATCACGATTTGCATTTCGGGCCTTCCCTCTTTCATGCGCAGTTTAAGGTCTGTGAGGCCTTTCACCTTTTCCATCTTTCCGGCGATTTCAGTGGCCAACTTTTTTAAGGTAGCATAATCAAAACCATAGACGTCCACTAGAACTTCTTTAGATCCTCCGCCTCGAGATTCCGAAAAATAAATGAAAGCTCTCTGCGCTTCACCCAAGTCTTTAAATTGAGGCCGCAATTCTTCAATGATTTCCTCGACGGATTTTTCCCTCTTGTCTCCGGGAACAAGCTCCACATAGACTTTGGAAGACCAGCCCTCGACACGGGAAGAGACTGTCTGGACTTCTGGAATTTTGGAGACGATCTCTTCCACCTGTTTGACAACAATATCCGATACTTCAAGTTTTGCACCTGAAGGAAGCTCGACAAAAATTGTAAATTTTCCTTCTTCCGAAGAAGCGAGGAGCTCTTTATCCAAGCTTCCGATATAAGTGAACGCAAGGTACAGGGTGAAGAAGATGATGCCGATCGAGAGGTAGCGGTATCGCACTGCATAAAAAAGGCTCTTGCGATAGAGCCTCCTGATTTTTCTTAGGAAACCTCCTGCGACTCTTTTTTTCAGGTTTTGTGTGCCTCGAGAGGCCATGAGGGGGACAACGGAAAGAGCTGTAAAGAGAGAGGCGACCAAAGAATAAGTCACGGTGAGGGCCAGTCCTTGGTAAAGCAGTTGAATTTGCTTATTGATGAAGACAATGGGTAAAAAAACGATCACAGTCGTGGCTGTTGAAGAGACAAGGGCGAGGAGCATTTGCTGGCTTCCTTCAATGGCCGCATCAATCGGGTGGATGCCCCTGGCTCTTTTGATGTCAATATTCTCAAGCACAACGATGGCATTGTCTGTCAGCATTCCAATCCCCAAGGCCAGTCCACTCAAGGTTTGAACATTGACCGTAAGACCACTGAAATACATCATGGCAAAGGTGACCACGATTGAAATAGGCATGGAGAGTGCGATCGAAAAGGTGGATCTCAAATCTCTCAGGAAAATAAAGAGGACGATGATGGCAAGAATACCACCGTCACGCAATGATTTTAAAACGGTATTGATCGCTTGTTGAATAAAAATCGCCTGATTGCTGACGGTGATGACTCGAATGTCTTTACCCAGTCCTTTGACGATATCGTCGATTTCACTTTGAAGTTGTTCACAAACCTTGACGGTGTTAGCCGTAGATTCTTTTTGAATATAAAGGGAAACCACTTCCTGGCTGTTGGTCCGGGAATAGGTGGTGGCTTCGAGAAACGAATCTTTCACTTCTGCAATGTCTTTCAATCTTACAAGAGAGAATTGATCCGTTTTTAGAATGGGGATTTCTTTGATGGCCTCGATGGAAGGAAGTTGACCCATGGTTCTCAAGAGAATTTTATAACGATTTTTATCAACGCTTCCGACCATCAGATTGAGATTATTTTTGGAAATGGAGGCGAGCACTTTTTCCATCGGAAGTTTGAGCGCCTGAATTCTTTTTTGATCTATCTCCGCCAAGATTTTTCTTTCCCGTCCTCCTCCCACTTCAATATTGGCGACGCCATGAATACGCATCAACCGCTCTTTAATTTGATCTTCCACCAGAGTTCGAATCTCTTCTGTACTTTGGATGAAGCTGGCGATGGCCAGGATCATGATGGGGGCATCGGACTCTTCGTACTTGGCAATGACGGGTTTCTCTGCTTCACGGGGAAGTTTATTTTTGACTTTTGCAAATTTTTCGCGCACTTCCAAAGATGCGAAATCCATGTCGCTTCCAGGTGGAAAGCTCAACACCACTGTGGATTTTCCCTCTTTCGAGGTGGAGGCAATGCTTTCCAAGTGGGTGACGCTGCTCAGGGCTTCTTCGATCGGGCGTGTGACCAGAAATTCGACATCCACGGGCGGCATGCCCCCTCGGATGTCTACAAGAATTGTAATTTTGTCATAGCTTGCGTTGGGCATGAGTTCGACAGGGAGACGGGAGAAGGCGACGAGGCCGAAGAGCGTTAATGCCGTAAAGAGCATTAGCGTTGTGATCGGCTTTCTGACAGAAAAAGAAGGAAGGCTCATAATTTATTGAGTGTATAGCGTACGGTTATTAAGAGTTTGTAGTCGCCCCATTTATGGGGCCGTACATGGATTGCCCGATGAATCGGGCGGCTACACAAGCTTGAACAGGGGGAATATGTATGTTTCATTTTATGCTTTTTCTTTTCTAAATTTTTCCAAAAAACCCTCAACGATAATGTAAAAGGAAGGGATGAGAAGCAGTGTCAAACAAGTCGAAACAAAAAGTCCTCCTACGACGGTGATGGCCAAGGGTGCTTTTAATTCTCCTCCCTCACCTTGTCCGAGGGCCAGAGGTAAAAGTCCAATCAATGTGACCAGGGTGCTCATTAAAATGGGGCGCAGTCTTACCTTACAGGCTTTTTTGACAGCTTCTACGAGGGCCATGCCCTCCGTTCGAAGGTCATTGATGTATTCGAACATGACAATGGCATTGTTTGTGACCATTCCACCCAGGGTGATGAATCCCAGCATCGAAAAAATATTCACCGATGTTCCCGTCAGGAAAAGGGCGATTGCTACGCCGATCACAGAGAAGGGGACAGAGAACATGATGAGAAAGGGCTGAATCAAAGATTCGAATTGGCTGGCCATGAGCATGTAAATCAGAAGAATGGACATGAGAATGGTGGTCAAAAGTGCCTTTAGGGATTTAGCTTTTTGAGCACTTTCTCCTCCCAGACGAACGGTATAATCCTGAGGAAGCTGGATGCTTTGAAGGGCGAGCATGATGTCACTTTCAACTTCTGAGAGGGCTCTTCCATAAAGATCTGCAAAGACGAGAACCACCCTGCGCTGTTCAAGGCGGCGAACTTCGCTCGGGGCTTTTCCTATTTCTAATGTCGCCATTTCTTTTAGAGGAACTTCATAACCCTGAGGGGAGTGAATCCAAAGATCGTTCACCTTGAGTGTAGAATCAGTATCTCTTTCCTGCAGACGAACGCGAATGGGATACTCAGATCCTTCCTCTTTAAATTGAGTTGCAACCGTTCCCTTGATGGCCATTTGACAGGTGAGGGCAATATCGTTGGTGGAAAGATCATAGAGTCCTGCATTGTCTTTGTTGATTTGAATTTTGGTTTCAGGTGCCTTTTCAGGAATGCTGTCTCGAATGTCGTAAAGTCCCCCGATCCCTTTTAATTTTTGTTCAATTTCATGGGCCAGTTCTTCCAGGGCAGGGAACTCCGCTCCCAAAATTTCAACGGCGACGGCAGCTCCTCCTCCTCCCAAGGCGCTTTCGAAAAGGGATTCTTCTGAGGCAAAGGTGATTTGGGCTCCTTCCAAATCAATTTTGTCCAGCTCTTGCTTCAGCTCTTGAATGATTTTGTTGCTGGAGCGCTTGCGAGGTGGCTTAGGTTTAAGAGATACCGTGATGAGGGCCTCGTGGGAGCCCAGCGTTTCAGCACCTTCAGAGGCCTTTACTCTGTCAGATCCCACCGTTACAGAATAATTTTCAAATTCAGGTAATTTTTTCACCACCTCTTCAATTTTCTTCGCTACGCGATTGGTAATTTCGATCCGGGTTCCTATTTTAAGTTTTGCCTCAATGCTGAATTTTCCCTTGTCCACTTTTGGAAGGAGTTCTTGGTTTAAATGTCCCATCAACCAGGAGGTAAAAAGAAAAAGAAGCAATGTGATCCCGATGAAAAAACCTTTGCGCTCCAAAAATTTTTCTAGAATATGGCCATAACCTTCTCTCGTTTTTTCCATGACTCGATCCACCCTAAGACCAAATTTCGATGGGATCTCCTTTTGGGCTCTTTTTCCCTGGGCCGCCAGTTTTGGGACAAGGGTCAGGCAGAGGATGTTAGAAGCAGCATTACAAAAGATGACAGAAAAGGCCAATTGTTTGAGGAGTTGTCCCTCCACCCCTGAAAGAAAAATCATGGGGAAGAAAACCGCCATGGCAGTGAGGGACCCGCCTGTCACTGCGGAGGCTACCTCATTCGTTCCCTTAATGGTGGAAACAAGATTGTCTTCTTCCAATTCACTTCTGCGGCGGTAGATATTTTCCAAGACAACAATGGGGGCATCTGCAATGCCTCCGATGGAAAGGGCAAGCCCCATCAAACTGACAATGTTAAGAGAGACACCGGCAAAGAACATACAAATGAGGACGAACATGAATCCTGCCGGAATGGTGAGCGAAACGATGGTGGCAGGCCAAAGCCTTTTAAGAAAGAAAAAAAGGACTCCGAAGGCCAGCATCACACCCTGAACGCCGTCATCTCGAATGCCTTTAATAGCCTCTTTGATAAAAATAGATTCGTCGTCTACCACTTCAATGTAAAGGCCTTTGGGAAGGCTGGGTTTTAATTCTTCAATTTGTTTTCGGACCCTTTGTACGGTTTGAATAGAATTGGCCGCAGGTTGTTTCTGGATGGAGACAGAAATATTTTCGTTCCCATTGTAGCGGGAGTAACTTTCAACTTCTTTAAAGGTGTCCTGAATCTTTGCAACATTTTTCAGGAGAACCAAGCGGCGATACTTGCCTTTTTCCTGTTCTTGACGAGCCTGGGGGGTGGTCACTTCCTCTTCGCCGAGCGACCTTTCTTGATCGTCCACCCCGATCACTGTTTCACCCATTTCGGGGACGTTCTTAAACTCACCCATGGTTCTCAAAAGATATTCATAAAATTTTTCCTTGGTAGAACCGGCAGGATAATTTCTGTTTGAATTGCTGAGGGCCTTTGAGATTTCCAAGAGATCAATTCCCACAGAGCGAAGTTTGGTTTTATCCACCTCCACCAAAATCTCTCGCTCGCGGCCGCCACTGATACCGGCAGAGGCCACGCCTTCTGTCTTTTCAATTTTGTCCTTGATAAACTTTTTGGTGAGACGCAAGATCTCTTCAATGGGGTAATCTCCTGTGATGCTCAGAAGCATCATCGGCTTTGCCGTGGGATTGATCTTTTTTACAATCGGTTCTTCGGCGTCATGGGGGAGTCTCTCTTTCACCAAGTCAATTTTTTCACGCATGGCCAAAGCCGCAAAATCCATGTTGGTATCCCAGGAGAATTCCGCCGTGACCAAGGAAATTCCTTCCTTAGAGCTGGAATGAATGCGCGTGAGATTTCTCACCGTCGCAATGGATTCCTCGATCACTTTGGTGATCAGGGTCTCCACCTCTTCAGGCGCTGCATTGGCGTAGGTGGTTACGACTGTGAGTTTGGGATAGCTGATCTCGGGGAGCAGTTCTTGAGGAAGCTTTGAAACGCAAACCAGCCCCAAAAAAAGCATGCCGAAAAAAAGCATCATAATAGTGACAGGCTTACGAACTGAAAATTCTGCAATGCTCATAATTTAATATCCGTTGTTTTTTATTTTTAAATGTAGTCAAGTAAAGACTTGACCCCTTTACTTTACAACGTCCCCGAGGCCTTTCTAAGGCGCCCATAAGTATTTCATGGTCTTAGAATAGCATACGAGAAATGGGACGCAAGATCATTTTAATATAAACACTCTCGCCACATCTAAACCAAGCAGTGTCGAAAAGCAAGCTTTAGTCTTTGCTTCGAGCCGCGTTTAGAGAATGACGCAAAATTATTTCGGCCGCGAGTTGATTACCTGCAATGTTCCAATCAGAATCTTTAGGTTTAGAGAGGACTTTTGTGCAGATTCTTTTGCAAATGAAGGAGAAAGATCTATTTCCATTGATTCAGAACAGAGCGGTTATAACCTAACTCAGAGGCAGTGCCACGCGATGAAACCGCAAATACATGGAAGCGAGGAATCTTATTTCCCTGGGCAGGATGAACAAAAAAATGATTATTAAACCCGCACCAAAGAAACTTAGAATTTCCAAATCGCTTTGCCACATCTATCCTACTGATTGCCACAGCCATTTCAAACACGAAGCGATGCTCCTCATCGTACACTAAAATATTCTGCGGAAGCTCCTTGTTTTTGACATCAGCGGCCCAGCCGTAGATGCGAACTGCGTGGCCATTGAAAGTGAGCCAATCTACCTGTCCCTCAAGCCCATTTTTAAGAACTTGATAAGATTTACCTTTGGAATCTTTGATATATGTGAGATCCCCCTCTTGCACAAATGAAAACAATCTTTTTTTTAGCGAAGCCAAAGCATACTTTCCTGACTTTCTTGCAGCGGTAAAAACCTGAACATCATTCGTACCATGACGCAAGGAGTCCCATGGGATCATCACTGAAAATTCAAGATTTCCATTCTCCCTAAACGCCCTTGTTGTCGTGCATATACGCCCATTTACAGCGATCGCCAAGTCGAGATGATCTGTATTCCCGTTTCCATCCACTCGCCCTGTGATCCATGTGGGTAAGACGGAAGACTCAACGTCTACTCTTTCTAACAAATACTCCTTGTCCAGTAAAACTTCTAAACCCCTTTCCTCTTTTACGTCCAGTCCAGTTAAAGACTGCCCAATCAACTCAGGATAGGTGTTAAATCTCACACTCTAATCGTAAGAAAGGGGAAATAATGATTTAATTCTTCCAACAAAAAAGCGCATAAAGTACAGTGCTAATTTGGTCAAAGTTCACACTGTTATAAAACCTCTATGCGCTTGTGAAGTATTTTAACACTCCTCAGGATTTTGAACAGTTTAAATTTAAGATTAAATTAGTGCCGTGCCCTCATTGCCATAGGATCGGGTTCTTGATCCTGCATGGGCCTTTGGTCGGGTTTTGCCTCGATCCCAATAGCAAGGCTCTTAAAAGAGGAAATATTTCTCCATGAGTACATGCTCTCTATGGAAATTCCTATCCTCTCTCAGGCAAGCTCAATCGAAAAATACTGTCTTTAAAGATTTAACGTTCCCCTTTACCGTCCGATGCGTTAACCGCTGGCTGGAGAAGTTAAAACAATTTCAGTCCACGATCCGATCCCATTTGCTGGAAATCATTCTTCCTCCTGTCTCTGGTTCCCCACAACCCTTGTTCCAGCAGCTAGATCATCTCAAAATGGCTTTTTTAAATGCCCCCTGTCCCATTGCGGCTTATCAATCCCATTTTCAAGCGTCGTTTTTCAAGGATTAATCCTCTCCTTTTGACCTGTTTCGTGCCGTGTGCCTTTATGGGCCCATCTTTTTTCTGAAGGAACCACACGTGTCGCCTGTTCCTTCCTTTCAGACCGCCCTCTATACTCTGGCCTAACCATCAAAAAGGAGGTTCATTATGAAAAATCCATCCGTTTATCTCAAGATGAGGGTCCTGGGCGCCATCGATTTTATGGAGGGATCCTCCATCACTGAGAGAATTAAAAAAATAGCCGATCGCGTCTTTACCGATGAGCAGGGCCTTCCCAGAAAGTTTACCTGGCGTACCATTCAAACTTGCCGAAGAAGTTAATGAGGCTATTGGCCATGTCCTGCCGTTGTTTACAGGGAAGCGTTATAATAAGTCTGCCATTTATCGTAAGTGTGTCGAGAAAGGCTTCATTCGCCCTGAACAATGTGCCCGAAATACTTTCTCTCGATTGATTCTAAAATATGAGCTTCTTAAAAAGGGTGAGGTGACCCATCCTTTGCGCCTCGCTTTCTCTAAGCAGTTTGCCAATCAGCTCTGGCAGGGCGATACGATGTTCGGCCCTTTTGTTTCAGATCAAGATAAGAAGAGGCAGGCTTTTCTTATTGCCTTCATCGATGATGCCTCCCGCGTTGTGACCCACGGCGAGTTCTTTTTTAAGGAGAATATCGCCGCCTTGATCAATGTTTTTAAGACCGCTTTCTATAAACGCGGGATCCCGGAGGTGATTTATGTCGATAACGGCGCAATTTATACCTGTAAGGAAATTATCCTCGTTTGCGCTAGACTGGGCGTTATTTTGCAGCATGCCCCTCTTGCCGATGGCGCTGCCAAGGGCAAGATCGAACGTTTCTTCCATACTGTGAGATCCTCTTTCTTGTGCCATCAGCTTGATCTGTCTTCTTTAGCCAGTCTTAATCGTCAGTTCCTTGCCTGGCTTGAGGAGGAGTATAATTCTAAACCTCATTCCATTATCGAGATGCGACCCATTGATCGCTTTAATCTCGATTATCAAAGGATTCGATTCCTTCCCCCCAATGAGGCCAATGAAGAACTCTTTTTCTTCCAGGAGGATCGTACCGTCAAAAAGGATAATACCTTCTCT
>JACPWU010000047.1 GCA_016196885.1 Chlamydiota bacterium | reverse complement strand
TCGGTCATTTTGAGGGAATACATCTACTCTCATGGAGGCGGTTCCCTTTTGCGACGATCTTCTTCCTGAAATACTCCTTGCTATAAATCCGATCAGAAAGAGGATTAAAACAGAAAGGATAATGCTCCCCAAAAATGAACCCGTGATGAAATAACTTATCACGGCAACTACTATGGCGATAATTGCGGCATCTCTGGGCTTAAATCTCATTTGCCACTTTCTTATCAAGGAGAACCGCTGATTGTCCGCTTGCTCCGCACATACAGCGATAAGCATAATTTTTATTGACCATCCTCACAAATTTCCACTCATGTCTATGACGCGCTCCTTTTTATGGAAACCTTGAAAACTGTATGAATCTCCCCCGCATAACGTCTTGGATGGTACCTAAGATTTTCGTTATCCCCTGGGCGTTATTGCGACAATGACCACCCTTTAAATTTTCGGCTTTCCTGGGCAAGTTAAATATACCACCCCACGCGAACTTTTAACCGACCACCAGTAGAAGCAACTCCTGACTTTTTTAAATACCCCCACAGATGTTGTTCAAAACCGACCTGATTTCAGCTCTCATTTTCCATGTCCGCAATGTGATGTTTACGGACATACACGGCTTATTTCCCCTATGGCTGTGCTTCTTCGCGCTGGTCTAATATGCCCCGTAGCGCATCGTCAATTTTTCTTTCGGGGGCGTTTTCTACCCTGTTGATATTGTGGGCGTAAATCAGAGTTGTGTTTATGTTGGCGTGTCGTCCAAGAAGCTGGGCTTCCTGAATCGTCCCTTTTCCATGCTGGAGCAAGATAGTAATCGCCGTATGTCTCAGACTATGGGCGGAAATCCTTCCGTTATTGATGCTGACTTTTCTTAAATGCTTTTTCACGATTCTTGAAACACTGCGCGAAGTTAATCGACCGTTTTTATTTCGATCACTAACGGATGCAAATAAAGGGTCGTCTTCTTTGAGATTTCCTCTCTCATTCAAGTATTCCCGTATCGGGCTTAATGTAGCCTCAGTCAAAACCGCAAACTCGTCTTTATTGTCACGACCTTTCCCAAAAATCCAGAGGATTGCTTCTCCTGATTCCTGCCGAATATCTCCGACATTAGCCCTCACGACTTCTATGGCTCTCAGACCCGTCCTGATAAGAAGGTTCAAGATGGCATAATCCCGCTTGCTTTCCAATGAATTTTTATCAAGGCTGGTCAAGAGGAGTTTGATTTGTTCCAGAGTCAAAGGGTCTTTCTTAAATCCACGTGACCTCTTGGCTCCCTTGATTCCTTTCGCAATGTTAGGGTAGAGTTTCATGCCTTCCGCCCATTCAAAGAATTTTCGCACCACCACAAGATAACTGGAAAGAGTAAATGATGATAGCCCTCGCGTCTCTAGGTGATGCTTATAGGCTAGAATGTCTTCTCTGTTGGGATTCGTTTTTTTCTCTTTCGCAATCCAACGGATAAATTGCCGCAATGCACGTTCGTATGTCCGCTTGGAGTTCTGCTTCACGTCAATGGATTTCAAGAATTCTTGAATAAGCGCATTAAACCGATCTCCCAGGACTTCTGTAGGCTCAGATTTGGTAAGGGCTTGGTCGGTCATGGCTGTCCGCTTTCCTTTTGTATTTGAACACCAGCAAAACTTTACCGACCGCTTTAGTCGATAAATTTTCTTTGGTAAAAATCTCAAAGTTCTTGAGTATAAATTCCTCAAGAGCATCGAATGACTGAAACTCGTACCTAACAACTTTTTCATCACCTAGAGTCTTGGTATTTTTTCGGCTTATCAATCCATTCGCATTGAGACACACAGATTTATTTTCCATATCAGTCAGCCTTTTCCTCCAATTTCTCAGGCGGCTATTGCCAGTTGAATTTGATCTTCTGCTGGTTCAGTTCCTTCTTTTGAATTCGCGCCTAAGATGTAATCCACCGCTTTCTGGGCTTGAGATGCCGCCCTAATTAAGAGCTTTGGGTCATCTTGCAATCTTCCAATCCAATTTTGCAGATATGCGATGCTGTTATTGATCGTTTTATTTTCAATCCCGACGATACCGCACAAATAAGCGCATCCCAACTCGGCAGTCAGTTCTTCTTTTGAATACTGTTGACTTCCAAAATGGTCGATCTCGGATATGCCTTTGCGATTGAGTCTCTTTTCGTGACCCGTGCTGTGCGTCAGTTCATGGAATAAAGTCGAATAATATTCCTCGATGCTATCGAAGGATTCCTTTTTCGGTAGATTGATGAAGTCCTGAGAAGGTCGATAAAAAGCCCGTTGTGTCTCGTGCTTAATTTCTGGGCAAGTCTTGTATCCTTTTGCAATCCTTTCTGCTTGCTCAATAGGTGTGAAATCCAGTTTTTTTTCTTGGGGAATGTACCGCTCCAAACCTTCTGTCTGTTCGACATTGAAAACCAAGTAATAGCGGAGTATTGGAAATTTCTTTATTTTGATCTCGCCATTTTGATCTTCAACTTCCTTTTCTTTCCAATTCCAAAAGACAACAAGACTGCCTTTTGAGCCTTTTTTGATTCGACCCCCCAACTGCGAGGCTTGCTTAAAAGTAACCCAATAAGGACTGCTAAAATCGGTAAGAATGAGACTGAAGATATTGATTCCTCGGTATGGTCTCTTAGTGGACAGATTCTTGGGGAGTTCCAGCCCCTTCCAGGGCTGATGCCAGGGGATTTTACCCTGTTTCATCTTCTCCAGGATGCGCTCGGTGACGATCTCGTAAACCGTCTTTTTCCCGTTACCCCGTTGATTTCTAGGTATTGACATTGTTGAGCCTCCAGACAGAAAGATAGCATATAGGTTGCTAACTGACAACCTTAAAAATAAAAAAATTATTTGAATTTCTTCAGTTCTTTTCTGGGGATGAGATAGAAGGAGTGTTTTCCAGCATTGAATACCTCGGCTTTGATACGCCTCTTGTCAATAGCCTTGAGGACGGCTTGTCTGGAGATGCCTACGAGGTCAGAAACTTGAGTGACGGTTAAATAATCCTTGATTTTCATACACACAGTTTAAAGGGAATAGACTTGGTTGTCAACTAGCAATTAACCCCTTCCTAATGCCTCGCATTTGCGTTTATTTGACTTTATAGCCACTTTACCCGTTATGTGGCTATTCCCGTATTCCGCGCCCTCCTCTCCTCCTCCACGTCCAAATCTCTAACGCTCCTGTTGCTTATGACTTTGATTGCCCGTGACGTGCCTAATTTTAAAATTTTACTCAGTCGATCAGCAAGAGGGCTACTTTTTTACCCCTTTCTCGTAAGGCTTCTCTTGGGCTTACCAAAATTTTAATTTTTTGAAGGAATGTCAGTGTTTAAAGAGGGGGGTATTTTTCACCTTCTCCCTTGGAAGGCTAGCTGTCAGAATTCATCTAGAAGTGTGCTTTCGACACTTATTTCAGAGGTGTTAATCCCGATTAAAAGACAGTAAACCTACCACTTTTCATGGGTTAATGCGGGGTTTTTAAGAGACTGACTATGAAGAAGGGAATCTCTCTAGGTGGGTGAAGGATGGCTATTTTTCATTTTCGGTGCTTATTTTCGATTCCCTTATACCTGTGTCTTTCCTGATTTTTATACCAAACTTCAAACCACTTCTCAAATTTTGCTATCTCTGCGATCTTCGGGTCTGTCATATCCCTTGTCTTTTGATACCAATTTGAGAAGCTGTTCTTCCTCTGCTCTGCCAGTAACCGCCTCCTGTCGATGGCGACCAACTCTTGCTTTATCTTTGCCACGATTGCTGGTGACACATATCTTTGTAGAATGTCGAGGGCAACTTTTCTATAGGCGGCTGAAAGAGCACTTATATCCTGCCTGTGTTTTTCCAGTTGTCTATTGGTTTTTAACATCTTTCTGAGAGCACCTTCATAGTTTTTTAATGCGCTCGGTCTTGGAATCAAATTGTTGTCCATGCAATATGCCTTGTAGTTCCATAAGGCGGACTTCACTATAGCAATTTCACTATCTAATCCGTAAATAAAATTTGGGTCTCGTTCGGATGCCTTTTCAAACTCCTTTATGAGGGGGTTATTGAGATATTTACTGGCTTTGAATGTTTTCTGCGGTCTACCTGTGGAAAAACCTCCGTGCAATTTGCAACGGTCTTTACCTGGATGACCTGTTCCCCAGCCAGCGGGATTCTGGCAATACTCCCTGTTCCCGATAAAGGCATTACACGTGTCGGTCGCTTTTCTTTTCTCGTATTCCTCACCCCGTTTCGATTTATGAGTTATGCCCAAGTTTTGTTTCCCCAGTCGTATTTCGTTTCTTACGTGCCGTTTGATATATCGGCACAATAAAAAAAGTTATTGATACCTAAGATGTTCTGTGGAGAGGCGGTTTCCAAAACTGGCTGAGCCGCCTTCCGTCTCACTTCAAGAAGAAATTCCTCATCCCGATGAAGGCTTCTTCTTTATCGAGTCCTTTGACTGAGGATAGGTACCTTATCACCCCTACGTCTTGTCCAGAATCAAGTCCTGCTGATCGCCAGTTGCAAGATTTGGCAATCTTCCTCCATTGATCTAGGTGGTTGATGCTCGCTCCAAATCGACGATAGTGGTCGATAGTTTCCTCGATTTTTATTTTTGGTACCGAAGGCTCAAGTTTCAGCCCGATTCCGTTCATCAGAGAGTGCCGACCAATGGGAATCACGGAGGTTCCCATCTCCTGATTGAATTCCAAGACCCTTTTCTTGCAGGCTTCACAGAACCATACCGACCATCGTGAGCCACTTTTGAGAAGTTCGGCTCCACAGCAATAACAGAGTGTCACAAATTCATTGAAGTCAAAGCCATCCCAGCGTTTTTGTTTCTTCTCGCTCAACAGCATCCCCTTTTTTAAATCTCTGTTCAGGCATTTTGAATCACATTTTTGATAAAAGACACCCATCTTGCTATAGACGAAGCCATAAATATCCAGACATGAGGAACAAATCTTCGCATCTTCGTAGTTCACTTAGAGCCTCCTTAATAACAAAAAATCCGAAGGCTAAATGACCCTCGGATTTCCACAAGTCCACTTTCGGGAACAATCCCTCAGAGTTTTTTAGCCTGTTCTCTCGCGGTCGGCAATCTACTCCTCAAATCCACCGCTATGTAAATACTACCACATGATGATGCCTAATTTGATGCCTGGCTCATATTGATCTTGCTGTTGATCTCTTTGGCGGAATTACAGGCATCCACCATTCCGATTAGCCAAATCACCAATGCTCCGAAGATGGGCAAGAAAAGAAATGAGAGCAAGAGGCACCCCCAGAAACCAAGAAGGAATAAGAACCCTTTTCCAATCTGTTCGTTATACCACTGCCCGAACCCTGGCATGATGAGACTTAAAAAGAACGCTAAACCGAGGTTCTTTC
>JACPWU010000051.1 GCA_016196885.1 Chlamydiota bacterium | reverse complement strand
TGAAACCATTGACGAAGTTGTCTTTGCTGAAAAGGGGGATATGCATCTTCTTGGAGTGCGTACGTTAGAAGGTTTTGGGGTCATGGTAGATAATATTGCGCATCGATTTGTTGCAACGACGACACTCGCGGTGTAGGGGAGAGATACAACATTTAGAAATAGATAGGTGCGTTCTTTTGTCAATCGCAGTGGTGTCAATGAATATTTATGTTGAGTTAACACATCGTTTTAATGAAGGGAGATTGAGAGCGGTCCTCTCCTCAGGACAGGCCGTGGTTCTACATCATCTGGCCATCATGAGTAAGGACGGTGACTGGATGTTGAGGGAAGAGACGGGGACGATGAAACATGATTCATGCGAATGAGGCACGGTTGCAAGCTTACATGGAGGCGGCTGAGGAATGGGCAAAGGTGTGGCCTCAAGTCGAGAAAGAAGTAGAGGGGCATCCTCTTCTTGAAGCGCATGCTATGATGGCCGCTCGAGCCCAAGGGATATTACCATTCTTGGTTTAAGTAGGGTGTGATGTCAATCATGATGAGAGATGAATTCTTAAGTGAAGAAGATCTTGATTTGCGTAATTTATCGCAAGAAGAGCTCTTTGCCTATTGGGACATGTGGCTTGAGCAAGCACAATTAACAAATGAATACGATAAGAATTCATACTCTCATGGGGTATTTGCCGTTTGAATATTAAAATGGATTTTCGAGAGAACGATGCTGGCATAGGGGATATTCTAACGAAGAAATACGATGTTACTCTCACAACAGAGCCACTAAAAACGGGGGATTATATTGTTAATGGGGAGATTGTAGTTGAGCGTAAAACCACGTTGGATTTTGTTCAATCCATTATTGACGGAAGGCTTTTTAAGCAAATGGCACGGATGAAGCAATTTTTTGATTGTGCCGCAGTCATTATTGAGGGGAAAGACCTTTATAGTACTTCTGTTAACATTCATCCTCATGCGGTAAAAGGAGGAGTGATCAGCGTTGCTTTGGCATGGCAGGTACCCGTTCTTTTTTCGGATGACAAGGAGGATACGGCTTTACTCTTGTGGCTGTTAGGGTCTCAAAACGAAATGATGAGTCATGAATTATCTTACCGACCCGGCGGACGTCCCAAGCGGATTCTAAAGAAGCAGCTTTATATTTTGCAGGGGCTGCCTCAAGTGGGACCGGTATTGTCTAATCAACTGTTGACTCATTTTGGAACTGTAGAGAAGGTCATAACAGCCTCGGAGGAAGAACTGATGCAAGTTCCAAGATTAGGTAAGGTCAAGGCTAAAACGATTCGAGAATTAGTTTCGAAATGAAAAAAGAAGTCACAAATAGTTATAGGAGTTTTCTCAGTGAAATTAAAGAACGAATACGCTCGGCACAGTACATGGCGCTCAAATCGGTTAATAGAGAATTAATCGTTTTGTATTGGGATGTTGGACGCATGATTGTTGAAAAGCAGGAGAAAGAAGGATGGGGCAAGGCTGTTGTTGAAACATTGGCGAATGACTTGCAAAAAGAGTTCCCTGGAATGCAAGGATATTCGACGGATAATCTATGGCGCATGCGTAAATTTTACCTGCATTTTAGGAATAACGAAAAACTTGCACCAATGGTGCAAGAAATAAGTTGGACAAAAATTATAGTGATCGTAGAAAGCTGCAACGATGACTTGGAGCGTGAATTTTATATTCGCATGACCCGCAAATTTGGTTGGACGAAAAATGTTTTAATACATCAGATCGAAAATCAGACCTATGAAAAGACATTGCTCAACCAGACCAATTTCGAAAAAACTCTACCTGAAAAAATAAAAAAACAAGCAAAGCTTGCGGTCAAGGATGAATATACTTTTGATTTTTTAGAGTTGACTGAAGAGCATGGGGAGATGGAACTCGAACGGGCGCTGATTGCGAAAATAAACAAGTTTCTCATTGAAATGGGTGGGGCATTTGCATTTATGGGTAATCAGTATCGCCTAGAGGTAGACGGAACGGAATTCTTTATTGATATTTTACTTTATCATCGCAGACTTAAATGCTTAGTAGCAGTGGAGCTAAAGGTAGGTGAATTCAAGCCGGAACATGTTGGTAAAATACAATTTTATCTCTCAGCTCTGGATAGCAAAGTAAAGGTTAAGGGAGAGAATCCATCGATTGGTATTATTATGTGTAAGGAAAAAAAGCGTACCATTGTTGAATACGCTTTACGTCAGAGTAGAAAACCGATTGGGATTGCGCAATATACCATGACAGAAAAACTTCCACGTAAATTGCAGGGTGAACTGCCTACTCCTGAAGATGTGCAAAGACTTCTGATCGATATTAGATGAAAGGTATTCCTAGACTTTTAACAATAATTTATGTCTGACAACATCGCCATTCGTGTTGAAAATTTAGGGAAACTCTACAAAATTGGGGAGCGGGAGCGCTACTATAGTTTTCGCGATCGCTTAACCACTCTTTTTACTGCACCCTTCCGATATGCACGTTCTGTCATGAGTCGCAATGGCTCTTACCCCTCCCGCCGAAGGCCCAGCCTCGTCCTCGACAAGTCGAAGACGAGTCGAGGCGGGCGAGGCTCGCCAGGGGCGGCACCCCTCACCCATAACGAGTCGCACATCTGGGCGTTGAAGGATGTCTCTTTCGAGATTAAGCGAGGCGAAGTCGTTGGCGTGATTGGACGAAATGGCGCCGGGAAAAGCACGCTTCTCAAAATTCTTTCCCGCATTACAGAACCCACAGAGGGCGGGGCGGAAATTCACGGTCGTGTTCGAAGCCTCTTAGAGGTTGGGACGGGCTTTCATCCAGAACTCACAGGGCGAGAAAATATTCTCTTAAACGGTGCGATTATGGGAATGAAACGAGTCGAAATTCGAAGAAAATTTGATGAAATCGTTGCCTTTGCTGAGGTGGGAAAATTTATCGACACGCCTGTCAAACGCTATTCCAGCGGAATGTATGTGCGATTGGCTTTTGCTGTTGCGGCGCATTTGGAACCAGAGGTGTTGTTGGTGGATGAAGTGCTTGCTGTGGGTGACGCAGAATTTCAGAAGAAGTGTTTAGGAAAAATGGGGGATGTTGCGAAAGAGGGACGCACGGTTGTTATTGTATCTCATAACATGCCAAGCATTATGAATTTGTGCGAGAGGGCCATTCTCTTAAGGGAGGGAGAGGTAATAAAGGATGGTCGAGCTGCTGAGGTTGTCCAGGCATATCTGGCCGTGGCTCGTTCTGCGGGAGGGGAAGTAACGTGGTCGGATGTTGAAAATGCACCAGGGAACGATTTGGTGCGTCTTCAAGCAGTGCGTATTTTTCAAGAGGGGATAGATGCGTCGACAGCAGATGTGGATATTTCGAAAGAAGTACGCATTGAAATAAGTTATTGGAATTTGCAAGAAAATGCCAAGCTTTACACATCAATTTGGTTGCGGGATCAAGTCGGAACTGTTGTTCTAGCCTCGGGGAGTCATAAGTCTATATCTCTAACCGAAGATTTATGGTACGGAAAACCCCGTCCCGTGGGTTCTTTTAGGGCCCTTTGCAAAATACCAGCCAATTTTCTCAATGAGGGCTTATACAGTGTGACAGCCATTGTAGGTACAGGTTCCAGTGAAACGCAAATTCTTCAAGATTATGTATTATCCTTTCATGTCCATGATACAGGAGAGATGAGAAAAGAATTTTATGGGACATGGATAGGGACGGTCCGTCCAAAATTGGCCTGGAGCACGGAATATTTACCTTCAATGGATCCAGTTACTTCCCATGCAAAATAATTCGATGCGTTGTCTTGTGACCGGCGGGACAGGTTTTATCGGCAGTCATTTAGTGGACCGACTGCTGACAGAAGGACACAGGGTCACGGTATTAGATAATTTATCCTCGGGTAGAATATCAAATTTAGAAAAAGCCAGTGAGAACCCAAGATTTTCTTGTCATGAAATAGATGTGTCCCATATTGAAGAGATCAAACCATTTTTTGAAAAAATAGACTGGGTTTTTCATTTGGCGGCATTGGCCGATATTGTTCCTTCTATTCAGCAACCTTTGGTCTATCATCGTTCGAATGTGGATGGGACGGCTTGTGTTTTAGAAGCGTCACGTCTTGCAGGGGTCAAACGTTTCATTTATGCAGCCTCATCCTCGTGCTATGGAATTCCAGATCAATATCCGACTCCCGAAACAGCGCCTATTCGCCCCATGTATCCGTATGCATTGACTAAATATTTGGGTGAGCAATATGTGCTTCATTGGGAAAAGACTTACAAGATGCCTGCCGTTTCTCTTCGATTTTTCAATGTGTATGGTCCTCGCTCTCGAACAACAGGAACTTATGGAGCCGTTTTTGGTGTTTTTCTGGCCCAGAAGTTAGCGGGGAAGCCTTTCACGGTGGTAGGGGATGGCAATCAAACCCGAGATTTTACTTTTGTGACGGATGTGGCGGATGCGCTTCTTCGGACGGCAGAATCAAATGTGTCGGGTGAAGTTTTTAATGTGGGTTCTGGAAACACTTATCGTGTGAACGAGTTGGTAGAGTTATTGCAAGGGGATGTGGTTCATATTCCCAAACGGCCTGGAGAACCTGATTGCACTTTTGCGGATATTGCTAAAATAAAGCGGGTTCTACACTGGCAACCTAAAGTTTCCTTTCAAAAAGGGGTTCGCATCATGCTGGATCACATTGACGCATGGCGGGACGCCCCACTTTGGGATAGAGATTCTATTGAGGTTGCGACCAAAGATTGGTTTCAATATTTGGGCCGATAAATATGGGAAAAATTTACAAGTCAGTTCATTCAATTTTATTCACATGTTTTTATAGCACTTTAGTGTAAATTATGACAGTACTAAGGATAAGGAGGCTGAAAACTATAACCAGAAAGATCATCCATGTAGGGTGGAATATAGCCTCCTTAGTAAAATGAAGACGGATCAATTCGAAGAACCGATCGCAATGAAAGTTCATGGAAAAATAAGATCCCTTGAAGCCTTAGCTCAAGAGTTAGAAATTTTACGTTCCCGAAATAAAAAAATCGTTCACTGCCATGGAGTTTTCGATTTATTGCATGTTGGGCATTTGCGATATTTTCAAGAAGCCAAAATGATGGGAGATGTTTTGATTGTCACACTGACCCCTGATCGATTTGTGAATAAGGGGCCGATGCGCCCCGTTTTTACTGAAAGTCATCGAGCGGAAATGATTGCCAGTTTGGATATTGTGGATTATGTGGTCATTAATGAATGGCCGACAGCAGAGGAAACGATTCGGTGTTTAAAGCCTCATATTTATGTGAAGGGACCCGACTATCGTGATCATCGCAATGATTTAACGGGAAAGATTAAAGAAGAAGAAGAATCGGTACGCTCTGTGGATGGAGAAATTCGATATACGAATGACATTACGTTCAGTTCTTCGGCTCTCCTAAATCAGAATTTTCCAATTTATACAAAAGAGCAAATGGAGTATCTCGACCGGATCAAAGGAAAATATTCTGCACATGCCATTAGAGAATATTTGGATCGATTATCCAGTCTTAGAGTTCTTTTAATTGGTGAGGCCATTATCGATGAATATGTTTTTTGTAATGCCATTGGAAAATCTGCGAAAGAGCCGATGCTTGTGATGCAAAAGCTTCAAACAGAGACTTATGCAGGAGGGGTGTTGGCGATTGCAAATCACTTATCGGATTTCTGCCAGAAAATCACTATTGCGAGTTTCGTGGGGCATGGTCAGGATCGAAACGATTTTGTTCTCAATCATTTGAAGCCGAATGTTCATCTCGATTGCATCACAAAATCCAATTCCCCAACTCTTGTGAAAAGACGTTATGTGGATGCTTATACTAAGTCTAAACTTTTCGGAGTTTATGAAATCAATGATGAAATCATCACAAAGGCTGAAGAGGACTTGTTTATCTCAAAATTAGAAAAGCAATTGCCAGACCATGATATTGTTCTGATAGCAGATTATGGACATGGCTTGATTTCAGATAAAATCGTAGAACTTTTGATGAGACAGAAAAAATTTTTGGCGGTCAATACGCAAGTGAATGCTTCTAACATTGGTTATCACACCATTTCAAAATATCCCCGAGCAGATTATGTTTGTATTCACGAGGGGGAATTGCGTCATGAATACCGAACGCGGACGAAGGATGAAAAAATATTGATTCAAGAACTCTACCGTCGCATGGGATGTGAAACGGTTGTCATGACCAGAGGGGTAAAGGGGGCCTTGGCCTATCGGGAGGAAGAGGGCTTTTTAAGTTGTCCCCCCTTCGCAAATAAAGTGGTGGACCGAATTGGGGCTGGAGATACGCTACTTGCGATTACATCTGCCGCGTTTGGAGCAGGCCTTCCAACGGATCTTTCCTTGCTTCTGGGTAATCTTGCGGCGGCTGAAAAAGTGGGTGTGATGGGAACGGGACAAGCCATTTCTAAAATTGGATTATTAAAAAGTATAGATACGCTTTTAAAATAGAAGCTCAAATGCAAAACGACTCGAAATTTTTAAAAGATTATTTAGAAACGTTTAATCGTTTGGCAACTCCGACAGATGAACTCATCTCGCGTCTCTCTCTCGTGAAAGATCGTATTGTCCAAACAGGGGCTCGCCATGGGAAAACCATTGTGGTGGGAAATGGAGGCAGTGCCGCGATTGCGAGTCATTTCAGTGTAGATCTTACAAAAAATGCAGGGGTGCGCTCTATCAATTTCAATGAGTCGAGTCTCATTACCTGCTTTGCAAATGACTACGGATATGAAAGATGGATGGAGAAGGCTGTTGAATTTTACGGGAATGAAGGGGATTTATTGATCGCCATCTCTTCCAGCGGTTGTTCAAAAAATATTTTGTTGGCTTGTCAGGCAGCTCGAGTGAAAAAATTCTCAAGTGTTGTCACATTTTCAGGGTTTGCTCCGGATAATCCCCTCCGGAAATTGGGAGATATTAATTTATGGGTAGACAGCCGCGCTTATAATAGGGTGGAGACCCTTCATCAATTATGGTTGTTGGCTTTGGTCGATTTAATCATTGGTAAGGCGGAGTATTCTGCAAATCCGGAATTGGAAAATTCGAATGTCTAGCAGAATTTTTAGAGGGAAAATGGTAAAATCAGTCTGTCTGAGAAGGGAGCAATATGGGTTATATCCATGCAGAAATTCAGCTTAAAAACCCTCGCTTGCCAAAGTTAAAAATGGTGTTGGCAAAAGCCATGGTGAATACAGGCGCTTTGACACTTTGTATTCCGGAACATGTTGCGTTGCAGTTAAGGCTCGAGGAAAATAACAAAAGGGAAGTGACGGCTGCTGATGGAAAACGGCATCTGGTTTCGTATGTTGGACCTGTAGAGATGATATTTGAGAACCGTCATTGTTTCGTTGGAGCACTTGTCCTGGGAGATGAAGTATTGCTAGGAGCCGTGCCCATGGATGATATGGATTTAATTATATCCCCCGCTCATCGCAAGCTTGTGGTTAACCCGGAAAGTCCGAACTTCCCTCACGCGTTAGTCAAATAGCATGATCCAAACTATTTATATCACAGGCGGTGCCGGATATGTGGGCTCCGTTCTTGTCCCTAAGCTTTTAGGCAGGGGGTATCGTGTCAAAGTGATAGATCTTTTTATTTATGGAGATCATGTTTTTGATTCTGTTGTAGAACATCCCAATCTTGAAATCATTAAAGGAGATATCAGAGATCAAACTCTTTTGAAGCGTACGGTTCCAGGAAGTGATGCCCTGATTCATTTGGCTTGTATCTCCAACGACCCCAGTTTTGAATTGGATCCCGCTTTGGGAAAATCCATCAATTATGACGCCTTTGTTCATCTTGTCAAAATTGCTAAAGAAAGTGGCGTGAAGCGATTTGTTTATGCTTCTTCTTCCAGCGTTTATGGAATTAAAGAAGGGGATGTAACGGAGGATTTGCCTCTCATGCCTCTTACGGATTATTCAAAGTATAAAGCTTTATGCGAAGAGGTGTTGCTCAAAGAGAGGACAAAGGGTTTTGTCACCTTGATTTTAAGACCTGCGACGGTTTGTGGCTATTCTCCTCGTTTACGACTGGATTTAACGGTGAATATTTTAACCAATCATGCCTTTACGAATCGGGTGATTAAAGTTTTTGGGGGGGATCAACTTCGCCCCAATATTCATATTGAAGATATGACGGATCTTTATGTGAAGTCTTTAGAATGGCCGGATGAAAAAATAGATGGGAAGATTTTTAATGCAGGTTATGACAACCGCAAGGTGATGGACATTGCTCAAATGGTAAAGAAAATTGTAGGCCAAGATGTGAAAGTGGTTACAACGCCTACAGATGATAATCGCTCTTACCATGTTTCATCAGAGAAAATCAAAAGAGAATTGGCATTTGTTCCAAAGCATACGATTGAAGATGCGGTGAGAGATTTGGTTGAGGCCTTTCAAGCAAACAAAATTCCTCATTCTATGACGGACCCACGCTACTATAATATTAAGACCATGCAAAAAATGCAGTTGAGGTGAAGGGTAGAGTGGTGAGTGGTAAAAGTACCTCCCACCAATAACCACTCACTCTTATTACTCTATGGAAGTCCAAATTCTAAAAAAGCTATACTACCAAATGCTTCGCATTCGCAAAGTCGAGGAACGAATTGCAGAGCTTTATCCGGAGCAGCAAATCAGGTGTCCCGTTCATTTGTGTATTGGTCAAGAGGCGGTGTCAGTGGGCATTTGTGCGCATTTAAAATCTGAAGACTACGTAATGAGTGGCCATCGTTCGCATGGACATTATTTAGGGAAAGGTGGGGATTTAAGCGCCATGATGGCTGAGCTCTATGGTAAGGTGACGGGTTGTTCTCGGGGGAAAGGCGGATCCATGCATTTGGTGGATTTGTCAGTAGGATTTTTAGGGGCAACTCCAATTGTGGCCAGTACCATTCCGATGGGTGTAGGGGCTGCGTTGGGGGCGGTGATGAAGGGTGAAAAGAGAATTTCAGTTGTTTTCTTTGGAGAGGGAGCGACTGAAGAGGGTGCTTTTCAAGAAAGTGTAAACTTTGCTGTTCTAAAAAAATTACCTGTGATTTTTGTTTGTGAGAACAATTTCTATTCTGTTTATTCTCCTCTTTCAGTTCGTCAGCCCGTAGGACGAGAGGTAGTAGAACAGGCAAGAGGTTATGGATTAGAGAGCTTTCAAGGGGACGGAAATGATGTGAAAGAAGTTTATCGATTAGGGGGAGAGGCTGCTGAACGTGCGAGAAGAGGAGAGGGTCCCACTTTTTTAGAATTTAAAACCTATCGTTGGCGGGAACACTGTGGGCCTAACTACGACAATGATTTGGGATACCGGTCGGAAGAAGAATTTGAGCAATGGAAAAAAATTTGTCCACTTTCTCGTCTTCAAAGCGAATTGCTTCTTCAAAAATGGGTGGATGAAGTCGAACTTCAAAAAATTGCTCGAGAGTTGGATGAGGAAATCGAGGAGACAGTGGCTTTTGCAAAAAAAAGTCCATTTCCTGAAGCGTCAGAATTGATGGAGCATGTGTATGCGCAGTAAAGGATTTTAGAAATGCCACGAGAATTAAAATTTTTTGAGGCAATTCATGAAGCTTTTGATCTTTGCTTAGCCAAAGATCCTCATGTTTATATCATGGGCTTAGGAGTTCCAGATCCTAAAGGGATTTTTGGAACGACTTTAGGCTTACAAGAGAAATACGGAAGTGATCGTATCATGGACATGCCCACGGCTGAAAATGGCATAACGGGAGTTGCCCTTGGTTCAGCGCTTGTGGGCATGAGGCCCATTTTGACGCATCAGCGGATTGATTTTGCAATCCTTGCCATGGAGCAAATGGTGAATCAAGCTGCTAAATGGCATTACATGTTTGGGGGACGGGCTTCTGTTCCTCTTGTTGTGCGTCTCATCGTTGGGCGAGGTTGGGGGCAAGGGCCTCAGCATTCACAGAGTTTACAATCCTGGTTTGCTCATATTCCGGGCCTTAAAGTGGTCATGCCGGTCACTCCTTATGATGCAAAGGGCCTTTTGATTTCAAGCATTGAGGACAATAATCCTGTCATTTTTATTGAGCATCGGTGGCTACACAATATCAGCGGCCCTGTTCCTGAAGAGATGTATCGTGTTCCCCTTGGAAAAGCCAAAGTGGCTCGCGAGGGAAAAGATGTGACCGTTGTAGCGATTTCTTACATGGTTTTGGAGGCGTTAAGGGCTGCGGAGGTTTTGGCTGAGGAGGGGATTCAGCTTGAGGTGGTAGACGTACGGACGCTTTATCCTTTGGATGAGACCCTTATTCTTCATTCAGTGCGGAAAACAGGACGATTAATTGTTGCAGATACGAGCTGGAAATCTTTTGGAGCTTCTGCAGAGATTATTGCCTTGGTTGCTGAAAAAGCCATGA
>JACPWU010000048.1 GCA_016196885.1 Chlamydiota bacterium | reverse complement strand
TAAACCCGATACCTTATCGCCATCTTTTTTGGACGGCAAAAAAGTGGCGTCAGGGAATAGGAAAGAGAAGAGGGTAGTCACGACATCGGGATGTCGGGACGAAGGGGGAAGGGAAAGGGAAGGGGACATTGGAAACGGGGAAGAACTGGAAGGGAAAGGCCAAAGTCAAAAATACTTTTGTGGGGCATAGGGTGGGCGGGGGAATTAATAACACCTTATAAACTTAAAAAAATAGGGTGACCCCCCCGAGTGAATGCGGAAAGATCAATGGCTCTCACTGGATCACGAGCCCTGGGCTAAGACGGGCTGATGTTGGAGTGGCGGAAAGAAGGGGCGGGCGAAAAAACATCGGTGAGATATGAGAAGGATGATTTGGGATGGGTGATTCTTTATTGTATTAAAGATTATGCGGCCTGGCGGTACTTGATCTTGACATTGGGAAGATGCCGGACGCGACTCTGCCAACCATGCTCATTAATAATTTTAGTGGTTCGCTCATTGAGCCGTTTGAGGAACTCCCGTGAACCGAGGTGCTCAAGCTCTTGCCCAATGGCTTTTCTAATCTTATGCAGTTCTTTATCTGGATCGTATGATTTCATCTTTGATCATCCCTGGCGAACGTATTTCAATCGCCTTTAAGTTGTTTTGAGCATTAATCGTACTCACCATAATGTTCGTCTTAAATTTTACCATATGCTGAAAATTTAAGCTGACAATTAATTCTATACCTTTTATTGAGGCTACGGCGATATGAAGAGCATCGTTCGTCTCTCCTTTAGCAATGGCGCCTTTTTGGAGATAGGTTCGTGCTAAATCAATATGATCTTGATCGATAGGTTTTATAATCTCAACAGGATACGAATCCACAAGCTCGAACAAACGCAATCTCTTTTCTGTTGGGGCTTTCTCAATCTCATCGATTGTAACACCAGACGTAAAGGCTTCGAATCGGCCTTTATTAATTTCTTCAAAAAGCCAGCAACTTTCTTCCTTAAAAAGAGGATTAGAACTCCAGAGGGCATGGTTGAAAACAGATGTGTCGAGATAGATGTTATATCGAGGCGTCATGATGTTTTTCGATTATAGCATGGGGTGATTGTTAACTTGCTGACTTTGTGCCGAAATGAGAGCCTGGACGACATCAATGACCTTCTTTTGTTGGTGTCTTGGCATATTGGAGAGAATCTCGAAAGTACGTCTTGCTTGTCCTCTCAAACCTTTTCTAGAATTTTTACCTTTATCAGAATCGAAGAAAAGCTCTTCGATATCGATTCCAAGAATCTTGGCTAATTTGATGAGCTGATCCGGAGTTACCGATACATTGCGTCTTTCCCAAAGAGCATAAGAAGGCTGTGAAATCCCAAGAGATTGAGCAACCTGTTGCTGAGACAAGGCAGCATTAAGCCTCAAGCCGTGCAATCGTTCGCCGAAATCTGTACGTTGTGATTTAGAGGGTCTTCCCGCTTTCATGGTAATCATTATAAGGATAGGTTATAGATTTTTGTTGACAGAATATAGATAATATCTATAATATATTTACATTTAAAATGCGTTATTTTCCCTCTTGACAGAGGTTAAAAAAATCGTTGAGGCGATATGGAAAAGGATGAACTTCTTCACAGGATTTCAAACCGGCTGGTCTATCCCATGACCATTTTATGGAAGGGGGTCGAGTTGGGGGGATATTGCAAGGAAGCGATGGAGAAGATACGAGAGATGTTGGAAGAACTCAAGATGGAGAAAGAAGATGAAGATATTAACAACCGACCTGTATGAAGGGGCGTGGTTTTTAACACAAGGGATGGAGTTGGAGGATTTGATCCCCCACCCTCAGAAGAAAAAGTCGGTGGTGTTCGTGTTTATTGGGGATCGGCTGGAGGGCTTGAAGGAAGAGTATCGAAGGGGCATCGCTTCAGGGAATGTGGTGAAGTACCGCCAAGCGATTGATGGGCTCAAAGATCGAATGTTCGATCTCTTGAGGCAAAGAGAACTGAATGAATGGAGACAGAGACAAGGGGGCCAATATGCAGGAGCTACTCGAAGTACCATCCAATAACGGTTACCACAAGTTCACACCTGAAGAAATCCAACAAGTGAAGATGTTAGACCTGCGCCAAATCATGAAAGACAAAGGGGTACGTCTATCATGGGTCAATGGTCAATATGAGGGGACATGCCCATTCCACGAGGATAAATTGAGGTCTCCTCGGTTGAGGATGAATCAGGATAAGGGGGTGTGGTTATGGAACTGTGAAGGAGGGCATCACGGGGGAACGATCATAGATTTTATTGAGCATGCGCATGGAGTGGCGTTTCCAAGGGCGATGGAATATTTAAGGCAGCTCATTTGTCCGATGCCGAAGTTGAATGGGAATGGCGAATCGTTGAGGGAAATTCTAAAGCCCCTCAGCGAGGATCATGGATCATGGATTGTGGATCATGGAAAAAACAAAACTACCTCTCATCCACCATCCATCATCCAAGATCCATCATCCGAGCTTGTCGAGCGAAGCGAAGATCAAGCGACCTTTAAATACGGTGATCTCATATATCAAGTCAAAGATTTAAAGAATGCCACGAAGAATCATCTCAAGATTATTTTGAAACTCACTCATCAAGACTCACAGTTCACAGACAGAACAGATCTCCACAGCGCCAGGGCCCGGAGAAGCTTTTCAAATCAAGCAGCAGAGAGACTGAGTCTACAGTCAGCACAAGTGGAAGAGCATCTTGAAGTGATGATGGAAGAGTTAGAAGAGAGCGTTCAGCATTCAGCACTCAGCGGTCAGGAGAAGCAAAACGAGATGACAGAACAAGAGAAAGAAGAAGCTCTTACATTATTGAAGGACCCTAATCTTCTCGATCGCATGGCCAGTGACCTAGACCGCCTGGGCTATGTAGGAGAATCAACCAACAAAAAAATCCTCTACCTTATTGCAACGTCAAGACTCATGGACAAACCCACGAGCGCCATCGTCCGATCGGGGAGTGCAGGAGGAAAATCCACACTCATGGAATACGTCCTACAATTTATCCCTCGAACTGAATGGCACTTCTTCACAAGAATCACAGCGCAGAGTTTATTTTACATGAGCCCAGAAGAGTTAGACGGAAAAATCGTAGCGGTAGATGAACGGGATGGAAGTAGTGATGCCGACTACTCCATCCGAAGCCTACAATCCAGGGGAAAACTATCCCTTGCCGCATCTGGAAAAGACCCCAAAACAGGAGAATGGAAAACCCATCTCAAAGAATTTAGTGCCCGAACCCCCTACATGGAATCATCCACCAAAGAGAAAATTAATGAAGAGAATCTAAATCGCTGCTTTGAGCTCTATCTTGATGAATCTATTGAACAAACCAAAAGAATCCAGGAATCACAAAGGAAAAAGGCCTCAGGCGAGGGAATCACCCTGGAGGAAGAAGAGAAACTGAAGAGACTCTATCACAATGCACAAAGGCTCCTTAAAGCGCATCCAGTCAAAATCCCTCGCGAGCTAGAGATAGACTTTCCGTATCAGACATTAAGGAGTCGGCGAGACTACGACAAATTTTTAAGCCTCATTAAAGTCATAGCGCTCCTGTATCAGTACCAAAGAGGAAATAACTCCCCCGACCCCTTTAGGGAAGTAACTCCCCAAGCCCCTCTTAAAATAAGAGGGGGTATTGATGAAAGAGGGGGGCAAATCATCGAAGCCACATTAAAAGATTATGAAATGGCTCGAGACCTCACGCGAGGCATCTTCAACAACATAGTATTAGACTTACCGCAACCCCTGGCCAAATTCTACGATCTACTCAAAAAGAAAGTAAATGAAGAAGCAAAAGAACTATCCACCGAAGACTTCACATTCACACGCCGAGACATCAGAAAGTGGACAGCCCTACCGGACCACGTTGTTAAAAGCCAAATGAGACAACTAGAAGACCTGGAATATGTCATCCTCAAAAGAAGCGGAAGAACCACGCGGAAAGTCTATCAACTATGTGCGCAATAATGTCCAAAAAATCCGAGCACGAGTTATTCACAACTTGGAATCTTGGAAAATCTTGGAATCCAAGATATTTAGTTCTTTTTTAGATGTAAGTGATTGATAAGACGATGAGTCATCTTTAGAAAACAAATCTTGGACAACTTGGAGAGAAAAAGGTAGAGGTATAAAAAATGTCACCAGAACACCACATCCAAAGATTTTTAGAAGAAACAAAAACCCAATACAAACCTGGAGCATATGACCACATCAAGCTGGGCCTAAGGTACTACCTAGAATATTTAAAAGACAAAGGCAAAGACAGCATCCATGTAGATGCCCTCTTCATCAACTCATTCAGGGAACATCTCTATTTAGAGCGAGGGTATCATCGGCTCACAGCCTGGGAATATGTCAGGGGAGTCAGAGACTTCTACCGTTACCTTAAATCCAGGGACATCATTCAAGAAAGCCCAGTCCTTCCGTATCGCTTCACCCAGCGGCCCATCAAAGAAAGATCCTACACTGACCGAGAAATCTTAAGAGCCTATTTAACCGCCTTCAGAAAAAGGAAGAAAAGACTGGCTCACATCCCACTCCTATTCACCCAATATAGAAAGCTCGAAACACTGCTCACAAAATATGAGACAAAACTACAGACCTTGGATCGAGAAATTTTAGAAAAAATTGCAAAAGAGCTAGACCTTTACCCCGCACAGCGTTTTGGGACACTGCTCTATCGTGTGGGGCGCACCCGAATCTTTCACCTCCTAAAGAGCCTCATCCGATGGAGCCATCAAAATGGATATAGAGGGAATGATCCCACTCGAGGGTTCAAATACGCATTCAGTGAAGACACACGAGAAGAAATCATCCAGAAACCCTGCACTTCTCCTCATTGGCAAGACACGTTAGACAAACACCTAAGTGAGGTAAGAATCAGATTAAGAAAGAGCACCATTCTGGGGAAAAAGCATCAGCTTGAGAAATTCTTCCAACACCTCACAGAAATTGGGATCGAAGACATCCAGCAAATCTCACTGGGCGTCCTAGAAAAATACAGAAACAAAATATACGAAAACACAAAATGGAGTGACGCCACAAAATGGGCCAAACTAGGAGCCGTAAAAGCCTTCATGGACTGGTGTGAGCGAACAGACCAAATCCTCACCAATCCCACTCGCAAAATGACCTGGCCCAAACACACGGAAGGGCTACACACCCGGCTCATGAACGAACGAGACATCAAAATCCTGCTCCATTCGCCCGACATGACCCGCCCCACAGGCATTCGTAACAGAGCCATCTTTGAACTCATGTACTCCACAGGATCACGAGTCGGAGAAGCATCCAGCATCCGAATCGAAGACATAGACTTTGAACACGGCCTCCTAAAAATCGAAAACCCCAAAGGAGGCCCCTCGTTCCAAAGAATCATCCCCATCGGAGAAATCGCACTCCACTGGGTCAAACGCTACCTGGATGAAACCAGACTCAACATGGCAGCTCAAAGCGGATGTGAGAGACTCCTCTTCCTATCAGAAAAAGGAGGCCCCATCTCTGGAAAAGTCGTCAACAGCGTCATGAGGCGATGCTGCCATAAAAGCGGCATGAGAAAAACCTACTCCTCTCATTCCTGGCGAGTCAGTTGTGCCACAGGCATGCTCAAAAACCATGCAGACATCAGGCACATCCAAGAGCAACTGGGCCATCGCTCACTCTCCAGCACCCAAATCTACACCCGAATCCTCCCCCTAGACTTAAAAAAAGCACACGAAAAAACCCATCCCAGAGAAAAAGAAGCAAGAAGAGGAAAATAAGAACGATAAAAAAAATAAAGCACAACCCCTCACCCTCTGATATAATCCACCCCATTCAATCCTATCGGGGGGAATATTGAAAAACATCAAACACATTCTCGCCATCGTCTTAATCGCTCAACAAATCCTCTGGGGATTCCCTCTTGACATCATTAATGACACCCAAGCTGCCAGCGAACCCCTCCAAAGCATCATCAGCCCAGAAATCTCAAAAGAAGGATTTATCTCCCCAGAACGTATAGGGGGAAAAGTAAAAACCCTGCAAAAAAAACCCAAAAAAACCCAGTATGAACCTCTCCTCAAGCTCAGAACACTAGATATAACATCCGAAAAAATAGAACATCCCGACTACATTGTCACACTGGATCAATACGGAACCCAAACCAGCTTTGAATACGGTGAACGACTCAAAAACCAAATCAAAGAAGCAGAAGACCAGGCCAGACAAGCGGAAGAGCAGGCTCGAAACGCGCAAAAAGCCGCCTCCAAAGCCTCGAAAGCCATG
>JACPWU010000046.1 GCA_016196885.1 Chlamydiota bacterium | reverse complement strand
ATCTTATTCTGAAGCGAAGGGAGGCTTTAAAAGAATCATTGGGAAGTTATGAAGCCGCTGATCAGGCCATGGTTGTGGTGGCTAATTTAACCAATGGCTGGTTTCCTCTCGCGGCATTGACGGATGAGCGTGTGGATGGAAACACTTATATTTTGGGAACAAATATTCAAGTGATTCAAACAAAAATTGGATCGAGCAAGATTGAGAATGTGGGATTCACTGGATATTTTGACGATGTATTCTCTGATGAGGAAAAGTCCAAGATAGGGCGGGCGAGGCAGGTGATTGTGGTAGATGTTTCATTTGGATCCATGGAAAGTCCTGAACATTCTCCAAACAAGTTTCATTATCCTTCGGCTTTCGTAGGGTATCTCTGCTATTTGATGAAATCGAAGGGTATTGCTATTCCTCAAAGTTGGGAGGCGTGGTTTGCGAATAGTCTTGGGCTGCTCAGGCGTCAGGGAACGGAGGTGAAATTCTGGTACCCAAGGGCGTGGTATCCAGTAGAGCATTCTGCTCCTCTTCTGGGAGAGTTCGATGGTCCTTATGAGCCAGTGCCTCAGGGGTACGATAGTTCGAATGAGACAGGTGAACCGCGATTAGGGACGCAAGGGCAGGAATGGATTTTCTGTCATGCGGCGCTACCTCGTAAGACGAATATAGATCGTTTGCATCTCAGTGGGAATGCCTTGCAATGGAAGCGCTGGGATGACAAGGGTAAAGAGAGGGAAGGACAGTTGGTTGCTCAAAGATCCAATGGCGGCTGGAAGCTTAAGACGAGCTGGCGCCTGACGAATGGTTTGAGAGGACTATGGAACGATTTTATAGAGGGCGAGACATTTAAAGAAATCTTTCGAGATGATTCATCTTTTCCTCTGCAAGCCAATCATGCCGAAAATGAGATTCATCTTTTAGCCCTCGATTTGGATGGAACATTAGTAACGCCTAAAAAAACACCTCTTTCGTCACAAATGGTAGAGAAGCTGGTGAACATTTTATGGAGCCATGCCGATCTTTCTCTCATGGTCGTCACGATGCAGGGCATGGAAGAATTGCGAAAGAATGTCATTCGCCCCTTAGAAGAGAGAATGCAGGGTTGGACGCCAGAGCAACGGGACCCTATTCTAAATAGAATAGGTCTTTTCCCCTGTGGATCCGCTCAAGGATATTTATGGGAGGAGGAAAGTTGGGCTAAGAAATATGACAAGGCTGAAGAACAAGAGATTGATTTTAGCCAACTGGCACAGGTGTTAGGAGAATCAGTGCACAATCGTGGGGCTTCTCTGGAGGCCTATGGAAGTGGCGGACGTTTAGTCGAACAGCTTAAACAAAAACCAGATGATCAAATTAGGGCTATGGCGGAGAAGCTCGAAGTCTCGGAAGATGGTTGGCACATTGTTCCGAAAGGCATTACGAAAGCGGTTGGAAGAGATTTTATGATGAGTAAAAGGGGGATTGTTCCCGGACAAGCGCTGGCCATTGGAAATGATCCGAGCCTGAGTCTGGACGGTGACCTCTGGATGCAGCCTTTGGGAGGATGCTTTCGGGAAGTGCACAGCCCCGATGAAACCTTAGCGGTTTTGGACCGCTTTTTCCCGGCGTTTTCAGAGGCTGAGAGTGTAACTGAAAAGGCCGAAGCAGGCATAATCCCTCTTTTATCTTGGGCGATTGAAAATTTTAGAGTTTTTAAAGGGTTGGAGATTGAGCTTGAACATCAAGCGACAATTGAGCACGTGACATTTTGGGGTTTGAGTGCTTTGGCGGTCCTTTCAGGAGGATTTGCTGGTTTTGGGATTTTGGCTTTTGTATGGGCAAGTTTTACGGTTGGGCATATTCCAGGACGTAAGAGATTGCTTAAAGAACTGGGTCTTCGTGCGCCACCGTGGTCTGGAATATTTAGAATTGCATTAGAGAATTTTGCTGCGGTTTCGGTTGCCTACACGCTTTTCTTGATTTCTTCCCATTGGATGATGATTGCATCTTTTGGCGTGGGATTTTTTGTCCTCACGACTTGGCGACATCATCGGATGAATTTGGGGTATTTGAATCAATTTGTTGTGGCTAAAACCCAACAGCCTTTTCAAGACGGGGTGAGATCAGGCGAGAAACTTCGGGACGAAGTCCCTCCACGTGAACAAGGACAACAGGTTGACCTTCTTCATGCTGTTCTTTGGCGAGTTCAAGATTTTTTTTGGAAAGGGCAGGGTCGCTCTCAAGTAAGAAGACAATCTGTGCCCCCTCAGGAATCTGATCATCCAGTTCTGGGTGAGACAAAACGTATTTTGAGAATTCTGTTGAAAGTTCTAGATTTTTCTCAAACAAGATTTTTTCCGTCATTATTCATTCTCCTTCAGGAAGTTGTCAACGTAACTTTCCCAATTGTTACGAAGATCAGCTTCAGCAGTATCCAAGGCCTCATTGTAATTCTGAACGAAAAGTGGGTTTTTGTCAACCTTTCCACTGGCCCTGATCAGGTCTCTATGGGCAAAGCCATGAGCGGTATCGTACCTGACAATGACCTTCCAGATCCTGTTATGGGAAATTTTAATTTGGACGGAAAAACTCGTAACTGTCTTCCCTATCCGGGTATGTTTATGTCTTCGTCTTACGTTGGAGTTCAAGGCAACCAGGTAGAAAATCGTTTTGGTAGGGGCCATAAGGGAAGTTTAACAACCCTTCCTAGAGGTGTCAATGGGTTGGGTGTTGTTCCTCATCTTCAATTCTTTCGTTCCCATTGGTTTGTGATTGGATTTTTTGGTGTAGGACTTTTTGCTCTGACGATGTGGCGACATCATCAGATGAATTTGGAGTATTTAAGAGCTGTCGTGGAAAAAAATCAAGAGGCGAGTGCTGAAAGCCGTTTTTCGACAATGACAAGTCTACCTTCTAGCAATTTGAATTCTTCAAGGTCTACTTTGACTTTGATTTGGTTCTTGATGATGCGAAGGTCCCCTTCCATTCTTTCAAGTTTTTCTTCAACCCGACCCATTCGGATGCGGACATCTCCAATATCTTCAGTGTTTTTGGCAACCATCTCGTATAGGGTATCAAATTTCTCATTAGCTTCTTTCCTAAAGCTGGTCAGTCCTTCTCCAATCACCTTAAATTGGCCTCGCATTTCCTCAATCAGAACGGAGTTGTATCGTTGGGTTTCTTCAGAAGTAGGAACGGGTTTTGGAGACTTTTTCTCTTCCATGATGGAGCGGATTCTAAAGATTCTATCAAAGAGAGTCAATCGAAATGTGGAGCGGCAAGAACTTCCAGAGGTTAAATTACAGGATCTGACCTCAGTCATTGCCCACATGGAAGGGCTCAGTTTTAAGAAGGGAGAAAGTGGAGTTTGGATAAAACGCCAAGGATTTAAAAATGGAAAACGGATTGATTTGACGAATGAAGAAAGATTGAAGGAATATAAGCGCTTCATCCATTCGAAAGGAAAGAAAGAGAGTTTTGTTTTACGCCATGGAGATGAAAAGGGGAGTCAGGTTGAAGCTGTTTTTGATTTTCCGGGAGCAGATTTAGGAAAAGTAGAACTGATTCGTCAGGCTTTTCAGCAGCAAATGGATCGTATGACGGATGCAGAGCAGGGTCAGCTTTTAGCTCAGGTGCGCTCTCGTGAAAAAGCTGGATATGCGGGTGCTTTTGTGATTTCCCTCCTCGAAAATTCCCGCCATCCTTTTGAAGACCATCAAGGCAATGGATTTATAGGTATCAGCAAACAGCTATTTGCACAAAATATAGACAACTCATTTCTTTTTAAACTCCTTAATTTGGGCCTTCGTCATGAGTTGAGGCATGAGATGAAAGAGAAGTTGGATGAAGAGCTGGATGCGTTTGAAAAAGAGCTGTTTGATCAAGATGTTGATTATGCAAGAGAGTTGGGGATTGCTGTACGAGACTTGATATCGGTGGATTTATTTCAAGGGAGTTCAGCATTGATTGTCGCGTTACAAAAACAGTCAAAAACTTTTTCAAGAAGATGGTTTTTGGGTGGATTGGGTGTTGTTGGCGTGGTTGGAGTCTCTTATTGGTTAGGTTTTTTGAGGCCTCAGAAAAAAGAAAGCAAAATTCCAGTAGCACCTTCTTCTTCAAATTCTTTTATGAATACTCCTGCTTTAAGTGATCAAGCGCAAGCTCTTCAAAAGCTTCAGTCCATTCAAGAAGGCATGCTGGAATCTCCCCAGAAAGAAAAAGCACAAGTATTGCTTGAAAAACTACGCACACGTGAAATTCAACTGGTGGTTGTTAGAGGGAGAGGCGGAAAAGGGGTTAAAGCACCCATGACCATGGAGCCTTTGGATCAAAAGCTGACGGTTAATTTGGATCTAATAACGGAGGCTTATCGAAAATATGCCTTGGAGGCGTTTATGGCACATGAGGCCTTTCATATAGATCATACGCCTTACCTGAAAGAGCATAAGAGAATAACAGAAGAAATGGGAAAAATTTTGGGAAGCGATCGAAGATTACAGGTTGAGCGTCTGAAAGAAGATGGCTCCTTACGTGTCCTTTTTCAGAGGCGATTGGCCCTGGGATTTTGGCCTGAGATATTGGCAAATGAGCAAGCGATGGAATACATTGCTTTGGTTTTAAGAGAGCGACAGAATGATTTTCAATTGGAATACAATCAAGATGAAAATTCCAGAACGTATTTTAATCAAATTTTGAAACGGGGAGTGTTAGATCAAAAGCAAAAACTGAATCTTCGCCGGATGATTTGGAACACCATAGATGTGTATATGAGAGGCATATACATTGATGAGTGGATTTTTGCCCTTCATCTGGAGTCTGCCCTGGGACATGCCCCACCATTTGAAAACGAGCGTGTTTTAAAAAGAATGCTAAATGACAATGATAAAGTATTTTTCCTGGGTCTACTTTATTCAGGAAGAGGACTCAGTCAGGAAAAAATAACTCATGATGTTGGAGATGTTATAGATAAGGGTCAACATCCTTTGTTTCAATATTTGTTTGTGGATCCTCTGAGTAGAGAATGGGAAAGCAAATTTGGAGTGTCAGGACCTGCTCCGTCGAATATTGCCAACATGGAAGGGCTAAAGCTCAAAAATGAGGGCCCAATGATGTGGTGGGGGCAGGGGATAGAAGGAAAAGATATTCAGCAGATAAAAGGCCAAGTTAAAGCCCAGTCAAAATCTTTGGGTGAGATTGCAGGTAAAGCGGTGTGGATAGATAAAGAGATTTTGTCTAGGTTTACAGCTTTTGGTTTTGAGGGTTCAAATGATTTTGAAAAGTTTTTGAAAGAATATTTGGCTGAGCAGTTTGATCATTCACCTCCGCAAGGTAATGAAATTATTCTATCCCTCCTTTCAAGTTCTACTCACCTTTTTGAAGATCATCAAACGAACGGTTTTATTGGCATCAATGGTCAAGTTTTTAACTCAAGAATTTCTCCTGCTTGCCGGTTGAAATTATTGAAGCTCGGTTTGAGGCATGAACTCAGGCATGAGTCGGGTGTAGGTAACACGATAGAAGAAGAGGCCATGCTTTTGGAAGAGGATATTGAATATGTCCTTCAAGAGTTGAAGATAACGGTGGAAGAACTCACGATGTTTAGAACAATGTTGCAAGAAGAAGGGTTAGGTTTTGCGCAGAGGGTTTATCAGTGGCTTCGGGCAAAGGAGTTGAGTTCTGAAGAGGGTAAGGCCGAGACAGTTTATCAGTTAACGCATTTGGAATTGGAAGGGACGCAATCCGTCAGATGGTGTCAAGAAACGAATGATGACGGTCAGTTGTTGTTTAGCGTGACGGTCAATGGCGTCAGAAAACAGAGGTATTTGTCCACAAGTGGAAGTAAGAACAGTGGAAAAGTCTGGGTAGATGTGATGCGTTTTTACACGCGTGAATGGGGTTGGGTCTATCGAACGCGTAGAGAAGTTCATGAGAATGGGCGTCGCCGATTTATCATCAGCGAGTCCAGGTTGGAGTGGGATGAGAGTCATAACTCTTGGACGTTTAAAAATTTAGATAGAACGGTGCTGGGTAGAATGCGCCGAGAAGTTGTGGCTCATCTGAGTATGGGAAAGAGTGAGGCTCAGAAGTCAGATGCAGTAAGGGAATTGGGATGGTGGAAACAAGGAACGATTGGCAATGGCAAACTGACGTATGGCTGGGGCAAAAACAGTGCGTTATTGTCTACAGGTTCTATAGAGGAAGGAGAAGCCGAGGTTCGGCGGTTTTTTGATTCCATGAGAAAAGAATGGATTTATGAAACTCGAAGAAGGGTGGCGGAAGAGGGAGTATCTAAAACCATTATTTGTCAATCTCGGTTGAAATGGGAAGAAGATAAGGGACATTGGGTGTTTGAACCGATTGAAGATCCTATTCGAGAACAAATCGTTGCTCATCTAAGAATGTCAAAAACCAAAGCCCAGAAACGCAAGGCGGTAGAGCCTTTTGAAGATTGGGAAGTGCCCACGGATGCTCGAGGAGATATTTCTTTTTATTGGGTCGACGAACAAAAAAAGGAACATCATGTTTCGGCTGCTACCGGAACAAAAAAAGAATGTCCATCGGTTGCAAAATTGAGTCGTACTTTTGATCCAGAATGGGGATGGGTTTACAAGACGAGGCGTGTGGTGGCAGGAGAAGAGTTTATCAATTTCTTAAGAATGGTCTGGAATGAAGATAAAAAACATTTGGATTTAAAACCGTTTGATCCGAGTGAGGAAAGAATTGTTCAACATGTCAGAATGGGTCAAAAAGGTTTAGAGAAAAATGCTGTGAAACCTTTCGAAGGTCCGTGGAGCCTTAAGGCAGATAAATTTGGAAGAGTTGTCGTGACGTGGACTGAAGAAACGGGTCGAGGCGAACTCAAAAAGAAAATGGAAAAGAGGGTTGTTTTGCCTACAGGCCCGGGTCAAGGTCCTGTTGAGATAAGACGATTTTATGATGATAGCTTGGCAGGTTGGATTTATGAGACGAGAAAACGTTTTCATCGAAAAACCATTTTTCGATTTCATCGTCTGGTTCTTAAGGGGAACGCTATTGGTTTTCAACCAAGACTCTCTTCGGGTTATTCAAATGTTGAGCAGGTCCAAGTGGCGCTTCGGGAACGCGAAGCTGGGGGCTTTGGGAATGATGTATGGTCTCTCTTGAATGGGATGATGCCCAACCGCCCTTTGTGGGTAGCCGCCCTGAAATGGAATGTTACACTTCCGTCCATAACTGTTTTAGATGGAGAATTTAATGGGGAAGCGGAAGTTGCCTCTATGCAACTTCCAGGTGAAAAGGGTTTTCTTCTTAAGACACGGACAAGAAAAGAAGTCTTAGATGAATTAGACATGCTGATAGCAGGAACTGCCAAACTTAAAACAGATGGAAGAGCGAGTAAAAATGGGATGCGTCCTGAACTTCAAAGGGCGATGGCTATCGCTTTAATGGATTTGAAGCAGAAAATAGAAGAGGGTACTGCAACGGATGCCGTGAAAGAGTTTTTAGGTTTGAGAGAACCAACGCCTATATCTAGATTGGATATTGAGGATGCTCACTCTGGCATGGACAGAAATACTGAGAACGATCCATTTCAATCCCATGCGCAAGACGTTTCCCTGAATCCTAAAGCCAATGTCATTCTGATTCAGGGAGGGGCGGGCAGTGGAAAGACATCCACATTGGTCGGGATCGTTCAACAGTTTGTTCAGCAGGGTAAAAGGGTGATGGTCGTGAGCAGGACCAATCGTGCTGTGGATCATTTGTTGGCCCGTTTAGACAAAATAGAACTTCCCATCATGCGTGTGTATAACAAAGGGGTAGATGGTGGAGGAGATGAGAGAATTCTTGAAAAGTTGAGAAAGTATTGGGTTCGAGATCGTCAGAATTTTAATCAATATGATAGAGAAGGAGCTAGGATATGTGAACACCGTTGGAATTTAAACGGGAACGGTTATGTCGTGGGTGCGACGATTCACTCCATGGGTCTTGTGCCGGAGACTTATCGAAATGATTTTGATGTTGTGATTGTTGAAGAAGCCGGGACTGTGAATGAGGCGGAGACTTTGCTGGCTGTGGCCAAGGCTCGGGAGAAAGTTGTTCTAGCAGGGGATCATCGACAGTTGCAGCCTTATTTTGAAAGTCAATGGATGGCGGGTCATGGAAAAGAATTTTTAAGACTGATGAAGAGAAGTGGCATGGGTCGAAGATGGGATCGAGGATACCCACAAGTATTTTTGGCGAGAAATTATCGATCTCATCCTGCGATTACAGTTTTAGTGGGTTTATTGTTTTATAGAAGGTTGATGGTTCCTAAGTATTGGAGAATGATGGAAAGGGATACATTGAGAATGGTAGATGTTCCTATGGAAGGAAATCATCCCAATGAAGAGAAAGAAGGGAAAAGTTATAAAAATCTGAAAGAGGCTGAACAAGCTCTTCGGGAATATCAGCGTGCCCTGCTTTCGGGTTATAGACCTGAACAGATCACCATTTTAACCGGTTACGCTGCACAAGTGGATTTGATAAGAGATCTTTTAAAGAGTTATTTAACTCAGAAAAGAGATATGAATCCAGATCGAGCAGAGGGGCTTGTTCGTGAGCAAGTTTCAACGGTAGATAGCTATCAAGGCAGGGAAAACCACGTGGTGATCTACAGCTTTGTCAGGAGCAATTCTGCTGGAGAGGTGGGTCATATTCGAAATTTGAATCGTTTGAATGTGGCTTTGAGTCGCTCGATAGATCGATTGGTTGTGATGGGCGATAGGGAGACTCTGATGGGTGTTAAATCTAGTCAATCCAAAAAGAAATTTACCCTGTTTTTTCATGGGCTTAGAAAATGGATGAGAGAGATGAAACAACTTTATCAAAATCAGAATCACGATTTTTATACTTTGAGAGAGGCCATCCAGGCAAAAAACCAAGCCCGAGGGCGAAAAAGACTTATGGAAGATGTGGAGGGTGTTTCTCTCATTCCTCAATCTATTCAAAGATTGGAAGATTATTTAATAGGCCGGAATGTAGAAGCGCGTCAGATCATGACAGAAAAAGAATATGCCTTCTTGGAAGACCTTCACGAAAAAGCTCTTCAGGAACAGAGAAGGATGAAGTTGGCACAAGAAGATTATGAAAATGAAATTCAAGAACTGATTCAATTATCCGAAAAGTATCCAGACCTTATAGCTTATGATGCAGACAAAAATATTTGTGAACTCAAATGGCTCATGGAAGAGGGAAGGCCTGTTCAGCTGGGATGGGAGGAGTGGGTGGCGACGGTGCTGGGTAGAGATGTAGTCAAGGAAAGACTTGACCCTAAGAGGGGGGTAGATGAATATGCTCGCCGGCTTCTTCTCAATCAGTTGCGACTCTTGATGGGTCAAACAAACGAGCTAGATCGAGATGAGGCTTTTGAGAAGGCATTAGATAGAGTGGTTCGATTGATCACTCGAGAAAATGTGAGAGTGGGAGCTTTGAGGCAAGCTGTATTAAAATTGATTGGGGCCATGGAGAAGGGAGAGAAAGTGGATCAAGAAGGAAGGCGGCAGGCAAAATCAGCTATTTTTAGGGATCTTTTGCAATTGGCAGGAGCTGTTCGCGGATTAGATCTAAAGGATCAAGAGCTTGAAAAAATAGCGAATTTTATCATGAATGGAAAAGGAGAACTTCCGAGACACATTCCTCAGTATGAAGGATTTTCAGACTATACTGAAAGTCTTTATCTGGATGATTTACTGGCGGCGATGTGGGAAGATCCTTCTACTGAAAGTGTCATCCCGAGAGTAACGAGGGATCTTGTCCTAACATCAAGATCCTCTAGGATTCATATCGTAAACGCCAATTTAGACGAAGAATTTCTTTCCTACTTATTAACAGCCCTTGAATCTTGGGAGGGTCAGAATCCGGCAACTTTGGATTTAAATCTGCCTGAAGAGCCTGGTTCAAGTGAAAGGGCTCATGTGATTGCACGGGTCAGGATGATCAATCCCTCTACCCATGAAGTAGAAGTGGTTTGCAGTTCTCTTTGGGTTGAGATGGGGCGGGTTTATAAAACGCAACATCGAGAGCAAATCTCTCATCTTCCCGCCCATCAAGTTTCTATCATGGATCAGGATATTGTCGGAATTTCTGTGACGGATCAGGGTCAAATGCATGTGGATCCGACAGCCTTGAATCAATATCTAAATGATTTGAGAGAGGCCGGAAAAGAAGAAGATTTCAAGGGATTGATTCCTGTTTTTGTGAATGAAAATGTTAAAGAAAGTGATGAAGTGTTAGAGAAGTCAGCCCGACAGGCCTTAAGCCTTTCTCCAAATCTCAAGAATGTTCAGGTTTTTGTCATCCGGGAAGGAAAGACACGTCTTTCACCTCAAAATTACCTTCAGATGATTCAGACAGAGGCGAAAAAGCGCTTTGGACAGGAGATGACGGGTCAGAGTTTAGAAGAAATATGGTTTGTGTCCTCTTCTTTGAAAGAACGCTTGGGAGATGAGTTGAATAGTGTCATGGCTTGGGTTGTGGAGGGAAGGTTAGACCAAGCCAAGCTGGCTGTGATTCTCGACATTTTAGCCCAGCATGGACAAAAAATAAGTGACGACCTTCGGTCGATAGATCCCCCTGCCATGGATGAGATGAATCAAAAAAGGCATCTTCAACTTCGGTCCACCAAACGCCTCGCCTCTCTCAAAGCTATGATGGATTTGACTCAGACGCAGATGTAGAGAAATATCTATTTTAAATTTTTATAAAATTTTCTAAAACCCTAAAAAATGTGAGCTCAGAATTTAAGATTTTTTCTCTCTCATTTTGAAGAATAAATTTTTTTTCATATTGTTCAATCATTACTTCCTCCTGTGCAATAAGTTAATTCATGTCTGAAATTATTTTTCATTTTTCATTGACCCTCTTTCTCAAACCGTTCAGATTTATTTCCATAAATTTTATGAAAAATTTTCGAAACAAATTTTTATTACAGACGAGTGGAGACATCTATGTTGAGCAAAAAATTTTGGATGACCGTTTCTTGTTTTGCGGTAGCAAATATCGGGGCTTGGTTGGGTTATATTCATTTCAATCAGTTTAAAAATGAAAATCTTTTGCAGGTCATAAAATTTAGTCCGGGGGTAGATGCAGTTGTGGGGGCTCGACCGATACTGGTTTGGGAATTTAATCTGGATATTGATGAAAAATACCGAAACTTTCCAGAGATTGCTCATCTTCCCATTACGATTCAAACACCCTCTCAGTCTCCTTATCTCGTCCAGGGGCATTGGGATTGGCTGGGTCCCAGAAAGCTCGCTTTTACACCTGAAATAGACCTTCCAAAGACCACTCCTTTTACATTTACTTTGCCAGAAAAAACTCTTCTTTCAAAAGAGGGATGTTCAAACAGTTCTTTTTCGGTGACTGTGAAGACGGCGCCTCTTGAAGTGATCTCCATACGCCAAGCGGCTTTTGACGAAAGAGATCAATTTATGCTGGAGATCGAGTTTAACAACAATGTTTTATCTACCGAAGCCCTGAAATGTTTAAAAATGGAATCTTTGGATCATCAAGCCATCTCTTTCCATTTGTATGGGGAAAGTACGGGGAATGTCATCAGAATCATAACAGAGCCAACGCCTCTTCTACAGCTAGACCATGAGACCTTTCCTCAGGTGATGGTTCATTTGGATGCGGGGCTTTGCGGGGTGAGTGGTCCTTTGGGCCTGGCTGCTCCTTATGAAGCAACGCTTGTCTTAAGCAATCAACTCATGATCACGAGAGTTGAACCCTATTCTTCTTCACGGGGAAAAATCAAGATTCGTCTTTACTCGAACAACAACATGGATACGGAGCTTCTTAAAGAAGTGCTTTCGGTTGAGCCTCAGGTGCCTTTCACATGCATGAAGGAATGGTTTGGGGCAAGTTTAGAAGGAGATTTCATCCCAGGGCAAAGATATGCTTTAAAAATATCCAAACCTGCTGTTTCAAATTCCCAAAAGATTTATCCACGTTCGGATCTTTTTAGCGTTTTTATTGATGATCGAGAACCTCAACTGTGGTTTGAACAGGAACAAGGCTATTTAGGTTCCCAAGGAAACCGGGCGGTGCTGGCCCATGCGGTGAATATTGAAAATGTGAAGGTGATTGTGACCAGAATGTATGAAAACAACATTGTGGCGTGGAGAAATACGGTCTATGAAAGCAGGTGGTATGGCTTGAGTCAATTGAGTCAGGTTGTTGCTGAAAAATCTTTGAAGTTAAATGTGGAGAAAAATAAAATTCAAGACATACGCCTGTCTTTGGATGAATTGCTCACCAAGGATATCGCTCGAGATGGGGTTTATGAAATTAAAATAAAACCAGATCAGGAAAATAGAACTTACGATGCCTACTATTATTTATCGGCTTCTACGGTTGTAACCTTGTCTGATGTGGGCCTTGTTGCAAAGCAGTTCTCAGGCGGCATTTTTGTGTGGGCAATTTCTTTGGCGACTGCAAAACCGATGGAAAAAGTTAGAATTAAACTTTTTTCGGATAAAAATCAACTTTTAGGAGAGGCGCTTACGGATTCAAAGGGGGTGGCAAGAATAGAAAAAATAGAAATAAAGGAGGATGAGAGGCCTGCTATTGTGGTTGCAGAGTTGTCATCCTCTGATTCCTCAAAAACAGGTCTCACCTGGCTTGATTTAAGGTCAAGCCAGCTTTCTTATTCTAATTTTGATGTTTCCGGAACGCCTTATTTAAGAAAGGGGTATGAAGCTTTTGTCTATTCAGAGAGAGGGGCTTACCGTCCTGGAGAAAAAATTCATCTTTGGGCGATTGTTCGAGGCTCAGAGCTTACCGTTCCTGAAAGTTTTCCAGTGAAATGGCAATTTTACAGACCTGAGGGTCGAGAGTGGAAGGGACGTATGGTCAAAATGGATTCCAATGGCATGTCTCATCTTTCTATGAAGTTGCCAAAGGATATTCCGACGGGGAGGTGGTCTGTTTGCGTGGGACTTCCTAAATCTGGAAAGGAAGAGAAAGAAGAATTTGGATTGGCTTCATTTTTGGTAGAGGAATTTGTTCCCAATCGAATGAAAATGGCTCTTAAATTAAGGCCATCTGAACGCGGGCGTTACAAACTTTCAGATAAATCCCTTCAGGCTAAAATCAAAGGGGATTATCTTTTTGGCCAGCCGGCCAAAAATGGCGATGCGACTTTGACGGGACGTTTGGATCCCACTTCTTTTCGTTCGAAAAAATGGAAAGGTTGGACCTTTGGAGACAGCGCAGAAACTTTAAAGACATTTGGGGTGCCTCTTCCTGAAGGTCAATCGATTGAATTGCCTCCCATTAAGCTGGATGAACAGGGCAAGGGAAAATGGGAACTTGATTTGGCTTCTCTTTCTAAAATGAAGGACAAAACATTTTCTTATGCGGGCCCTTGGCTTTTGACGGTTACAGGCAGTGTCCAAGAAATGGGGGGGCGGGCGGTGAGCTCGACAGAGCAATTGTTCATTGATGGTCCTTCCTATTATTTGGCGCTTCGTTCTCCCGTATCTAGGAGGATGGCACCAGGATCTCCTTCTGATTTTGACGTGGCTGCGGTCACAGGTCAGGGAGAAATATCAAAGGTTTTGGATTCAATTGAGGTGAAAGTTTTTAGAGAAACTTGGAACAATGTTTTGACGTATCGGGATAGAAGTTATTCGTATGATTCCGTTCGTGTTTTAGAAGAGGTTCAGTCTGTCTCCATTCTCTTAAAAGAAGGGAAGGGGAAGGTTGCTGTCACACCTTCGGGCGGGGGATCGTATGTTGTCTCTATCAGAGATCCCAAAATGGGAACCCTGACATCAGAGTCATTTTACGTCAGTGAGGGAGAAGGATGGGAAGACTCTATCAGCCGAGAAAGACCGGATGAACTTAAAATCAAAATTTCTCCTGTGCGTGTTGGGGAGAAGACAGAAGTCGTAATTCGCAGTCCTTTTCCGGGGACATTGCTTTTGACCCTCGAAACGGATCATGTGATTTTTCATCAAGTGCAAGAGATGACGGAGTCGTATGTAACGGTTCCTATCGATATGACTGAAGAGTTTCGTCCGAATGCTTATGTGTCGGCCACAGTGATTCAGCCTGTGAAGTCTGATGCCCCTTGGAAAATGCATCGGGCCTTTGGCGTGACCCGATTGCGTGTGGAGAATGAGGATGAAAAACTTTTGCTTAAGGTAGATGGCCCGAAGGAAGCACGCCCAAAAACAAAGGTGAGGATAGCGGTCGAAGTGAGAAATCCAACAGGTGAGCCCGTTTGCAATGCCTCTGTGACATTGGCTTTGGTGGATGAGGGAATTTTGCAATTAACGGATTTTTCGACGCCGGATCCTTTTGAGTTTTTTCATCAAACCAGAGGACTGGGAGTTTCAGGGTCGGACCTTTACAGCGAGCTTTTTCCTGAAATTCCTGCTTTAAATCCAAAAAGTGCGGTCGGTGGAGACGGCAGCGGATATAATCCAAGACATTTGTCACCGGTTTCTCCCCAGCGAATCCAAAATGTTGCTTTAGTTTCTAAAATTCTTCATTCCAATTCAAAAGGAAAAGTCGTCGCCCATTTTAGCCTTCCAGAGTTTTCAGGAAGCCTGCGGGTGATGGTGATTGCTCATGCAGGCAATCTTTTCGGAGCCATGGACCAGCCTATGATTGTGAGATCCCCTCTGATGTTTCAGACAACTCTTCCCCGATTTGTAGCCATGAAAGATCATTTTGAAATGCCCATCACCCTTTTCAATCATACGGGGCAAAAGGGAAGTGCAAATCTTTCTATTGAGTTGAAAGATGAAAAAGCAGTGCTTCGTTTCACAAACTCTTCAGAGAAGAATTCGAAAAGTTCCCTCCCCCTTGCGACCGAGTCCGGGTACCCGCTTGCGGGTGGACGAGAGAGTGGTTGGAGTCGAGAGACGGAAACCATGGGGAGGGTTAGGGAGGGGGGAGATTTGAATCCACCCTCCCCTAACCCCTCCCATCTAGGGAGGGGAATATTGATGGAAAATGGAGGGCAAGTCACTTTGTCCATTCCTTTAGAAGCAGGTGAAGCAATGGGAACGGCGCATCTTTACATTGAAGCTGAGTTAAATGGAGAAAAATACACGCAAGAATTAGAGTTACCTGTGCGTCCCCCTTACCCCATCACATCTGTTGGAAGTGATGCGACTGTGACGCCGGGTCATCCCATGGAAATCAAAATTCCTGAAAAATGGGTTTCCCAAACGGCGCAGCTTAATATACGCGTTTTCCCTTTTTCGACGTTTAACATTGTGAACGCCCTGAATTATCTCAATGAATATCCGCATGGATGCGCAGAGCAGACCCTCAGTACGGCTTTCCCTCTGATAGGGCTTACAAAAGTGGGGGAGAAATTTTTTCCGGATTTATTCGAGAAAAAATATGTAACTCAAAGAGTAGATACCACGATTACGCGACTCATTGGCATGCAAACGCTTGATGGCGGGATCGCAATGTGGCCAGGGTACCGTGAGATATGGCCTTGGGCCAGTGTTTACGCAGCACATTTTCTGGTGGAGGCTGAAAGTTTAGGTTATGAGATCCCACTAGATTTTCGGGACAGGCTTTTTCTTTATTTGCAAAAGTTAATGAAGGAAACAAGTGACAATCCCGATACTTTAGAAATTCAGGCTTATGCCTGTTTTGTCTTGGCCAAGGCTGGAAAACCAGAACGTTCCATCATGACTCGTCTCGAAGAGTTGCTCAAAAATCCTGTTGTATCAGAACATGAGATTTATCCTTCCACGCGCTTTTACCTGGCCTTGGCCTGGTTTTACGCGGGGCGCCGCGATCTTGCGATGGATCTCATTCCTCAGGATTTCGCTCGGCCTCGGCAGAGTCGAGAGCTTGAAGGCAACATTGGATCTCCAATTCGTGACCAGTCTATTTTGGCTCAAGCCTTGATGGAATTAGACCCAGAGAATGCGGCCATTCCAAAACTGATTCAGGAAATTGCACAAGCAGGGGATGATAAAAAATGGGGGAGTACCCAGGACTATGCCTTTGCTCTGATGGCGCTGGGACAATATTTAGAAAAAGTGGATATGGGTGAGCCTTTTGCCTCTTGCGAGCTAGGGTCTGATTCTGAAAAAATCCTAGAGACAAAAGGAGGAGAGGCTCTTTCCTGGACTTCTTTAAATCAAGACGTGATCGGAAAAAATTTTCTTGTGAAAATTCAAGGGTCTGAACAGGCAAAAGGATATATTTCATGGACAGTAACAGGTGTATCCAAAGAAGCTCCCAAAAATGAGGATCATGGGATTTCCATTCGCAGAAAATACCTGGATCAAAACGGAAAGCCTTTATCTATGAACGAGATCAAGAGCGGAGACTTGATTCAGGTAGAGCTCGATTTGGAAACGACGATTACTTATGACAATCTTGTGATTGAAGATCTTCTACCAGCCGGGTTCGAGATTGAAAACCCCAGATTCAATACAACAGCTCAGCTGTCAAATCCTGACGCAGTTTCTGCTTTTGTCGACAGTCGAGTAGATATTCGAGATGATCGTCTGGTTCTTTATGGAAAAATGTCCAAAGGCCGGGCAACCTACACGTATCTTGTAAGGGCGATTACCCCTGGAACCTTCACGATTCCCCCTGTTCGAGCGCAGTGTATGTATGACATTTCGATCAACAGTCTTTTTGGGGCAGGAGAGACGCTGACGATTTCTTCGAAGAATTGAGAAATCTATATTAATTCCCTCCCCCTTGTGGGGAGGGTTAGGGAGGGGGAATTTGAACTCACCCTCCCCTACCCCTCCCATCAAGGGAGGGGAATGCTATTGCTTCTTTAAAATATGAAACATTATCATCGACTGATTATTTTTTTAACATCCATAACGAGCCTTTTATTATCAGGCTATTTTTCTTTTCTTCTGGCTGTTGCTTATGTGCCACTTCCTCCTCATGTTGCACCTCCTCCTAGCTTGTGGATTGAAGATGCTCATGGAAAAGCGCTGGCTGCCTTTGTTTCAGAAAATGACGAATGGTATTTCCCCTTAAAAGAAAAAGAAATAAGTCCCTATCTTTATCAAGCGATTGTGGCGATTGAAGATCGTCGTTTTTATGGGCATTCAGGCGTTGACTGGCTGGGCGTTGCAGCAGCCCTTTGGCAGGATGTGAAAGCTTTAAAAATTGTTCGAGGCGCCAGTACTCTCACCATGCAAGTCGAGCATCTTCGTCATCCTAAATCTCGAACCTTTAAGTCTAAATGGATCGAAGCCATTCGGGCTTATCAGTTAGAAAAAAAGATGAGTAAAAAAGAAATTCTTCTCGAGTATTTAAATCGCTGTCCCATGGGCGGAAACCTTATGGGTGTTGGCGCAGCGAGTTGGAGGTATTTTGATCTTTCCTGCCGCGATCTTTCCTTAAACCAAGCAGCTCTTTTGGCGGGTCTACCCCAAAGTCCGAACCGTTATCGTCCGGATTTGTTTCCAGAGCGTGCCTTCAAGAGGCGCAATCATGTGCTTCTCAAAATGTGGAATCAAAAAATGATTTCAGAAAAAGAATATCAAAGGGCGTTATCCGAACCCGTTCAAGCGGTGTGGCATTCCTTGCCCCATGCAGCTCATGACTCAGCGCTTCCTTTTTTGCTGACTTTAAAGGAATGGTTTCGGCAAGGGAAAATCACGACAACATTGGATTCAAATTTTCAAGAGCAACTCACTCTGACAGCGAGAGAGGTATTCAACCAGGTTCATTCGCCTGATATTAATACGTTGGCGATTGTCCTTTTAAATACTCAAACGGCAGAATGTCTTGCCTCGATCAGCCTCACAAAAGAGAAAAATGTTTTGGATTTGTCTAGACGCTCTTACTCCACAGGTTCAACGCTTAAACCCTTTATCTATGCTGCGAGTTTTGAAATGGGCTTGTGTACGCCCAGCACGCTTTTGAAAGACCAGCCCATTGCTTGGACAGGTTATACGCCTCAGAATTATGATGAAATGTTTCGAGGTCCTATCACTGCAGGAGAGGCTTTGCGAGAGAGCCGGAACATCCCTGCGATGATGTTGTTGTCTAAAGTGGGAATCCCTCGTGTCCTGGGTATCCTGGAGGGAGCAGGCTTTAAAAAATTGTCTCAGGCTCCTGAAAAATATGGATTGTCTTTGGCTATTGGTGGGGCAGAGGCATCCATTCTTGAAATGGCAGAGGCTTATGCGACTCTGGGGCGAGGGGGCTTTCATGTTCCAGTAAAGTTTATACACACTTCAAAGGAATCTAAAAATGATGTAACTCCCCCAACCCCTCTTACACTAAGAGGGGAGACTCTCCCCTTTTTTTTAATCCCACAGGGACTAGAAAATCTTGAGGGGAGTAGGAGGGGTTATAAGCGCGACTTATTCGCCCTTGAAAAAAAATCTATTCTTTCTTCCAAAGCCTGCTGGCAAGTTCTGAATGTTTTAAGCGATTCAAAGAGAACAGAAAGAATATGTCCTGAAGCCGCTCTCTTTCATCCAGCCTGGAAAACGGGAACCAGCAGTGATCATAAAGATGCTTGGTGTGCCGTGGTCACACCTCAATTTACCCTTGTGGTATGGCTGGGAAATACCTCCGGAAAGGGATCTCACGAATTGGTTGGTCAGACTTTGGCTGCGCCTCTTGCGCTTCGATTGCTAAACAACCTTCATCCTAAAATTCAAGAATGGCCCTCAGTGCCGGATGAAAAAACAAAATCTTTAGAATTAGAAAAAGGGGAGAGAAGTCTGGTCATTGCTTCTATTGCGCACAATCAGGAATTCTACATAGATGATCACGCATCTCTAGCGCATCAAAAAATAACGCTCAAATCAAATGGGGGAGAACCTCACTCTTGGCGATGGTGGTTTGTGGATGGAACGTTTATCGGAAAGGCCCATTCGGAAGAATCTCTATTCTGGACACCCAGAGTGGGATTTCACGATATCCGTGTCAATGATGAAAGCGGGGCTTGTTCAAAAGTTTCTATCCAAGTTCAATAAAAAGAAATTCGGGTACCGGTATGGACCGTGACGCTCTTACCCAATTAAGACAAATCCTTCCCGAAGAAGCCGTGACTCAAGAGACGATTAGCCCGCATTTCTCATCAGATTTCGTCGCGAGGAACGCCTGAGTCCGCTTTGGATGCGAGGAAGACGACCGAGGCCATGCGAGGCATACTTTACAGTATGTTGAGCGTGGCCGACCGAGTCTGCACGGAGAGACGAGGCGGAATCGGCGCTCGCAGCAGAAATGTGATGAGAAATGCGGGCTAGACGCCGTCGTGAAATGATGCGACGAACAGCGTTGAAGTATTGATGTTGAGAAAGATCCCGCATTAAATTTTATCCATTTTCATGACTTACATCATAGATTAATGAAAGATAACAGATACGATTGCTCCGTTTGAACGAAACCTGTAAGGGTTTAACAGTGAGAAAAAGGGATTCTGGAGAATGAAGAATACTTCACAAGCGGAACTGGATCGGTTCGAGATTTCGTTCAACCATTTTATGGAGGGCCGCCTGGATTTTGAAGAATTTCGAAAGGTCAGGGTTTGGCAGGGTGTTTATTCCTACCGCGGGACCTCTGACAAATATATGATTAGGATCAAAATCCCTCAGGGGATGCTTTCACCTCTTCAAATGGAGCGGGTCGCGGATTTGTCTGAAGAGTATAGTGCCATTAAGGGGGTTCATTTGACCACTCGCCAAGGTCTGGAACTTTATGGGATCAGTGAAGATCATTTGATGAAGGTTTTGCGTTCTTTGGCGGATGTGGATCTTACCTCGCGTGAAACGGGCGGAAATGGCGTCCGAAATGTTACGACCTGTCCATTTTCAGGTATTGCTCGGGATGAGCTCTTTGATGTTACGCCTTATGCGCAAGCAGTAAGCAAATATTTTTTAAGAAATCCCCTGACGCAGGGTCTTCCCAGAAAAATCAAAATTGCCTTTGAAGGATGTCCTGCGGATCATATTCATGCCATGATTCATGACATTGGCGTTTTTGCGGTTATGAGGGGTGCGATCCGTGGTTTTGAAGTATATGTAGGAGGGGGGCTGGGGGGAGCACCGCGGGAGGCCCAGCTCCTTGAAAATTTCACACCGGCGGAGTTCTTGCTTATCACCTTTCAGGCTATTCTTGCGGTGTTTAACCAGCATGGAAGCCGCCAAAACAAGGATCGCTCAAGGCTGAAGTTTTTGATCAAGGACTGGGGGATCGAACGTTTTAAGGAGGCGGTTCAATCTGTCCGGCAAGAAATTCTCTTCCAAAAAGGGGGGACGGATCTCCTTGAAAAGATTGAAGAAGCGCCAAAGAGGGTTGAACCCAGAATTTGCAATAGGCCGCGGAATTCGACGCAAGATCTTGGGGCACTTGACCTTCAGAAATACTCGACAGGCAAATTTTTGCATGCCTCCGTTTTCTTCAGGCCAATCTGGCTCAAGCTCTTGCGTCTCGGTTCACGCGTCTATTGCAAAATCTGGGTTGAATCGGGGTTTTTCAAAAAAGACGCCTTTCTCAAAAATTCTGAATTCGAAAGATGGGAGCACCATAACACCCTTTCCCAAAAACAGGCAGAATTTCGTTCTGTTTTTATACGCTGTTTTCTGGGAGATATTACGGGCTCTCAATTGAGAAGAATCGCTGAGATATCCCGCCGGTTTTGCGAAGGACGGGTGAGAACAACCATTACACAAAATCTTCTCTTGCGATGGGTTCATCAGGATGATCTTCCCTTTCTTTACCGTGAGTTGAAATCAGCGGATCTTGCTGATTGTTGTGCAGAACATGTGATGGATATTACCCGTTGTGCGGGTGCTGATAGCTGCATTTCGGCCATTACTCGCTCGAGGGGATTGGCGGTAGAACTCGGAAAAATTTTTAGCAATGGCTTGAGCCATGATTCTGAGATATTTAAACTTCGACTTAAGGTTTCCGGATGTCCCCATGGCTGCAGTCAGCACTCCATTGCAGATTTAGGATTTCACGGAGCGTCTCGGACTCTCCATGGACGGGTGGTTCCCCATTATCAGATCATGACGGGGGGATTTACAGAAAAAGGCAGGGCCCAATTTGCAAAAAATATTCTGTCAGTCCCGGCGAGAAAAGTTCCTGAGGCGGTGACCCATCTTTTAAGGTTCTATCTTGGACATAGAAATTCAGATGAAAGTCTGCAGAGTTTTTTTGAGAGAATAGGTTTCGAAAAAGTTCGAAACGAATTAAATCCCTTCGCACTTGTTCCCCCTCCAGACGAGGCCCCTGAAATATACAAGGATTGGGGCTCGGATCAGGATTACCGCCTTGAAGCTAAAAAGGGCGAGTGTTCCGCCTAGCCCCATACTGTTCACTTAGCTTCTAATCCCTTTCTCTCGCCTCCCCTCACCTCTCCTTGCTATGAAAGTGAGGCTCATGTTGTAGTCGCCCCATTTATGGGGCAGCCTTGCACACGGATTGCCCGATGAATCGGGCGACTACACAAGCTTCAACGAGGGGGAGGAATCCAACATCCATCATCCACTTTTTTCCTATTTTGTTGAATGTCCGTGTTTGGGAAGAATGCGGGAAGGAAAAGAATTGAAATGGTTTTTGATTTTCAGTACATTTAGCCAATCGGATAAAGATTTTTTGAATCCAGATTTTAACATTTTTGATTCCTTTTTGTTCGGGGGGGGCATGAGTTGGCTTCATCAGGGTATTGATTTTTTTCTCCATTTGGATCAGCACTTGAGTGTGATGATTCAGAATTGTGGTTTGTGGACATATTTAATTTTATTTTTGATTGTGTTTTGTGAAACCGGTTTGGTGGTCACACCCATTCTTCCGGGAGATTCTTTACTTTTTGCCGCGGGGGCTTTTGCAGCACAAGGTTCTTTAAAAGTTGAAATTTTGCTTTTGATTTTGTCTTTTGCTGCAGTGGCAGGGGATACGCTTAATTATTGGATAGGCGCCATCGTGGGGCCCAAGGTATTCCATCAAGAAAAAAGCCGTTTCCTGAAAAAAGAATATTTAGATCGCACGCATTCTTTCTATGAAAAGTATGGGGCTAAAACCATTATTTTGGCCCGATTTGTCCCGATTGTCCGAACCTTTGCTCCTTTTGTCGCTGGGATTGGAAAAATGAGTTACACGCGTTTCCTCAGTTATAACCTCCTTGGAGGCCTTGCCTGGATTTTTGCCTTCATTTTAGGCGGATATTTTTTCGGAAATCTTTCCTATGTGAAGCATAATTTCACGCTGGTGATTCTGGCCATCATTGTCATCTCCATTCTGCCGGGCGCGGTCGAGTATGTGAGGCAGAGGAAAAAACGATGGACGATGGACGATGGACGAGGGACGACTTAAATTCTTTTGCATCCTTCTTCCGTCGTCCCTCGTCCCTGGTTTCTCCCCTCCCTATCGGAATGAACTACGTTGTTTCGTGTTTCCTTTTCATTTGAAACTAACCCGATGTGAATGCTATATTCCTAGCCTATTCTGGAGGTTATCGTTGAATACAATCAAAGTAGGTTTAATCGGTTTTGGCACGGTCGGGACGGGGGTGGTGCGTCTTTTGAGAGAGAATCAAGAATTGATCTTTCAAAGGGCGGGCCGAAAAATCGAACTCGTTAAAATTGCGGATCGGGATCCTGGGAGAAAGAGGGCGATCAAAGTATCTTCTTCTCTTTTAACTCTGAATGCCGATGAAATTCTTCAGGATCCTCAAATTGAAATCGTGATTGAACTGATTGGAGGGCTTCATCCCGCCAAAGAATTTATTTTGAAGGCGTTGAAACAGGGAAAGCATGTGGTGACGGCGAACAAGGCCCTTTTGGCTGAATGTGGGCGTGAACTTTTTCGCGCAGCTGAGCGCTCTGGGAAAAATCTTTTTTTTGAGGGGAGCGTCGGCGGCGGAATCCCTGTGATTAAGGGCTTTCGAGAGGGACTGGTCGGAAATCATTTTAAGACAATTTGCGGGATTGTGAACGGAACGTCTAATTATATTTTGAGCAAGATGACTTTGGAGAATATGGATTTTGAAGAAGCTTTGGCTCAAGCAAAATCTCTTGGCTATGCAGAGGCCAATTCAACTTTAGACATAGAAGGGATTGACTCTGCACATAAGTTGGTGATTTTGGCTTCTTTGGCGTATGGGCATTGGATTGATTTTAAGAAAGTTTATGTCGAAGGGATTACTCAAATCACTTCTTTAGATATTCAATATGTGCGTCAATTTGGTTATGCCGTTAAGCTTTTGGCGATTGCGAAGGATAAAGGAGCCTCTTTGGAGGCTAGGGTTCATCCGACCTTGATCCCTCAGACGCATTTGCTGGCTTCTGTGAATGGGGTTTATAACGCCATTTATTATGAAGGGGACTATGTGGGTCGTGGGCTTTTCTACGGGAGAGGCGCTGGAGAACGTCCCACAGCGAGTGCGGTGGTGGGAGATTTGGTGGATATTGCGAAGCAAATGGGTCATGGTTTTTCGAGTTTTTCCACGACCCGAAAAGAGAGTCAAAAAGCGATTCAAAATATGGATGAACTGGAGTGCCGGTCTTATTTGCGCTTTTCGGCCTTGGATAAGCCGGGTGTTTTGGCCAGAATTGCAGGGATTCTAGGTGAGAATGGCATCAGCATTGCGTCTGTGATTCAGCCGGAGCGCCATCAAAGCGGGCCTGTGCCTGTGGTGATTATGACGCATCAGGCCAAGGAGAAAAATTTTAGACAAGCGATTCAAACCATTGATCGTTTGAGTGCTATTCGTAAAAAAACGTTAAGGATTAGAGTAGAAGAGTCAGAAGAGAATTAACTTATATTTATCATTATCATAAATTTAAAATGTATATAAGTTGTCATTCCCGCAGGTTGCAAGCGGGAATCCACGGTTTGAGAAGTTTTTCTGGATCCCCGATTAGGACACTCGGGGATGACTCTAGAGGGTGGCTAGAGATAACCATTAAGGTGTCAGAGGAGAATTCTAAATAAAATGTACTGGCAAGGATTGATTCATCATTATCGCAACCTTCTTCCGGTGAGTGATCGCACGCCGATTGTCACCCTTCATGAGGGGAATACTCCGCTCATTTATGGAAAGAATATCAGTGAGTTTTTAGGGAATGGATTGAAAATTTATTTTAAATTTGAAGGGGCCAATCCCACGGGATCTTTTAAGGATCGTGGGATGACGATGGCGATTTCAAAGGCTTTAGAAGAGGGTTCTCAAGCCGTCATTTGCGCCTCAACAGGAAATACCTCAGCCGCAGCCGCAGCTTATGCGGCTCGGGCGAAGATGAAGTGTATTGTGCTGGTGCCTCAAGGGGGCATTGCCTTGGGAAAACTGGCTCAGGCCTTGATGCATGGCGCAGTTGTGTTGGCGGTGGAGGGAAGTTTTGACGAGGCCTTGAATGTGGTTAAAGAAGTAGGGAAGAAACATCCGCTTACACTTGTAAATTCTATTAATCCTTATCGTTTGGAAGGTCAGAAAACGGCAGCCTTTGAGATTTGCGATGCACTTGGAAAGGCACCGGATTATCATTTTATTCCCGTGGGGAATGCTGGAAATATTTCGGCCTACTGGATGGGATATCAAGAATATTTTAAATTGAAAAAGTCTAATCGTCTTCCCAAAATGATGGGTTTTCAGGCAGCGGGTGCGGCACCCATTGTGGAGGGCCATGTGATTGAGAAACCCGAGACCCTCGCGACGGCCATTAAAATTGGCAATCCTGCCAATTGGCAAAAGGCTGTGGATACGGTTCAAGCCTCTCAAGGAAAAATTGATAAAGTAACGGATGAGGAAATTCTGAAAGCTTATCAAATGCTTGCGAAAATGGATGGCATTTTTGCAGAGCCTGCTTCTGCTGCGTCTTTTGCAGGTTTGATAAAACTCAACAAGGAAGGGTTTTTCAAGGACTCTGGAGAAAAAATGATTGTGGCTACTCTGACAGGGCATGGTTTAAAAGATCCCGATCGGGCGATGAAGGTGGCTGGAGAACCGAAGGTGATTAAACCCAGAGTGGAAGAGGTGTTGAAGTGGGTATAGGTGAAATGACAAATGACCAATTTCAAATGACAAATGAATGACTAATAGCCAATGTTTAATTAGACATTGGTTCATTGGGAATTAATTTGTCATTTGTTATTGGTTATTGGGAATTAAAGGGGTTTTTATTATGTCTTTGATTGTTCAAAAATACGGTGGAAGTTCTGTTGCAAATCCAGAGCGCATTAAAAATGTGGCTCGAAGAATTGTGGCCGCTAAGAAAGCGGGCAATGATGTGGTCGCGGTGGTTTCAGCCTTGGGAGATACCACAGATGATTTGATTGATTTGGCCAAAAAAATGACGGATGATCCCAGCGAAAGAGAGATGGATATGTTGATGGCGACGGGAGAGCAAATGTCAGCGGCCCTTTTGAGCATGGCCGTTCATGCGCTCGGGTGTTCAGCCATTTCTTTCACAGGGGCACAGGTCGGAATTTTTACAGACAATGTTCACACCAAGGCGAAAATTCGCAGCATCAGTACAGATCGTGTGACAAGTGCTTTGAAAGAGGGAAATATCGTGATTGTGGCGGGTTTTCAAGGGGTGAATGAAGCTCAGGATATCACGACTTTGGGACGTGGAGGATCAGACACGACAGCGGTGGCTTTGGCGGCGGTGCTTAAGGCGGATGATTGCGAAATTTATACAGATGTGAATGGTATTTTTACGACAGATCCTCGCGTGGTTTCCGAGGCGAAGAGAATTCCTGAAATCTCTTATGATGAAATGCTAGAATTGGCCAGTCTTGGGGCGAAGGTGATGCATTCGAGGTCGATTGAATTTGCGAAAAAATATGGGGTCAAGATTCACGTTCGGTCCAGTTTCAATGACGAACCTGGCACGATGATTGTAGAGGAGGCTCGAGAAATGGAAGATGTAGTGATACGCGGTGTGACAGCGGACAAAGATCAGGCAAAGGTGACTATCAGCAAAGTGGCAGATAAACCAGGGATTGCAGCCAAGATTTTTAAGCTTCTGGCGGATGCCCATATCAATATTGACATGATTATTCAAAACGTCAGTGAACAGGGGCATACGGATATTTCCTTTACGGTGAGCCAGACGGATTTATCTAAGACGCTCAACGTGCTTAAAAATGCGGCCAATGAAGTGGGGGCTCAGAAAATTGATTCCGATGACAAAATTGCAAAGGTGTCTGTTGTGGGGATTGGGATGAAAAGTCATTCCGGAGTGGCGGCGAATCTTTTTGAAGCCTTGGCCAAAGAGGGGATTAACATTCTGATGATCAGCACTTCCGAAATTAAGATTTCTTGTGTCATCAGAAGGGAGTATGCAGATAAGGCTGTTCAGACGGTTCATCAAAAGTTTGGTCTTGGAATAAATCATGCCTAAAACGAAGAATATGCATTATGCATAAAAAAATTATCATTTACGACACCACGCTCAGAGACGGCGCTCAGGCGGCGGGAATTTCTTTTTCCAGTGCGGATAAACTGCGCATTGTTGAAAAGCTGGATGACTTTGCAATTCCTTATATTGAAGGGGGATGGCCGGGGGCTAATCCCAAGGAAGTGGCTTTTTTTAAAGAGGCCAGGCGTTTGTCTCTGAAACAGGCCAAATTGGTCGCGTTTGGAAGTACTCGAAGGGCCAATACCTCTGTTAAAAATGATCCCCAAGTCAAGGCCCTTCTTGACGCAGAAACTTCGGTGGTGACTATTTTTGGGAAAAGTTGGATGCTGCATGTTCAGCATATTTTGGGCACCACGGGCGATGAAAATTTGGCCATCATTCGAGATACGGTACGTTTCTTAAAAGACCATGACCGCGAAGTGGTTTATGACGCCGAGCATTTCTTTGATGGGTTTAAAGACAATCCCGAATACGCCTTGAAAACGATTCAAGCGGCTGAGGAAGCGGGGGCGGATTGTATCGCTTTGTGCGACACCAATGGCGGGACGTTGTCGCTTGATTTAAAAGAAATCATAGAAGTAGTTTCGAAGAAAATAAAAATTCCTTTGGGAATTCATTCGCACAACGATTCTGGGTTGGCGGTGGCCAACTCCGTTTTGGCGATTCAGTTGGGCGCACTTCAAGTCCAGGGGACCATCAATGGCTACGGGGAGCGTTGTGGCAATGCCAATTTATGTACCATTATTCCCAATCTTCAATTGAAATTGGGTTATCCCTGTTTGCCTGCTGATAAATTGAAACGCTTGGTGGAACTCTCTCGATTTGTGGATGAACTGGCCAATGTGCGACATGATGAGCGGGCCCCTTATGTGGGCACAAGCGCTTTTTCTCATAAAGGTGGGACGCATGTGAATGCAGTTCAGAAAGTCGAGAAAAGTTTTGAACATGTCAAGCCAGAGTCTGTGGGAAATCAAAGAAGGATTCTGGTTTCTGAATTAGCGGGGCGGAGCAACATTTGGTTTAAGGGTGTAGAACTGGGAATTGATTTGACCAAAAACGATGTGGATTTAAAACAGATTGTCCAAGAACTGAAGAAAATGGAGCATGAAGGTTATGAATATGAAGCGGCTGAGGCTTCGTTCAAACTTTTGGTGCAAAAAATTCTTCAGAGGCACAAGCCCTTTTTTGAATTAGAAGGTTTTCGAGTGATCATTGAAAAAAGAGGGGCGGGTCATTCTCATTGCGAAGCCACCATCAAGGTCAAAGTGGATGGAGTTTCAGAGCATACGGCGGCAGAAGGCGACGGTCCTGTGAATGCCTTAGACAACGCCTTGCGAAAAGCTTTGGTGGGATTCTACCCGAGCCTAGAAAAAGTTCATTTGGAAGATTTTAAGGTGAGAGTTCTGGATGCCAAAGGTGGAACCGGAGCCAAAGTGCGTGTTCTGATTGAAACCAAAGACGATCAGGCTTTATGGGGAACGGTGGGTGTCAGTGAGAACATCATTGAAGCCTCCTGGGAGGCGTTGGTGGATAGCCTTGAATATAAATTGCTCAAAGATGAAGAAGGGAAATCCGCAAAAAAATCTTGAGAAAGGTAAACCCCATTGAATGTCCTGAGTTTAAAGAGAAAAAAAAATCTTCAGAGCGAACTGAAGAAAATTTTACCAAGAATTATTCAGAAATATCATCCTGAAAAAATTTATCTTTTTGGATCTTTGGCGAGTGGTCAGGTAAAAGAAGCCAGTGATATTGACCTTGCAATTGTCAAAGAAACCAAAAAACGATTTTTGGATCGTATTGGAGATGTTCTATTTATTGCTAATCCTAAGTTTTCCATGGATGCGTTGGTTTATACACCTCGTGAATGGAATCAGATGGTTAAGGAAAACAGGTATTTTATTAAAGAAGAAATTCTAAAAAGGGGAAAAGTCCTCTATGAGCGTAAATAATCCGTGGTTCAATTTTGCGGACGAGGACTATCATATGGCTCAGAGTGCTCTTGAGGACGAGATCTATAATCAGACATGTTTTCATGCTCAACAAGGTGTGGAAAAACTTCTGAAGGGTTTTTTGTTTATTCGCAATAGACCTATTCACAAGACGCATAGTCTCTTAGAGCTTTTTACTTTTTCTCATTCACTTGAGCCACGCCTCAGTGAGTTTAAAGATTTCTTTCGTGAGCTAGATAAGTTTTATATTCCGACTCGTTATCCTGATGCTCTTCCGGGTTCTTTGCCTGATGGTTTGCCTCATAAAAAGGACGCGGCGAACGCCTTCAAGATGTTTTCTGAGATTAGGGATTTTATTTTAAACCTCAAGATAAAATAACAAGATGAACATTCCCAGTCAGTACAATCCCAAAGACGCTGAAAATAAATGGTACAGCTTTTGGCTGGATCAGGGTTTATTTAATGCCGATCGCGAAAAAGGCGGCAAGCCCTATACCATTGTCATTCCTCCTCCCAACATCACGGGTATTCTCCACATGGGGCATGCCTTGAACAATACGCTTCAAGACATTCTCATTCGTCTGAAACGCATGCAGGGATGGAATGCGCTTTGGATCCCGGGGACAGATCATGCGGGCATTGCGACTCAAAATGTGGTTGAAAAGATGTTGGCAAAAGAGGGAACTCACCGAAAGGATTTGGGGCGAGAAGGTTTTCTGAAAAAAGTTTGGCAGTGGCGAGATCAATATGGCAATACCATTGTCAATCAGCTCAAACGTCTGGGTTCTTCTTGCGATTGGCGACGGCTTCGTTTCACCATGGATGAGGGGCTGAGCAAGGCGGTATTAGAGGTGTTCTGTCATCTTTATGATAAGGGATTGATTTATAAAGGTGAATACATCATTAATTGGTGTCCCCGTTGTCAAACGGCTCTCTCGGATGAAGAGGCCATGCATCAGGAGATACAAGGAAATCTCTATCACATTGCCTATCCCATTCAAGGGGCAGGCGAGTTTGTGTTGGTCGCGACAACGCGGCCTGAAACTTTGTTGGGAGATGTGGCGGTCGCGGTTCATCCCAAGGACAAGCGTTACAAAGACATCCTCTCGAAAAAAATTTTACTTCCTTTCTTGAATCGTGAACTTCCCGTAGTTCAAGATGATTTTGTAGATCCCAAGTTTGGTACAGGGGTGGTGAAGGTGACACCCGCTCATGATCCCAATGATTTTTTAATGGGCGAGCGTCACGGACTTAAGCCAATCAATGTGATGACAGACGATGGTCACATGAATGAAAATGCGGGGCCTCGCTATCAGGGTCTAGACCGCTTTCAGTGCCGGAAATTAATTTTAGAAGATTTAGAAGAGAGAAACCTTTTAAAGAAAGTCGAGCCGCATCAACATGCGGTCGGACATTGTTATCGCTGTCATACGATGGTGGAGCCCAGACTTTCTCCCCAGTGGTTTGTGCGCATGAAGCCTTTGGCCAAGAAGGCTCTGCAAGCGGTGGAGAAAGGAGAAATTAAATTTTATCCCAAGCGATGGACTAAAGTATATCTGAGGTGGATGGAGAATATCAGAGATTGGTGCATCTCGCGACAGATTTGGTGGGGGCATCGGATTCCGGTTTGGTATTGTCAAAATTGTCGGAAGACAGAAGACAGAAGTCAGAAGTCAGAAGACAGAAAAAATAAATCATATCATCCAGGGATCATTGTTGCGAAAGAAAGGCCCGAAAAATGCCCAACCTGTGGCTCTACTGAATTAGAACAAGACTCCGATGTTCTGGACACCTGGTTCTCATCTTGGCTCTGGCCTTTTTCTACCATGGGCTGGCCTGAAAAGGATGAAGATCAAAGATTTTATTATCCGACTGCAACTTTGGTGACGGCTCAGGAAATTATTTTTTTCTGGGTGGCCCGCATGATCATGGCCGGTTTTGAATTCATGGGGGAGAAGCCCTTTTCTCATATTTATATCCATGGGACCGTTCGGGATCACACGGGGACCAAGATGAGTAAATCCTTGGGCAACATCATTGATCCCCTGGAAATCATTGATGAATATGGGACGGATGCGCTTCGCATGAGTTTGATTATGATTACGGCTCAGGGTCAAGACGTTTATTTATCAAAGGATAAATTTGAAATGGGACGCAATTTTGCAAATAAAATCTGGAACGCATCTCGCTTCCTGATGATGACTCTAGAGGGATCCGACGCTCGACTTTTGGAAAGAAAACCCGAAGATTTGTCTTTGGAAGATTCTTATATCTTGTCGAAATTACATGAGGTAGCGGGAAAGGTGACCCGCTCTTTGGAAAAATATCGTTTCAATGAAGCTGCCCATTTGCTCTATGATTTTTTCTGGCATCACTTTTGTGATCGCTATATTGAGGCTGTCAAGCCCATTTTGCATGCAGAAGTTTCCGATCAGAAAATTCGTACGCAGAAAGTGCTTCTAACCGTTTTAGAAATGTCTCTGCGTCTTCTTCATCCCATCATGCCGTTTGTGACAGAAGAGATTTGGCAGCGATTAAAAGAAATGGGATTTTTACCGAAGGCCTCTTCTTCCATTATGATAGAGTCCTGGCCCAAATCTAAAAAGAGCTGGATCGATGCTGAGGCGGTGCTTCAGGTAGAAAAGAAATATGATTTGATTCGCGTGGGCCGAAATTTAAGGGCTGAATATCAGATCAAGCCTGCCCAAGAGGTAAAATTTGTGATTAAACCAGCCAGTGCAGGAGATAAAACTTTGCTCTTATCTCAAAGCCAAGAACTTCAGCGACTTCTCAAGGCCTCTCATCTGGAGATTGATTCTCATTTTACACCCGCCCAACCGACTCCCTCCAGTCTGTCTCAGGCAGGAACTGTTTTTATGCATTTGGAGGGAGGTTTTGATTTTACGGGAGAAATGACACGACTCGAAAAACAACTACAAGAAATCGAGGGGGGTCTTCAAAAACTGGAGGGACGTCTCCAAAATCAAGATTTTTTGAAAAGGGCACCTCGTGAGGTGGTTGAGAAAGAAAAAGAAAAAAGAAATCAGATGCGAGAGCAGAAAGAAAAACTTTTAAAAAGCCTTGAGTTTGTGAAGTCGCAGGTGGGATCGTAAAATTAATTCTTGGGCTTTATCAATGTCAAATCAAGGCCCGGAATATCAGAAAAATCTTTTTCGTTATAGGTGAGAAGATTCATATCTTGTTGAATCGCCTGACTTGCAAGCCATAAATCTTGGACTCGAAAATGATGACTGCGTTTGTGATTTGTTAAATAAGATGCAAGTCGACCAAAGATTTCGCCTGTTGTGGTATCGATAGAAAGAGAAGGTTTCTTGCGTAAGCGACTTAATGCGGCCAAGCGTAATTCGTAGAGGCGTCGATTGCCTTTCACTTGTTCGATCCCATAGGTAAGCTCAGCGATGGTAATGGGAGAAATAAAAATAGGTTCCCTACCCGTGTAGGAGGCAACATCCGCAGGAGACAATTTTCCGCGCTCAACATCAATCCAAATACAGGTGTCGATCAAGACGCCCATGGGTTTCTCATTTCTTTCAAGGTATGAGGGATGCGACTTTCCTTGAGCCAGTTTTTAGCTGCATCTTCTGGGAGGGTGCGGTAAAGATCTGCGAGTGCTTCTAGTGCAGTGAGATGGGGAGAACCAGGAATAATACGGGCTACGTTATGATGATTGCGTACGATCATCACTTCTTCTCCCATAAATTCGAGTTGGTCCAAAACCTTTCGAAAATTTCTCGCAAATTGTGTTGCGGTCATGGTAATCATATAATATGATTTAATCAGATTTTAAGACAAAAGTCAAGATTTTAAGGGTTTTATGTTTAAACTTCATTCTGAATATGAACCTCAAGGAGATCAGCCTCAGGCGATTGAAAAATTGGTAAATGAGTTTTCGTCAGGAAAGCGTTTTCTAACGCTTTTGGGAGTGACCGGCTCTGGCAAAACTTTCACCATGGCCAATGTGATTTCTAAACTCCAGAAGCCCGCGCTTGTCATTTCACACAACAAAACCTTGGCTGCACAACTGTACAATGAATTGAAGCATTTCTTTCCTGAAAATGCAGTCGAGTATTTCATCAGCTATTACGATTATTATCAGCCAGAGGCCTATATTCCTCAGACGGATACCTATATTGAAAAGGATGCCTCTATCAATACAGAAATAGAACGTCTGAGATTGTCAGCGACGAGTTCGCTCCTTTCGCGGCCCGATGTGATTGTGGTGGCGAGCGTCTCTTGCATTTATGGCTTGGGCTCTCGAGAGGATTATGAAGAGATGATGGTTCGTATCGAAAAGGGCGAACAAAAATCCCGTTCTGATTTTTTAAGGGGTCTCGTGGATATTCAATATGAACGCAATGATTTTCGATTTGAGAAAGGCACCTTTCGAGTGAGGGGAGATACCGTGGAGGTGTATCCCGCATATGGAACGAATGCCTATCGAGTAGAATTGTTCGGGGATCAAATAGAGTCTGTGAATGAGATAGACCCCTTGACAGGCAATGTAAAAAACATGTTGAAGGGCTTGACGATTTACCCTGCCAAACATTTTGTCAGCCCTTATCGGAAATTAGAAGCGGCCTTCAAGGCGATTGAGGAAGAATTGCAAGAGAGACTCGCCTATTTCAGATCGCAGGGGAAATTGTTAGAAGCTCAGCGTTTGGAATCTAGAACCCACTTTGACATGGAAATGCTTCGAGAGATTGGATATTGCCAAGGCATTGAAAATTATTCGAGGCATTTGAGTGGTCGAAAAGCAGGAGAACGGCCGACCTGTCTTTTGGATTTTTTTCCAAAAGATTATTTGATTTTTATCGATGAATCCCACGTGATGCTTCCTCAAATTCGGGGTATGTATCAGGGGGACCGTTCTCGCAAAACCACCTTGGTTGAATATGGTTTTCGTCTGCCTTCCGCTTTGGACAATCGTCCTTTACGTTTTGATGAGTTTGAGCAAATTGTTCCTCAAACCCTTTTTGTCTCAGCGACACCTGGCCCCTATGAATTGGCAAAATATCCCTATCCCGTGGAGCAGGTCATTCGACCGACAGGGCTTGTAGATCCTGAGATTACGGTGAAGCCACTCGCTCATCAAGTGGATGACTTGATTGAAGAGATTCAGAAACGTGTGAAGAAGAAGGAACGTATTTTGGTGACGACGTTGACCAAAAAGATGTCAGAGGATTTGACCGACTATTTGAAAGAATTGGGCATTCGTGTGCGTTATCTTCATTCTGAAATTGATGCGCTTGAACGCGTGAATATTTTGAGAAGTCTTCGAAAGGCAGATTTCGATGTGCTTGTGGGGATTAATCTTTTGAGAGAGGGACTGGACTTGCCGGAGGTGTCTTTGGTGGCGGTCCTCGATGCGGACAAAGAGGGATTTTTAAGGTCTCAGACTTCTCTCATTCAAGTCGCGGGCCGTGCCGCGCGTCATATTTCAGGAGAGGTTATTTTTTATGCGGATGTCCTGACGGATTCGATTAAAAGAACCCTTGAAGAAACACATCGCCGTCGTCAGATCCAAAAGGATTATAATGAGAAACACAAGATTACCCCCAAGGGAATTCAGAGAGCCTTGGACGAAAGTCTTTCCAGTTATCAAGAGGCTAAAACCTTTTTAAAACATGTGGCCAATAAGGATGACGTAGCTTATGCTAAGGATGAATTAATCTATGAATTGGAAGGTGAAATGCGTCAAGCCGCAGAAAAAATGGAGTTTGAGCAGGCAGCGATGATTCGGGACAAGATTTATCAAATAAAGAAAACAGTCGTGCGTCGTGAGGGGTGAGTCGTGAGTAAAAAAACAATACTTTCGGAATTCAAAACTGTTTTCATCTGCTGGGGTGAACAAAGGTTACGATGAAAACTTCAGAACTACCTTGGCATGAAATTGATCCTATCATTGCTCATGCTTTAGAAGAAGATGTGCGTGCGGGGGATTTGACGACGGATTATTTTATTCCTAAAGATGCTGTACTAGAGGCCGAGTGGGTGGCCAAGATGCCATGTACGGTGGCCGGGCTTCCGATCGTGGACCGAGTCTTGAAAAGAATGGACGCTTCGATTCGTTCTTTCTGGATGGTGCAGGATGGGGAAAAAATAGAGTCTGGAAAATTTGGATTGGTTCAAGGGTCCGCCAGATCCATCTTAAAAGCAGAAAGGACAGCCGTTAATTTTCTTCAGCGTTTGTGCGGGATTGCAACGTTAACGACTGCTTTTGTTCAGAAGGCCCAAAAATACAATGTCAAAATTTATGATACACGTAAGACAACACCCTCTTTGAGAGTGATTGAAAAATATGCGGTGAGAATGGGAGGCGGACACAACCATCGTCTTTCTTTAAATGAAATGATTTTGGTGAAGGAAAACCATCAATATGTGATGGAGGATGCAGGCTTTACAGATTGGAAATCGGTGGTTCAGAAAATTCGTAAGGACTATCCCAAAATCCAAATAGGATTTGAGGTGTTGCATGTGAAGGAAGTCCAGAGAGTGGTTCAGGCCGGGGCCGATTTTGTATTGCTCGACAACATGGATCCCTCTCAGGTTCATTTGGCTGTGAAAGAGTGGAAAGGAAAAATTTTGTTAGAGGCTTCAGGCGGGATTCGTTTAGACAATGTGGAGGCTTATGCGCAAACAGGCGTAGACCGGATTTCGGTCGGTGCCTTAACTCATTCTGTCAGGGCGGTAGATATTAGCCTAGAGGTTTTGGGAGTTAGATAATATAATGAGATCTCAATTCGACGCAAGATCTTGGCCATCTTGACCTTCAGAAATACTCGACAGGCAAATTTTTGCATGCCTCCGTTTTCTTCAGGCCAATCTGGCTCAAGCTCTTGCGTCTCGGTTCTCGCGTCTATTGCAAAATCTGGGTTAAAAGAAGGATCCTTCAGCTGTAAGATTGTTTCTGAAGATGAAGTGGATTCTACCAACGATGTAGCTCGAGAATACGCTGAGAAAGGAGCTCCTGAAGGCACTGTCATTTTGGCGCAATATCAAAGGCAAGGACGGGGACGGATGATGCGGTCTTGGTCTTCACCCAAGGGCAAGAACATTCTTTTGTCTTTAATTTTGAGGCCTTCGCTACGGCTCGAAGAGGTTTCCTTGATCACTGTCATGAGCTCTGTTACGGTGGCTTCTCTTTTACGGGAAGAGGGTTTTCACGCCTTCATTAAATGGCCGAATGATATTTATGTGGAAGGGAAAAAGGTGGCAGGAATATTAACAGAGATGAAATCCGAAAAAAATGAGGTCAAGCATGTGATTGTGGGTATCGGACTTAATGTGAATATGGATTCTTCTGAATGCCCTGAAGATATCCAAAAAACAGTCACTTCTTTGGCGATGCTCAGTGGACATTTATGGGACAGAACAGTTCTTGTGAGAGAGTTACTACTACAATTAGAAAAGACTTATGAGCATCTCCAGAATCAGGAGTACGATTTTCTTCTGTCTCAATGGTCCAGGCTTTCATCACTTGTCGGACATTGGGTAGAGGTGAAGGTGAGTGATAAAAAATGGGAGGGGACTGTTTTGGGAACGGATGCGAAAGGGGCTTTGCTTTTAAGAAGAGAGGGAGGCTTTATTGAGGCTTTCTTAAGTGGAGATGTAAAAATTTTAGATCGAATGAGCGTGTAGCGAAAAATAAAATCGTTCCTTTCAAACTGACCGCTGAACGCTGATCGCTGTACGCTATAAAAAAGGATCCATTATGTCCGGTAAAATTGTAGTTGTGGATATTGGCAATACAAATATAGTGATGGGTGTTTTTAAAGGGGATGCCGTGGTGGATTTTTGGAGAATTGCGACGGTCAAAAAAGATGAAGTCTATTATCTCAAGAATTTACCAGATGGTTTGAAAGAGCAAAAGGAAATCAAAGGGGTTGTCATTGCCACGGTCGTTCCAGAGCTGAAAGAAGTTTTCGAATCACTCTGTGAAAAATTGTTTTCAGTCAAGCCCGTTTGTGTTTCCAGTGATCTCAATATAGACCTTAAGATTTGGTACAAAAATCCAAGACAAGTCGGAGCCGACCGGATTGCCAATGCGATTGCAGCTCGAAAACTTTATGGAACACCTGCCATTGTCGTTGATTTTGGAACTGCGGTGACCTTCGATATCATTTCTTTTGGCGGGGAATATTTGGGAGGGGTGATTCTGCCAGGGATGGGCCTGAGCCGAGATATTTTGCACGAGAGAACAGCGCTCCTACCTTGGGTCAATATCATAAAACCAAATGAAGTTTTGGGTAGAGACACCATTTCTGCGATTCAATCTGGTATTTATTGGGGGTTCGTGGGCATGGTCAAATTTTTGCTGAAAAGATTAAAAGCAGAAGTTTTCCCAGGTTACGAGATGGACGTTAAAGTCATCGCGACTGGAGGCTACGTTTCTTATTTTCTTTCCGACATTGAAGAGGTTCATCATTTTGATTCAAATCTGACGATAAAAGGACTTAAGGCCATTTACGATATTTTGGAGGAGAAAAAAGAGGACCAAAATGGAGAGAGAAAGATTTGATCGAAAATGCCGTAGCTCTAAAAAGCTTGAATTGAAAAAATCTCGGAGAAAGCTTCGGGAGCTCCTCACAGCTTCAGGAAAAACTCTTAACGAGTTGCTCGTAGGTCTAAAAGAAGAAAGAGAGATTCTGTATCGAGAGTGCTATTCTAATCGCTAAATTTTTTTGCAAAGTGAAAGATGTCAGTTGTTTAAAAGGTTATTAATCTTTTCCTTAAGTTCTTGAATTCTTTTGTCCACAACTTCCCATACAATCTCAAGATTAACGCCAAAATAATCATGGGCTAGTTTATCTCTCATTCCGGCCAAAGCCTTCCAAGGAATTTCTGAATGCACTTGTCTAAAATCTTCCTGGATATTTTTCGTTGCTTCTCCAAGAATTTCAAGATTGCGAATGATTGCATCTTGAGTTTTCTTATCTTGCATGAAAAACTCTTTCCCTGAAGAAGCATATTCCAGGATGAGATCGAGTGCGTCTCGAATATGCAGAAGATAAAGGGAGTTGTCCTTCATAAGGGAATGGCTTCAGAGTAAATGCGATCTTTTAAATAAGGACTGATCCCTCCGTCTGTCAGAAGGTCTACTTTCTTCCCAAGAAGTTCCTCTAATTCTTGCCATAACTCAACTAAGTCAAGATAACTTCTCCCTTTTTCCATTTCGACGAGAAGGTCAATGTCACTTTGGGTATTTTCTTCTTTACGTGTAACCGAGCCAAACAAGCGTACGTTTTTTGCCCCATGTCGCAGAGCAGCTTGAAGGATGTCATTTCTTCTTTTCTTGAGAAACTCGTAGAGAGGCATGAAAAACTCCTTACTAAGAGTCATTCTATCCTATTTAAAATCCAAAATCACATTTTTTCTCCTTTGACCTTTCCCCTTCATAAAATGTCTATTCTCATTGAATGATAATCTCGTGCGGCCTTGTTTTTTAAAAAATAATAATGTCGTATCTTTTTGTATATAAATAAGTTATGAATTTTTATAGAGGTAAAGACATTTTTATGAAATGAGTTCAAAAACTCATCAGTGTCATTTTGTGTCTTTGCTTTGTCTCTTATGATATTCAACCAAGTTGGAGTCAACAAATAGAGCCTTATTCACAACCCATTCCACATCAAGCAATTAAGACTTATCTCCCCTCCCAGCCGGACATGTTCTTGAATTCCAACCCAATCCCTGCAGATATGGGAGAAATCACAGATCAAGTGCTTTTATCGGGGAATCCTACCGTCTTCTTAATTGAGGATATTCATTGTAATCCAGAGGTTGAGAGGAACATAGCGAGGATATTGAAGGTGTTGAAGGAAGAAACAAAAGATGCTAGGAAGCTGGGGAGCTGGGAAGCTAAACAGCAAAAGCTTTCTCCCAGCCTCCTAGCCTCCCAGCTTTCCAGCCAGTCTTTTTGTGTTTTTTCCGAGGCTGCGACGGGATGGATGGACATGAGTTTTTTTACAGCTTTTCCAAAAAAAGAAATACTGCCTTTGGTTCAAGATCAGTTCATTCAGGATAGAGACATCAATGGCGTGGAGTCCTTTTTAATGGGAGAAAAAACTGGTGGAGCAATCGGTTTGGGCGTTGAAGAACTTCAGCCCTATCTTGAGAATGTAAAACTCATGAATGAATTGATGGAAGAGCGAGAACTTCAAGAGCATGTGTGGAGCGATTTGGAAGAATTGTTTCAAAGTTTGAGAGAAAAAATTTATCCTCAAGAACTTTTAGAGTTGATGAAAAAAAAGAAGCAATATGAAGATTTCAAAATTGGAATGGGGGAATATCTACAGCAGTTAAATGTTAGAGGTTTGAAGTTAGAAGAGGATTTTCCTCAAATAAGTCTTTATTTAAAACTTCAAACTCTTGAGAAGAAAACAGATATGTCGAGAGTCGAAAGCGAATATCTTTCATTTCTTCAAACATTAGAGAAACAGTTGACGAAAGAAGAACTTAACGAAGTGATGAAAAATGTGCTGGAACATCGTTTGGGGAGAATTGGGGATGAAGCGCATTATCTTTTCTTAAGTAAATATCTAGAACCAGAACATGAAGAGAACGTCCCCCCTCTTTTTTTTAAAGAGGGGCCTGGGGAGTTAGGGGTAGGGGGAGTTATGGAAGAAGTCAATAACCCCACCGGCTCCCCTTATATTAAGGGGAGGGAAAAACAAAAAGAACTCTATCCCAATCTCAAATTTTTTATCGAGCAGATGTCCCTTATGAAAAAAATCTCATGGGAAAAATTGGACTCAGAGGTTGAAAAATTAGCGGGCAGCGTAGAGCGTTCAGCGTACAGGGGAAAAGGAAATGAAAAGGAAATCAAGAGACTGCTGAAGCTTGAAAATGATTACACTGTTTTGAAGCGAGTGATATCGATGGAGGGAAAGAGAGAAGATTTAAAAGCTATATGGAGTGGCCTTCGTTCCCCTCTTAAGTTAAGAGGGGTTAGGGGAGTTATGAAAGAGGAGGAAGTAACCCCCTCAATCCCCCTTAAAAAAATAAGGGGGAGGAAAAACTCACAAAGAGAAGAAGAGTACGTAATAAACTTTTCTCAAGCCTTAAGAAAGTTGTGCGAAGAAAATAACCTCTCTTTCGAATCCCCTGACTTTGAAAACATCTTCCAGACCGCCAAAAAGTTTTACAAAAAAGTGCTTGATCGAGACAAAATTTTCTATCAGAAACTTTCTCAAGAGATCAAAGAAAAGAAACTTCAAAATGCCGCTGTCGTCGTCGGAGGTTTTCATACAGATGCCCTCAAAGAAAAATTAAAAGAAGCTGAGATGGGCTACTGCGTCATTGCCCCCCATTCAGAAAAAATAGATGATCGCCGCGTTTATTTTCAAAAAATGAAAGAATTTAATGAATTTATAGAAGAGCCATCGAAAGAGGGATTTTATGAAGTAATGGAAGGCCTAGGAGAAAAAATGCTTCAGAAGGCTAATCTTTCTTCTCAAGAATTTGATCAATGGGAAAAATCAGTTCCCTCTCTAAAACCTGTGATTCAAGCGCTCAAAAAAAACATGGGCATTCGACAAGCTCCATTTTAGATCCAGAATTAACCAATAAATTGAAACAAATGAATCAACTTTTGCATGAGGGTGGAACGATTCAAAAATTGACAGAGGCCTATTTAAAAGAATCTTTGGGGGAGGGATATGAAGAGTTTCGTGATTTGATGGAGAAATATGTGGGAGGCGACGCTAAAGATGGGAAAAGAAATTCAAAAAATTTTCTAGGGGTTAGAACGCTTCAGTTGATGGGAGAAATGGTAGGGGTGGTGTCCGCTGCACCAAGTGAAACTGGATCAAGTGAGGTGGAAGTATCGCGACCCCCTGGCTTGGAGAAAAAAGATCTTGTAAGGATCAGCTTACCTATGGATCAAGAAGGGTTGGCGGAAGATGGTTTATCTCAACTCGTTCTCCCCCTCTGGAACTGGGTTCTAGACGGAGTTCTGAGGCTGGGTGGAATGGAGAAAGATAAGGCCCAGGCCAGGGCTGATGAGATTTTAAAGAAGCGCTGGGTGAGAGTAGGTGTAATTCCAGCGTTAGAACTTTTGGGCTTGCCGGGGTTTGCGCGTTTTTTGGCGCCGGTATTGGGCGTGTGGGGGATTCCGGTGGGGGCTTTCATTTTTGCCCTGATTCATTTGATTCATGCGCCACCGGGATTAACTACTAAAGAAAAGTTCACACAATTTTTAGTTCGTTGGTTTGCTGCCACTCTCATCAGTAGTTTACTTCCCGTAGCGCTTGCTTCTTTTGATCCCGAGAGTTTGAGTTTCTTCGACAAATTTGCTGAATATTCTAAAGGGAGTTCGGGGTGGAATCAGGCTTTGTGGGCGTATGCGGGGCATGTGATTTATAACCTCGTTATGCCGAAACCCTATCAGTTGGTATTAGCAGATGATGATTTTCAAAAACTGAAACGAGAGATTTTAAAAGTCAATGGGATTAAACGGAAAAAAAGATCAAGTGACGCGGACTTAGATCGCCAGCTCAGAGAACTTTTAACCAGGAGCCAGGGAAAAGCGTTAAATACAAAGATTGTTCAGAAAATACTCAGAGTTTTAGATTTTACAGGAGGAAATGCTCCGGCTGGTCGTATCGCGAATTTGGTGAATGAATGGAATAGAAAAAAGCTACAAATGCCTAAAAAAATAGATACCTCTGCAGGCATTCCACCAGGTTCCATTACATACATTGCAATGGCTAATCAATCGAAGGAGGATTTTGAAAAGCATCTTCCAGATTTAGAAGAAGCAAGGCGTAAGGCCAGTGAAGAAGGGCGGAGACTTGTTTTGATATTAGACAATGGTGGACCTGCCCGGCTTAGTCCAGCAGACATTTCAGGAGAATATCGTTCTCTTTTATCTTTATTACCAGACGAATTTATTAAGACGGTGGAACAAATCCCTGATTTCATTGAGAATGTATTGAAGAGGCATCATTTTGATTTTCAACTTCAGGCTATGAGAAAGGCATACGAGTCTATTCTAAACAGCGGGGTTGTTTTTAACTGGGTTCAAAAATGTGTTTCAGATTTTGAAGCAATGCTCATGCAATGGATAGCTCAAACACATACGAGGGTTATTCTTGAGGACATTCAGTTCCAAGATTGGTTGTCCGGCTTCTGGAAGGAAGGAAGAAGGACACGGGCTTTGGAGTATTTTTTTTCTACTGGCCTTAGAACACCAGAACAAAGCCTTCAATATTTTCAATGGATGGATGAAGTTGTTAGTGCTTGGAGCGTGTATGCGACTAATAGGAATCGTCGCATCGTCGAACAGGTTTTAGAAGCATCGCAGAAAGGTTATGCGGTCATATTGCTTTATGGTGCAGCTCATTTTGGGATTTTGGAAGCGCTTCAGGAACGAGGGAGTCCGGTTATTCAGGGAAGATCGAGCGCGAATCAGCGGAAACTTATGCAGACTGGAGGCGTGGGGGGTATTTCTGCGCGCTTGGCCATAGGAGATGAAATTTCAGAGGAGGAAAAACAAAAGGTTTATCTTCAAGAACCAGTATGTTCTGTACTAGGTAAGATTTCTAGACGTCTTGGGAAAAAAAATACAGTTCAGGTTTTTGAATTTATAGGTGCTATAGCGTCTCGTTGGGAGGAAAGAGAAATTTTAGAGCTAGCTCAGAGAGGATATGACGAATCTGAGGGGTACGTTAAGGGTTGGCTTCGTGATCATGGAACGCCTGAGGAGCGGAAATTTTTCAGTGATACTGTTGCTTTAGGAAAAGAACCTTTGCAGGAAGCAAGGGAAAATTTCAAAACAGTTTTTCAAGATTACGTGGATTTTCTTTCGCAAGGAGATGAACTTTCGGATCAGTTACCGGATGTTTTTCTCGCTTTAGGAAATCCGGATCTTCGAGCTTTTATAGAGTTTGCGAATACATGGAAGGGAATTCGAGATGAGAGAGGCCTGCGTATTCCCATTGTCATCGCTGCTGGCCGAGGAAGAGGAACGATTCCTTTGATAGAAAAAACCATTGTCCACTATGAAGCTTTGGGAACATTAACTCCTGCTGAGAAGAAGCGGTTGGAGAAAGGTATCACGGATGAAAGTTTTTTAGAATCGGATATCCTAAAATTTTGTTTTGAAAAAGAAGGGATTTTATCTAAATTTGATGAGCCTGAATTGATTCATATAGAAGAACAACCATCACGCGTGACGGTGGATACTTTGGTCAACAGCAAACAAGGGGTCGAGAGACTTTTTCTCGGCCGTTCTGATCTTAAAGTGGAATTGGTCACTTCTCCTCCGCTCTTATTGCGGGTGGGAGCCACGGCACAAAAGACTTTTGAAGGGACGGGATGGCAAATTCTAAAAGTGAAAACCTACCCAATGGATTTAAAAGGTCTTTCAGATACAGAGTTAATCGAACTCGCAGGCTATCTGGCCGGTTATCCTGAAAAATACACAAGGCTCTATCCCTCTCTCAATAAATGGAGCGAGCTAAGAGGAACACAACATGAGCATAATCAAAATGTTGTGAGTGTTCCTTTGACAGATCAGGATTGGCAATTGTTACGTAACGTTCAGCAGGCGTTTCAGAAATATTTAGAGCAAATCAGTGTGAGGTATGACACTGAGAAGAATGTTCTTGTTGAAGGGGGATCATACGCCCATTTTGACGCTCAGAACAGGTCGGACTTAGAATATCCTTCTCAAGAAATGGCTCAGGTGAATATACTCTTGGATGGCAACCCGATCACAATAACAGTGACGGACGGCCAGTTTAGTGTTCCCGATTCTGATGAGAAAAAAGCGCTCTATCGACTTTTAGGAATTAAAGCGGATCAAGAGCAAGAGTTCCTGAAGAAATGGGGCGATTTTATTCGAGCAAGGGCAGAGGATTTAGAATTTGAAACAACAACTTTAGCGGATGGGGAATACACCTTTTATTTTGGAGATGAAAAGCATCTCAAAGAGGGTTATGACTTTCGCTCGCCCTACGGAAACTGTGTGGGCGATGGGAAATTTTTCGTTAATCTAAAGCATCTCACCAACATTCCTCAAGAACATCGCCAAGCCGACTGGATTTATGGCACTTCGCATGAGGCTATGCATGAGATGAGTAAAAAAGGCGATGAGTTGCATGGAGTTTTGACATATCAAGATATTGAGATTTTAAGGACAGGTCTCGTGCAAGATATAAGTCTTATAGAGAATTCAGATGATTTCAAAACAGCATTTCTTGAGACTTTGTCGTCTGAATCTAGGTTGGTCAAGCAAATGAGAGATGAAGATGTTTCTCTAGTTCATAGGCTGTTGGATAGCAGGAGTCTTTACTTTTTAGACCTCCGTCAAAGAGTTATGCTCAAGTTTATGGGCTGGTTGACAGATAATGATGCGTTGATAGAAAATAGGGCCTTCGATGATTATTTATCTCGCAGAGATATTTCAGATGCAGAAGTTCTTAGGACATTCGCAGATATTTTGGATAAATATCTACGTGATCATCCTCGTCTATCGCGCAATACGCTGGATGTTTTAATAGAAGAATTGAGTCTTTCAATATATGAGCAGAGAGGAGGGGAAATACAGCGTTTAGCTTTAGAGCTTCGCATGATGTATGGGTTTGCTCAGACGGGTGTAGCAGATCAAGTTCAGAGAATGGAGCGTTTGGCAGGAGACACTTTTACGCATAAAGAAGGGATTGTTTTAAACATTCGCGACGGGGAAGTACGAGCTTTGAGTGAAGAGGCTGCTGGAATTTCCGAAGATTCTGTAACGTTGGATACTTCCTTGAGAGATGCTTTGAGTCTTCGAGACGCGAGTGTTCATGTAGAAGTGGCTTCTTCTGATCTTTCTCCTCAAGAAAAAATGAGATGGGGCTTGGGGGCTGCACTTTCTGTGAAAAAGCTTTGGAGCTTGAAGGCAAATTTAAAAAAGGCGATTCAAGGCAGGATCACAGATTTAAGAGTGCCTCTCAAATTTGCATTTGATGTAAGGTCGCTTGAGAATCCTGAACGGGCTCAAGAAGTTTTGGCTATGGTACATTTCTTAAGGCAAATGAAAATAGATGCTCGTTTCTTTGACGCAAAAGGGGATGTAGATAAAGATCAACATGGTTTAAAAGATTCAGATTTTTGGCCCATGACTAATCAAAATGATATTGCAGGAAATCTTGTTTTAGTTATGGGCGGCGAAAAAGACCAAATCCGTGTCAAATGAGTCTGCGGACTTATTTGGAGCAACAGTTGCGTCATGTGGAATCGGAGATTTTTAGAATTGCATCTCGTCATGAAGTAAAAGATGTGTTTCAGTTGGATCAATTCATACAATCGGGTAAGATTCGCGAAGAAGAGGGTTGGGAAGACTTTTTCGAATTGGATGAATTGGAGACTCGCCGTAAACAGATCAGTTCTCTTCTGGAGAATGTTTAAGTGGGATTAAATGAGATTAGCGAGTTGCCGAGCTGGAGTTTCCTGCCGTTGTATCCTTCACAGAATACCTGGGTTCAAAACTCAGAATTCAGCTTTGTGATCATAGTTTTATTGATGTATATCTCGCTAAAATAATTGAGGAACGTTTTGCAATTCATTGGGAACGGCGGCATATAGATGGTTTGATCTATCGCTTAGATAATTTTCCAGACCCTGAATGGAAAGGTGTTTCCACCTTTCCTTATCATTTTCATAAGGGTCAGGATCATACTGTTGAATCCTCCCCCTATCCAAAAGATGTTCTTTCATGTTTTAGGGCTTTTATGGATGATGTGGTTAAGAAATGTGGATGAAAAATTCCATTCCATCTTTTTCTCCTTTTCATGGCATACAAAAATCCCTATAGGCTTACCCCTCAAGATGGTGTAGGATCTTTCCCTATGACTGCTTTTCAGTTCCGTGTTTATCTGGATTACAACAGCACTTCGCCCATGCTTTTAGGGGTAGCCGACGCCATGCGTCCTTATCTGGACGGGGTTTACGGCAATCCTTTCAGCGTGCATGGAGAAGGGCGTCATGCGAAGCAGGCGGTGGAAAATGCTAGGAATCAAGTGGCTCAATGGCTCAAGGTTCGACGGGACCAAATTATTTTTACGAGTGGGGGCTCTGAGTCCATTAACACGGCGATTAAGGGTGTCGCGTTTGCGAAGCGTACTAAGGGAAAACATTTAATCACGTCTGTGGTTGAACATTCTGCCACTTTGGAAACATGCCATTATTTGGAAAATGAGTTTGATTTTTCACTGAGTGTTTTACCTGTAGATTCTACGGGTTTGATTTCTCTCGAAGATGCGAAGAGGTCTATTACGTCCCAGACAACTTTAATTTCATTGATTCATGCGCAAAATGAAATTGGGACGATTGAGCCTGTGGAAGAAGTGATTGCTTTTGCCAATGAGAAGGGGATTGGGGTCCATTTGGATGGAGTTCAGGCTGCAGGGAAAATGACTCTTGATTTGCGAGCTTTGGGGGTGGATCTTTATTCTATTTCATCTCATAAAATGGGAGGGCCTAAAGGCGTAGGCGCTCTTTATGTCAGAGATGATTTAAAAATTCATTCGCTCATTCATGGAGCGCATCATGAGCGGGACATGAGGGCCGGGACTGAAAATGTTGCAGGCATTGTGGGATTTGGGAAGGCGGCAGAAATACTTTCCAGCAAAGACCCAAGCGAGTTTCTTAAAATGGAAAAATTGAAACAGAAATTATGTGAAGGCCTTCAAAATCGCATCAAGGATTGTTTTTTGAATGGACATCCTTCGAAATCCTTACCGAATACGCTCAATCTTTCTTTTGGCGAAGTCGATGGTCTGGCGCTTCTTTTAAATTTGGATTTAGAGGGAATTGCGGCATCGAGCGGCTCGGCTTGTTTATCCGGAGGGATTGAACCTTCTCCTGTTCTGATGGCGCTGGGCTTGTCTCGCGAAAGAGCCCAAGGTGCGATTCGATTTTCTTTGGGGTGGGGGAATAGGGAGGAGGATATAGATTTTACAATTGAAAAAGTTTCTGAAGTGGTGGGAAGGTTAAGAAAATGATGGAATCGTTAAATCCAAAATCCAAAATCCAAAATCCAAAATCGCTTCGCATTGTCGTTGGCATGAGCGGTGGAGTGGATTCCAGTGTTGCGGCTTTGCTTCTAAAAGAGCAGGGCTATGAGGTGATTGGGATCACACTCAAAGTTTGGCTTGGGGATTGCTCGGATACAGGAGAACATGCCTGCTGTGGGCCTCGAGCGGTGGAAGATGGTCGGTCTGTGGCCTATCAATTGGGCATTCCTTTTTATGTGATTGATCACAAAGAGGCTTTTCAAGAAAATGTCATTGATTATTTTTGTAATGAATATCGTGAGGGGAGAACCCCCAATCCTTGTGTTGTGTGCAATCGGAAATTAAAATTTGGAAGCATGCTTGAATTTGCTGAAAAATTAGGAGCTTGGAAATTAGCGACAGGCCACTATGCCAATGTAGAAGAAAAAAAAGGAGAATTTATTTTACGTAAGGGAAAGGATTTAAAGAAAGATCAGTCCTATTTTCTTTATACCCTGACTCAAGGCAAGCTTTCCAAACTTTATTTTCCTTTGGGAAATAGGACAAAATCTGAAAGTCGTGAATTGGCCAAAAAAGCAGGGCTTAAAGTTTTCGATAAATCAGACAGCCAGGAGATTTGTTTTGTACCGGATGGAAAATATGTCAACTTCTTGAAGAAGGCGGTCCCCGGTGAGTTTCAAAAAGGGCCTATGAAAGACATGGCTGGAAATATGATTGGAACGCATGAAGGCATTCAGAATTTTACCATTGGCCAGAGAAAAGGGTTGGGGATTGCATTTGGACATCCTGCGTATGTAGTGGCTTTAGATGGAAAAACAAACACCGTGATTGTGGGAGAAGAAAAAGACCTTTATGTTTCAGGATTTAGGACAAAAGACACACATTGGATCTCAAATCAAAAACCAAAAGACCTTGTGGAATGTACTGTGAAAATTCGAAGTATGCATGAAGGGGCGAGAGTGACCGTTTCGTTTTTGGATGAGAGTCACGCACAGGTCCAATTGTTGAGTCCAGAAAAAGCAGTAACGCCTGGGCAGGCGGCTGTCTTTTATGATGGGGATCAGGTGTTGGGCGGAGGATTCATTGAATAAAACCTCTGAAAAAGGCCCATCTGCGGCGTTGCCCACTTCGCTCCCTTGTGCGGCGTACTCGAAAACGTACGCCTCCGCGGTCGCTCGCGGGCGCGCTTCCCTCTGGGACCTTTTTGAGAGGTTTTAATGAGTAAAATCATCATCGTCATGCCCGCCTATCATGCGGAAAAAACTTTAGAAAAAACATTTCGAGATATTCCGAAGGGGTCTTATTCAGAAATAATCTTGGTGGATGATGCCAGTGGAGGTCAGACTGTTGAAATTGCCAAACATCTAGGGTTGACGGTCATCACTCATTCGAAAAATCGCGGCTATGGGGGCAATCAAAAGACATGTTACGAAGAGGCCTTGAAGCGAGGCGCGGATGTGGTGGTGATGATTCACCCGGATTATCAATACGACAGTCGCCTGGTTCCCTACATTGCAGGATTTCTCCAAACGGGGGTGTGCGATGTGGTGTTGGGCAATCGGATTCGAACCCGTGAAGAAACTTTGCAGGGAGGGATGCCTGTCTATAAATATTTTGCGAATCGCTTTTTAACCTTTGTGATGAATGTGATTTTGGGGCAGAATATGGGAGATGGACACAGTGGTTTGCGAGCCTATACACGAAAAGTGTTAGAAACAATTCCCTTTGAAAATAATTCGAATGATTATGCTTTTGATGCCCAGTTTTTAGCTCAATGTGTGTATTTTGGATTTCGCATCGGAGATATTCCTGTGCCTGTTCGCTATATGAAAGAAGCTTCCTCTATTAATCTTAAAAGAAGCATCATTTACGGATGTCGGGTTTTGTTGACATTGGTACAGTATATGCTCCAAAAATTTAAATTATGCCAATTTAGAATTTTTGAATCTAAGAACAATCAACTCACGACTCACGACTCACGACTCACGACGATATGAAAGTATTCATCACAGGTGGCGCAGGTTTTATTGGTTCTCATTTAGCAGAGGCCTTGCTCAAGCAAAATCATCACATCTATGTGATGGATGATTTATCCACGGGCAGTATTGAGAACATTGAACATCTTAAAGCTTATCCAAATTTTCATTACATCATTGAAAGCATTATGAATTATTCTTTGCTTTGCGAATGGATAGACCGGTCAGATGTGGTTTATCATTTAGCAGCTGCGGTCGGTGTGCGATTGATTGTGGACAGTCCTGTTCGGACGATTGAGACGAATATTCGGGGAACAGAAAAGGTTTTGGACGCGGCCAACATGAAAGGAAAGAAAGTTATTTTGGCTTCTACCTCTGAGGTGTATGGAAAAAACAACAAGATCCCTTTTAAAGAAGATGACGATATGGTTTTAGGACCTACCACCCGAAGCAGGTGGAGTTATGCCTGTTCCAAGGCGATTGATGAATTTTTAGCCTTGGCCTATTGGCATGAGAAAAAACTTCCTGTCGTGATTGTAAGACTTTTTAATACAGTAGGCCCCCGTCAGACAGGCCGTTATGGGATGGTGATCCCTCGATTTGTTCAGCAGGCATTGGCTGGAGAAGCTTTAACGGTTTATGGCGATGGAAGTCAGAGTCGCAGTTTTTGCGATGTAGAGGATGTTACAAAAGCGCTGATAGATTTATCTTTGCAGGACAAGGCTGTGGGAGAAGTCTTTAACATTGGTTCTCAGGAAGAAATTTCGATTCAAAAATTGGCTGAACGCGTGATTCGCCTTTCCGGAAGCTCTTCCAAGGTAGAATTTGTCCCTTATGAAAAGGCCTATGCTCAGGGTTTTGAAGACATGCACGCCAGAGTTCCTGATATTTCTAAGGTGAAAAAAATCATCCAGTTTGAGCCCAAGATTTCCTTGGATGGCATTTTAAAGAGAGTGATAGAGTATTTTAAGAGCAAGGTCTAGAGGAATAAACTCTTTGAAAAAGATTGTCACGATTGCGACAGGAACAGAGTTGATGTTGGGGAAAGTCCAGGATCAAGATTTTTACCTCATGGCAGGTTGGCTTTCCGAAGTGGGAATTCCTCTCCATCGTCATGTGGTGGTTGGAGATGATGATCAAGACTTAAAAAGTGTTTTCTCTGCGTGTGTTCGCTTTGCCGATATTATCATTCTGACGGGTGGTTTAGGACCCACCACCGATGATTTAACCCGTGAAGTAACCTCTCAAGTTTTAAATCTTCCTTTAAAATCTAATTCAAAAGTTTTGAAAGATATTCAGAAAAAATTCCATACTCGAAATCTTCCGCTTCCCAAAATTGCCAAGGCACAGGCCCTTATTTTAAAAGGGGCTCAGGTCATTTGGAATAAGGTGGGAACAGCCCCTGGCATGTTCTTAGAATATCAGGGGAAACAAATTTTTCTCCTGCCGGGTCCTCCCTATGAAATGGGGCCGATGTTTGAAAGGGATGTTCTTCCCAGAGTTAAAAAGTTTTTTGGAAAAGGGATTTTTGAATTTTGTACATTCAAAACTTATGGAATTGTGGAGTCGAGTGTTCAAGAATTGATGAATCGGACTTTTAGAAATGATGATCCATTTTTAAGAAGTTTGGGTTATGTTTCCGCCCCCTCAGGTGTCAGTGTTCGCGTTGCCATTCCTCAAGGAAAGAAAAGGATCTTTCAAGAACGTCTTAAAAAAATAGAAAGGGCACTTCAACCTTGGCTTTATGGAGAAAACAATAACTCTTTGCATGAGGTCATAGCAAATCTTTTGATCAAAAAAAATAAACAGTTTACGGTGGCTGAATCCTGTACAGGCGGTCTTTTCTCTCAGCGTTTGACTTCGGTTTCGGGGGTGTCAAAAATTTTTCGGGGTGGGGTGGTGAGTTATTCGAATGATTCAAAAAAACACTTTTTAGGCGTTGACGAAAAGAGTTTAAAAAAATATGGAGCGGTGAGCGAAAAGGTCGCTTTAGAAATGGCCCAAGGGGTTTGCAAAGAGTTCAAAGCGGATTTAGGGCTTTCTATTACTGGGATTGCGGGGCCGGAAGGCGGTTCTCCTCAGAAACCTGTGGGCTTGGTGTGGATTGGCTTGAGCGATGGAAAGAAAACGACAGCAAAATCTTTTCATTTTTCCGGAGACCGCGATACTGTTCGCTTTAAAGCGACACAGGCGGCGTTTGATTGTGTGAGGAGGTTTTTAAAATAAGTGGGGCCTGTCCCTCCTCACCCAGCAAAGGAGGCCCGCTGCCTGTGGCAGAAAAAGGGCCGACTGCGATAGTAGATGTTTTTTTCCTTATGCTGAGACGGCATCGGTATCGAATTTGTTGTTGATAGAAATTGAAAGTTATTTGCCTCTACCTGCTGGCGCTCAATGGGGGACCCCCAGTCGGGCCACTCGCTTATTTTGTTATGAAAGTGAGGCTCATTTTGTAGTCGCCCCATTTATGGGGCTGCCCGATGAATCGGGCGACTACAAAAAAAGCATGATGGGGAGAACTTTTATCGTATACGATGATCTTGAAAGATCATTGAAATTATTGGGGTAGAGTATACGGACGACGGATGACGAACAACGATATACGGTTTTTACATGCGTCTTTTTATTGCCATTGAGATTCCTGAAAAAGTGAAAGAAGCAATAGATGTTGCTCTCGCAGATTTAAAAAATTCTGTAAGCAAAGTTCGCTGGGTGCCCAAAGAAAATTTGCATTTGACGCTCAAGTTTCTGAGAGAAGTGAATCCACATCAAGTGGATGCGATTAAAAGTTCTGTGGCTCAAGCCCTTCAGCAGTCGGACCTTTCCTCTTTTGAAATGGAATTTACGGGCTTAGGTGCCTTTCCAAATTTGAATCGGCCGTCTGTGATTTGGATTGGGCTTTCTAAAGGAGGAGACGCTCTTTTAAAATTAGCTGAAATTCTGGAGTCTAAATTAGAAAATCTAGGTTTTGAAAGGGAGAAAGGGGCTTTTTCTCCTCATTTAACAATAGGTCGCGTCAAAGATGATCAAAAGGTTGAAGGTTTTGGTGAAAGGGCCTCAAGATTTGATAAAACAAGCTTTGCGAGTCATTCTATCCATGTGATATCATTCATGCAAAGTTTCTTAAGCCGGGCAGGGGCATCTTACAAATGCCTTCACAGATGGACACTCAAATAAGGAGTACGGTCATGGCAGAATCAGCCGTTCAGGAAAAGCAAGAGAAGCAAAAAGAGGTGGCGAAGGATACGGGGCGGGATAAGGCTTTGGATGTCGCGCTTTCGCAAATTGAAAAGCAATTTGGTCAAGGGGCGATTATGCGTTTGGGGGCCAATCAACCGATTGTTCCTGTTTCTTCGATTTCAACGGGTGCTTTGTCCTTGGATATTGCCTTGGGGATCGGAGGCGTTCCTCGGGGTCGTGTGGTTGAAATTTTTGGTCCTGAATCTTCGGGTAAAACAACTTTGGCGCTTCAAATTGTTGCGAATGCTCAGAAGGCTGGGGGACGCGCAGCTTTTGTGGACGCTGAGCATGCCATGGATTCAGGATATGCCAAGGCCTTAGGTGTGGATATAGAAAATCTTTTGGTGTCTCAGCCGGATTGTGGAGAGGACGCTTTGAACATTGTTGAGGTTTTGGTTCGTTCCAATGCCCTGGATGTGGTGGTTGTGGATTCGGTTGCTGCACTCGTTCCTAAAGCGGAGATTGAGGGAGATATTGGCGACAGTCACATGGGGCTTCAAGCGAGGCTTATGAGTCAGGCCATGAGAAAACTGACCGCCTCGATTAGTAAATCCAGAACCTGCGCTATTTTTATCAATCAGCTTCGGGAAAAAATTGGTGTCATGTTTGGCAATCCTGAGACAACACCGGGCGGAAGAGCCTTGAAATTTTATTCTTCTGTTCGGCTGGATATTCGCCGGACGGGTTCAATTAAAGATGCCAAGGGAATCCCCGTTGGAAATCATGTGAACGTGAAGGTTGTAAAAAACAAAGTCGCGCCTCCTTTCAGAGAAGCGGAATTTGACATTATCTTTGGAGAAGGGATATCCCGTGAGGGGACGGTCGTAGACGTGGGCGCTCTTTTGGGTGTCATCGAAAAGAAGGGGGCCTGGTTTGCTTATAAGAATGAAAAATTGGGCCAAGGCCGAGATCAGGCACGTGATCTCTTAAAGCAAAATAAGCCCTTGATGCAGCAGATTGTGAAAGAGATAAAAGAAAAAGCAGGGTTGAAACCCTAAAAAAGCACGAAATCCTAATATCGAAATCTGAAACAAATTCAAAATTCAAATATTTAAAGAGTCAAAACGTTTAGAATTTTGAATTTGGGTTTTAGAGTTTGTTTCGAATTTCGGATTTCGTGCTTCGGATTTTAATGAAGATTATGAACTCTAGAGAAATTCGACAAAAATTTTTAGATTTTTTTGCTGAGCGTCAGCATACCATTGTGGCCAGCGATACGCTGATTCCCAAAGGGGATCCCACGCTGCTTTTCACCACCGCAGGCATGGTTCAATTTAAACCTCTTTATGCGGGAGCCCCTCTCCAATTCAGTCGTGCAGCCAGTTGCCAAAAATGTTTGAGGGCGGGTGGCAAGGGGAGTGATCTTGAAAATGTAGGCAAGACTTTGCGTCATCACACTTTTTTTGAAATGCTCGGCAATTTTTCTTTTGGGGATTATTTTAAAGAAGAGGCTATTTTATGGGCCTGGGAATTTTTGACGGAAATTGTGAGATTGCCTAAAGATAAACTTTGGCCTTCTGTTTTTCGAGAAGACGATGAGGCCTTTAAAATTTGGAATGAAAAAGTAGGGCTAAAAAAAGATCGTATTGTTCGTCTGGATGAAAAAGATAATTTCTGGGGTCCCGCTGGAGAAACAGGGGCTTGTGGCCCTTCGTCTGAAATCTATTTTGATTTGGGTCCTTCACGCGGATGCGGAAAGGCAAATTGTGCGCCGGGTTGTGACTGTGAGCGATTCATTGAAATCTGGAATTTGGTATTTCCTCAATTTGATCAATTCCCGGACGGAAGTCGAAAACCCTTGGCCCGCCGTGGAATTGACACAGGCATGGGCCTGGAACGTATTTCTTTCATTGCTCAGGGACTTTCCAATAATTTTGAGTCGGATCTTTTTAAACCGATCATTTTAGAAATTGCTCAGCACACGTCTTTGCCTTATGGACCTGAGACGCGGATGGCCTACCATGTGATTGCTGATCATGTGAGGGCCTTAACTTTTGCCATTTCCGACCATGTGATTCCTTCCAATGAGGGTCGTGGCTATGTTCTGCGGCGCATTTTGAGAAGGGCCAGTCGGTATACCCAGAGATTAGAAATTAAAGGTCCCGTTTTATATCGGCTCGTGGCGGTGGCTGTCGATATCATGAAAGAAGTTTATCCAGATCTGCTACAGGCGAGAGAAAATGTGGCTCGTGTGATTAAATTCGAAGAGGACCGGTTTTTAGGGACTATTTCATCGGGTCTTGCCATTCTTGAGGACTTGATGAAGTCGAGCAAATCGAAAGTCATTTCCGGAGAAGATCTTTTTCGGCTCTATGACACTTATGGTTTCCCGATTGATATGGCCTGCGAAGTCGCCGAGGAAGAAGGCTTTAAATTAGATGAAGAAGGTTTTCAAAAATTCATGAGAGAGCAGAAGGAAAGATCTCGAGCCAGTTGGGTTGGAAAGGCGCAAGTTGGAAAAACAGTGGCGTTAGAGAAGATCAAAGAAAAATTGGGTGAAACAGAATTTTTGGGTTATCAAACTTTATCGGCGGATGGAAAAATTCTGACCCTGTTAAAGAATGAAAATCAAATTTCAGAGGTGCATGAAGGGGAAGAGGTTCAACTGATTTTGAATCGCTCCCCCTTTTACGGGGAATCCGGCGGACAAGTGGGTGATCAAGGAGTGATTGAAACGCCTTCGGGGCAAGTTGAAATTAAGGATACGCAGTGGCCGATTGATGGTTTGACGGTCCATTATGGTGTCGTGAAAAAAGGTTTGCTGCATTCGGGAGACGAGGTTTTGGCTTCAGTGGATTCTCCCATTCGACATGCGATTGCTCGGCATCACACTGCGACACATCTTTTGAATTATGCCTTGAGAAAAATATTGGGAGAGCACGTCAAGCAGTCTGGGTCTTTGGTGGCACCGGACCGTTTGCGTTTCGACTTTGCTCATTTCTCTAAAGTAAATGAATCAGAATTGGCGCATATTGAATCCCTGATCAATGAAAAAATTTTGGAGAATACCACGCTTAAAACGGTGGTGGTCCCCATTGAAGAGGCCAAAAAAAGGGGCGCCCTCATGTTTTTTGGCGATAAATATGGCGCTGTGGTCCGCATGCTGGATATTGGGGGATATAGCCTGGAATTATGCGGGGGTACGCATGTGAAGGCGACCGGCGAAATAGGGCTTTTTAAAATCATGGCCGAATCCAGTGTGGCCAGTGGGGTACGACGCATTGAGGCACTTTCAGGATTAAAAGCCTATGAGTCTTTGCGCCAGACTACACAAAAACTCACCGAACTTTGTTCTCTGCTCAGCGCTTCTCCAAATCAAGCACTTGACCGGATGGAAAAATTGCTTGCCGAGAAAAAACGTCTCGAAAAAGAGATTGAAGAAAGTCAAGTAACAAGGGCCAAAAACCAAATGGCGGAAATTTTGGTCAAACCACTTCAAGTGAAAGACACAAATGTTTTTGTTGCTTCTTTTGACGGATTGGGACAAGACGTTTTACGCCATTTGGCAGACGATTTTAAAGCAAAAACTTCCTCTGGAGTTCTTGTTTTGGCTTCTCGGGCTGAAGGAAAAGTTACATTTCTCGTTCTTGTGACGCCTGATTGGGTCAAAAAAGGAATACATGCCGGAAAAATTGTTCAAGAACTGGCCAAAAAAGTGGACGGTGGAGGTGGTGGAAAACCTGATATTGCTCAAGCCGGTGGTAAAGATCCTTCCAAGTTAAAAGCCGCGCTTGAAAGCTTGCCCGAGATTATTTTGAAGACCTAAAAACAGGGTTGAGGGTCAAGAATGTGTAGTCGCCCGATTCATCGGGCAAATCCATAGACGGCCCCATAAATGGGGCGACTACAATGCTCTCCTTGCTGCTTGCCCCTATTTTTTTCATTTTTTTCTATTGACACGGAGCTCGCTTATCCCTAGAATATGGGCAAATGTGGGTTTTTAGTGGAAACAATGGGAAAACTCGATGTTTCTAGGGACGTTTGAACATCGCATTGACACCAGAGACCGAATCAGCGTTCCAGCCAAGATGCGGGAGGAACTGTACAGCGGGACAACGAAACATCCGATCATGACCATAGGATTCGAAAAATGCCTTTACATTTACTCCAGACCTCGCTGGGAGAAGTTTGCCAATGAGGTGGAGACCCTTCAGAACAGTCACGAAGATGCCCGCCGGCTTGAACGATTTCTCTTTGCCAATGCCAGTGAATGTCCTGTGGATCCACAGGGAAGAATGCTCGTTCCCAAAAATCTGAGGGAGTATGCTCAGTTAAAGGACGGGATTTTTATGGTGGGGGTTCGCCACCGGATTGAAATTTGGGATCAGGAGGAGTGGAATCGAGAGTCCAAGAAAATACGCGAGACCTCCAAAGGAATTGCAGAAAAGAGTGTAGGGTTCTCGATTTAAAAAACAGTCGTTAGTTTATAGTCGTTTGTCGTTAGTAGAAACACATAATTTTTTAACTAACGACTCATGACGAATAACGAACGACTAACGAAAAGGGGGGATATGATGAAAAGGAGTTTTAAGACTCTTTTAAGTCAATTCTGCAGCCTGACCCTCAGCGAAGAAGAAGCCGAACAGCACTGGTATTCGATCCTCAGCCATCAGAAGCAGTTGGAAGAAGCTTTAAGCCGTCCTGTGGGTTTTACCGTTGCCCTCGCCGATTATTTTATGAACCGTGTGCGTAAAATCCGTGGGCCTGTGCTCATTGAAAGAGATCAGTATCGCAGGACTCAAGATTGCGCCATCCGAGATTCCCTCACAGGTCTTTACAACCGGCGTTTCTTGAAGGATTATCTGGAAAAGGAATTTGACAAGAGCCGCCGTTATCCGCTCGCCTTTTCATTGTTGTTTCTGGATGTGGATCATTTCAAACGCCTGAACGACAAGTGGGGGCATTTGGTGGGGGATCGTGTGCTTCAGAGAATTGCGAAGATTTTATCGTGTTATTCAAGGGGGGCGGATTTGGTCGCTCGTTTTGGGGGGGAAGAATTTGTAGTGGTGATGTCTCAAACATTGGGGCGTGTGGCCATGGAAGTCGCAGACCGTTTGAGAGTTCATATTAAAACTCAAGAGTTTTTGATCCCTGGCTCGAAGGAGATTGTGCATGTGACGGTGAGCGGAGGGATTGCAACCTGCCCTTCAGATGCCTTGGATGCGGATGAACTTTTGCGCCAGGCCGATGAGGCGCTTTACATGGCGAAAGAAGAGGGCCGAAATCGCATTATCCATCATCGTGACATTCCTCAGAAAACGCATCGGTGCGTGAATATGTAGGGAAGGCGGGTCCTGTCCCTCCTCACCCCCACTAACGGCATCGGTCTCGTTGGTGGTTTTTCGTTTAGAACTTTTGGGACGTAAGTCTCGACCTGCTGGCGTTAGCAGGGGACCCCCAGTCGTGCCACCCGCCTTAGGTGGTGGAGAGGGGTTGGTGAGATGATTTTTTTAGTTTTTCCTTCGCTCCTTCATTCATTGGATTGATTTCAAGTGCTTTTTTCCACATTTTCTTTGCTTCGTCTAAATTGTTCATGGCCTCATAAACGTCTCCCAGATTTTTATAGGCATTGGAATAGGTGGGATTAAATTGAATGGCCCAGGAAAATTCTTGGAGAGCTTCCGTTAAATTTCCTTTGGCAATATAAAGGAGCCCGAGATTGTTGTGGGCCTCGGGATAATTAAATTGTAGTGCGACGGCTTTTTTAAGTTCTTTCTCTGCTTTTTGAAGATTTCCTTGCCGGCCATAAGCAACTGCTAAATTTCCATGGATGTGAGAGCTCTGTGAGAGTTCTGCCGTTTGCTGCCAAATTGTCATTTCATCTTTCCAATCTTGATTCCTAAAATAGGTTGTTGTTCCGAGATAGAGGAGATAGGGGATGAAAAGGCATGAAACTGTGATTGGATATTTTTTGAACCCTTGGAAGACTAAATCAGACAAGATGAGAAAAATTCCGATAGAAGGAATGTACAGCCAATGCTCTGCCATGTTTGCGTTGAGGGGGATAAGGTCTGAAAAAGGCAGAAGGGCGATGAGAAAAAGGGTTAGGCCAAAAAATTGAAGTTTAGATTTCTGAGAGGTTCGAAAGAGGGCAAATATCCATATTCCAAAAAGGATGAGGGTTGAAAGATAGGGCCATTGAAAGAAACTTTTGGCGTAAGCGGTGCTTCTTTCCATGTGAAGATTAAAGGGAAAAAGAAGAAGCCAAAAATAGCCTGTTTCCCAGTGATGGGTGATGGAATTAAACGAAATGCCAAAAAGGGTTTTGGTGAAAGTGAGCAGTCTTAATGGAAGAGGAATGAGGCGAAAGGGATTATCTTGGATCAGGGGACTGTCTGAGAAGTTAAGAACTGTCAGACGAAGGCTTATATATAGTGACACAATTGAGATGAAGGGAAGTAATCTTAAAAAAATATTCCAGAATTTTTTTTCTCCCTTTTGATAAAGGACCGTTTCGAACAGCATAAGATAAACCGGAAGCATAAGTGCCATTTCTTTGGAGAGAAGAGCAAGAACAAATGAAATAAGACTTCCCAGATAGGCAAGAAGTGATGCTCTTTGACGATGATAGAGATACAGGCAAAGAGATGAAAGGATGAAGTAGGCAGCCAGAGGATCTGCGCGGCCTGAAATATAAGTGACAGCTTCCGTTTGAATGGGGTGTAGGGCCCATAAAAGGCTGGTGAGAAGGGCCAGACCCTTTCTTCGAAAGAGAAGAAAGATAAACAGATAAACCTCTAAGGATGCAAGGATATGCAGTAAAAGATTCGTTAAATGAAATCCGTAAGCATTTGCTCCCCAGATTTTTTGATCCATGAAGAAACTGATCAATTGTAAAGGCCTCCAAAAATTGCTTTCGTGATCTGAACCCTTAAAAATATTTTCTGTGAAAAAGTTGGAGATGTGATGAGGACTCTGAAGGTATTGATTTTGAACAATGAGCAGGTCATCGTCCCAAACAAAGTGGTTCTGGAAGCTGTTGGCGTAAGCAATCAGGATGACGACAACAATGAAGAGAAGTGAAAAAAGATGTTTTTTTGAGAGGGTCATGCTAATAGAATCGCATTTTTTTATTATACCAATGCGCTCAAAAACTTCGATGCGCTAATGATGCGAACATTGTCCTTCATGAAATCAAAATCTTTTTCTCCGGTCACTTGATAAACAAAAGGGATTTTAAGTTTTGAAGCAAAATACTTTAAGGAGCTGGGGACTTCTGTTGAACTTTGTTTGACCTCAACACAAAACCATGGTTTCCCGTCCAAGCTAACCATAAAGTCTACTTCCCTCTGTTCTTTATCTCTTAAATAAGACAGTTGAGTTTTAAACCCTTCAACATCCGATAGATAGTGCACGAATTTTAAGAGATGAGAGGCTACCATATTTTCCAATCTTGCGTTTTCGTTTTTGACTTGAGACCAATCCCATAAATAAAGCTTGGGTTCCTTTCGAAGGGATTTAATCAAGGTGTTCTGATAGGGATAAATTCGAAAATGATAATAAAATTTTTCCAACACCTCCATCCAGAGGGCAATGGTTTTATAAGCGACGTTAAAATCTTCTCGGAGGCTGTTGAGCGAAAAGAGAGAACCCACTTTTTCGGGTAAAATATCTACCAGAATTTGCAGTGCTGAAATGTCTCTTAGATTTTCAACATCTCGAATGTCCTCTTTGACCAATCGGTCTATGCGTTGATGATGCCAAAGGCGAAGATTTTTCTCATTTTGTTTAAAGAAAACTTCCGGGAATCCTCCAAATTTTAGGAGCATTTCAAAAATTTTTTCTTGTTCATTTCTTTCAATAAAATGGAGTTCTTTCATGGGTGTGACATGAACGTCTTCTTTGCTAAGCTCATGGACAGATAATGGATGCAGACGATAGGAATAATACCGTCCGAGAAGCGAGTCTCCACCACGTCTGTAAATATCCAGCCTAGCGCTACCGGTAACAAGGATGCGAAACGTGTCTTTGTATTTATCGTATTGTCCCTTCAAGTAATTTTTCCAATTCTTATATTTGTGGATTTCATCAAAGATAAAAAGCTTTTTATCCGTTGGAAGTAGGCCCTTGGAAATGATTCTTCGATCCTCGATGTAATCCCAATTAAGATAGGCATGACTATTGTGATAGAGGCGATTCCCAATTTCACGAGCCAAGGTGGTTTTACCCACTTGACGGGGTCCCGAAATAAAAACCATTTTATTGGGCAAAGTTTCTAAGATAGCTTTTTCCAAATATCGTATAAACATATCACTTTTCCAAAGGTTTCCGACGATCTCTTACAGTTTATACCAAAGTATAAAAAAGTCTACTCTTTTTTTGACTTAGGTAAAAAATAGGAGTTTAAGGGGTACTGAAGGGTCAATTTGACGTTATTTTTTTGGCATTTGAGCCTTCAATTGCGTCTTTATAATAGGACACTGAGGCTGGGGGGATTTATGAGGCTTTGTCAAAAAGGGCGCAAACGATGTCTTCAGTCGTTCATAAGCCTATTTATTTGTATTTCCTTTCTGTTCTACGATTTTTCCTATGCGTTGGGCTAAGATTCACAATTTATAACCCCTCTAAAAACTCTAACTCCTACTCAGGGAACGTCCTCTCTCAAATATGGGAAGCTAAAACCTTCTTTTGAGACTTTTCACCTTTCTTCCTCCATTGGAGAAGTGATAGACCCATTCACAGTTCCAGGTCAACCTCATGTTTTTATCATTGAAGACATTCATTGTAATGCTGAAGCACAAGGGAATATCAAAAGGATATTGGAAATATTAGAAGAAATGACAATCAGAGCTAGGAAGTTAGGAAGCTGGGAAGCTAGGGAGAGGAAGTCCTCTAGCCTCCTAGCTCCCCAGCCTTTTTTATGTTCTCTCCGAAGCCGCCAGCAAAGACATGGACATGTCCTTTTTTTGGTCCTTTCCGGATCAAAAGGTGTTGACCTCTTGCCTAAAGAAATTCTTGGATAAAAATGAATTGGATGCGGTAGAAGCTTTTCTCATTGAGCAGGGCCCTGAAAAAGTGAAAGGGGTGGGCGTCGAAAATTTGCCTGATTATGTTCAGAACCTCAAAGTGATGGGTGAGCTTTTGGAGGAAAAGGGGCGGCAAGAACAGGTCTGGCAGGATTTGGAGCATGTATTTCAAAAGTTGTCAGAGAAAATTTATTCTGAAGAGATTCAGGAGTTGATGAAAAAGAAAGAAAATTACGAAACATTGAAATTAGGCATGGATGCATATGTTTCTTATTTGGTGGGATTATACGAGAGAGTATTTCAGAAAAAATAGGTGAAAGAAATCCGGTGTTAGGAAAATTTCAAACCTTGAAAGCTTTGGAAATGGATACAAACCATAAGAAATTAGAGAGTGAGTATTTAGAATTTCTTGAAGTGTTAGAAAAGCAACTTCCAAAAGAGGAATTGAAAGAACTTTTGAGACAAGTATTAGAGCATCGCTTAGGACAGGTGAGCGATGAGGAACATTATTTATATTTAAGTAAATATTTAAGTAGAGTTCAGGATTCACAAAAATACAAAAATTTGGAATTGCTGTTTCAGCAAATGAAGTTTTTAAGTGAAATCTCATGGACACAGTTGGACAATGAAATTCATCAAGTGGAAGAGAAAATCTTTAAAGTGTTGCTGAGAGAGGATCGAGAGAAAGAACTTTTTCAACTTCAGGACGATTATAGACGGTTGAAGCGTATTGTAAATTTGGAAGGGAAAAGGGGGGATGTAAAAGTTGTATGGGGTGGTTCTTTTTCCCCTCTTAAGATATCCCAAGGGGACTATCCCGTGGGGACTATAAAATCTTGTAAAAGCTTGAGAGGGGTTAGGGGAGTTATGAAAGAAGAGGAGTTAACCCCCCCAGTCCCCCTTAAAAAAATAAGGGGGAGGAAAGACTCACAAAGAGAAGAAGAATATGTAAAAGACTTCCTTTATCGTCTGAAGACCTTAACAAAAGAAGTCAATTCTGAAGCAAATAATCTATCATCCCCTATTCTTGAAGATTTTGGAGAGATCTTCGTCCTCTCCCAAAAATTCTATGCCCAAGTTCTGAAGCGAGACCAAATCATGTTCGAGAAGTCTCTTGAAATTATTCAGGAAAAGAAACTCACCTGTGCAGCGCTTGTGGTGGGTGGGTTTCATACGGAAGGGATTACGAAGAAATTGAAAGAGGCCAAGATCGGTTATTGGGTGATTGCGCCTCGTATGACGGGTCATAATGATCGCAGCGCCTATTTTAGGAAGATGAAAGAGCAGTTTGGATTTGTTTCGGGCGCTCCTGATGCCTTAAAGAGGCCTCACTTCCGACCCTTCAGAAAATCGCGAGGCTTCACTTTCTTGAGGAAATAGGCTCTTTGGGCGAAGAGGCTGCTCTTGCCGCGGGGCTCACTGCTCTCCAATTTGACCAATGGCAAAGGGATCAAGAAGCTTTGGCCCGAGAACTTAATTTAGAATATGGGGAAGCGGGGGCGAGAGATTTAGAAGGGGTTATTCGAGAAATAGAGCGAAAAGTGCTTAAGGGCGATCATTTGCAAATTCCTGGAGAATTGCAGAAAAATCCTCTTCTCTGGCTTGAGCGTGTGACCACGCTCACGCAAGATCAGATGCGATTTTTTCTGAGTGATAAAGAAACCACTCATCCCGTAGAAATTTATCTGAAAAGAGTGCTGGAGTTAGGCGGATATGAAGGGGATGTGGATGGCTTGATACGCAGTATAGGGGGTTCCAGAAGGATTTCAAATAGCGCTAATCAAGCAGAGATGGGAAGGGCAGCGAGTCTTTTTTCAACGATCGCAAGCCTATTTTCAAGCACTTTAAATTCTTCTAAACTTACTTTAACTTTGATGTCGTTTTTGATGAGGCGAATATCGGATTCAATACGGGCGTTGCTTTCTTCTAGCTTTGCGACTCTAGAGTCAATTTTCGAGACTTTTTCATCTAATTTCTGGAGCTGGGATTGGGTTCGGGTTTGGCCGTCGCTCAGTTCTAAAAATCCAGAGGAAAGGAATTTAAGGGTTTCTTCCGCTTTAGCAAATCTTTGGTCAACTTTTTCAAATCGCTTATCGATTTTTAAAAATTCTCTCCTGGTCTCATCAAATCCCAGGTCCATGCGCTCTCTCAGTCCAGAGAGTCCTTCGCCAAAAACCTTAAATTGGCTTCTCATCTCCTCAATGATGACGGAGTTGTATCGCTGGGTTTCTTCTGGAGTAGGAATAGGTTTTGGAGTCTTTCTCTCATTCATGAGAAAAATCTTAGAATCAAGTCCGAGGCAAGTCAAGAGTATTTATGGGGAAGCATTTGGCAGCGCTTCTTCCCTAGGGCTGGCGTCAGGATATTATCAATTTTTAAAACGATGGGGCTTTTCAGATCGAGCGATTGCCTGGTTTTCCGGGACGGAGGAAATTTTATTTTCATTGATGATGATAGAGGGAATTTCTCTTGCCTTGCATTATCTTTTTGGCGTGGATCGTTCGATGGGACGTTATGTGGGCTCTTGGGGCAGTGCTTTGATGTTTCCCTTGTTCCATCCAGAAGTGAAACGGTGGGTGAGAGAGAATGGAAAACTGGAGTTAAAAGGAGCAAGGGCCACTTGGAAAGATTGGGGCTGGCTTTTCGTGATCGCCCTGGGTCTTCGGCAGGCGTATGTCGTTCTCGTAGGTGGACTCACTGCATTTGGCCCATTGATTGCGATAGGAGCTGCTCTTGGGCTGGTGGGCCTTGCCCATAGCTTCTACGATGCGGTGATTGCGCAAAAAATTAGTAAGCCTTTGGCGATGGCGGGGAAGGGCGTTGGTGAAATATCTGTGGACTCATTGCTCAAAGAATTAAAAGATATACTACCTTGGCCCATTCATTATCGTGTCGATGAAAATCAGGTTAGAACATGGCTGCAAATCGCTCATGAAGGGGGTTCTCAGTCTTTATTAGAGCAATTGAGGCGATTTACGAATGAGTCTGAAATAAGAGCGGCAATTATTGGATCTTCTGAGGCTAAAGCTCAGGCCCTTTTCCAAATTTTTATTAATGCAGGAATTCCAGAACCTATTCTTTCTCCAGTCGAAGAGCCAGTTAAAATATCTACCACTGCCACATCCAATGGGGTCCCTATCGCAATGGTGCAAGTGAATCCTCAAGCGTATGCAGTGCATGTGGTTGTTCAGGCCGATCTTCAGGGGCGTATCACTGCAGATCACGATACGCAAACATTTACTTATACAGGTCCAGGGGGTGTTCGCACGAATGATCCTAAGGAAGTTGTAAAGCATTTACGGAGTGACGAAGAAGCTGTAAAAGTTTTTGAAGCAGAACATCCAGATCTTCATGTGATCGCTTTTGCGGACAATGCGTGTCTTTTCTTCAATCAAGGTTTTGTTACTTTTACTCAGGGTCAACTCTTTCATATAGACAGTGAAAACCCAACGGCTCATTCGTATAGTTCTCTTGTGATTAAGAAGGATGGAAAAGTTGAGATGGGGGAGGTTACCTATTCACAGCAGGATGCTCGCATTCAGGTTTTAATGGCGGGGCAGGATATTACGGATGAAGTTGAGGGTGTAACGTTTGGACAATTTCTTCTAGAGGGTGGAGGAAATCCTCGGAAAGATATTGAAAATATTATTCCTCAGTTTCAAGATTTAAGGCATGTCTTTCAGTTGCCTAGAATTTTCATTAAAGATATTTCTGATGTTCAAGGTGAAATAGTCTCGCGAGGAGAAGTCTATTTTGGCGTATCTGAGCTTTCAGAAAATGACTATGCCTCGGCAAAAGAGGCATGGATACATGCGATTCATCTTTCTCTTAAGGTAAAAGTAGGTTTAAGAGTGGGAGATCGTATTGAGTTTCAAGAGAAGGCAGTTTCTCAAGAGGTGTTGCGTAAGCTTTTAGAAAAAATGGGATATCAAGAAAAAGAAGCTGGGGCTGTTCGAAGAAAAGGAGAATTTGCTTTTAAAGGGAATGGAATTGATATTTTCCTTAAGGAAGGAGTTTACCCTAGAACGGTTGTTGGGGTGACTCAGGATGGGAGTTTTGTGCTTCTTGGCAATGGCGGAAAATCTGGCAGAGAAGGAACGACACTTGGGGAAATTGCTCAGCTTGCGGCCGAGAAAGGTTGTGTTCAGGCGATGCTTCTAGACCACGGAGGGAATGCAAAGATTTTTGCCAACGGTAGCTATTTACTCTCTCCTGGCTTTATGCGTGGTGCGGCTCCTTCCAAAATATTGATTACGAAGAAGAAAGAAATTTTTTCTTTCGAATCCTGGGCAAAGGAGAAAATAACGGGTGGACTTTCGCTCAAAGAGTGGATGGAGAGCCAAACGGTTTATGACATTCTTTGGACGTTGGGAAGGGGGACACGTTCATTTGCTGTCTCAGAAAATGATCTTAGCGTTTTAGATGCTGCACTGGTCGAACTCATGATCCAAGTCAAACATCCGGATCTTATTGAACAGGCAAAGGCTTTTCAGGCAAAGGCCCAGAGACTTTCTCTTGGGCTAGAGACTAGGAGATTGCTGGCTGAGGAGGGGTTAGATCAAACAGTTAGAAATGTTGAACAAGAGCTTGAAGGAAAGGTAGAAAGAGGAGAGTTTCAGAAGGGTTTGGTTACCCTTGATTTCAGTTCAGACGTGACCTGGTCTATCAGACAGGATACGAAGGGTGCGTTATCTGAAATGGAAATAGGGGAGATGACTGAGCAATTGAATTCCGAGACGCTGGGTGTTACGCATGTTCAAGTGTCACGGCCTAAAGATTTATCTTTGGCCCTCGCTTATCTGATGGGATTAAAAACAAAGCTTCGTCATTTTCAGAAAAAAGTTTTAGGGGCCTTAAAACCATCTGCAGATCAAAAACCTGTGTGTCTATTCCCCGATATGGATTTACTGGTTCAAAGTTTGGGGGGCTTGAGTCCGACAGAATTCATTAAAGAATCTGGAACAGAAAATCGCAAAATGGTTTTTGTGGAACGAAAAAGATCTAGAGAAGAGTTTGATGCCCTTTGCAAGGAACATCACATTCCTCAAGATAGAGTTCTTTTCCTGACAGATTTGAATGAGCAGGATGCGAGAGCTGCAGTTGATACAAAAGTGAGGGAACTTTTTCAGGGGAAGGAAGTGGAAAAGTGGCTGCTGGGGCATCGTGAAAATAGAAACTTGTACGAGCCCATTCAAGGGCTCTTTGATAAATTTATGTACGGTCAAGAGATGGTTTCCGTGATGGCAGCTATTTGTTATGGGGATGCCGAAGCAATGACGCGAGCATTGCTTCAGCATGGTTTTAAAGCTGATGAGCTAAAAGGGTTGCTTGTGGATTTGGGCGAGCATCAAGTCACGCCCTTCACAAGCGTAAGCCATTGGCGTGATAGGATGCAGAAATTTCGTGAAACGACGGAGATGACGGAAAAAAGCATGTAATGAGTTTAAGTTTTTTTTGAAAAGTCCATCTCTTTTTATGGTAAAATCAGCTCATGCCAATCATTAGTAGGTTTTTCGGAATTCTCATTGCGATTTATTGGAATGATCATGCTCCACCCCATTTTCACGCCAAGTATGGCGGTGAGGAGGCCGTGATTGAGATCGAAAGCGGAAAAATTATCAAAGGATCTTTGTCCAAACGAGCCTTGGGATTGGTGAATGCGTGGAGAAAAATTCATCTGAGTGAGTTGATGGATGATTGGGATCGGGCAAGAAAAAGGAGCCCTCTTCGTTGTATTCCACCCTTAGAGTGAAAATATGATTTTACATATTGTAAAAGCAAAATATAAAAAAAAATATATGATTTGGTTGCGGCTCAATGACGGGTCTGAAGGGATCGTAGATTTAAAAGACGAACTCTATGGAGAGATGTTTGAGCCATTAAAAAATATTAAAAGATTTAAATCCTTTCGAGTAGATCCAGAACTAGAAACCCTGGTCTGGAAAAATGGAGCTGATCTGGCTCCAGAATTTTTGCGAGATCGAATGCAGGTATTGAACTCTTAATACAGTCTGCTTAGATTCAATCTGCTGAGGTTTTTTTGTAAGAGTGGCGAAGGGGGTGACAATGTGCTGACAGAAGACGAAAAAAAAGAGATAAAAAGAGATCTGGTTTTATATTTAGCTGTAGAAAAAGAAATCAGAAAAATTGTAATCTTCGGTTCTTTTTTGGATTCTTTAAATCCCCATGATTTAGATGTTGCAGTCTTTCAGGATAGTCACCAATCTTATCTGTCCTTGGCCTTAAAATATCGTAAAGACATTCGACCTATTTCGCGCAGAATTGCTGTAGATATTTTTCCCATCAGAATGGGAGTCGAAAATGATTCTTTTCTTTCTGAAGTGAAACGCGGAGAAGTGGTTTATGAAAGATGAAGCACAAAGATGGTTGAAATATGCTCAAGAAAATTTACGCTCTGCTCATATTCTATTAGAAAGAGATCTTTTTAACCCCTGCTTGTAAAAACATTCAGTAGCCTGCTTTGTAGTCTACGTTTCTCATCAGGGTTATTCTGCTACGTGTTAGTGACGCTTGTGAAAGCTTACCATGGGATCAAAGCACCTGCAAATCAGGTCATCCCCGAGTGTTCCCCGATTTAAACTCTCGGGGACATGTTTAATCGGGGGGACCATCCACCTGGATTCCCGCTTACCCCACAGGGGCTATTTCGTTGAAACCTGCGGGAATGTCTATGGAAAAGTAAGTCAAGGAAAAATTCTCCCCCTTAGCAATTTTTTGTTTTTTAAATTGCCTGATTTACGGTCTCCCCAATGAGAGAGCCGATGAACCATCATGAACCCGCTTTTACAGTT
>JACPWU010000001.1 GCA_016196885.1 Chlamydiota bacterium | reverse complement strand
TCCGCCATAGACCGCAGGGGCAATCACTCCAGGAATAGACTGCAGGCGATTGCGAAGCTGAAAATACGCAATGTCATAAAGTTGAGTCTCATTATAAATATCGCTTTTCACACTCATCAAACAAAGGGGAATCGAGGCCGTCGGATCAAAGGGCATCACCATCGGAGGAATCGTTCCCGGCGGGAGATAATAAAGATCGCTCATGGCATACGATGTCACCTGCGTCATCGCCAAATTGGGATCAATCCCCTAACGAAAAAAATCTTTTACAATGCTCACCCCCAGCATGGACTTGGCTTCTTGATGTTCAATTCCAACCGACTGTCCTGTCCAACGCTGCAATCGAGTAGAGATATCCCGCTCAATGGTTTCAGCCGGCATTCCGGGATAAAAAGTCACAATCTGGACGGCGGGTGTCTTAAACTGCGGCAAAAGATCTGTCGGAATGCGGCCCATCACGGTCAGGCCCAAGACAAAAATGGCGATTCCCATCACAATCACGCCATAAGGATTTCTTAAAGAATTTCGAATTAAAAACATATATTCTCTCCTGTGTGGTTATTTGGAGCGTTTTCACCTGAAAATAGTCTTTAGTCATTCTTATACAATGACTCATGATAGCTTGTAGTCGCCCGATTTATCGGGCAGTCCATGCAACGGCCCCATAAATGGGGCGACTACAAGGGTGATTTTCATCCCCCTTTGTGTCGACCTCAGTCGGCATGAATGTTTCATAACAAGAGAAGGCCACGTGGGGTAGAAACACTTATAACTCCTTATGAAACCACTCTAATAAATTCGAAAAATGAGACAAAAAGACTTACAAGAATAGAAGAATCCAGGCAAAGAAAGGACGTTGCCTGAATTTCAAATCAGGAGAGAAGAATGAGGAATAAATAAATGGAAACAGCTGGAAAAATTTTTTGGAGGAGACCGCTCAGTCACTTTCCAATCATTTCTTAAGTACTCAAAAAGATGTCCCGCTTCTTTAAAGGAGGGAAATATTCTTTTGTGCTTTTCAAGAGCCGTATTATTTTTTAGAACGATGGCCTTTTCAATGGGAGAATGCGAGGGATCACAATGAGGATGTCCAACCGAGCATAAGGCAGAAACAATCGCCCTGACCTCATCTGGATTTTGTTTCTTCCCTGGCTCTGGACAACGAAAATCCACATACCCTACCAGGGAATAGAGAACAAAGACCCCCGCGAGAAAATCTATCACAAACTTTCTCATTTTAGAACCAGTATGGATAAAACTTCCCATAGGTGAAAGTCTACTTCCCTTTTATTCTTATATCCAGTTCTATTTTTGTCCCGAACTATTATGATATAGATCATAAAAAGAGAAGGTCTTTCCCATTTATAATGTTCTCATGGGGATGGAGATGTGAACTCTCAAAGAAAGGAGAAAAATATGGCTAGATTTCTCTTGAAACTAGATTTAACGTTGGACAATCTGTTAAATGAGATTGTGGAAAAGATCGAGGATATTCTAGGCGAAGGAACGCCTCATCATCTGAAGCCTGAGTCCAAGGAAAAAATAAGGAAGGCTGTTCACGAAACGCTTTCCCAAGACATGCTGCAATCTGACTCCTGCGGGTTTAGCATTTACTGTCACGAAAATCTTTCGGATGTTAAGGCGCCTGAATTTGACAAAAAATCGGATGAGTGAAAGATTCATGACATGACTAAAACGTTAAAAATATCCTCCCTTCACGATCCCTCACATGACTTTCTGGGGTATCGAGATCACCCCCTGGATGCGATCTTTTCTCCACGTCATGTCGCCTTGATTGGAGCCACAGAAAAGGAAGGAAGCGTGGGACGCACCCTCTTGTCAAATCTTCTAAGCCATCCTTTTGGAGGGACGATTTATCCGGTAAATCCGAAACGCCCAAGTGTCATGGGCATTAAAGCTTACCCGACACTTTCTTCCATTCAAGACCCAATAGATCTCGCCATTATCGTGACTCCAGCTTCGACCGTCCCTCCTATTGTCAAAGAATGTGTGAATGCAAATGTTAAAGGAGCCATCATCATCTCAGCCGGTTTCAAAGAATGTGGTGCTCCGGGTATACAACTTGAGCATGAAATCCAAAAATATTTAAAAGAGAGTTCCTTGCGTATCATCGGTCCCAATTGTCTGGGAGTCATGAATCCTATTTCTGGACTCAACGCCACTTTTGCCAGAACCCTAGCGAAACCAGGACATGTCGGTTTTATCAGCCAAAGCGGTGCTTTATGCACAGCCATTCTGGACTGGAGCCTGAAAGAGTCTTTCGGATTTAGCGCCTTCGTTTCTTTAGGATCCATGCTCGACATCAACTGGGGGGACATGATTAACTACTTAGGCGATGATCCAAACACGCATAGTATTGTCATTTACATGGAGTCCATTGGAGATGCAAAATCATTTTTATCAGCCGCACGAGAAGTGGCCCTCACTAAACCCATTATCGTTTTAAAAGTAGGTCAAACCGAAGAAGCCTCAAAAGCCGCGTCTTCCCACACAGGAACTCTGACTGGAAGCGATGAAGTTCTAGACGCTGCGTTTCGCCGCTCCGGGGTCTTACGCGTTGAACGCATTGCAGATCTTTTCTACATGGCCGAGGTGTTAGCAAAACAACCCCTTCCCACAGGCCCTCGATTGGCCATTTTAACCAATGCGGGCGGAGCGGGTGTGATTGCAACAGATGCATTGATCTGGGGAGGAGGAAAGTTAGCTCCCCTTTCTGAAAACACCTTGCAAAAGCTTAATCAAATTCTTCCACCTCACTGGAGCCATGCAAACCCCATTGATATTTTAGGCGATGCAAGCCCTGAAAAGTATCGGCAGGCCTTGGAAATCGCGGCAGAAGATAAAGAGAGCGATGGACTTCTTCTGATCCTAGCCCCCCAGGCCATGACAGAACCTACGCAAACAGCACAACAGATCAAAGATCATCTTCCCAAAATAGACAAACCTATTCTTGCCAGTTGGATGGGAGGTGTGGATGTTGCAAAAGGACAAAACATTCTAAGTGAGGCCCATATTCCTCATTTTTCTTATCCAGACACAGCTGTACGAATTTTTAACTACATGTGGCAACATCAACAGCATCTTAAAAATCTTTATGAAACACCTACCTTCTCTCTCGAAACAGATAAAATGTCTTCTCAAAAATCAAAAATTGAAAAAATGATTCAAAAAATCTATCGACAAAATAGAACCTTGTTAACAGAGTTAGAGGCCAAGGAAATTTTATCGGAATATCAAATTCCAACTGTTCAAACACGACACGCGCAAAATCCAGAGCAAGCCTCTCAAATCGCTCAGGAAATGGGCTACCCCGTTGTTCTCAAACTTCATTCCCAGACCCTCACACATAAAACAGATGTAGGTGGGGTTCAGCTGAATCTTAAAAACAGCGAAGAGGTTAAACGCGCCTTCGACAGCATCCAAAATTCTGTCACTCGTAAAAGAGGAGCAAAACACTTTTTAGGGGTTACCGTTCAACCCATGATTCAAACTGCTGGTTTTGAGCTTATTCTGGGCAGCAGCCTCGACCCCCAATTTGGACCTGTTATTTTATTTGGTCTGGGAGGAAAATGGGTGGAAATTTTCAAAGACCATTCCCTCTCCCTTCCTCCCCTCAACAGCACCCTGGCCCGACTCATGATGGAAAGAACCAAAATATTTTCTGCCTTCAAAGGAGTCAGAGGGGAGGAGGCCATTAATCTAGGAGAGCTTGAAAAAATTGTAGTCCAATTTAGTCAACTGGTTATGGAACAACCCTCTATTCAGGAAATCGACATCAATCCCCTACTTGCAAGCCCTGATCAAATCATTGCTCTAGACGCCCGAATCATTCTGCGTCCTCAAGATTTGTCATCTTCTTCAAAAACAGTTTTGACTGCCATCCGCCCTTATCCCATTCAATATATCAGCCAGTGGAAAATAAAAGAGGGTCAAGCCATCACCTTTCGCCCGATCCGTCCTGAGGATGAACCCTTGATGGTTCAATTTCATCAAACACTTTCAGAAAGAAGCGTCTACTCACGCTTTTTTGAATCCCTCAAACTAGACCAACGTACTACCCATGAACGTATGATTCACCGATGTTTTATTGATTATGACCGCGAAATGGCGCTGGTTGCAGATTTGAAAAATTCTCAAACAGAAAATCACGAAATTCTGGCTGTGGGACGTCTCAGTAAATTACGCGATCCCTCTCAAGCAGAATTTGCTGTTTTAGTGAATGATTTTTATCAAAACCAGGGATTAGGAACAGAGCTCCTGAAAAAACTCCTTGAAATAGCGCGCTGTGAAAAAATCCACCGCCTCGCCGCCGAAATCCTTCCAGATAATCACATGATGCAGCATATTTGTGAAAAACTGGGGTTTGATCTGACCCGTTCTTTGGGAGAACTTGTCAAAGCCTCTATCCAACTGTGAAAAAAGGAAGTGGGGTTTCGATTTTTGTCATAAGCTCAACCAAGAATTCCGTCCCCTCTCCTTGTTTGGAAAAAACCTCAATGGTTCCCCCCATCGCCTTCAATGCCTCTTTGCAAAAGGTCAGTCCCAGCCCCGTTCCCTGAGTGCCCCCTTCTTGACGCACGCGAGCCTGATAAAAACGGTCAAAAACATGAGGAAGATCTTGAGGTGAAATACCCGAACCCGTATCCTTCACGGAGAGTCGGACTCCTCTATGATGAGTGAGATGTTCTGCGGAGGCAATAACACATCCGCCCTCAGATGTATATTTAATCGCATTGTCTATCAGGTTTTGAACCACGCGCAACAAAAGATCGCGATCGGCATACACCTCCAACTGAGATGAAATATTCACAAGCACAGTCATTTGACGGGAGCGCACCAAAGGCATGATTTCATCAACATAATTTTGAATTAATGGGGATAAAGGAAATGATTCAAAGTGAACCAACATTAAACCCGCATCAAGTTTTGAAATATCCAGGTAAAGGTTCAAAAGCTTGATCATTCTTTTTCCAGCATTCAAACTTACATTTATCCAATATTTCTCGTCCGAAGAAAAGGAATGCAGGGTTGGAAACAACTGAAGGGCCCCCAAAATAGTACTCAGGGGACTGCGCAGATCATGCGCCACCATATTCTGCCAATCCTTTTTATGTTCCTCAAGCTCTGTTTCTGAGGAGATATCTTCCATCAAGGTCAAATGTCTACCTTCCTCTTCCACGCCCCCTTCTGATACAGGCGGCCTAAAACAATGAATTCGAAGATGTCGAGCCTTTAAATCTTTATTAGGTTGATAAACTCCTTTAAAGCAAATGCTACATTCAGACGATTGCCCCTTGCGCAAGGGACAGAACAAAGCAAAATCTCTTGGATCCGAACCATACAGATGCCCGCACAGCGCCTCACATAATTTTTTACCCTTTAATGCCTCCCGAGAAAACGCCGTTATTTTTTCAGCCGCAGGATTCAAATAAAGAACATCCCCCGCCAAATCTGAGATGGCAACCCCATCCGAGATCCATTCAAAAAGGGTAGAAAAGTAAGACGAGTCAAGCACACACGCCTCCCCCCTTTTGGACCGAAAGCCTTTCAAATTCACACAACCCCATTGTGACGGTGACAGATCCTTTAGAATAAAAACATGATTTAGATCAGGTTTTGATTTTTGCTAGCCCGTATTTTATCTGAAAACAGTCTTTACTCTTTCTTATACAATAAGTTATGATGACTTGTAGTCGCCCGATTCATCGGGCAGCCCCATAAATGGGGCGACTACAAAGGGTGATTTTCATCCCCCTTTCTGACGGACAGTCATGTCTGTTTCTCATCAGATTTCTTGAGCTAGGCCGCCTAAGGAGGATTGGATGCGAGGAAGACGCTCCGCGCCATGCGAGGCATACTTTACAGTATGAAAAGATGATTTCTCTGTGTGCTCAAGCGATTCTTGCTTAGCCTCTTCATGAAATTTTTCAAACGTATGCACAGAGACAAAACGGAAAACACGCAGCAAGATAAAACCGAACCAAGAGAGCGCGGCAGAAATCCAACAGAAAGAGGCAAGTCCTAAAATTTGAAAATAAAACTTTGGATAGAAAGGCGCTACCACTCTCAGAACAAGAGCCATCGCTAAAGCAATCGCCACACCCCATAAAACGGGCAAAGGCTTTTTTAACCTTTGGGATTCACCTGCATGTCCCAAAACCACCATCGTCCCAACTGAAAAGGTCATCAGACTAAATCCCCCTATAAAGACAATATGAAGCATTTCCACGCGGTAGCGATAAAAAAGAGGAATGGCCCAGCTTCCTAAAATCACCATCCAAATGGAAATCCATAAAAGCCAAAGAAAAAAGTCTTTTGCTTTAGGAAATTTCCAAGAGCGGCTCAAAAAGAATGAAGAAGTTACAATCACCGCTCTTGATAGATACGCCACCCTGGATAAAGAAATGGCCTCAAACCAAAAACTCGAGAACATGCAAAAACCAAGAAACAAATGTAGGCGAATATTTCGATGCCGCATCTTTTTCCCTTGCCCTAAAAACATCTCCTGAGCATTCACCATGGGCCTAAAATTCCCCATCACACGAGGCGCAAGAAATCCCCCTACTCCCAGAACAATAGACATCAGAAAACCCTGATCTAACATCGGCTTTCCCACCTTCAGTAAAAAAAGAGGACCCCAGCCCCTTCGTCCCAAAATTAAACAGATGACACCGATCGCACCCTGAAGTAAGGCAATCGGAATCCAAACAAATTCTACAGGGGGAAGATTTGTCAGACGTCTTTTGGAAAATCTTCGGAAGGCAAAAAATCCAAGCGTCATCAGCAAACCCAGAAAACAAGACTCAGAAAGAGACCACCACCCATGCCTAGCGAAAAACCATTCCAGAATAATGAGAAGAGCAAAAGTGAAAAGCTCTCCCGCCGTTGCATGGGGGAGAGAGGCAAATCGTGGCAAACTCGTGAGTAAAAAACCCACTACAAACGAAGCCATGTAAGCTTGCATTTGAATAGAGGAATGAAAAAAACCGGAGTAAGAAGAAGTCCAGCCAAGCGCAAAAAAAAGCCAATGACCTACCCCAACCATCCCCATAACAATGGCCAAGGGGAAAAAAAGCCGATAAGGATCTTCACAAAACAAATGAAATCTATCTTTAAAACTGGGCACGAAAATTTCCTTTTTTAGGGTTTAAACGGCCATGCAAAAAATTCTTGTCCCTCGTATTTTTTTCGGATCAATTTTCCTTCTTCACACCAACGATTAAGCTCTTGCAAAAGGTCATCTTCACTTCCATGAGTCAAGGATACCAGTTGATTCAATGAGCAAGGCCTTCTCTTCACTGTTTCCAGAACCATTTGAAAATTTACATCATGCCCTGTCCTATCCTGTTTACACCTTGGGAAGCTTCTTTCCTGAGCGTCAGAAAATAGAGACACAGGCCAGAGGAATTGCTGTCCCGAAGGGACTATAAAAGCTTGAATCTCTCTCAAACGCTCTTGAGAAAGAGGTTTCGCTTCAGGATACGCGGGTGGACGAGTCACAGTCCCCACATGTACTTGGTGCGGCTTAATTCGATCAATCACTTTCTTAAGCAAGTGAATTTCCTCTGGAGAATCATTAACGCCCGAGACCATTAAAATTTCTAACCAAAATTGAATCTCTGCATACTTCTGACGAAAATCAATCATTCCAGAAATAATGGACTCCACTTCAATTCCGGAACAAGGCTGATCTACTTTCTTAAAAACCTCCGGACTCACAGCGTCTAAAGAAGGAAGCACTATATCTGCCAAGGCTAAATCTTTCTGAACATCCTCATTTCTCATCCATGAGCCATTGGTTAAAACGGCCACTGGTTTAGAAAGCCTCTTCTTGATCTCGTCAATGACTCTGCCCAGTTGAATCTCTAACGTGGGTTCTCCTGAGCCTGTGATCGTCACCACATTAAAATAATTTTTTCCTTGCTCTTCTAAATAATTCTCAAATTCCTCTATCAACCTTCCCAACTGAACAAAGTGCCCCCTTCGATTGACCCAAAGCGTTCCCTTCCCACATTCACAATAAATGCAATCAAAGTTGCAAATCTTATGAGGAATCACATCCACCCCCAAAGACCATCCCAAACGAGAAGAATAGACAGGCCCAAAAAGATATCCCATAGATTTATCCTTTCCAAAATTGACTCACAAAACGATCTTTGGAAAACTCACAATAAAATTGGCCCATTTCCCTATTTCGCTTTCGCAATGAATATCCCCTTTATGCTGTTCTATAATCTGCTTCACAATATACAAACCCAGGCCAGAACCGGCTTCTGCCATTTTTTCTGAGCGAGGGACCTTCTCAAATCTCCCAAAAATCTTTTCCCGATATTCTTCTGGAACTCCACAACCCTGGTTAAGAACCTCTACCCGCCACTTTTCAAAAGATTCACTCAAACGAATCTCAATCACCGTATGTGAAAGCCCATATCTCACTGCATTCATTAAAAGATTTCTAAAAATAACCTTTAGCCACTGAATATCTCCACTCATCATACAATCACCCCGAAAGTTTTTTTGAATCTGAGATGTCATCTGATCATTCTCAAGGATTCCTCTCATCTCTTCAGTCACAGGCTCAATCACCTCTTTTAATAAATTCAATTTCTTCAAATGAACATCTAACTCACCTCGTTCAATTCTCGAAAGATTGAGATAAGAAGAAATCATCTGATTAATCTGTTCACATGCAATGACGGCCTTTAGAAGAGCATTCTTCAACGCATCCCCCAAAACCCCATAATGTCCTCCCAAAGTAAGATCCAAACGACCCTTGACAGAAGTTAAAGGGGTCTTCAGTTCATGAGCGACAAGCCCAACAATTCTCATATAATCTTGGGTTTTAATTTCTAAGAGGCGATCTTTTTCTATGATTTGTTCAAGAAGGTGCCCTACAAAATAACCAAAGGCAGAGAAGAAAAAACTCGTTCCGAAAGTGAGGTAAAGGTAAAGCGGTTCTGATACATCCCATTGATCAAGAAGAGATTGCGGAAAACCATCTATCCCCTGTGAATAGCATTGTATCAACAACCATCCGAGTGGGCTTCCAAAGCTTAGGACCAAACCTAAAAAAGCCAGTTTCCACTTCGTACAAATGTGCATGACCCTATCCTCATTCTGCTACCCAGTAAGAGGATAACAAGACCCAGAAAACAGCTCTATGATCTATCTCATAGAGCTGTTTTATCCATTTTTAACCAGCGACTCAGCTCTGAAATAAGCCGCAGAGGCTGAATAATTTTAATGCAAGACCTCTTCACATCTACCAATCCCCTTTCTCTTAAAGGACGAAAAGTTCGAATAGAGGTTTCTATTCTAGACCCTACCATTTGAGCCATCTCGCGATGGGTAAAGGGAATTTCATCTCCAAAATCTTCCAAGGAGGCAAGAAGGAGTCTGGCCATTCGGTGAGAAACAGGGTCCATCGCACCTCCCAATTTTTGAGCCATACAACGAATTCTTTTGGAACAGATCGAAAGGATTTCACGACAAAAATCTGAATGATGATTTAGGAGATTAACGAAAAGAGGCGTTGGAATCTGAAGCAAAACACATTGAGTCGCGGCAATAGCATCGGCTGCGTAAGGTTCTTGGTCAAAGGCTGAAACACCGCACAAAATCTCACGAGGCGTCATGGTAAAGAGGATGACCAGATGACCCAAAGAACTGCGACGAACTAAATGCACCCAGCCTGTTTTCACCAGCCACACAAAAGAGGATTTTTCCCCCTCTCTAAAAACAATCTCTCCTTTTTCAAAAACCTTCTCGTGGGTTTGATCTGAAAGGTTTAAAAGCTCTTTTCTCGAAAGAACCTGAAAAGGACCGATCTGGCTCAAGAATTGTTCCATATTATCTCCCCATCTATTGGAACAAATCTTAGGACTTCATTGTATGATTGAAATCATAGAGAACAGTTATGAGTCGTGAGGGGTGAGTCGTGAGTAAAAGCAGTGTGAGTCGTCTGTTGTGAGTTTTGAAGGTATTATTTTTTTACTCACCCCTCACGGACTCACCCCTCACCACTGTCTCTATTCCACCACCCTCTCTTTAAGCTTCTGGAGATTAACAACCTTCGTCATCTTTCGGCCAGATCGAATGATGCCCTCTTTTTTCATCTGGCTTAAAATTCGAATAGCAGTTTCAACGGTGAGACCTGCAATTTCGGCCATTTCCTGACGGGTGAGCGGAATCTCTCCCTTGAATTTCTCTCCAAGAGTAAGAAGGAGTCTGGCCATACGCAGTTCAGCAGGATCAAAAGCCTGGCAGCCTTTCCCTTCCATGTCTCTTAGACGATCACAGAAGGTGCACATCACTTTATTAGAAAAACGCGGATTTTCCCGGGCCAACTGTCTAAAAAAATCTGAGGGGATACGCAACACAAGAGAAGGTTCTATCACCACCGCATCCGACGTATAGGGTTTTCCATCCAAGGCAGGCAAACAACAAAAGGCGTCTCCAGCAATCATAATACAAGAAGTAATGACTTTACCATCGTAGGAAACATTCTGAAGATGAACTCGTCCTTCCTTCAGAATCCAAACAGCATTTCCGGGTTCCCCACGGGAAAAAACAAGTTCGCCCTTACTATAATTTTTTTCTTGAGCGACTTGGGCCAGACGATGAACCTCTTCAGGTCGAAGATCAGAAAAAAAGGAAGAATAGCCCTCAAGATTTTTTTTCAAGATCAAAGAGAAGGTTGAAGTTTGTATGAAGCCAGGACGATAGCGGCAGGCAGTTAAAGGAGCCGATTTGTTTTTCCTGACCGCTGAACGCTGTACGCTAAACGCTTACTTAAATAAACTCTTTCAAAATCTCTTGAGCCTGCTGGGAAGTGAGTCCCAACTTCTGCTTGAGAGGACGAACATTCTTCAAAGTGACGTCTTCCTCTTCATAAGTTGGAGCAATGGTTTGATAGAAAACACCAATTGGGATTTTCTTTGTGTCCCATTCGTGGGCTCTCTTAAGTGCTGCTTCATAATCACTGCGGTCGTGTTTTACATCCTCAAGCTTGTAAATATTTTCTCGGAACCAAGGATACGTGTTCACCTTATTGTAGGTGACACAAGGACTGAACACATCCACCAGAGAAAATCCCTTATGGGCAATCGCCTGAGCCATAATATCAGAAAGGTGATTGGCATCCCCTGAGAAACCACGGGCCACAAAAGTAGCGCCTGAAATCATCGCCAAAGCCAATGGGTTCAAAGGAGTTTCAATATTGCCAGCAGGTGTAGATTTTGTCTTATGTCCCTTTCGGGATGTGGGAGAAGCCTGACCTGTGGTTAATCCATAGATTTGATTATCCATCACAATGTAAGTCAAATTGATATTTCTTCGAGCCACATGCAAAAAGTGCCCCAAACCAATACCATAGGCATCTCCGTCACCGCCTGTGATGACAACATTTAAATCCGGGTTTGCCAGCTTTGCACCCGTTGCGACAGGAACCGCACGGCCATGAAGGCTGTGAAAACCATACGTATGAATAAAACCTGGTAAATTGGAGGAACATCCAATGCCAGAAACAATCAAAAGATCTTTTGGATAAATCCCCAATTTAGAAACCGCTTTTTGAAGACAATTCAAAACACCATAGTCTCCGCAACCCGGACACCAATCCGGCTTGGTCTCGCTTTTATAAAGGGATACGGGAAGTTCAGCGACTTCTGGCATAAGCTTTCTTCTCCTTTACTTCTTTTACAATATGTAGAGGCTCAAAGGGCTCACCATCATATTTTAAAATCTGTCCGGTGGGTTTAAAACCTGTTTCTCCCCTTAAATAGCGAGCGAACTGCCCGGTATAATTTGCTTCCACAATATAGGTGGTTTTTAATTTCTCCAAAATTTTTAAAACAGCCTCTCCTGGGAAAGGATACAAATATTTAAACTGAAGGTGATTGACCTTAATTCCTTCCTTGGCTAAAAGCGAAATCGCTTCCTGAATAACACCGCCACTGGCACCCCATCCAATCAAGGTAGTCTCAGCATCTTGAGCACCCCAAATTTTGGGAAGGGGAAAGCGCTTTACAATTTCATCCAGCTTTCTCATTCTCTTTTCCATCATTTGCTTACGAATGACAGGATTGGTGAAAACATCGCTGACCAAAACTCCGTCTTCGTCATGCTCGTCCGTCGCAGCCACAAAAAGGGTACCCTCTGTACCTGGCAAGGCTCGAGGAGAAACGCCTGATTCTGTAAACTGATATCTCTTAAAGCGGCCCTTTGACTCATCCCACTTTGAAACAACCTGACCTCGATCAATGGGAACATCAAATTTAATATCATCCAGATAAACCGTTTCATGATGTTCCGAAACCAAAAGATCTGAAAGAATCAAAACAGGGCATTGATAAATTTCTGCCAAATTATGGGCCTCAACCGCTACATTGTAACAATCTACAATATGGGTAGGGGCAATAATGGCCCGAGGAAAATCACCTTGTGAAGCTCCGAGAACTTGATTTAAATCGCCCTGTTCTGTTTTGGTGGGAAGACCTGTAGAAGGACCCCCTCGCATGACATTCACAATCACAACAGGCGTCTCTGTCATTGCAGCTGCACCGACCGCTTCCGTCATGAGAGCAAAACCACCGCCCGACGTTCCACACATAGACCTTACACCCACATGACCCGCACCAATCGCCATGTTAACGACTGAAATTTCATCCTCAGCCTGTTTCACAACCACACCATACTGGGTGCCCCGATTGGCCATCCACTGAAGAATAGAAGTTGCAGGAGTCATGGGATAGGCACTGTAAAATTTGCAACCGGCCGCCGTTGCACCAATGGCAATCAATTCATTGCCGGTCGTCACCATGCGTTTCTTAGAATCGCCTTTGAGCGCTTTTCTCAGGGGCTGAAAATTTTTCTTCGCATAGTCATAGCCCATTTTGAGCATGTTGATATTGGTTTCAATGACTTTCTCACCCTTTTTTTCAAAGGTTTCTTTGATCAAATCGGCCGTCACTTGAAAATCCATACCGGTTAAGGCCAAAAGAGCACCCAAATCAATAATGTTTTGATAAATGGGATTTTTGTCAGGAAAAGATTTTAGAAGTTCAAGAACTGGAATGGGGAAAGCCTTAACACCCGCTTTAAGATGGGCCTCGTCTATCTTGATACGATCCGAATTAAAAATAATTCCACCGCCGGGCTCTACTTCTAAGGCATGCTGATCTACCGTATCTTGATTGAGGGCAATCACAACATCCAGATGATCCCCATGATTAGACACCTTCTCTTGGGAGGCTCGAAGCCTCAACCACACGTGACCCCCTCGAATCACAGACTGATAGCTGTTATAGACATAAATATCTATGCCCGCACGAGAAAAACTCTTAGAAAGTGTATCTCCTGTTGAAGCAATTCCATCACCCGCCGCCCCCCCAATTCCTACTGTAATCTCATGTTCTAACATTGAAAACTCCTATCTCGCATACCCCTTTAAAAGTTCCGTCACTTTCTTCGAAGCTCGAATGGCATCTTCATATTTTCTCTGCCACATGTTGCGGCCAAAGATAATACCTACCACCCCTGCATCCATGGCGACTTTAATTTTGCGCAAAAGCTCTTCGTCTCCCACCTTGCTTCCGCCAGACAAAAGGACCAAAGTCTTGCCTGCCGACTCGACCACCTTCTTCATCAATTCCAACTCTGTTGCCTTCATCGTGTCATACGGCTTGGGATACTGGGCCTGCTTTTTCTCATCAATTTTAGGAAAATTCACCTTCACCACATCGGCCCCCAATTCACAAGCCACGCGGGCCGCATAATCCACCGCATAAATACTCTCACGCCCCCCCTTGTCCCTATCCATTTCTCGACCGCGGGGGTAGGCCCACACAATCACAGGAATCCCATAACGCTGGGCATCTTGGCGCACCCCTCGAAACTGAGCAAAATCTCGATCTTGGGAGGGAGACCCTACATATATAGTATAGCCCACCGCATCTGCTCCCAACCGCACCGCATCTTCCACAGAGGCGTTGAGAGGGCTAAAGGCCTCATCATCCGGAGGAACTTCTGTTTTACCATTCAATTTTAAAATAAGGGGAACTTTTCCAGCATATTTATTCTGATATTTCTCAGCCAAGCCGACCTGAACTGCGATGGCACAGTAGCCTCCTTCAAGGGCCAAACGGTACTGAAATTCTGGATCCGCACTCGGAGGATTAGTCGCAAAATCACGGGGACCATGTTCCAGACCCTGATCAATGGGCAATACCATCAAAGTCCCATTTTTGGGACCGTGTTCATAAAGCAAACGATGCAACCGCACCTTTTTACCGGTGGGTAAATCCATATCTTCCAAAGAAAGCCAAGATCCCTTTTTCCCAACTCCCTTGGCTTGAGCAACTTTGTCATTCACTTCTGTCATCATACTCACTTCCTCCCTCGTCCAAAAAAACCTGGCCTTCAGGGTATTGAAAAAGCCTTTTCAAATCAAGAAAAAAATGACCCAGGCTGTCCGAATAGGACAGCCTGGGTCATCCCGAGGAGTCTTGGCGACGAGGGATCTCACCCTCATAAAGCAGTATTCTCTCAAGCCTTGTCTCTTTCCACCACAGCCTTGCTGCCGTGGAAAATAAAATCCGATGTGCACGCGCCAAATACAAGAGAAAAAGAGCGACCCCACTCCATTGGATCCACAGCACCTTAAAAATCCAAAAAGCAAGAAAGAGAATCACAGCACATCCCAGAAAACTCCAAATCGCCACAAGAATAAAAATCTTAAGAAAAGACACCGTCCCAAAAGCTCGAAAACGGATATTGCAAGACACACAATGACAGGTCTCGCCTAAATCATGGTAAATCTTTTTCAGGATATGCCAATCCAGCCGTTTTGAACTCACCAATCCATGCCCGCAAGAAGGACACGCCCTTGGACATTGATAAAATTGATACGGCCCTTTCCACTGAGATTGCATCAACACCCCCAAGGTTAAAAGCAATCATGATATACTATTTAAAACTGAATGGACAACCTGTATGAACATCGTTGGATTTGCCACGCCTGAAGGCACTCAAAAATACCGGGATAAATTTCAGAAAAAAATGCATCCGGATCATTTTCGCAAACTCGCTTCCCCTCTCCCTCCCCTCTTTCTCTCTTCCTTAGGATTAGGGACTTACCTGGGTGAAGCAGACACTGAAACAGATCAAAGAGTTGAAAAAATAGTTCAGGAAGCGACTGCGAATGGCATCAATGTCATTGACACCGCCATCAATTACCGCTTTCAAAGGTCCGAACGAGCGATTGGAAAAGCCCTCACGTACCTCTCCTCTCAAGGGAAAATTCGACGTGAAGAAATCCTGATTTCAACCAAGGGAGGATTTCTTCCCTTCGATCAACATCCACCCCAAGACCCTGTCGCCTATTTTCGGAAAAACTTTGTGGAACAAGGCTTGGCTTTCGAAGAAGAACTGGTCGAAGAATGTCATTGCATGAGCCCTCGCTACATTCAAAACCAGATTGATACCAGTCTGGCCAACCTCCAATTGAAAACCGCTGACATCTATTACCTCCACAATCCTGAAATTCAATTGAGCGCCATTTCTCGGAGTCAATTTTACAAAAGAATTGAGTCTGCCTTTAAGCAATTAGAAGAAAATGTCGAAAGAGGAAAAATTCAATATTATGGCCTGGCCACATGGAACGGTTTCCGAGCCAATCCAAAATCGCAAGACTATCTCAGTTTAATGGAATTGATCCAAATCGCGAAAGACCTTGCCGGAGAAAACCATCATTTCAAAGCCCTAGAACTCCCCTACAATCTCATCCTCCCCGAAGCCTCCGTTCACAGAAATCAAGAATTAAATGGCCTTTGGATTTCCATTCTCGGAGCTGCAAAATCACTGGGGATGATGGTCATGTCCAGCGCCTCTCTCTTTCAAGGAAGACTTTCACAGGCAATCCCCCATTCCATTCAGGAATTATTCGACACCCTTCCCACCCCTGCCCAAAAAGCCATTCAATTTGTCCGCTCCACTCCCGGAATCACTGTTGCCCTGGTCGGCATGAAATTGCATGAACACCTCAAAGAAAATTTAGAAACCCTCCACGCCCCCCTCGAACCCAAAAGCATCCTAAAACTGCTTGAGAGCTAAGCTTTTTGCACTTGTAGTCGCCCGATTTATCGGGCAATCCATGCATGCCCCATAAATGGGGCGACTACAACTTTCCTTAACGTCTTGAACCCAAGATATCGAGTGCATATGCCTATTATTTTTTTCTGTACGCTGAACGCTAAACGCTGTACGCTTTTCCCATGCAATTTGACCTCTTTGACCAAGCCCAAAACACCGTTTTAGCCGCAAATTCTTACGAGGAATTTCGCAAGAAATTTCTGGAGGTAGGCTGCACCCAATGTGGTCTTCATGAGGGAAGAACCCATCTCGTCATTGACCGAGGCAATCCCCAAACTGAAATTTTAGTCATCGGCGAAGCCCCTGGAGAACAAGAAGATTTACAAGGAAAAGCCTTTGTCGGACGAGCGGGTCAGTTGTTAGATAAAATCATGGCCTCCATTAACCTCGATACCAACAAAGACATGATTATTATCAATGTAGTGAAATGTCGTCCTCCCAATAACAGGGCGCCTGTAGAAGCAGAAGCTAAAACCTGTCGTCCTTATTTAAACCTCCAAATAGAGCTTGTGAAACCCAAAATCATTTTACTTTTAGGAGCCACCGCGCTCAAACATATGATTCCGGAGAAGAAAAATTTTTCCATGGAGCAAGAAGCCGGAAATTTTTTTATTCATCCAAATTATCCAGGCATTCAGTTCATGGTTCTCTATCACCCTGCTTACCTGCTCTACGACCCCCGTAAAAAAGAATCCATGTGGAAGCATGTAAAAAAGTTGAGGGATTTTTTGGGATTGCAAAAAGGGAAAGAGTCCAAAACTTTTGAACCTTTGAACTTTTGAACCTTTAAACTTTTGAACCTTTTTTCTTAGCCTTCCCCCACCACTTCTCAAGTTGCTCTAACGAGCATTCTTCTACTTTCTTTCCCGTTTTTTTCGCTTCTTGCTCAATAAATCCAAACCGCTTGTAAAATTTCTTCACCGTATCGCGTAAAACTTCTTCAGGAGATTCTTCATGAAAGCGGCATAAATTCACCACTGAAAAAAGCAAATCCCCAATCTCTTCTCGAATCGCCTTCTTATTCCCTCGCTTCAATTCTTCTTTTACCTCCTGAAATTCTTCTTCTACTTTTGCCACCACTGCATCCACCTCTCTCCAATCAAAACCCACTTTTGCTGCTTTCTTTTGAATTTTTTCTGCCTGACTCAAGGCAGGAAGATACCTAGGAATCCCATCCAAAAGAGATGAACGCAACAGCCCACTTTTTTCCTTCTTCTTAATCTCTTCCCACTGTTTCTTGACTCCCGATGAATCTTTAATCTTCACATCTCCAAAAACGTGTGGGTGTCGACGTATCAGTTTTTCACAGCAAAGCCTGGCCACTTTCTGTAAATCAAATTTCTTCTTTTCCTTGGCCATTTGAGAATGGAAAACCACTTGTAAAAGAACATCCCCCAATTCATCTGCCATCGCATGCGTATCCTGATCATCAATGGCATCCATTAATTCATACGCCTCCTCAATTAAATACTTCTTAAGCGTTTCATGCGTCTGCTCCCGATCCCAGGGGCACCCCCCTTTCGCTCTCAAACGGGACATAATTTCTTCCAACTCTAAAACCCAATTTTTGGCCTTCCTGTTTTTTTGCATTTTATTCACTCGACTGAACAAATTGTTTATTTCTACACATCATACGTTCTATCAAAATGTTATGTCAAACACTTATCAGAGAAAATACCTGTAAAAATCAACTGGAACTATTCCATCACCCCATGCTAGAATGGTTCCATGGAAATTAAGCGACGTGCCTTCAACCAGTTACAGCATGAAATCTCAGAACCAGAAATCTCCGTCCTGCTTGGAGCGCGTCAAGTGGGTAAATCTACTCTTCTCAAACAACTTGAAAAAGAAGCAAAAGGAAAGGGATATTCGACCCAATTTTACAATTTAGAACTCGCTTCGGATCTTGAAAAACTGGCTGGAAACGAGAAGGAGATTTTTGAAAAACTTTCCTCAGCGGCTCAAATCGTATTCATCGATGAGTTTCATTATTTGAAAAATGCCTTTAAAATTTTTAAGGCCATATATGACAGCAACTCCAAGGTAAAAATATTTGCATCAGGATCTTCTTCGATTGAAATTCATAAACACCTAAAAGAAAGTCTGGTTGGACGTTTTAAGAAAACCATGATTTATCCCCTTTCTTTCGAAGAACTCCAACAAATTCCTTCATTTAAACTAGAGACTTACTGCCAGTGGGGTGGCATGCCAGGACTAATCCATCGAAACTCACTCCCGTCAAAAGCAGAACTCCTGGACAACATTGTAAGCACTTACCTAACCAAAGACATCAAAGCGTTGATCCAGGAAGAAAATGTCCGCGCCTTCAACTCCCTCCTATACATGCTTGCGCAAAACCAGGGATCTCTCGGCGTTGTCGCAAATCTTGCCAGAGAAATTGGAATCAG
>JACPWU010000040.1 GCA_016196885.1 Chlamydiota bacterium | reverse complement strand
TAGCTTTTCGCCTGTGCGAGTCCCTTCTTCGATAGGACTTTTGTGATGGCGCTCGTTAAGGTCGTTTTTCCATGATCTACGTGCCCGATCGTTCCAATGTTGACGTGTGGCTTCTTTCTGTCAAATTTCTCTTTGGCCATGAAATTTTTCTCCCATTAAAACCAGTTAATAGTGCTTAACACTGCATTTGATCACGAGCCGAGAACGGGAATCGGCGCCTACAGACTCGGCCTTGAGGCCTCGTCTTCCGGTCGGCCACCCGGCCCTCTTAAGGAATTGCAAATCATGCACTGCATGATTTGCTAATATAAGTCGGGCCTCCTATTCGATTCCCTTGCATAAACCTTATAGACCTGAACCCGACTTAAATTTACTAATTCCTTTAAGCTTTTCATCACGAGCCGAGAACGGGAATCGAACCCGTGACCTCGTCCTTACCAAGGACGTGCTCTGCCAGCTGAGCTATCTCGGCTATAAATGCAGGGTATAGGGTGTAGGGGTTAGGGTGCAGGGAATAATGTTCTTAATTAAAATCATTATTTTCATTATTTCCCCATACCCTACACCCTAACCCCTACACCCTGCTTTTATATAAGCTCTGCCTTGAGCGGGAGACGGGAATCGAACCCGCGTGACCAGCTTGGAAGGCTGGGACTCTACCATTGAGCTACTCCCGCAATAAAAGTAGGGAATAGGGTGTAGGGGTTAGGGTGTAGGGAATAATGTTCTTAATTAAAATCATTATTTCCCTATACCCTACACCCTAACCCCTACACCCTGCTTTTTGGGCAGGGAAGGATTCGAACCTTCGAAGGCATAGCCACCAGATTTACAGTCTGGCCCAGTTGGCCACTTTGGTACCTGCCCTAGCTCAACTTCCTGACTCAACATCAGAAAAAAAGGGTCAGACAAAACCTTAAAATACCTAACTTATTGAATAAAGGTCCTGGAAGCGAAAAAACCCTGAAAAAATTGATGGGAGAATCTGCTCCAACCTTGAACCCAGAATTTGCAACAGGCCGCGGAATTCGACGCATCCCACAGGGACTATAACAGCTTGAGATCTTGGCCATCTTGACCTTCAGAAAGCCTCGACATACTGGTAAACAGTATGTCTACGTTTTCTTCAGGCCAATCCCACAGGGACTGCAAAGGCCTGTCTGGCTCAAGCTCTTGCTCTTGAGTTCTCGCGTCTATTGCAAAATATGGGTTGAACGTTTGAATCCATCAGAAAATAAAAAGCAAAAACACTCCCTCAAGCACAAAAAGACGGTACTTTTTAGTGCCTAAGAGAGTTATTGAATTTTGGAAACTATACAAAAAAATAAAGAATCTGGCAAGAAAAAATTATTTTTTTCCTACTTCTTGTTATAAAAGTGGATGATAGATCATGAATGATGGATGTTGGATTCCTCTCTCCCGTTCAAGCCTGTGTAGTCGCCCGATTCATCGGGCAGCCCCATAAATGGGGCGACTACAAAATAAGGGAGGCGGGTGGAGCTTTCATTGCACACGATGCCCCCCAAAAGGGCCATTGAAATTAAATCTCAGCAACCTGCTTATTTAAACATGGACATTTTAGCTGGCGATGGGATTTGGCTCCTCCAGACTCGGCCTCGAGGCCTCGTCTTCCGGTAGCCTCCCGGCCCTCTCAAGGACTAGCCAATCTGCCACCGGCAGATTGGCTAATATTAGGTCGGGCCTCCTGTTCAAATCCTTCTTGATGCCCTCAAAAGAAGTTCCTTGAACTTCCTTTGCAACCATCAAACATGGACATTTTAGCTGGCGATGGGATTTGAACCCGCAACCGCCTGATTACAAATCAGGTGCTCTACCGTTGAGCTACGCCAGCGTCGTCGCAAAACTCCCTATTGAACCCAGAATTTGCAATAGGCCGCGGAATTCGACGCAACATCTTGGCCATCTTGACCTTCAGAAAGCCTCGACATACTGGTGAACAGTATGCCTACGTTTTCTTCAGGCCAATCCCACAGGGACTGCAAAGGCCTGTCTGGCTCAAGCTCTTGCTCTTGAGTTCTCGCGTCTATTGCAAAATATGGGTTGAATCAAAATCTCACCTATTCGGGTTAACCCACATCTCTCATCAAATTTCCACTGCGAGAGCGTCCGAGTCCGCTTTGGAGGGAAGGTTGCACGACCGAGGCCATGCGAGGTATTATACTTTACAACAAGAATAATTTATATCATAAATAATTTTAAAGACCTTTTAAAATCTCTAACGCCCGCTTAAAAATCTCTCTCTCACCGGAATAGGTCAGGAAGGAAAGAACCTCATCTAACTTAAACCAGCGTACCTCCTCTACTTCACGGTCAGAGCCCTTTAACATCCCTTCAAGATAAGAAAAGAGGTAAAAATGAACCGTCTTTGAGATTTTCTTTTTCTCCCACCGGTCTTCATATTGATAAGAGACATCCCCCAGGCTTTTCACGAGAGAAGCTTGAATCCCTGTTTCTTCTTCAATCTCTCGCCGAGCCGCCTCTTCAAAACTTTCTCCCCTTTCCACATGCCCTTTGGGGAGACACCAAACCTTTTTTGCCATTTTGGCAATGAGAAGGATTTCCATATCTTGATTATTTTTCTGGTACACCACGCCCCCGGCAGAGACATGATGTTCCATCAAAGGCTTTTGGTCTTTCATGGAAACCATTCTATGAAAAGGAAGTCTATGAGGAAAGAATCTTTTACCCTCAAGCGAAAAAATCAACTCAAGGAAAGGCCGCGTTTTTTCTCAATTCCCTTACGAACGGCCTCTCTCACACGGTGAATATCATAGGGTTTGCTTAAGAATTCAAAAACACCGCGCTCGATAGCAGCATCCACATTTTCGTGAGAACCGTAGGCAGTGAGGAGAATCACTTCAATGGTGGGATCCCAAGCCTTTACACCCTCTAGAACATCAATGCCGGTGAGCTCGGGCATTTTAAGATCCGAAACCACCACATCCACCGGATGATTTTTCACCAACTCCAAGGCCTGGCGTCCATCCGAGGCCAACAGAAGCTCGTATTCACCACTCAAAATCACTTTAAGAGATTCGCGGGGCCCACGCTCATCATCCACGATCAACACGACAGGCTGTGCTTTCATATAGGAGAGAAGCCTCATTTCCTTCCTCATTCCCAGAGGGAGTTTTTACCCAAGGACAGAGAAGAGAATGCGAGAGACAGGTTTATATACCCATACCCCAAACGCACCGTCCAATCCTCATTCAATTCATACTCCGTCCCCAAGGCAAAGACATACCCATCTTGATAATTTTTGGGAACGCTCTGGGAACCCACCAAAGGATTGGTGCTGGTGATGGGAAGATCCTCGAATGTACTAAAATTCGACCCATCCAGATCAAATTCAATTTTCCAGCGATGGGTCGGAAAAAAGGCATAGCCAAATCTCAAAACCGCCGGTAAATCTAATTCACTCGAAAAATCGCCCGTCACCGTAGAACCAACCCCCACAAAGGAGGGAATATTGGACACCGTGGCACTGCCATCCACATCAAAATCCACAGGGCTCAAGAACATCAGTCCCAACCGATGCTGTGGATGGGGTTCGAAAAGCAAACTGACCTGAAATCCAAACCCCTCTCCATCCCCCGCTAATCTTGAGTCCCCATCCAGAGCACCGGATAAACCCGCCAACGCCCCAAAATCTACTTTGCTCCTCAAATCCAAAGTCCCCACGATAAATGTAGGCCCCGCTGAAAAGGAAAGTTGCGGCAGGATTTGATACGCGATCGCCGGACTGATCGTCATCGTTCTCAACTCCGAGCTGGTCGCGACATATCGAAAAACACCCGTGTCGCTATACTCTGTCGCCAAACCAAAAAGAGAATAGGTCCCAAAGCCCACCGCCCACTTCTTATTCACGTGATGCACCGCATAAAAATGAGGAACAATCGCCCAATCATTGGTGTCCGATTCTTCGACCCCACTCGTACTCGTATAATCCGTACTCAAAAGGAGAAATTCCGTCCCCGACAAAACCTGATCCCCCTTCAATTGCGTGATCGCGGCTGGATTATAATAAAGCGCAGAGGCATCATCCGCTTGAGCCGTAAAGGCGCCTGCTTGGCCTTGGGCCTTGGCCCCTTCATCATAAAGACGAAAGGAAATCGGGTAGGCATCATGGAGGGAAATAAAGAGGAAAATCAGCAACCAAAAATAATAAAAAAGAAAAAAACCCCCTTTGAAGTTTTTCACGTATCCCCCCTTTTTTTTATGTGCTTCTCATTCACCCTTACATCACTGGCACGAATGAATAGGTTGACCAGTGGCAACACTAATTTCTAATTCAAAATCCAAAAATCCCTCCACGCAATAACATCGGAACCATTTTAAATTTTGATCCGTCATTTTGCTATGAAAGTGAAGCTCATTCTGTAGTCGCCCCATTTATGGGGCTGCCCGATGAATCGGGCGACTACAAAAAAAGCATGATGGGGAGAACTTTCATCGCACACGATGATTTCGAAAGATCATTGAAATTGATATTTGATCTTTGATTTTTGATATTATTATCAAGCCGTCTTCGCCACCACCGGCTCTCCCACTTGCGAAACCATTTTGATAAAAGATTCCACCAACTCCGGATCAAATTGAGAACCCGCCTCGGCCTTCAATTCTCGAAACGCCGTCTCTTGCGTTAATTTTTTTCGATAGGGCCTCGTCGAGGTCATGGCATCATAGGCATCCACAATTCCAAGCATCCGAGCCCCCAACGGAATCTCATAATCCTTGAGACCGGCCGGATACCCCTTCCCATCAAAACGCTCCTGATGGTAAAGCATCACATCCAAACAATCGTTCAAGAAATCCACTGGCTGCAAAATCTTATAGCCAATAAAAGGATGGAGCTTCACCTCCTCATATTCCTCAGGGGTGAGCTCCTCAGTCTTATTCAGAATCTCTTGAGAAACCCCTATCTTTCCAATGTCATGAAGATAGGAAATCACTTCCAATTTTTCAGAAACTTCCGGATCCAAATTCAAAAATTTTGCAAATCGCCCCATCATCTTCGAGACCCGATTGGAATGCCCGCCTGTGTATTGATCGCGTGCATTGATCGCGGAAATCAAGGCCCTTGTGGTCCCTTCATAATTCCTTTGAATGGCCGTGGTCAACTCTCTTATTTTTTCCTGATTGCGGACTACGGTTTTCTTGCGCTCCACGGCACGCCGAGTAGCCTCTAAAATTTCATCCACGGCAAAAGGCTTTAAAATATAATCTGAGGCACCCAATTTCAAAGCAGCCAAGGTCGTATCCAAGGTTGGATAAGCCGTCATGATGATAGTCTCAGAATTTGGATGCGATTTCTTAATGGCCTCGAGCAATTGAATGCCGTTCATCTGAAGCATGAGAATGTCCGAAAAAATCACATCCACATCTTGGGAATTTTGCTGAAGGAATTGGAGGGCATTTTCGGCACTGGAGGCGGTTAGAATTTTATACCGATCCGCCAAAATCATCTTTAAAGACTCGCGAATGCTCTCTTCATCATCCACCACCAGCACGGTCTTTTGATGACTCTCCATAGGACCCGACCTTTTCAACCAAAAATTTCCCCACAGGAAGTATCCATTTTCTCTTGGCATCCTTCCTGTGGGTGGGAACGAGGAAGCACTCAAGACCTTGATATAGAAAGTCCCATGCCAAGTTTAAAAACAATCTTATAAAAATTCTTAACTAATTCTATAAGAATAAGATAAGAAATAAGTGAACTCATGGAAGGATGAAGTGATTCTGTGGATAAACGGCCATTTCTGAACAGAAAGAGGGGAGTGTACAAATTTGGATAGTTTTTGTAGCTGAGGATTCCGAGATTAAAAATCTTGATTGTACCAAATGGTATGATAGATTAGAATGCTAAGAGGAGACATTTATTGGGCAGATCTTGAGCCCACCAGGGGTAGAGAACAAGCAGGACACCGACCTGTACTCATCATCAGTAACGAGATGTTTAACAGTCGCTCAGAGCTTGTGATTGTTTTAGCCATTACCAGTCAACCTCAAAAAATTCCTTTTCCCCTTACCTACGAATTAGAAGAAAAGCAATTGCCAAAACCTTCTTGGGTTAAAATTGGGCAAATCCGAACCCTTTCCGTCAAGCGCCTCGGCCAAAAACTCTCAAATCTAGGAGAGGAAGAGGTTAATCGCATCATTGAAGGATTGTTGGATATTGTAGGCCCTTGACCCAGTGCAGGCGTCAGTCATAATCCCATCTGCATCGAACCCAAGGACAGAGATAGAAAATGAGAACCGAGACGCAACATCTTAGCCCATCTGAACTTTCAGAAAATCTCGACATACCTTACAGGTATGCCTCGCATGGCCTCGGTCGTCTTCCTCGCATCCAATCCGCCTTAGGCGGACTCACGACGAAATCTGATGAGAAACATACATGACTTTCAGTCACAAAGGGGGATGAAAATCACCCTTGTAGTCGCCCCATTTATGGGGCTGCCCGATGAATCGGGCGACTACAAGTCATCATAACTTATTGTATAAGAATAACTAAAGACTATTCTCAGATGAAATGCG
>JACPWU010000039.1 GCA_016196885.1 Chlamydiota bacterium | reverse complement strand
CGTTTCGCCTTATTAAAGAAAAAAGATCATCCATGGCCTCCGTAGCTCCCAACCTTCCCAACATTGTAATCGCCTGCCTTTGTGCCCCTTCTAAGTCCATCACGGCAATCAAGACGTTTACGTCCCTTGCCTTTTTGACTTTATCCTCTTCTCTCAAACCGATGATTCTTCTACAACGGCCAATGGCATGTGCTCTCTCGTCTTGTGATAAATCCTCAACCCTCAGAACACCACTGATCAAGAATTCTTGATGAGAGTTGTAGCCAGAAATCCCTTCTAGCGCTTGGTAGATTCGAGTGATGGGATCTATCGCCTGTGGTGGGGGAGATGTCAAAACGGCCTGAATCCACGGACGGGAGCCTGTTTGCACAAGTTTCTCATCCCTGGCAAGAACATCCACACTTTCAAGAGCCCTATCGAAATCCTTTTGGCTTAAAGAAGCTAAAGTCCTCGATACAAATTCCATTCTCTCCTCTGAATCGCCGAGCGAATAAAATTCTGATCCCACCGAGAGGCGTGGACTTCGTAAAGAGCTAACATCCCTTGTCAAAATAGATTCAGCCTGCCCCCGCTCCAGAATGTATAGAAAAGTCGCTACCTCTAAAGGGGACTGCACACAGAGTAATTCTATTAATATTTCAAAGGGGTTATATTTTTTGCGATCCCGTTTCGAAAATTGTTGCAAGATCCGAATGACCAAGCTGGGAGATCGCCCCAATAAACAAAAATCTGAGAGATCTCTCATGAGTTGGCCTCCTCCTAAAGCGGTATCATATTCTGCGGTCAATCGCTCTGTCACAAGATCAACCTCTTTGACGGTTTCTTCAAAAGAATGTGTTATGCCTGTTTGAGCAAGGGATGAAACCGTGCGATCAGTACCCGCTGTCGTCCATTCATCGATGATGTCAAAGAGTTGTTTGACCCTAGCTATGACAGGTTTCGTCATTTGGGCTTCTGCATAATTTTTTTCTAAGGCCTCTGGATCTACTTCCAGAAAACACTGAGCCCTCGCTTTCATTCGTTCATAGAAGGGTCGATACCGTTCATCCGAGCCCATCCTTGCAAGCATGAACACAGAAACAGGCAAGGCCTCTCGAAGACTTTGCCCTTCTGAAAGTCCTTTCTTAACATCGGATAGCTTCTCTTTTTGAATATAACTCAAGATCGTCATTACAAAGTGAACAGTGTCCGGATCGAGTTTTCCGTCGCGAAAGGCAAAGGCCCGCATGAAGGCATCGAGGGCTAAAGATAAATCAATATGGGCGAGTAGTTGAAAGGCATGGAGACTTGTGTCCGTTCTTAAAATTTCTGCTAAAAGAACTTCAATCTCTTCCCGCTTTCGACCCTCTTGGAGAAGAAAGGCCGCTCGGGTGTATTCACCCTCTCTGACCAATTCCATCACCCTATTCACGAACGGACGATTCAATTCTGAAGTATAAGACTCCCCTCTCAAGAGTCGGACAAGACGTTCTTTTATTCCTCCTAAAGACGCTGCAGCCAGAGCCACTTCGCCTGATCCTAATAAGGTGGCACTTCTGGCTCTTGAAGCTCTGCTTAAGAGAGTAGGAAGATCCGCCCCTTCTTCTTCTCGAGGAACCTCGGCCGAGAGTACCGCCTTTTCTGTTTCAGCAGGATCAGACTTCACGGGCACGACAAGTATTTCTTTTTCACCCCCCAACACCCCTTTCCCAAACTCTGTGTCGGGATGCAAGGTGACCCAGCGATTCGATGAGATATGGGCGACAAGGCTGGGGAGAAAAATAATGAGGCTGGCTGGGCCAACAACGATCAGTAATTTGGCAAGGAGAAGGACGCTAACAAGAAGAAGCCCTAAACCAACAGCAGCACCGATAAACCGGCTCACTGGTTTATCCTTGATTTCCGCCACCGCTGGAACTAGACTGAGGGTGGATATGGATAAATTCTTTAATCTCGGTAGAAGGGAACTGATTGCAAAAACGCTCATGACGATCGTGCAGATCGCGGTGGGAGCAGCCATAGCGGGGGAGTTATTCATCAAATTAAGTATCGTCGCCAAGACAACTGCGATCACACTGATTATCGGAACATTCTTGGCAGCTATTGTGACCTGCCCTAAAAGGAGCGATGAATAGTATGACCATAATGTTGGCTTTATTGGTTTTTGTGACCCTATTAATGGTTTGGTACGGACTTGATGCCTATTTTCACCGTCCAAAACGTCATCACCCCTAACCAGCCCAAGCGCATCAAGTCTCCATTTCTGGACTGAGAAACCCTTAAAAGGGTTACGGTGAAAGAGATTGGGTTCGACCTTCAGGCTTTCTCTTAAAACCATCCCCCACCCCACCACCGCCACGAGAGCAAATATTCCTCCCCATGCCAAAACATGCAAGGAAAGAACACCCATTAGCGAGACAACTGACATTCTGATGGGCAACGCCACTTTTTCCCAAAGAGTCACAGGCTTTCCATCAATATTCTCATGCTTCTGAAGCCCATGAGGCAAAATAAAAATCGTTCTTACACCCACATAAGCTCCGTCCCCCAGCCACATCCAAAGGGCAAACATCACTCCATCTTCAATCCACGGAACAATCCAGTCTTCTTTGAAATCCTTGCTGAGCGGATCTTTCCCTTGACGCACACGAATCCAGTCCACTGGCTTTATCAATAAAGAGGCAAGCCAGTAAGAGGGGAAAAGGACGCCTTTCGAAAGTCCCTTTACGATCGAAGTGTAAAATTTTTCCAGGTACGTGTTCGGATCATGATTGACCTCCTCAGCAAATTTCCTGGCCTCCACCAAAGCGGGATGCTGAGCGTATTCTGACTTAATCTCACGAACCCTTTTATCCCACTCTTCTTTCGGGAGCTCTACTAATTGAGAGGGAGTGGAAACAGAATCCGGAAAAGAGAGATGGATGGCTTCAACCTCTGTCATTAATTGGGGATATTCCCAGAAAAAAGCCCGGTCTGTTGGAATAAATTTTTTATATGCATTCATGCCCTCCAAACTGCGTTCAACATCGGGCCCAAAAACAGGGAAATTCCCTTTTCTCATCGCGTTCTCAAGTAAAATAATGAACATTGCCCTTTGCCGATTGTCGAAGCCGTAAAGACCATATTCTTGAAGGACAAGAAGCCTCACCCTATTCTCATCCACTTTTCCATTCACAACAACAAAACCCATCGCCCAATCCAAATGCCGTCGTGAAATGCCTGTACCCCAATCCTTTTTCGGAATAAATTCATGAACGAATCGATATTGTCTCGTCCATGCTTGAATCTCAATTTCAAAAGTGACTTCAACGAAACGCAAAAAATCCCTTCGAAACGCGTCGTCCCCGGCAGAAGTGCTAAAGAAGCGCTTCCTAAGCGTTTTAAAATCCATAGAAGAAGTGAAAATACTCTCTTCTAATCTTCTCCATTCCTCGAATAGGGCTTCTTGTTCATCCAGATGTATGACCTCATGATAAATGGCTGAGCCTAAAGAGAACGGGGACTCATGATAAGATTGCACAAAACTGGGGTAATCAATCCCGAGCTCCTTCGTTCTAAGATGAGTCGTTACGGTGGGTCTTGCTTCGTATTTTTGAGAAGGAGACGTATTCCATAGAGAAACCCTTCGCCCATCCTGAAAGGCCTCAATAAAACGTTCAATGTATTTCTCATATCTGGAAGGCATTTTTCTCTTCATGTCTTTAAGCGCAGGTAAAACATCCCGAAAGAAAAGTTCGTTTTCGTATTTACTCAAACCCTGGATAGAATTCGTTCCTTGCGAAGTCGTTTCAACCCTTGGCATCGGAGGTTCTACCGCTGGAGCACCCTTTTCGAAATCACGAGCATGATAAAAATAAAGGACAGCTGAAAGCCCAATACAAGCGGCAAGTCCAATCATCCCAAAACGGAAATTCCTATGTTTTTTAACTGGGAGATTTTGTTTTAACTGATGGATCAAATCACCCTGGCATATTTTTTCAAATTCATTTACAAAAGCTCTAATCTTTTTAATCTTTGTTTTTAAAATTTCAGCATCTTCTTTGACAAGGGCTTTTTCTAGTTTTTTTAACTTTTCCCCTTTCTGATCTTTCTCCGGTAAAAGCTCGTGAACCATTTCGTGTGAAAAACCCGTCAGAAAAAGCGCTCGGCGGTGTGTTTTATTTTGAATATTCAGGAGGGCTCGGATGTTGCAATAAAGTTGATGATCTTTTTTATGATTTCCAAATAATGTCCGGTAAGCTTCTTTTTCTAGCTCTGTTCTGCTTGTCTCAACATCCCCTAAATAAAGGGTGAACGTCCCGCTTAACTTCTTTCGTCCCTTTAATTTTTCACGATTGCGTATGGTTTCTTCTAAAGCTTCATAAAATTTTTCTCTCTGATTGGGCTCAATCCCCAAAGCCTCTTCCAAAACAGCTAATGCATCGCTTTGGCTAAAGGTCACTTCTCCATCCGTCATGGTGACGGTGATACTTTTATGATTCAAAACTTCATAAATATTTCTTTCTTGGCCATTGCCAGGGAGTGAACAAGTCTCGCCCGGTTGAGGCAACCCTTCTTTCACTTCGGCACTCATGTGAATCACCTGAGAAATTTTCTCTGCTGATCCAATGCTGGACGCCGCTAATTCTGCCTGTCTAGCATGCTCTGAAACAAAAGCAGCACTTACACCCAAGACTTCTGCGGCTCGTCTGAAATTTTTTGTAACGTCCAATGCAGCCTTACATATTCTGTTGATCTCCCCCATAAGCTCACGATTTTCTCGATTAAGCTCATGGGTCATAAACCCTTTCACACTTGTGTAACCTAAGCTCAATACGACCTCTTTGATGTTAGGAATTCCCCCCGAATAAAGTTCTTCGCATTTTCTTTTAAAACGTGATAATTCGTCGTATGACAACGATTTCTTATTAATATCAAGCAACTCGTAATACTCACTCAAAGTCCTTGTCGTTATTCCTAAACGAGCGGCCGCAGCAGGCTCAAATCCTCCTTGAGCCTCCATCGCATGAACCACCAATCGCGTCAAAATAGCCTTAACCTCAGGGTCCCTTCCATACTTGGTCATGAAGGCTCGGAGTGGATCCCCGTCCCTCGTCATATCCCCTCCAAAATGAAGTTCTGAATCCTGTAATGCAAGATCCAATCGCTCTGGACTTCCTTCCGGAAGCCTTTCTAACGCGCGTCTTAATTTTGCAGCAACGGAGTGACCCAGCCCTGTTTCTTCCTTGGGCCTTACGGCTTCTTCAACCTCCATTCCAACCGCTTCCATCCATTTTGTCAGTGTTTCATAACTTAATCCAAGAAGCCGAGCCGCCAAAACCCTCCTCCCATTCGTCAACCCTAAAACATCCTCAAAGGTATCCCGCAAAACACTTTTTACATCCTCTCGTTTTCCATGATGCTTCGCGAATTCTTTAAAATCCGCCCAATGAAACTCGGCAAGAGCCCTGGGCAAATGAAAGCATTGAATTTGATCTGGGACGAAATCAGATAACACTTTTCCCTGATCAAAAATCTCCCTCTGCCTCGCTCGGCTAAGAACATTGCGAAGTCTCTTTCCTTCATGGTAGCTTAAGTTTTCTGGTTCAATCTTTAATCGCGCCAGCCAGCCCAAATAAGTCCGTTTCGGCAAATCCATCACAACCGCGCAATAAGGAACATTACCTCCATTGGATTCCAAGACGCTGATAAAAAAATCCCTCACAACGTTTAAAAGGCTTGAATCAGCTTGAGCCGCTTTTAGAAAAGCCGCTGAATTTTCAAATCCGGCCTCTTGGAGTGCAGGCCTTAATTTATAATTTTTATACCTTGCAACATAGGCCTGCAAAGAAGCCCCTAAACGCCTGGCCTGGTCACTTTCAACAGTGTTTCTAAAAAATGCCTCGCTGACACCCAAATAATCAGAAAGTTCAGTTGGATCTGCTCCTCTTTGACGAGCAACGTTCCTCATCCAATCTCTCAAATAATTCCATAACAACTCCTCTTTTTTGAATTTTTTTACAAAAGCTTCCAGACTCTCAAAACCCAAAGATTTCACAGCTCGAAAAAGCACATAGCTTCCTCCTCTTGCTTCAAGTGCTTCTACTTCGGTCTGCAATCTGGATACAATATGAAAGTTTACTGTTCTTAAATCCAAGGAAATCAAGGCATACAAAATCTTCATTTCACGGTTTGTAAAACCTAAATCTTTTCTCACCTCTCGCATTCGCCCCAAATGTTTTTCATAGCTCCTTCTAATAATAAAAATCAGGCACTCCCCCGCCTCCAAACGAAGTCCGACTCCTTCCGCTGCTTCTAAAAAGGCTTGAGGAGAAGCGAATCCTTTTTGCAGCAAGGCTTTTTTAAAGGGGATCCCATTTCTTTTTAATTCTGCTATCTTTCTTGCGAATATTTCTGGCGTGAACTCCTCAGCCCGAGTTAACTGATCCCTTACAAGGACGTACCCGTCATCTTCCGAAAACCCCGGGGACAAAGTCTGAAGTAAAACCCTGGCTTCTTCCAAACTGCCGCTCTGAATGAACTCTGTTATATGAGCCATTCTTTCCTCATAAAGTCGTTTTAATCTTCTCTTTGATTCATTGAGCGATCGCGTAAGACTCCCCTCTCCATAACGTCCATTCTTTCTCTCGACCTCAGGAATAACGACCCTGTCCAACACCAACTTTGCTGAAGACAGTTTTCCTTCTTCCATAAAAGTATTTGCACGGCGAACCCATTCAACCGCTGAAAGTTCACGAGGAGCAATTTCATTAAAAGTGATTGAAAAGAGTTTTGGAAGAACCCCTGTTGACGCTTCATTTCGAATGGTTAATCCGCTCCCTCTTTCCAAAGTCCAAATTCGTCCACCCTCGAAAACAATTCCTTCCCCAACCCTCAAACGTCGTTCCAAATTCTTTAAAGCGGCCATGGCAGCAACCATGGGAATAAGTTCCGCTTGAAAACCCGCAGGGATTTTTAAGGAATAAATGCGATGAAAGGCAAAAATTGAACTAAGTTCAGAATCGATGGGAAAACTTACATTCATTGAGCCGTTCATTCGAACGTATACCTGAGCCGGATCCCTTTCTCCGGTAGGAGGAAGTACCATAACCAAATCCCCAACATTTGATCTTCTTCGAAGCGCACCCAGGTTCAATGCTAAAGTTTGAACACTTCTTCCTAAACCACTTGAAAACACATAATTAAGATTTTCTCCCCTCCGATCCGAACTTTTCTCATCATCCTCTACAGCCCGGGTATAAGCTTCGGCCGCATGATGATATTCGGGCATGCTTTCAAAATCGACCGCATGCTCGGAAAGTTTTAATGCCGTATTCTGAGCCACTTCACTTAAAGTTTCATCATCCATCCGCCAAAGCTCATGCACCGTGAGAGGACTCAGCACAGGATGACGAAGAATGCTGGGCAGCCTCCCTTGCAAAGTCTGCATCAGCCGCGCCTCATCATAAACTGCCATGCGATGACGAATGCGGGGATCAAGAGAGGGATATTGCCGGGCCAATGTGATTTGCTCATGAGCCTCATGAAAAAAGCCAACGAGGGCATAGAGATGTTGAAGCGTAAATTCTCCCTCAGAAGAAATAGCTAAATCGCCGGAAAGATAGATTCGAAGTCGGCCATGTTCACCACGTCGTGCGAACGCAGCCAAATCAGGACGATAAGGATGAGGTTGATGATAAAATTCAATTTGGCCTGATGCTATTCCTGATCGTACCGCATCTACCAATTCATTCAATTTCAATGCATCTATTCTATTTTCAGGAGACGCCCGACTCTGGACCTCGCTTAAAAGATTTAGAATAGGGTCGAACTCCCCTGCTTCCACAGGACGAGCCTGGCTCTCGTCCGCAATGTCCCTCAAAGCCGCTTCTGACAAAGCCTCTCCCAATCCATGCCGAGTTGCAGCAGCAAGAGATTGGGGGATTTGCATCGATACCGTTCTCGATGAGCCCTTCAATTCATCAGGGCTCATCGACGTTAGAATTTCTGCATTACATTCTTTTCTTTCTTGTAACCAGTTCTTCCCAAGAAAAGACCGATGAGCGCTCGAATCACGAGAGAGACATCCGTCTCTCATTTTTAGAATCATTCCTTTTAATCCTCGGTCATTGATCCCCGCTTCCCACTTCCCAAAAAATGTCCTGTCTAATCTCTGCGGATTGATTCTCAGCACGCATCCAACCAACGTTCGGGCAAAACCCTCGTGAGCTTTTTCAAAAACAGCCCTATCCGTAGCAATCCCTTCATTGGTTTGGGCTGGCAAAGAAAGCGTTTTCTTAAGCACTTCCCTCTCTTCAAATTTTTCCTTCATCTTTTGAAAATAAAAAGAGCGATTTTCACGTCCTACAAAACGAGGAGCCACAATCCAATAACCTATTTTGGCCTCCTTTAACCTTTCTTTGAGGCCATCCGCATGAAAGCCTCCGACCACAAAAGCCGCACAAGAATTTTTTTCATCCTTCATCTGATCCAAAATTTTTTCACAAAAAATTCCATCCCGTTTTAGAACTTGCTCGTAAAAGTGAGAGGCCATTTGAAAGGTTTCGTAAAGATCAGGGTCTTCAAACGCCACATCGTTTTCTTGAGCAAGAATTTTTAGACGATGAACGAAATGACGAAGGTCAATGACACCGGTCCTGTCTTCCCTGTCCGCTACACGCTGTACGCTGAACACTGTCTTTATGTCTTCTCTCTTCCCTTCCATCGAAACCACTCGCTTCAACAAGCCATAATCTTCTTCCAGTTCGATCAACGCCTTGGCCCCTGAGCTTATTGCCCACCGATTTATCAACTGTTTCTCTAATGCCTTCACCTCAGACTGCAATCGATTCCACGATATTTCTTTTAAAAGTTTCATCTGTTCAAAAAGCAATTCTAAATTTCTGAATTTCTTGACCCCTGACCCTTGACCCTTGACCCTTTCATCATACTGCTTCAAGTAAAGGTAATGATCCTCATCCCTCACCTTTCCCAAACGATGTTCCAAAATATTTTTCAATAACTCTTTCACTTCTTCTTCAGATAGTTTCTTCTCCAAAACTTCCAAATAGGACAAATATTCTTGATCTACTTTTCCATGATCGATACGCGACTCTAGATCTTTCAATGCGAGAAATTTCTGAATCATGGGGGCAAGAGATCCGGTAAAAGAAGAAAGAAAAGTTACATACCCCTCTATTCCTACTCTTCCTTCTTCATAGGCCTCTTTCTTCTCACTCAATGTTCTCAACTCCTTTGAATAAACTTTCTGGCGCAAAGCCTTTAAAGTTTGCTCCAAACTTTGCCATTCATTTTCTTGGCGATTTTGTCCCTCCATCAACTTTCCCATCCACTCCACGTTCTTCCAATACGCATCAAAATCTTCCACTCCAAATCCTTCAGACTTTTGCCCTTCTTTACTCATCAAGAAAGATTCAGCCCCTGTGATTTCATTTTTTTCGAGAAAACTTTTCCGAGCCATACGGAAGGCTTGATCCTCTGGGAAGCTCGTAAAAAAACTCATATCCATGAGACCCACGGCTCCCTCCACAAACACCTTGAAATGAGAACCAGGATTCAAATGTTGATTGAGAGATTGAAGCGCTTTTAAAATGCCCTCGAGATTCCTTTGGACCTCCGTTTGAGCATGAATATCCTCAAGGATGAAAAGCAAAGGCCTTCCCGGAAAGATACATTTCTCAATTGTTTCTCCTAATACGTGAGGAATCTTGAAATTTTCTAGAAAATGGCTAAAAAGAGGTGCTTCCTGAGCCCAGGTCCAAGCCTCATTGAGACTTAAAGAAAGGCAGAGAAAAAGACTGATGATCTTTCTAAAAAAGGGCATATTTTTATAACTTATTCTAGTGGAAATGGTTAAAAAAACATTCTAAAAAACAGCAGACCTTCTCGTTAGATAAGGACACTTCTGGATAGGAAAAATGTAAAAAGGAGTAATGATTTATTTAGCAGGAGAGACAGGTAAAACAATGACAAACTTGGATCCCTTACCAGACTCAGATTCAGCCCAGATCTTGCCTCCGTGAAGCAGCACCAAATCCCGGGCAATGGGAAGACCCAGGCCCGTTCCTTCTCTCTTTTCGGCGGTGATACGGACAAATTTATCAAAAATTTTTTCGAGGTTTTCCTTCGTAATCCCAGGTCCTGTATCTTCAATTTCAAGCCTGACTTCTTTCTCCCATTTTTTTAATTGAACCATCACCTTCCCTTTTTGAGGTGTGTATTTAAGAGAATTATGAAGGACATTGATGATGACCTGCATCAACTTGTCTTTGTCACCCGTCACAAAAAGGTTTGCCGGAATATCCTTTATCAGATGCATCTTTTTTTCTTTCACCATCACCGCATAAGCTCGAATCACCTCCTCCATCAATTCTGACAAATCGACTTTTTGAACATTCAAGGTCATCTTCCCAGCTTCTATTTTAGAAATATCCAGAAGGTCTACCACCAAACGGCCCAGGCGATTCACCGTCTGAATGACCCTTTCAAGATTTTCTTTCTGCTGCGGTGTTGTGGGACCGCAAGCCTCGTTCAGAATATCTTCCAAACCCACCTTCATCACCGTGAGAGGTGATTTGAACTCATGAGAGACATTGGTTACAAAGGCGTTCTTTCTTTCATTGAGCTCTTTTAAATGAGTCACGTTGACGTACAATTGCTTATCCAAAAGATGAGAGAGGGCTGTCATGATCTCTGTTTCTGTCATCGGTTTGTTTTGACTGTCATCCCTTTTCTTTGCAGGAATTTTGGCCAAAAAAGGCCTCACAAAATCTACCGCCGTCATAGGTTCTTCCTTATCAATGTAGCCATCTGCTCCCGTTTCGAAACTCCACATCTTGGGATCTGCCACAGGAGTTGCTGAAGTTTTGCTTGTCTCAATAATAATAGGAATGGTCTTGGTATCCCGGTGATCCTTCAAGAGACGGCAAACTTGATAACCATTGATTTTAGGCATGTTGATGTCGAGAAGAATGAGATCCGGCATCTGGGTAAAAGCAGCATTGATGGCTTCAATCCCATCCTGGGCGTGAAGCACCTCAAAACCGGCCTCTTCAAATTGGGCGCCGTACATTTGATGAATCAAAGGGCTGTCGTCCACAATCAGAATTCGCTGTTTCATAACGTTCTCCTAAAACCGTACATCGGACTTCGTACTTCGTACATCGCAACAACAAAATCACGATGTTCGATGTTCGATGTACTGTCCTTAAGTACGATGTTCGCTGTACGATGTACTGTCTTTAAGCGTTTCCAAGGCCCGATGCGTCGCCTCGTTCAAAACCCCCACGGTCAAGCCTTCCGAAAAAGGGATTATTTCATCTACCTTTTTTTTCTCCAAAATATTCAGACAATTTTCATAAGCCTTTTTCGCTTTTTCAAATTTCTCCGTCAGGCGATACAAATGTCCCAGATGAAAATAGGCAATAGACATTTTCTCATCAATGTAGAGCACCCTCTCAAACTGCTTCACCGCCTTTTCATAACGATGAAGTTTCGCCAAGAGAACCCCCATTAAAAAATGGGCCTGAAGATGGAGGTTATTCTCATGAATTATTTTTTCAACACCGATCAGAGCCTCTTCATACCTTCCCTCGTTTGCCAAATGAACGGCTTGAGACATCATTTGTACCCATGTGCCGATGTGCCGATGTGCCGATGAACGCCTGTCCTTTTTTTTCATTGGCACATGGGCACATCGGTCCATCGGCACATCTTCATCTACCTTTTCAAAACTCGGTAATAAAATTTCGGGAGGTCGAGAACGTTTTGAAGCGGGACCCTCTGTTTTCTGATAAAGAAATGTCTGAGGAAATTCGATGGGGCTAAAATCATCCGAGAGATTCCACAAGGTCTCTGCGTGTCCCACAAAAAGAAATCCGTCCGTCAGGAGGCACTCTGCAAACTGAGAAAGGATACGCCGAATCGTCTCGATGTTAAAATAAATGATTACATTCCTGCAAAAGAGAATGTCTAGATTTTGCATGAGAGGCAAAGAGAAGGGATCTCGAACTAAATTATGATATTGAAATTGCACCATTTTTTTTATTTCTTCCGAAATCCAAAATTTCTGTCCCTTTTGAACAAAATATTTCTGAAGATATTCTGTAGGCATGGCGTGAACGGCCCGAGCGTTGTAAATACCCTCTTGAGCAGCCTTCAAAACATTTTGATTGATATCGGTGGCTAAAATGGAAATTTCCCAGTTCTCAAAGAAGGTAAGATGTTCCCTTAAAAGCATGGCAATCGAATAAGGCTCTTCCCCGGTAGAGCAGCCTGCGCTCCAAATCCTTAAAGTGTCCTTCTTCTCTTTAAGAATATTTGGCAACACATAATCCCTCAAGGCCTCGAACTGTGGTTCATTGCGAAAAAAATAGGTCTCACCAATCGTGAGAAGATCGAGAAGGGCTTTTAATTCAAGCCGTCCCTGAGGATGAAATTTGAGATAATGAAAATACTCTTCATAGGTGGCTCGTTCGCAAATTCTGATTCGCTCATCTAATTTTTGCTGTAAGGAGGCTTTTCGATCCTCTGAAAAATAAAGACCTGACTCCTCCACCAAAAATCTTTGAAATTGACGAAACACCTCCAGCGAAAGTTCCATGGCTTTAGCGTTTAACCTTCTCTAAGGCTTGATTTTCTTCAGGATTGAGCAAATTTTTTAAATCCAGAAGGATGATCTCTTTACCTCCCGAATGGGCAATCCCTGCCACCGCCTTCCCCTGCCAAGAACCATTCACGACACGGGCCGCGGCATCTATTGCCTTTTGCTCTACTTCCAAAACGCTCATGACATCATCCACAATCAAGCCCAAGATCTTCTGCTCAACCCTCACAATCAAAACCTTGCGGTCTTTGCCCTGAAGATCTCCTCTTGCAATATTCAGCCTTCTTGCCAAATCCATCACCGCCACACTGTGTCCCCTCAAAGCGATGATTCCGTCCACAAAAGAGGGGGCCTGAGGAAGGGGTCTTGTCACAGACAATTTCACCACTTCCTTCACCTGTTCGACCGGAATACCAAAACACTCTGAGGCCAATTTAAAAACGACTGTGAGCATTTTTAAGACTCCTAGTGCGTAAGTGCTAAGTGCTTAAGTAAAAAAATCCTTCCTTATCACTTAAACACTTAGACACTTAAGCACCTACCCACTTAATAATCCTACTCGCAATTTCACTGAGGGGCAAAGCCTCATGTACCACACCCAGATCCATGGCCGCCTTGGCCATCCCATAAACAACGGAGCTCATTTCATCCTGGACAAGGGTATGTCCTTTGGTTTCGTAAATACACTTTAACCCTTCTGCTCCGTCTTTTCCCATCCCAGATAAAACGACGCCGAGGCTCTGATTTCCAAAGGCCAAGGCCGCAGATTTCAAAAGCACCGTGCCCGATGGTTGAAGGCCATCATACGGCGGATCATCCTTCAACTCAATTTTGTGCGTTGGGGTCACACGCATCTGTAAACCTGAAGGGGCCACATAGACAACGCCAGGATTTAAAGCTTCCCCCTGCTGCGCCATTTTGACTTTCACCTGTGTCTGATCCGATAACCATTTCACAAACCCTTCCGTAAAACCCGAGGCAATATGCTGAACCAAAACCAAAGGGGCAGGAAAATTTTTGGGGAGTGATTTGAGAATTTCAAGAAGGGCTTGCGGACCGCCCGTGGAAGCAACCATGGCGACAATTTTCATTCCCCCGCTTGTCTTGGCGCAAATAGGAGGAAGATCCGCGTGTTTAAAACCTTTCTCGAGTTTGGCCAAGGGGTGAGGAATGACCTTGATCTTGGAAAGAAATTTAACCTTCTCAAGAAATTCCTTTCTCCAGACCTCGTCTAATTCTTTCCCTTTAAAAAAAGCCTTTTCTACAACATCCAATGCACCATAAGACATCGCCTTAAAGGCTTTGTCCGCACCTCGGCTAAAAATAGAAGAGCTCAAGACTAAGATGGGCGTGGGATGATAAGCCATGATTTGCTTGGTCGCTTCAAGGCCGTCCATTTTGGGCATGTGAATGTCCATCGTCACAAGATCTGGACGCAATTTTTCAACTTGGGCAATGGCCTCATTTCCGTCTCGAGCCACTGCGATCACAGTCACGTCAGGATCCGAACCCAAGATTTCGGAAATTAATTTAGTTTCTAGGAGTGAATCTTCAACAACGAGGACGCGGATCATAGTTTTTCAATAATTAAGAGTGAAAAATGAAAAGTGAAAAATGTTAACGGGTTTTCAATTTTTCACTTTTCACTATCCATTCTTCACTTTTCACCTGAAAATAGTCTTTAGTCATTCTTATACAATGACTCATGATGACTTGTAGTCGCCCGATTTATCGGGCAATGCCCAATGCCACAATGTCATAGACCGCCCCATAAATGGGGCGACTACAAGGGTGATTTTCATCCCCTTTTGTGCCGACCTCAGTCGGCATGAATGTTTCATTCGTTTTTCACTCCTGATTTCTTGAGCACACTTTCGAGCGTTTCTTCAATCTCAGCAGAATCAATGGCCTTTTCCAAAACGGCCCAAACCCCTAATGAATACGCCTCTTCCACCAAATTTTCAGTCCCACAACTAAAACCCGTCATCATGATAACAGGAATTTTGGAATTCACAGTTTGAATCCTCTTCAGGGTTTCAACGCCGTTGAGGCCCGGCATTAAAATATCTAAAAAAATAGCATGGTAAGATTTTTTCTGAACCTTCTGGATCCCCTCTTCCCCATCACGGGCCACATCCACTGCATGTCCTTGCTTGGAAAGAAGAACGGTAAAATAATCCCGTATCAAAGCGCTGTCATCAATGACGAGAACTTGAATCCCGCTGGGCCTAATCTCAAGTTTTTCTTTCGCCACTTGAATGGTCTCTACGATATGAAGAACCTTCATGACATCAAAGGGTTTGACCATGCAGCCGTAAACCCCCAATTTCCATGCTTTTTCAATCTCCTCCTCCATGGGTTGGGCACTCATGATCACCATGGTGATCTCCGGTTGAATTCCTTTTAATTTTGCAAGGGTATCTACCCCATTGAGGCCCGGCATTCTCAAATCTACAAATGCCAAATCAAATGACTTCTCTCCCGCCCATTCAACAGCCTCAAAACCATCAGCCGCCTTTTCAATCTGATGCCCTTGAGACTCCAAAATCCTCTCAAACAAATCCCGGATTCCGGAATCATCATCCACGACCAGAATGCTTAATGAAGTTTTCATAAGGTTATCCTCACACAAATCTATTGACCATTTCTAGTAAATTTTTCTGATCAAATTGACTTTTGATAATATAGGCCTGGGCCCCAACTTCGATTCCTTTGCGCTTCTCCTCCTCTTTGGAAAGGGCCGTCACAAAAATCACAGGAAGCTCCTTCCACTTCTCACTGAGGCGAATGTTTTTGCACAATTCAAAACCGTCCATGCGAGGCATTTGAATATCAGAAACCACCACATCATAAGATAATTTTCCTAATTTCTCCAGTGCATCTAATCCATCAATCGCCGTTTCCACTTCAAATCCATTGTTTTCTAAAATCGTTTTCTCCAATTCTCGGGTCGTGAGAGAATCTTCCACTACCAAAACCTTTTTTTGAACCTTGACAAAACGCTCATGCCCTAAAGGGGCTCTGGGCGAAGCAGACTGGGCTTGAATAACCAAATCCTGAACATCCAGAATCACAATCACCTCTCCACTCGCTAGAATCGTAGCCCCACTCACTCCTTTCACTTTGCTCAAATGAGCTCCCAAATTTTTAATAAAAACTTCCCGTTCCCCCAAAACATGATCCACCGCAAAGCCGATCCGTTTCCCCAATGAATTCACCACAACCACTGTCATCTCTTCTTGCCTCTCATCCGCAGATCCTTGCCTCACACCCAATACATCCACCAGAGGAATCACCGGCACAGACTGACTTCTCACTTGAATCACCATGCGATTTTCAATGGTGGCCACACGAGACCACGCAACTTTCAGGCTCTCCTCCAAATTGGGCATGGGGAAAGCCCATTGGACGCCTCCGGCAGAAACCAAAAGCACTTGAAGAATGGCAATGGTTAAAGGGAGTTCTAATCGGACGGTGGTCCCCTTTCCCTTTTCACTCAAGACACGCACAGATCCTTTTAATTTTTCTAACTCCAATCGCACCACGCTCAGGCCCACCCCCCGACCCGAAACATCTGTCACAATGGGAGCCGTAGAAAATCCGTCCATGAAAATTAAACTTAGTATTTCTTCTTCTTTCATCTCTTGCAATTTCTGGGCATCCACCAAATTTTTCTTAAGCGCCGTGGCCTTCACCCCCTCTAAATCAATTCCCCGACCATCGTCCTGAACCTGAATGACTACCTTGCTCCCCTCTTGATAAGCCCCCAGAACAATATTTCCCTCTTTTGGCTTTCCCAAAGCCAACCTCTCTTGGGCTCCTTCAATCCCATGATCCATCGCATTTCTTAAAACATGAATCAACGGTCCCTTAATGGCCTCTAAAACCTTCTTGTCCAGTTCTGTTTCCTCTCCTTGAACGAGAAAATTGACTTCCTTTCCTTCTTGTTTTGCAATATCCCTCACCAATCTCGGGAAGCCCTCAAAAAGGGTCGCACAAGGAAGCATGCGAATCTCTTTCATTTTTTGCTGAAGTTCTTCAATCACGGGATTCAGATGAAAGATCTCATTTTGAATATCGTCGGAGAGAGTTGAAAATTCTCTTCTAAAATCCCCAAAAACTGTTTCCACTTGATGCAATTGATCTAGTAAACGAGAGGCCTTTCCCTGAGACCCACGAAGGACAGACCCCTTGTTCTCAAAGAGAATATCCTGAATCTCCAATTGATCTTTGATGAGCGTCTCAAGCTCATAAAGCATTCTTTCCGAAATGAGGGCCTGCTTTGAAAGGCGTTTAAAGAGCGTCATCTTGTAAGAGGATTTTACCTTGCTGATCACCATCTCCCCCATCAAATTCAAAAGGTCATTGATGCGGCTCACGGGGACGCGAATATATTCATCCGTCGAAGCAACGCTGGCCCCTGGAGAAACCGCTTCACGCCTGGGCCCTCTTTTTTCACTGGGCAGAATCTCTTTCAACGGAGTCAAGGGAGGAGAAAATTCTTTGGGTTTTTCAGTATCTCCACGCTTGGAAATGTTGGAAGGAGTTGATTCTTTTTCAATCGGACCACAAACTTCAGAAAATCGGGAGGAAAGATCATCCGTCTGGATTTCCTCCTCTTGGGTCTTCGCAATGTGCTCTAGACCCATTTTGATTCTATCTAAAGAATTAAAAACCAGATCCGCAATGCCTCCTTCCAATTTAAGTTTCCCTTCCTTTAAAAAATCAAACACATCTTCCAATTGATGGGCCACCGTTCTGATTTTCATGAAGCCCATCATCTGAGAAGCCCCTTTCAAAGTATGCGCCACTCGAAAAAGCTCGGCCAAAAGCTCTAGGTTAGAGCCCTCCTTCTCTAATCTCACCAATCCCTGATTGAGAAGGGTTAAATAATCCTGAGCCTCCGTGATGAAAGTTGCGATAAAGCGAGACTTGTCGATTTTCATGATAATGTGCCAATGAAATAACTCCCCCAACCCCTCTTTCCCACGGGGACTATAACCTCTTGAAATAAGAGGGGAGCCCTCCCCTTATTTCAAGCTCTTATAGTCCCTGTGGGAAAGGGGAGCTGGAGGGGTTAAAGAAAACCATCAAATATTGTTTCACTGCTATTGCCATCACATTGGCACATTATTTATTCCTTCAACTTAAACTGACCCAACATATTTTTCAGAGATTCCACTTGTTGATCCAGTTGAGTTGAAGCGGCTGCAGACTGCTTGGTGGAAGAGGCAAATTGTCTGGCCACTTGATCAATGTTCTTCATGGCAATCACCACTTGTTCAGAAGCGCTCTTTTGCTGTCCTGTCGCAACAGAAATTTCCTTGGCCTGCTGAACAGATTCCTGAACGGTCTCCAATCCCTTGCTCACCTGTTTTGTAGAATCTTCAATGCCCATCACGGCCGCATTGGTCTCGGCTTGAATTTCACTGATCAGGGTTCGAATTTCATTGGTGGATTCCGTAGAACGTTCGGAAAGTTTCCTCACCTCGCTTGCCACCACCGCAAATCCCTTTCCGGCCTCCCCCGCATGGGCCGCTTCAATCGCAGCGTTTAAGGCCAAAAGATTGGTCTGCTCCGCCAAATCATCAATGATTTTCACAATATTTCCAATGGCTTGACTCTTCTCACCCAAGGTCAAAATCTTACGAGCCGTCTGAGACACCTTCGTCTGAATCTGGGACATCTCGGCCAAAGTTCTCTCGGCCGCTAGACTCACGGCCTGGGCGTTTTTCGCAATTTGCTGAGCGGTTCTCGCCAATTCTTCCATGGTGGTGGATACCTCTGCCACCGTTGATGATTGTTCTCCCGCCCCGCTTGCCTGTTCTTCCGCAGCCGACTTAATCTCGACCGCCGCACCCGCAACCTGAAGACCTGTCTCTTTAATCTTCTCTAAAATCCCAGCAAGCCCATCAATCATCTTGTTAAACGCATCTGACAAAATTCCCTTGCGATCAATACGCCTCGTCAAACTCCCATTGGCTGCAAGCGTGGCCTTTTGAGCAACCTCTTTCAAAAATCTCACCATTTTGGCAAACGCACCCCCCAAATCTCCTTTTCCTTCTGTCGCCAAAACCTGATCCTCTAAATCATCATTGGCAATTGCCTCCGCCTGCTTGGCGAAGCCGCGTAAATTCTTGACCATCAAGGCCGAGGCCCCACCCAAAGTGCCCTTGGCCTCTTCTGACAAAATCGCATTGTTTAAATCATCGCTTGCAATCGCCTGCGCCTGCTCAGCCAATCGTCTTAAATTTCTCACCATTTGGGCAAACGATTCTCCCAAATCTCCTTTGATATGAACGTCGAGAGATTTATTTTGTAAATCATCATTCGCAATGGCCTGGGCCTGCCCAGCCAAGGCCTTCATGCTGTCCACCAAACGGTTAAAGCTTAAAGCCAATTGCACCACCTCATTTTGAGTCTTGGCATGAGTTCCGTCATCCCCATTTCCTAAGACAAGGCCTTGAATTTCCATTTTCCGACTCAAATTTCCCTCCCTCGCAATTTCATCCGCAAGCTGGGCCATGCTCTGAATCGGCCGGGCGATTTTTCCTCCCAGTAAAAAAGAAACAGTCGTCACAATCACCAAAAGCAAAAGACCGATGATCAAAAGCTGCATTTGAAGAGTGCGAATCGGCTTAAAGGCCTCCGTCATTCTTTGAAAAACCAGAACGGACCACCCCAAGCCCTTGAAATCGTGATACCCTCGAGAAGGCGCAAAACCAATCAAATCCTGGGCCTGATACAGGCCCGGCTCCCCCAGGTAAGCGCTTTCCCCTTGCACCACACGGCGGGCAGACTGCAATCCTTCTTGAATCAAATTTTCCTTCAAAATAATTTCCCGCTCATCAAAATAAGGCTGCGTTAAAACCATCCCCTCCCGATTGATTAAAATGGCATAGGCCGACTTGCTCTGATCCTGTTCTCCTAAAATTTGCATGGAATTAATAAGGTCCAAAATCTCAGACCAATTGAGGACAGCCCCAATGACACCGAGGGTCTTCATGCCAGAATGGCTGGACGTTTGTCCCTCACCTTCCGAAGAAGCGCCTCCCAAACCTTCCGAAGAAACTCGAATGGGACTGGCAAAGGTCATTCCAAAACCTCCGACTAAATCGGACTTCTTTAAATCCTCAACCACCACCCCATTTTCACTCAGGGCATTTTGAAACCATAGATTTTGAGACTCGTTTCTCCCAATGAGTTCCCGGCGGCTTGCGGCCACCACCTTCCCCTTCGCATCTGTACAGACCAAATCACCATAGAATCCATAGGACTGTTTCAACGTACTCAAAAGATCACTGATCCTGCTATCTGCATCCTCCGTCAAAACATCCACCATCACCGAGTCCACCGCCCAGCTCTTCACATTTTGATAGCGTTCAAAAAGCATGCGATTAATTTCATCCATCACAATAAATGCCTGCCTCTGTAAACTTTGCCCAATCCTCTCCTGCAAGGAATGTTTGGCTACCTGATAAGCACGGTAACCTACCAGAGCCACGGGAAGAAGCGCCATCAGAAAAAAGAAAATGATCAGGGTGGTTCTGACTCTCCAGCGTGTCATGGTCAAAAGCTCCTTTCTTCTAAAACCGTAAAAACTGCCGTGAGGGGTGAGTAAGAGTAAAACAGTCGTGAGGGGTGAGTCGTGAGTGAAAAATCATACCTATAAAACTCACCCCTCACGACTCACCACTCACGACTGTCTTTCCCTATTCCTTCAAAGCATATCTTCCACTGCTAATATCATCGGGTGTCAGAGAGGCCCCATCAATCGAAACGGCCTTGACCGTATCATCCAACGCATCAACATAGATATAGCCCACTGCATTGGGCATTTGACTCACCATGCGTTTCGTCGCCGTATCCGATTCTTGAATCATCGTCTTAAAAGGCACGGGACTCCCCGGCTGAAAAAATTGCTTGCCGGCCTCGACCCCCAACACCGTTCGATAAAAAGCCGAACGGATCGGGGAAGCCGTTGGCCGATTGATAACCATCATACGAGAACCATTCGACCAACTCGTCATCTTCCCCTCGTAAATTCTGGAGAGCTCAGACATCGAAAGGTTGCTCGTCCCATTCTCCTTATTCACAATCACCGCAATCTCTTTTGCGTAAACTCCTGAGGCAGCCAGAAGCCCAGCCATCACCAGTAAAATGGATAACACTCTTTTCATAGACCTCTCCTCTTAAAGACAGTGCATCGTGCATCGTACTTAAAGGCAGTACATCGTTCAGCGAACATCGAACATCGTAACAACGAAATTGCGATTGCACGGTATTCGAAGTACGAAGTACGATGCACGATGTACGGTATTATTAAAACGCAGCCGTCACGGAAGCAATAAACCCATCGTTATCACCCCGTTCAAGAACCTCATGGTCCGTCTCGTTAAATTGATACTCCGCTTTATACACCCATGTCTGGACAGGACGATAATTTAACCCTAGGGTCCATCGTTCTTCCTGATTATCACCCCCCCCTTCATCTGTATCATCCGCGATGGTGGCCCGATCGTACCTCAGAACAGCTGTGAACGTGGGACTCTCAAAACCTCTTCTCAAAAAAGTACCGTTTAAACATTCAAACCAAAAATGATAACGGAGTTCCACATAGCCTCCATCCATGCTGTCAGGAACAAGCAAGGGAGATGCCAATATATCTTCCTCATCTCCTTCAGATCCTTGAAAACCTTCTTCAAGATTCAGGAAGGCATATTCTCCCACCAACTCAAATTTTGAAATGCTAAAATGCCAATCCACATCCACACCTGAGAGGGTGTTATTCTCCCTATCATAATCACCCACATAGCCGCTGACACCCACCTCCTGATCCGAAAGAGGACTGATCCCCAAACGGCCCACAAAAGCCTTGTTGTTATTGCTATCAAAACCAAAATTACCTTTTGCATCTCGAGTGCCTGTGTCACTGATCAAATCGGTTAAACCATTCACGAGATAAATTTGGTAATTGAGCGACAAATCTTTCAACGCTTCAGCACCCACTTTATCTCCTAAAAAAGCATTGCCCGTAAATCCCGCGCCTGCCTCCGCCCAGGTGGTGGGTATGATTCGCCTGATAGCAATAGGCCGATCTGTTAATTCTTGATAGGGCTCAAAATGTTCTAAGTTATACTTTCCAAATGGAACCAACATGACGCCAAACCGTGGCTTAAAATAATCATTGATCGTATATTCTAACCACCCTTGTTCCACTTCAATTTCACCCTGCTGAGGTTCATCTAAGGTTGTAGAGGCCCGTTCAAACTCAATTTCTGTATAGACCTTCAACCGATCCGTCATATGAGCACTTGCCAAAAGTTCAACATTGCGGGCATCAAAAGCAGAATCTGTATTCTGAAAATTTTCAAAAGCCAGCGTTGCATATAAATCAAAATTCACCATCTCATCCAAGCGTTCCAAAGTCCCCTTCTCTTGTTCTTCAACGGCTGCCATTTCTTCTTTGAGTGTGGCAACATCTGACGGCGCCCCTGCTTGAGCAGGACTCGAAACAGTGCTTGCCTCCTGAGAACGAAGTTGCGTCTTTAAACCTTGAATCTCCTCTTGCATGACCGCCATTTGGACCTGCATCTGGCGAACGGTCTCTTTCAAATCCGAAACCTCGTCGGCATGCGCCACTTCTAAAAAGCCCATCATGAATGCCGTCCACCACACTGCAAACCAGAGTTTGCTCATATCCCCCCCCTTTTTCAGCGTTCAGCGTTCAGGAAAAAAATTATTCCTTATAAACTGTACGCTGAATGCTGAACGCTATTTTTTTATCCCACCCTCGTCTTCTGAATCACTGCATCCACATCCAACACCGTTACCAACCTTCCCAAATAATCCACCTGACCCTGCATCAGAGAAGCCTTCTGGGCATCTAATGTTGAAACCAAAGGTTGAATTTTTGAAATGGAAATTTCAATAGACTCCGTGTTCCCATCCACCCAGAAACCTGTGGCTATCTTACAGCTCTGGGCAACCACAATCTGATTTTTTTGATTTTGAGAACTTTCTGGAAGACCCAAGATTACCTTGAGATCTGAAACGGAAAGAATGATCCCTCGCAAATTGATAATCCCCTTGATATGGGGCGGAACATTCGGAAGAAGCGTCATCTGAGAAGACGCAAGAACCTCACAAACACCGCAAACATCAAGCCCATAGTATTCTGGGCCTAAAGAAAAGACGATGAGCTGACGGGTCGCTTCTCGAACTTCCTTCTCCCCGTACAACTCCTCTTCGTAAAGAGAAAGTGGGCTTTCGGCTTGATCCTGTTGACTCATCGTGAGGTAATAGAATTCCCTTTATGAGCAACCTTCAATTTTAGAAACCTCGAACCCACGAACAGTATAAGATAGAACAATTGGGATAGCAAGAACTTAAGTATTATAAAACAGTCGTGAGGGGTGAGGGGTGAGTAAAAAAATAATACCTTTAAAACTCACCTCTCACCACTCACAACTGTTCTTAACCCATCGGCCCCAAGTCTAAAATCATACACTTGACAGAGCCTCCCCCTTTTTCGAAAAATTCAGACACATTGATCTCGATGGGAGTCACCCCCCGTTCTATCACCTGATCCCTTAACTGGGGACTCACACCCGAAGGCATGATAAGAAATTTCCCCTTCTCTGTGGATAAATAAAAAGAATTTGCTGCGTATTTAAAGGCATCCTCATCACTCAACAAAATCAAGCGATCGACGAGATGCTCTTTCAACAAACCTTGAGCCTGAGACGTGAGGGCTGGTAGATAGGCAAGCACATGATCATAGCCTTCTCCAAATGGGCAAAAAACCGTATCGCCATGATAAAATCGTTCATCCGCCAATTCCAAAGGCAAAATGCGCTCGCGAGAAATCCATTTCGTCACCGTCTCTAAGAAATTCAAACTGCTTCTAAACCCATAGACTCTTTCATAAGGTGGCCACCCCCTCTTCATCCGAAAATGTTGAGGGAGAATCTTCCCATATGTAAAAATAAAATAAGACCCTGCCTGGAAAAAATCGGCCTCCCCCTCAAAGGGGCAAGAAATCTTCTCAATTTGAAAACCCAATTGGCGAAAAAAAGGCTCGTCATAATTCGTTTCACTTTTGCGCCCTTCGATCAATGAACTTAAGAGAAAAGTTTTTTTAGAAAAGGGAATCTTTTCTTCCCTTGGAATCACAACCCCTGCATTCGCGGGGAAAACCATTCCGGGACAATCCTTCACAGGAGGAATCACATACACCCGAGCACCCATCTCTTCTAAACGATCTACAAAATTCTTCCATTGGCGCTTGGCTAAATCCAAATCTACACACTTCTTCACTCCCCATCTGTTTCGAGTATGAGGATTAGACCCCGATCTAATTCTAAAAAAAGAAGGATCCCCTACAACCAGAGCTCTCATATAAATTTTAATGATCTTTCGAGATCATCGTGTGCTATGAAAGTTCTCCCAATCATGCTTTTTTTGTAGTCGCCCGATTCATCGGGCAATCCATGCAAGGGGCACACGGCAGCCCCATAAATGGGGCGACTACAAAATGAGCCTCACTTTCATAGCAAAACCGTTCTGCGTCGTTTGTTCATCGTCGTTCGTTAAAAACGATAAAACAAAACTCTATTCCCCTTGCGGATATTTAAAGCCCGCACTGATTCAAGATTAAGAAAAATATTTTCACCCATTATTTTTGCTAAACCATAACAGGCTTTCACACGGGATGATTCTTCAAAAAGAAGCAAGCCCTCTTTGCCTTCTTCACACATTCCAGAAAAAGGGTAGAGCTTCGTCTTTTGATAAATCGTTACATCACTCAACTTTGCTCCATAGAGGGGCCCCCCGTCAAATGGATCCACTTGACGCAAATATTTAAGCCCAATTTTCTCCAGTAAAACCTGAGCGGGAACAGTATGAAGCCCGGGCCGTTCTAAAATTCTCTGAACACGCTCCGGCAAAAGACAGGTGTAGATTTTCTCAGCAGGGAACAAGGACAAAATAAATTCTTTGTTAAAAACACTCAAACGATCCGCCCGATGATAAGAAAGACCCGTAAAATGTTTTCCTAAAACATCCCACAGGGGATTCTCCCCTTTCGGGGTCAAATAAGCCAAAAGCTCTGCCAACACCCTCTTCTGAAATTTTCTGGGATGAAACTTCATATACATAAAGCGCACATAAGACAAGGCCTTTCCCACGCCTCTCCCCTTCCCCCGATAACGAGGATCTACCACCAACCCTCCAATCTCTGTGGCTCCATCCAAAGTCGAGCAAAGTTTAATATATCGGTGTTTCACTTCTTTATGAAGGGTCCGACTCTTTAAACAATCCTCCCCCACATCACAGTAAATGAAAGGATTATGAGGCAGACCTCGCTTTGCCAAAATTTCAGAAGTGCCCACAATCTTTCCAGAACTCAACTCCTCGGCCACAAACACAAAACGACCTTCATGAGGGTTTTTAAGATTTCCTTTAAAAGAATTTAAAGAGGTCTGAATAATCTGGGCGAGTAATTCTTTATCTTTGGGAAGATTATAAGTATCAAGAATGGAAGCCAAGCGAAAGAACGCACTCAAATCTCTTTTCTCAATGCTGCGAACGAGAAACATAGAACCCTCGCCCTGGACAAAGACCGATTCCAACCCGCTTCCTGCTTCTAGATTTTACCAGAGAAAAAGCTTTATTGAAAAACTATTTTGGCATATGCACTTGATTCCCCTTAGATAACAAGCGCCATGGCAAGAAGTTGTAGTCGCCCCATTCATGGGGCTGTGCCCCTTGCATGGGTTTGCCCGATGAATCGGGCGACTACAAAGGGGAATCAAGTGCATATGCCTAAAACTATTTTTCCTTATATTTACCCTGTTTACCTTTCAAAACATGTTATAATAAAAGGATGAAATCTCAGAAGCTTGAAAAGCTTCGCAAACAATTCCAGAAAGAATGGCTCCTCATTGCCATTGATAGAATGGACGAGTCTACAACAACACCTGTACAGGGTCGTCTTCTGGCTCATAGCCCAGATCCTTTAGATGTTCACAAAGCAGCTCAGAAGAGTCGAGAACCTCTCTTGATGACTGTTTATTCAAACGATTGGCCGGAAGATATTGCTGCTTGTTTTCATGAGCATATTCCACTTTAACCCACAATCTAATGTCATTTTGATTCACGCCAAAGTTCAAGGTCCCTCTCGAACTCATATCTGTCCTATGATTTTAGACACGGGAGCAAGCTTCACCCTCCTTGCCCCAGAAATTCTAATCTTAATTTTCTTAAGGCCGAGATAAAGTTATCTACGAAGTAAAGAGAGAACGATCTCATGCACATGCTCACTCAGTGGGACCTCGCTATTTTTCATTCTATCAATCAAATCCAAAGTCGAGTTCTGGACATTTTTTTCCTCTGGATCACTGAATTTAAATCCTTTGGGTGGTTTTTACTCGTTGCGTTAAGCACTTTTTTATCCAAGAGAAAAGACCGCTGGAGAATCGCCCTCTTTGCAGTGCTTCTCTTAGCAAGTGTCAACGTTCTTTCCCATGAAGTCTTTAAACCTCTCTTCCACCGCCCGCGTCCCTGCCATGTCCTTCAAGAAGCCATCGTACGAACAGCCTGTCCCGACTCTCCCTCTTTTCCTTCAGGTCATGCCATGAGTATTTTTGCCATCGCTGTGTTCTTAGGATTTTATTATCCAAGTTGGGTGGGGTTTTTAGGCTTCCTCACGGTGGCTGTTTCCTTATCCAGAATTTACATGGGGGTCCATTATCCCTCGGATGTTTTGGGAGGTGCCATTTTAGGAATGATCATGGCTTTTGGATGGAGAAAAATGGAGAAGAAATCCAAAAATCAAACATCAAAAATCAAAATGACACACCAAAATCCAAAATGTCCCTGATGTTGTTGCATTGAAAAATTTTGATTTTTGGACTGTCATTTTGGATTTTGATTTTTGGATTTTGGATTTCTCTAAGAATACACTCTATAATCCAAATCCGGAAAAATATTATCTTTAGATTCAATCTCATTCAGGAAGGATTCATTCACTCTATTTTCACAAACTTGATGATAAAGATCGTCAAAGCGCAAGAGATGCTCTTTCGTTCTTTTGACCGCGTATTCCACCATGGTGCCCGTCTTCATAATAAACGCCCAGTCGCTGGACTGCGCCAAAAGAAGCTCTCGAGCCGCCTGGCGCACGGCACGTCCCACCAAGCCATTGGCCGACTGAAAGCGATTGGCCAACTCCACCATGTGATCTGTCGCCTTATGTAAATGGCGATAAACCCAATCATTCGAGCCATTCAACCACACCTCATTAAATCCCTTATAGCCCCACGTGGACATGGAAGGAGTGGCCACTTGATTTGTAGGATACGTCTCCAAATATTCCATGGGGCCAATCAGCTTAATCGTCTTCTGATCATAATAGATTTTGCGAATCAGAAAATTAAGCCAATCAGGACCCTCATACCACCAATGACCCAAAAGCTCGGCATCGTAGGGCGCCACAATGATGGGCTTCCGATCCATGAGACTCGAAACAAATTCCATTTGTTTCTCACGATTGAACATGAAATTGCCCGCATGAGAAGCGGCCTTCTCCATGGCCCGAGCTGGCACGTAAGGTTTTTTATCCAAGGAAGGCCCTGTGATTTTATAATACTTGATGCCGGTCTGAACTCGCTTGCCATCGGGCGTGATATAAGGCCGGACATATTCAAAATCTAAATCAAAGCCGACATCTCGGTAAAACTCCCGATATTCATAGTCCCCCGGATAACCCTCTATGGCACTCCAAACCTGTTTCGAAGATTCCATATCCCGCCCAAAGGCCGCAACACCCGAGGGACAATAAAGAGGCGCAAAAACCCCGTATTTGGGCCGGGGGGTCGCATGCAAAACTCCATGCGTCTCAACGAAGAAAAATTTAAGGCCCGCCTCTCTTAGGATTTCATCAATCCCCGGGGCATACCCGCATTCCGGAAGCCAAATCCCGCGCGGACGGCGGCCGAAATGTTTTTCATATTGTTCCACCGCGATTTTGATCTGGGCCCGAATGCCCTTCATTCCATTGGCGTTCACCCCCATCAAGGGCAAAAACCCATGCGTGGCAGCACAGGTGATCACTTCGAGTTTTCCTGCATCTTGAAGGTTCTTGAAGGCCTGAAGCAAATTGTTTTGATATTGATTTGCGAAAACTTCTTTGGCCCGATTGAATTTATGATAATACATCAAGGCCAAGGGATGAAAATCACTTTGCCAGCGGGTGCGATCCACTTCTTTATGGGCCAGTTCAATCAACTTCTGAATATGCCGCAAATAGCGATATTGTAAAAGAGGATCTGCCAACATCGCAACGAGGGAGGGCGACAAGGTCATCGTGATCCGAAAATCCACGCCATCCTTCAAAAGCCCATTGAACACATCAATCAAAGGGATATACGTCTCTGTGATGGCTTCATAGAGCCAATTCTCCTCCAGAAAATAATCATGTTCTGGATGCCTCACAAAGGGCAGATGTGCGTGCAAGACAAATGCTAAATAGCCTTTTTCCATAGGTGAATCCGTCGTGAGTCGTGAGGGGTGAGTCGTGAGTAAAAAATAAATACCCTTAAAACTAACGACTCACAACTAACAACTCACGACTAGCTTTTAAGAACAGGTTGGGAAATTTCCGTGTTCCTCTGAACAACAGGTGTGATCGTTCTTTCCTCTCTACCATCTGAGGACTCAGCCTTTGCTGAAATGGGAAAGCGACCGTCGGGTAATGCAAGTCTCAAGGTAAAAGTGCCATCGGGCCTCAATTGAACCGGTTGTCCAGCCACGGTGACATGCGCATCAGGCTCTGTCGCACCATAGACAACGAGCTCTGTATCCAAAACAAACCAAAAGGATTTTTCCATTCTCTTCACGGGACTGGACCCGAAACTGGAGAGCGCCCCGGAAGATAAACCTTCTTGAAAACGCTTCTCCATCAATTGACGAAGCTCGATCGAACCCTCACCTACTTTAAGCCCTCCGGAAAGGGCGTACATCTTTTCAAATTCCATGCTCATCCAGCGCTCATCTACCACATCCGAAACACCCGCCCGGGGCATGGTAACGGTATTGGAACGCGCCAAGGTAAAGAAGCGGCCCTCTCGGTTTCTTAAACCAATATCCACCCTGAAAGAGTGGTCCGGTGCGTTCAAATTCAAATACCAATTCCGGACCCTTCCCGAAAGCTCCACGTCATAATGATGATGAGAGCCCTCTGTCCCCTCGAGTCCCGTCACATCATAAACCCGCAGCACGGTCTTCGTTTGATCGAGCGAACACCCCAAGAAACGAAGCCCCTCCTCCACCCGCTCCTTCGTCACTTCCCAATAACTGAAAGCCCAAAAAGAATCCACGGGCATTAAAACGATGCGATTATCTCCATAATCGTAAGCAAGATCCCGAGACGGCATCGGGAGAGGCCAACCTTGTTGGGCCATGTAGAACTTGGAATCTTCGACAGTTTCCTGTGCGTGAGTTTCTAAAACAGAATCTGGTTGGACTAAATTGGAAGGGGATTTTTCAGAGGATAAACTTTTAGGAACTTCCGCAACAACGGACGGTTTCTCTTGAGTAACATCTTTTTTCCCCTGAAAAGTTTTCTTTTCCATGAACCCCCTCGTTCACCAAATATAAGAAGCGTTTGAAGTGTGGAAAACACATTCAACCTCCTATTGGGACTACTATAAAACCTTGGTGATAAAAATTGCAACAAAAAAGAATCTGAAGAAATAAGAATATTCTAACTTAGCTGTCCTACAACCGACTGCGCTAAATGGAGAAAAGCTCTTGACACCTCAGACTCTGGAGATTGAATCACAATAGGAACCCCCCCATCCCCTCCAGAGCAAATACTAGAATCCATAGGAATTTCACCTAAAAAAGGAACACTCAAGCGTTCGGCTTCTCTCTTTCCTCCCCCGCGACTCAAAATATCTGTCTCATGTTGGCAATGAGGACAAATAAAATAACTCATGTTCTCCACAATCCCAAAAATTTTGACCTCTAACCTTTGAAACATGGAAACCCCTTTGCGGGCATCCACCAAAGCCACGTCTTGAGGCGTGGTCACAATCACAGCCCCCTTCAACGGCGCCAATTGAACCAAGGTGAGTTGAGCATCCCCTGTCCCCGGGGGAAGATCCACGACCAAATCGTCTAACCCTCCCCATTGAGAATCATAAAGCAATTGGCGAATGGCACCCGTCACCATGGGTCCCCTCCAAATCACCGGGCTATCCCCTTCTATAAAAAACCCCAGAGACATCATCGCCAAACCAAATTTTTGAGGGGGAATGAATTTCTGATCTTCCGCCAACCCAGGCCGATCGTAAAGCCCCATCATGATGGGAATACTCGGTCCATAAATGTCCGCATCTAAAAGGCCCACTTTTCTTCCCAACATTTTTAAGGCACAGGCCAAATTCACCGCCACCGTTGATTTTCCAACACCGCCCTTCCCACTGGCCACAGCGATGACATTTCGCACCCCTGGAATTTCTTTTCTTTCCAGCATGGCCCGATCCCGAGGGGAGCCCTGAGGAATATCAACCACCTTGAAGTTTATTTCCTTCACTTCGGGCAAGGAAGAAAGCGCCTTTCGAATCCCTTCTTGAATTTGGCCTCGTTTATCAGGTGCCTCTGTCGTAAAAGAAAGCACAATCTCGACACGTCCATTTTCAAAAATAGCGTCCCGGATCACACCGAAAGATACGATGTCTCGGGTGAAGCCGGGATAATGGACATGACGCAATTGATTGATAATGTCTTCTTTTGTAATCATCTTTCTACTTCTGCTTAGATTTCATTATTGATTTCACTCCCCTATCACTTTCACAATGACTCTCTTCTTCCTCTGTCCATCAAATTCCGCATAATAGACCTGTTCCCAGGGACCCAAATCTAATTTTCCTTTTGTGACGGGCAGCATCACTTGATGGCCGATCAATAAATTTTTCAAATGGGCATCGCCATTTGTCTCACCTGTCAGGTGATGTTGATAAGGCGGACCTTCCGGGGCCAGCCTTTGAAGCATTTCATCAATGTCTTGAATCAAGCCGTTTTCAGCATCATTGACATAGACACCCGCCGTAATATGCATGGCCGAGACCAAAACCATGCCCTCTTGAATCCCGCTTTTTTCAAGGGCCTCTCTGACCCGATCGGTCATATTAATGTACTCACGATGCCTCTGGGTATTAAACCAAAGATATTCCGTGTGAGATTTCATGCGTGTCATTGTAAGGGTAAGGGAATAAATTTCAAAATGAAAAAGAAAGGCAAAGAGATTCTGATTCAAGTCGTTAGTGAATGGTGAGGGGTGAGTAGTGCGTGGTGAGTTGTAACACATTGGAAGGGAAGCTATAAGATGTAAGTAAAAAATAAACTCCTTTAAAACTTTAAACCTATAACCTACAACTTTATTTCGAGGGTACTTCAGTCACGTTTTTTGTTTCCAGATTCAAAATACGCAAGCGTTCGAAAGGAAATTTCTGATATTGACCACAGACCTCTTCTGTCGTCTCTCGAACCAGATTCTGCAAAAGAACCATTCCTTGAGGATTCTCTTTGGACTGGATAACCAACGCAAAGAGATTTTGCCTTAATTGATTGTTCGGACTTTCCTTGGGGAAATAAACGCCCCAAAAGTTGAGCATGCCCTCACTTGACAAGGCCAAAGCCGCCTTGTATTTTTCCTGAACTGTCTTTGAAATCAAGCGGCTTAAAAAATCCTCCCACTTGACCTCTTCAAAATCGGGATACCCATCATATTTTTTTCTGACCAACACCTCTCGATTCCAATACTGAGTCACAGAAATTCCTTGATATTCCAAAAGCTTTTCATCTTTCATCGCACGGATGTAATTTAATTCTTCATCCGAATCATTCCCGGAAATCACATAGCGAATAAATTCTATTTTTGCGTCTGTGCTCAAAGCCACACGGCTGGCCACAAATTTCAGCTTTGAAATATCTTTCCAGGCCTGCTTCTCGACCAAATTGTCCGTACCCCACAATTTTTCAAAATGAATGGCCACGTCCAAAGTCTCTCCCTGAAGCTTGGCCTGGGCAATGAGACCGTATTCTCTTAGAAGAACCTGGGGCAAGATTCGCTCAATGGTTTCTTTAGGGTAAGTGACCCTGCTACAGCCGGAGACGAAAAGGCTGAAAATCGTTAAAAAAACCATAAAATGGAGTGGATATGGTTTCATTTTTAATGATTGATTACAGCATTTTTTATGCCCCATTTTTCTAAAAATAAATTGCGCCATAACTCATTTAAAATAAAGATATTACAAAAAATCTCAAAACAAACTCAAAAAAATACCTGTTGCTATTTGGAACGTTTGTGCCCAAAACATTACAATGACAGAGAAGCCCCATACCCCAACTCCCTCAAAGCTCTTTCGTCCCTTCTCCAGTTTTTAAGCACCTTCGCCCACAATTCGAGAAAAACTTTCTTTCCTAAGAGATTTTCTATTTTTGCTCGACTTTCCTGACCAATTTTTTTAAGCATTTGGCCCTTTTTCCCAATCAAAATTGCCTTTTGACTTTCCTTTTCTACAAAGAGCATCGCCTTGATATAGAACATGTTTTTTTCTGTTCTTTCCTTCATTTCTTCAATTTGAACCGCCACCGCATAAGGCACTTCCTTGCGAAGAGACTCGAGGGCTTTTTCGCGAATAATCTCTGAAACAAAAAAACGCTCCGGACGGTCCGTCAATTGTGTGTTCTCATAATAAGGTTGTCCCTCTGGTAAATATTTCAAAATCACTTTTTGAAGATCGGCCAGTCCATCTCCCTTCAATGCTGAAATAGGAATAATTTCTTGAAAAGAAGAAAGTTTTGTCGCCTCTTCTATTAAAGGTAGAATTTGGGGCTTACCGACGGTATCCGACTTGTTCATGATAAAAAGAATGGGTTGCGTCATTCCCTTTAACCATTGAAGCGCCCGACGATCCCATTCCTGAAAACCGCTTTTCACATCGGTTAAAAGCAAAACCACATCCGCCTCATCCAAAGAACTTTTGGCCTCTTGAATCATGAATTTATCAAGAGAAATTCTTGAATCTTGAAGGCCTGGCGTATCGACAAAAATAATTTGCGCTTCGGGTAGATTCAGAATCCCTAAAATTTTATGACGCGTGGTTCCCGGCCTCGAATGAACAATAGAAAGAGGCTCACCGATCAAGCGATTCATCAGCGTGGATTTTCCAACATTGGGTTTACCCAAAATAGCGACATAACCTGATTTAAAGGCACTCATGATTCACACTTATCCTTAATTTCGTATCCATCCTCTCCCCTTTGATATTTACATTTTGATTTTTGATGTATTTTCCACCCTCCCCTAACCCCTCCCATCCAGGGAGGGGAATCCTCTGTTTTTTCAACACCCTGTGCTATCTCTTCACTTTCTTTTGAACCACGGAACAAATGCCTCGCAAGATCCTCACATCCCGAGAACTTAAATCAGCCCGATTGAGAAAATTACGAATCGATTCCATCAACGTTTCTGGTTTTCCACGCGTAAAGTATTGGATTTCAAAAAGCATTTTTTCCAAATGATCATACATGCCCTCTAACTCTTTAACCCCTGCAATGTCTTTGCGCTTTTTTTTGCTCACCCAGGAAGCCGCAGCATACATTTCATAAGCATAGACCATGACCGCCTGAGCTAAATTGAGCGAGGGAAATTTTTGCGAAGAAGGAATGGTGGAAAGGCTGTGACATAAGCTCAAATCCGGATTGCTCAGTCCATGATCTTCAGGGCCAAACACCAGTGCCACTTTGGAACGTGAAGGAAACTCCTTAATTTTCTGGGCCACTTCCCGAGGGGTCAAAACCTGATCAAATCTGCGCCGGGTCCTGCGTGTTGTGGCGACTGTCCATCGAAAAGGGGTGAGTGCTTCTTTCAGATCAGAATAAACTTTCGCCTTTTCAATCAGAGATAAATCTCCCACGGCCATTTTCTTGGCCTCTAAATCGTGCCAATCACAAGGAGAAATTAAAATCAGATTCTCAAGGCCTGTATTTTTCATCACCCGGGCCACAGAACCGATATTACCCGGACTCTTGGGCTCAACCAATACAATCGTTACATTAGAAAGCTTCATAAGGGACGGTTATATCATTTAAAGCGTAAAAGATGAAGAACGATCCTGCTCCCAAGGACAGAGATAGAAAATGAGAACCGAGACGCGACAGGTTGACCCATCTGAACTTTCAGAAAATCTCGACATACCTTGCAGGTATGCCTCGAATTTTCTTCAAGTCCATCTGGGCCAACCTGTCGCGTCTCGGTTCTCATTTTCTATCTCTGTCCTTGGGATGCTCCTTAATCCAGTATAAAAGTGTGTCCTTTTTATTCATGCGGGTGACGCTCGATGGGGCGCCCCACCGAGCGCCAGCAGGTCGAGACATCGGCTTTGCATTAACCAGACGACTCTAACAAGACCGATGCCGTCGGTGGGGCTATCGAGCGGCAGGACCCGCCACCTTTCCAAAAGACACGCTTTTAAATACATTATCTGCTTCTTACGTTCCCAAAAAATGGTCGTTGACCCTACTCCATATTTTCGCTAATATTATGGAGTATGGTCCATAGAATATTAAAGCTCCCACAAAAACATAGCTTTTTTCTCTTGGGTGCAAGAGGCACAGGGAAAACCTCTCTTTTGCATGCCTGCTTTAAAAAAGAAGATACCATTTTTATTGATCTTCTGGACCTTGAACAGGAAAATCTTTTTCTTCGAGACCCCGAGAGGTTAGGACGAATGGTGGATGAGCTTCCTCAGTCCTGTAAACGCATTGTTATCGATGAAATTCAAAAAGTTCCACGCCTTTTGGATGTGATACACAGAAAGTTAGAGGAACGTAAACGTAAAGGGACTCCCCTTCAATTTATCATGACAGGTTCAAGCGCTCGAAAATTGAAACGGGGCGCACCCAATCTTCTGGCAGGACGAGCGTTTGTCTATCACCTATTTCCTCTCACTTTTCTTGAGGCAGGCACCCACCCTTCCCATCTTCAAATGGCCCTGGAATACGGAATGTTGCCTGAGCCCTGGTGTCTTCCAAAAAAAGAGATGAAAACCCGATACTTGGAGGCCTATAGCCGGACCTACTTAAAGGAAGAAATTTGGAATGAACAACTTATCCGCAAGCTAGAACCCTTCGGAAATTTTTTAGAAGTGGCTGCACAAATGAATGGTGAGATTATTAATTACACCAAGATTTCCCGTGATGTAGGTGTCGACACAAAAACAGTTCAGTCTTATTTCCAAATTCTAGAAGATACACTGCTGGGATTTTTGGTTCCTGCTTATCACTCCTCCTTGAGAAAACGACAACTGACCAACCCTAAATTTTATTTCTTTGACACAGGGGTTAAGCGAGCCTTAGATCGGACGTTAACCGTCCTCCTTCTTGAACAGACTTCGGCCTTTGGAAATGCGTTTGAACACCTTGTCTTTCTAGAGCTGGTACGCCGCAGTGAATACCTCAACAAGAACTTTCGTTTTTCTTATCTTAAAACACATGACGGAGCTGAAATTGATTTTATCATCGAGCGACCCGGAAAGCCTTTGGCGCTTGTTGAGATTAAGTCCTCAAAACATGTTGATCCTAAAGATGCAAAACATCTGGAAACCTTCTCAAGTGAGATGAATAAAACCGAAAGCTATCTCTTGTCTCGGGATCCCCAACCCCAAAAAATAAAACATACAAGAGCCCTCCCCTGGCAGGAAGGAATTGACGCTATTTTGAAGTAAAAGAAACACAATACCTTCTAGAAGAGAAGGCTATTTCTAACCAAATTTCTAACCTAACACCTTGACCGATCGACTCATTTGTAATACTATTCAAGGTATGAATGATATTCATTCAGATCATGAATTATATTACAAACCCCGGTGGCTAACATCCGAGATACAAACCGCCGTGAAAGATCATCCCGTCGTGATCCTCACAGGACCCCGCCAGGTGGGTAAGAGCACCCTTTTGCAAAAAGAAGCGCCATTTTCTAAGTGGCGTTACCTTAGTTTTGATGATTATGACCTACTAAACCAGGCTCAGAAAGATCCAATGGCGCTTCTATCTAGTGAAGAAAATATGGTTTTAGACGAGGTTCAACGCGTCCCTTCTCTCCTATTGGCCATCAAAAGAAAAGTCGATGAGGGAGGGAGAAAAAACCGTTTTATTCTCTCAGGCTCAGCCAATCTCTTATTGATGGAAAAGGTGAGTGAGACGCTCGCGGGACGAGCGGTCTATTTTACACTCTACCCCATGACACTGGGTGAGACCCAAAATCATATACCCTCTGGACTCATTAAAAATATTTTCAGGGGAAAATTTCCTGATGAAGGCAAAAACAATATCTCTCATGACCCCATTGAACAAATCCACAAAGGCCTCATGCCTCCTCTTTTAACCCTGAAGAGGCCAGATTCTATTGTTCGCTGGTGGGAAGGGTATGTCGCCACTTATCTGGAACGAGATTTACGCCAAATTTCTCAAATTGAATCCCTCTCGGATTTTAGACGCGTGATGGAGGCCCTGGCCTTAAGGACCGGAAATATATTGAACCAATCTGCATTGGCCAGAGACATCGCGATGAGTCAGCCCACCATTCATCGCTATATCAATTTATTGGAGGCGTCATGCCTCGTCACACGTGTAAATGCCTTTCACCGAAATCGGACCAAGCGCTTGATGAAATCTCCCAAGATATATTGGATAGATCCCGCACTCAGCGCTTATCTTGCCGGCTACAGCGACATTCACGATTTAAAGGCAGCCAGAGAAATCGGTGCTATGTTTGAGAGTTTAATTTTTTTACATCTTCAAGTGACATCCCAATTATTGCTGCCCCGTCCTCGCCTGTTTTACTGGCGAACTATGGATGGGAAAGAAGTAGATTTTGTTCTGGAGCAAGGTCGTCATCTGATTGCCTTTGAGGTCAAGCTCGCATCTAACCCCCAGTATAGCGATACAAGAAATTTACAAATTTTTCTGAAAGAATACCCCGAAACACAAGCAGCCGTTCTTATTTATAATGGGAATGAGATTGTGCGAATGAGTGAAAAAATCATTGCCGTTCCTTGGCATGTTTTAGGGTAATGGCTTACATCGATCTCAAACGTTCTTGCTCGGACTGCCTAAGGTCATCAAGGCTATTCAAAAGACGCCGCATGCCCGGAGGTGAAAGAACCTGATGCCCCTCCTCTATTGTAGCCATCATCAGATTAATTTCGTCCTTGGAAATCTCAAGTTTTTCCATCAGCGCTCGATATTTTTCTGGCGTGTCAGCCGCACAAAGCATTTGAGCTAAGGTCACGGACTTATTGCCAAGAACAACAGAAATTCCCCGCTGACTCAAGGCCTCAATCCCGTATTCTTTTTGGTTTTCGGTCCATCCTAGAAAACGAATCTGGGAAGGTTGAACAGCACCTGACATTAGCTGAAGGGCCGCTAGGCCTCTATTTTCTTGATGAGGAACTTGAATCACTTGAAGTTTTGAATTTGTCTCAATCCCCCATCGGGTTTGAAGGATTTTGCGCTGATCCGATGAATTTTCAGATCCTAAAATAATGACACGAACCCCTTCTGGAATTTTTTGAAGAATTTGACGAAGCTCAAGACCGTCCTGGTCTACTAAAAGGTCTATATCAATAATGATGTATTGCAGACTTTTATCCTCAGAAAGTGTTGCTTCTACCCCCTGTATCAAAGACACATCCGTTTCTATCACCCTCCTTCTGATGGCCAATTGGCCCAGAGCATTTCTAAAACCTTCACGTCCTACAAAGTGAAGCTCGCGAAGGTCTGTGTTTGATTCATTGAGCTGATTTACAAATTCCGTGTCCTGATCTGTCCACGAAAGATTTTCATCCCCTTCTCTAAAAGTCCAACTGTCTTGTTCCAAAGACCATGTCACACTCCCTGTCTCGCTAAAACGAGAACTGATCTGACTTTCGAGGCGACCCCGTTCAGCCGCCTTCATCCCCAAAAATTCTTCAATCAGTTGAGCGAGAGGGTCCGATTCTTTCCCACCTTGATGCGCTTGAGCCACTAAACTGGCCAATCGACCTAAAATCTCGTTCTGTCGATCCAGATGGATGCTCAATCTTCCAAAATATATTTCAAGAGCCGATCCCAATGCTTCAAGAACCTGGGCCGCAGAACCTCGCCCAATATAAGCCCGAAGCTCCGCATCTCCTTTAAATTCAGAATGAATCCACAAAGTCAAAGCACCTTCCAAAGTACCGGTAGGGGCAGCAATTCCAGAAGACAATGTCCCAAGAGGAGAAAGCAAAAGCGGTCCCATTGAACCTGATGACAGTCCAGCAAAAGCATAGGGGTCGGCATCATCCTCCTCACCCGGATTCTGAAACCTCGCCAAAAACACCTCTAAATCCCCTACAATCGCGTCGGGGCCGCTTTCGTCGGCGATATCTTTTAGGTGATTCAACACATGATTTGCATCAGAGGGATGACCCTTTGCCCAGCTCACAATCTCGATAACAGGGTCGATCACAGCAGCTTGTTGCGAACCCCTACGAGAATAAAGTTTTTTAAGCACCTCAAGCAAATCTTTTTTCCTCTTTCTCCAGAGCTCAAAGCCATCAGCCATGGCAACGATAAATTCCTCAATAGAGGCGTTTCCCGCCCTTGCCATCTTCATAAAAATGGGCCAATGTTCGTCCAATTCACGACCTAGAATCCCGTTCAAATCAATCAAGGCCTCAGAGCTCTCCGAAAAGCCTGTTCGCGGGAATGAGGCACAACTTGCCTCAACCAAATCTTCCCAGTAATATTGCAACAACCTCTTAGATCCCATTTTTTGAATCACAGGCCAGACAACTGCATCGAAATAATGTCCTCTTTCTTTCTCTGCTTCTTCCTCCTGAAACAGTGCAAAACCTTCCGATTGCCATAAACGGGCGAGCCCGGGAAGATACAACGCAATTCGATGGCCAAAAGTCTCCCGACTCTGCACAAGATCGATGACAAAATCTACACAACTCTGACGACTCTCACGCTCTCGCAAACGAGCAAGCGATTCAAAAACCTCTCTCCCTTTTCCAAATCTAGCCGCTGAGTGACTTAACTTCTGAAAAAGCATGGCGCATTGCACTCCAACATCCCCCTCCAATTCGTCTTTCAGTAACTCAAAATATTCAACCACCTCACCCAAATATTCATCCATTCCATCCCTCCACAAACCCTCAATGGTTGAGAAGGCATGGAATCGCTCGTATTTTTCATCACCCAGTTTTCCAGTCGCAGAACATAATCTTCCAAGGGCCACCGGACCTCGCTCCAAAAGTGGCCCAGGACCCAAATTCCAAACGGCACCCGTAACACGTTCGGACTCATCGTCCCCTTCGACCCCTCGAGGCAACTGACTTAAAGCAGCGCTCCAAGGCTGGAAAAATTCAGTGAATTGCCTCCCATCTCTCAGAAAATTCTCTGACTCCCTTTCGCACACCCCTTCTCCAAAAAAATCAAAAGCCAGAAGCCCGGCCCCTTCTTCCTGATGAATCACCGCAATCACCGCATCCAGAAATTCCATAAGCATGCCATCATCCTGGAGGACATTTCGCTTTTTTAAAACATTCATCATCTCAAGGAAAAATTCCCAATACGCCCTTCGGTTTTGGCCAGTACTATGCCAGGGCGAACGAAAGATCGCATCAGAGAGTTCAATAAGCTTGAAAATGAGAGCTTTAAATGATGGACCATTGGGGATCAAAGAAACCACTGATTCCAGGCTTTCGTCGAAAAAATACACAGTGGATCTTAAATTGTCATCACCGTCAGCGAACATTTCCATGCATTCCAGCATTTTAAAAGGGTCCCCCGATGCATAGGAAAAAGAAAGACCCGTTAACATCTCAAAATAATCTTCGGAAAGGAAACCTTTGTTGAAAAGGGCGTTATATTCCAAAAGCCTTTTCACGCCAAAAATTTCCACCCAAAGATCCAGGTTAGGAATCAACGCACCCTCAACATTATCCCACTGATCCAAATCGACTTCCTTCCCATAAATCGCACGATAGGCTTTAAAGGCATCCTTCACGAAATCTTTAGGCGTTTGCCCCCCTTGAAGGGTTTTGGTGATCAAATGACACAGGGCGTCTCCCAATTCTCCTTTGGCAACCTTGCCTTGCTTCTGAGGATCTATCAAGTAACCAGACCCTTTCTTGTAGCCCTTACCCGTGTAATTCTGCTTAAATTTGACTTGCTGCTCCTGAATGAGACTCTCATGCCGCTCAGGTGAAGGTTCTTCATGAACCTCATGCCAGAAATATTCGCTGATCAAACGACGACAGTCTTTCGGATCACGATACCATTGGCATAAAATTCCCAAAACTTCTGCTGTCACATAAATTCTCCTTTGAGTGAAGTCCTTCGTTCCCAGGAAAAAATCATCCGGTCCCTTGATAATTGCAGGAACGACATAAACCTCATAACCCTCTAAAATCTTTTTAAAACCCTCCTCAAAATCCTTCCTTCGGCAAAACTCATATCTCCCCGCAGCTAAATTCTCTAAAAACTCTGCCTTGGCTTCTGTCCCTTGGGCAATGTAGCCTCCCTGAGAAAAAGAAGTTGATGGCAAATAACCTCCTTGAGTTAGAACTGTCAATGGAGTCGCTAATTCATACACATCCCCTTCATCATCCCCAACAGGCTTCTTAAGGCGTTCCAACAACGCCTCCAAATCCCCGACAATCGCGTCCGGGCCGCTTTCATCGGCGATGGATTGGAAATGCTCTAGAATTCTTGCTTTAGTAGAAGGGGTCTGAATATTAAGTCTCCAAATCTTGGTAACCATAGAAATTAAAACTTCTCTTTCACTCTCTTGAACCCGACTCCAGAGTTTCCAGACAACAGCAAAACCACTGGATTCTCTCGATATAGAGGCAATGTCCGCAGCTTCCGAATCGTGAATGTATGAGGGACTCATCACTGCAACGATTTTCTGAACGGCCTCCCTTAATTGATCTATACTCTTGAACGCTTCCCCCCAACTTCCAACGATAGAGAAAAAATCTTTGTCTCTCATAGATCCTAACTTCTCATTTGCAGATAACACAATATTTCCGACTTCTTGGAGTTGTCGTTGATCCAGTGCAAGCCCAAGTACATTGAACCTCATGGCTCTCTCCCAAAAATCGAAGGCGTATGCTCCTGCCCGTAAGTTCAGATCGACGGCTTCTTGAAACCATCTCTTTCTTTCCTGTCGAGAATAATAGCTTGGTAAACGCACATCAAAAGAATCCAAGAGCCCTTCCAAAAGACCTGGATTCCAGTCCAAGCCCTCTCGATCCCTCGATCCACTAACCAAACGCATAAAATCTGGCCAGAAAAGAGGGACATCCTCTCCAAATACTTTTTCCAAACACTCAAGTAGTCTTAGAAGCTCGGGCATGCGGGCAGGAGAGTTCGGTAGCAAAAGCAACATATCTTCAAAACCAAATTGTTTAATCCTCTTCCTGTAAGAAGGCAGCATCTCCATCCTATTCAGACATATTTCAGGAATCTTTCCATGCTCCTTCTCATAAGAAGACTTGGCTTGAGAAAAGCTTCTGTATTTATAAGGATATTTTCGGGGTGCTTCATTCTTTAACTCTTCTTCGATCACTGAACGTAAAACTTTTCCCAACACCCCTTTCGCAATCTTAGGAGAAAGACGAGCCAGAAACGGAAACCATTTTTCAAGGGGATGTATCATTTCCCATAAAAATCCAAGCATTTCATTGAGATAGGGATTTCTTGCATAATAAAGAAGAACCCCCTCTTCATTTCTAAAATATCCCATGCCTATGTAATTTTCGGGATAGAGCCTTTGCTGCTCAGCGATGGTTTGATAATGGCTTCCCTCGACATCCGGGTCACAATGGGCTTCGTGAAAGAGATATTCCCGTAAAACATTCGGACGGCCTTCCAAGCGGTGAAGGACTTCTCGTGAAACATAAAGCCTTTTATTCACTTTATCCCGATACCCCAGCACAAAATCATGCGGCCCCTTGATGAGAGCGTCAAAGACATAGACCTCATGTCCGTCTAATACATCCGCAAACTCCTGTTCTAACCTTTGATCTTTTGAACTTTTGAACCTTGAACTGTTGAGTTCCTCTAGGAACTCAACAATCGCATTTCCTTGCCCAATCATCCCATCCACACTGGCCCCGCTCATGGAAGTCCCAGAAAGAGGGCTAGGCGCTTTTCGAGTGGTATCCTCTCGATAAATCCGATTGATCAAACGCTCCATGAGGCGCTTGATTCGAACCGGTAATTCCCTAAGCTCATGATCCTTCAAATGGATGGAATATTCTTTTCCATAAACATCAGGGACAATTTTGGTTGCATTTCCGAGTCCAACCCCAATAAATTCAGTTTTGGATCGCCCGATCCGCCCTTTGTTTTCACGAACTTTTTGCAGAATTTCCTGAACCTGAGGAATCGTCCCCATACCATCCGTAAATACGGTTACATAGTGATTTTCAGCCCCATAGCGCTCAATATCTTTGATCGTTTCTTGAATCGCAAGCGCATCATTTGTCCCCCCTTTTTGACCGATGGACTCGTACATGGATTGAATGATTTTTTCCCGATCCATACGCGTCGAAAAACTGTTGGGAATATTTTCTCCCTCCGGATTAGGTTGATTTTTAAATCGCTTGTATAAACCTGTCGTATCTCCAATCCACCTGACATTAAAATCGATCCCCAAATTTTCTAAAGTTTCCATCATGATAAAAGCGCCTTTCAGGGCGTTATAACCCACCGCAGAATCCATCCTTTGCATATCGTCCATACTTTCGCTTGCATCAATGACAAGGGTAAAAGTCACATTCTTTTTGGTCGGAATCTCACGCTTGGCGAAGAAGAGCATTTTCCCGACCGCGCCACGGGGAATGGCATTGAGGAGAAGACGGGCAATGAATCTCCCTCTTCTTTCGGGTTGTTTCCATTTGGGACGAGTCGCATTGAGAATAATCTCGCGAAGGTATCCAGTGAGCTCATGAATCCGGTTTCCCACCTGTTTAAGCAAACGATCTCTCTCAGAAATGGGAGCGCTTAAAGTGGCGTCTTTCTGAGCCTCTTGAAAATCCTTTGAATTTGATTTGGTCCGGTCAGCTGCCTTGTCCCCCAAACCTTCTTTGAGGGCTTTTTCTAACGCCCTTTTATCCTCAGGATTTAAAGATTCCCAGATTTTTTTCCAGTCTTTGGGCGAAATAGGCTTGCCGCCCCCTCCGGGTTTACCCGGTTTGACTTTGCCTGTGCCAGGAGTCCCATCACCCTCTCCTTCTTTTCCTGGTTGACCCTGCCCTTCACCTTTCCCTCGGCCTTCCTGAACATCCTGAACGGCCCATTTATAAACGATGGGCATCATCTCTTCTCGAATAATAACCCCTTGCTCCTCGGCCAACTCATCCTTGTATTCCTCGGTGGGATCCCGATCAAATAAAATACGCCCCTGTCCATCTGTCTTGATGGGTACGAGAGAAAAAACGCCCCTCATTTTTTTCTGAAGCATGTCTTCATCCTTTGCTCCGCCAAAAACCCCTTTATTCATGAGTGTTTCCAAATCTTGACGAAGTTCTTGGGATTCTTGGCCCATGATATCGAGAATTTCAGCGATTTTTTCTTTGGCATCGGAATCGGATCCACGTTTGGCCAGGTAAAGAAAAAAGTCTTGCACCATGGATGAATAGGATCGTTTGATTTTTTGACCGGCCAGAGGGCCTTCCCGAATCTCGACTTCCCAGGCAAACATTTCGGCGATAGGCTTATTAAAGATTTTATTGTCGTTGAGCTTTCTTAAGTAAGACGCCGTTCCTGTCAAACGCAAGCGGGCCCAATTTTCAATTCGACCATCTTCCAAAATATTAAAAATCATTCCAGCGAGTTTATTTTCCTCTAAAAATTCTTCAAAAATGCTCAAGTAACGCGTTCCATAGCGGTGCATGGATTCATGGATGCCAACCCCCACCATTTCATCGATGGGAGTTGTGGCCAATTCATCGGGTGGATAATAAAGCGTGTTCGTCGCCGGAGCATAAGCCCAGTGGGTTTGACCTCGCTCATCCGGAGTAGACTCCGCCAAATGGACATTTCCTTCACTCACCACAACAAAGGTTTCCACATACGTTTTTTTCTTACCTTCCAAATCTTCTGTCTGAGTTACTCCTCCAGAAGCTCCACTCCCACCCCCAGCCACAGGGGTTGCCATTTTCATGGTTGAAACGCTGACCGCGGCCTGCGCACTTGTAGAAGAAGACAAAACGCCTGAATTGTTTCTCATCATTTGATGAGTTCCTTGAGTCCCTACCCCCTCTCTTAAATTTTCAATCACCTCCCCCAGACTTTCCTGAACCTCTCCAATATCCTGCGTGCCCGCTTTCAAAAGCTGTCCCACAAATTTTTTAATCCCCCCCAGCATGATGCGATATTCTTCCCCGCGTGTACGCTCACTGCGAAGCCATACCTCACGGAATCGGCTCCTCAAGGCGGGAGAGAGTCCAACACGTCCTGAATTCTGGGCCATCTTTCCTTGAATTGGATTCATGGAGGCAAAAAGCCTAAAATCAAGATGAATATCTACCTGCACCCTTCGCTCCTGCAATGTAAATGTCCCTCGATCAAAATATTCATTCAAAATCTCAATGACCGCGGCATCTGCCATATTGATTTCTTCTAATACAATGCAGTAACCTTCCCGCATGGCCTTAATCAAAACACCTTCTCGGAAACGAAGAACCCCTGTGACCTCATCTAATTCATAAGAACCAATAAGTGAATCGACAGTTGCCGCCCCCAGGGACACACTCGTGTATTTCCAATGAAGCTCTCTTGCAATATCTCCCACCATATCGCTTTTCCCTCCGCCCGATTGACCCACAATCAAAACGGGTCGAGATCGGTGTGCGTGTTTCACCTGGCCCTGAGCGTCTCCGATCTCAACCACTTTCCCGTCTCTAAAACCCTTTAACACCTGAGTCCGGGTCAGAGCGGTCGAACGCAACTGGGTTTGAGGCTCGATGAGATTAGCCAAGGTTTCTGTATCAGAAGGTTTTTTCAAAACCTCCACACCATTGAGCCGCAGAATCTCTTGTGTATGTTCAAACTTTTCAGCATATTGTCCCATCCCCTCCCAATTAAAATATTGATTAAAAAGACCCAGAGAATTTTTGAGAAGGTGATAAATCACTCTTTTGGGAACTCTTGTCTCCTCTCCAGGCTTAGGAGAAATGATAATATCTCCTTCTTTATTCAAAGATTCGAATTCTAAAAGCCTTCCATTCGGATCAATATGTTTTCCTTTGATCAAGAAAGCCCACAAAGAAGGAATAACAGCCGCCTCTAACCCTTGAAAAAGATCTTTTGAAATATTTCGCCCGACTAATTTTCGGATGTTGCGATCCGTCTGGTCTAAAAGCGTTCCATATTCCGTGAAGGCTTCTTCTAGGAAAATTTCTCTAACTCCCCCATCAGGCTTCCCGAAAAGTTCCCTCCCCCTTGCGGGGAGGGTTAGGGAGGGGGTGGATTTGACCTCACCCTCCCCTAACCCCTCCCCTCGAGGGAGGGGAATTGTTTGGTTTTCGGACAGCTTGAGAGAGACGCGGGCGATAAAATCTTCGGCGATTCTTTCCAGATTTCTCAAGGCAAAACGATATGAACGGTCCGTGTTGAAAAAGTCAAACCCGCCTTCTCGGCTCAAATGATCGATTTGGGTTTGCATTTGAGCCAGTTTCAAAACGTCGTCGTAAGAAATTCCATGACTCTCGAGTTTGTATTTTTGATGGATGATAAAGGCCATTTCTTCAGGTTTCATTTCCCGAACATGATGAATCTCAAAACGGTCCATAAAGGCCTCGCTGAGGGGATTGCGGCCCGTATATCCCAAAGAGGGATTGAGACTGACGATTAATTGAAAACCCTCGGCGGGATAAATCCGCTCTCCCTGAAACTCAATGTATCCCAAGGTTAAAAGCTGATAGAGGAGCGCCAGGGCATCCTCACTCGCCAAATTGAGTTCGTCTAATAAAACTGCTTCTCCTCGTCTCATAGCCTGTAAGAAAAGACCTTTCTTAAATTCAAGATCGATTCCCGTTCCTCCATTGGCCAGGAGAATAGCAAGATCTCTAAAAATCTGGCTTGACCGTGCATCCCCTTCTTTGAATCCCTTCAAAAGGATTTCCTGCACATAGCGCTCAAGAACGCTGTCATCAAGATTTACATCCCCTTCAAGACCCAAAGAACCGGTAATGCGTTTTTTAGAAATCTTTAAATATTCGAGGGCCTGTCGAATGCGAAGAATTTGCTTTTTTTGCAGCGCTTCTGTCACGACTTCATACGCTTGGGTATTATCCAAAGTCACTTCAACCGGATGGAAACTGCCAAAAAGATCAGATTCATCCGTACGCTGATTCATCTGAATTCGCGTGAGGGGTTTAGCAGAAATTCTTGTTGCAAGCTCAGCCATGGTGCTTTTTCCAACGGATGTATCGCCAATTAACATCAAAGGATTAAACCGCCTCTTTGCATTTTCAGGAACGGTTCTCAAAGCATCCAGAATCCGGGCCACGGCTGTTTTGGATTGATCCGTTAAAATAAAATCTCCCAACATTTCAGGAGAAATGGTTCCCAATGTGACGCCCTCACACTTAACGACAGAACCAGTCTCGCTTTCCTCCCAGGTGTAGGGATCTTTCTTTGTCTGTTTCAGAATTTGACTCTGAACATAGACCCGATCCTTTTCAGAATGGAGGCGATAAATGAGAACGCGCTCAAAGGCATGTTGAAGGGCCTTCGCAGGCTCAATACCATTTTTTAAATCTACGGCCAGGACGTCAATGATTTTGGCAATATCCCTCGGAGAAATGAAATATCCCTCATTGGAATCTTCCCCGATTTTCTGGGAAAGAACCGCTTTAAAATATTCATCATACACATGATAAATTTCATCAACCGCAAAATCCATTTTTTCCAAAACACCTCGATTGATCATTTTTTGACGAATGATAGCCTTCATTTCTTCGGGAGAGCGATTTTCTGGAAACCAGACCTCATTAAAACGGCTTCGGAGGGAGGGCGAGAGGGCATTTCGACCGCCATTCAGCCCTGTTAACCCTTGTTCCGGATTCATCGTCGCAAAAAGTCTGAAACGAGGGTGAATGCTTTCCTTTTCTCCCGTCATAGGATTGGTGAAGGTTTCCTCATCAAAAAATTCATTTAAAATTTCGATCAGGGCGGGGCTAGCCATGTTAATTTCTTCAAGAGCAAGGATAGAACCTTCCCGCATGGCCTGAATTAAAATACCAGGAACATAAACCAGTTTTTTTGTGTTTCGATCAATCGTATAGGTCCCGACTAAAGCCTCTAAAGAGGTATTTCCCAGGGATACACTCCTGTATTTCCACTTGAGCTCCCGGGCCATATCCCCAATCACATCGCTTTTTCCAACTCCCGATTGGCCGACCACAAGCATGGGACGACGGCGATCGAGAAAGCCCTTGGCTATTTGATAACGAATACGATTGGTCTGGGGACCCGCGGCCAAGGGCTCCACCAAATCTTCTTCAACCGGCTCGTCACGAACCTCCTCAAGCTTAATCGAGCCTATCGATAAAACGCCGTCTGCATTTTTTGAAAATTCAAAATTTGGAAGTTCAACATCTATTCCAAATCCTTCAGTTGAATCTTTAAAAAGCGCTTGGAGTTTAGCTAAATTTTCTGGAGACCTGCCCAAAACACTGGAATACTCTAGAAAGGCCTCACGCAAAATAAGCTCTCTGAAAGAACTCGTCTCGCCCATTTCCTCTAACATCCTTTCATCCTTGACAATGCGCTTCAAATTTCTTAGGGTGAAGATGTAGCCTCCTTGAGGATCTGAAGAAATCCCGGAGAACTCCCCCTCTCTCATTTTCTGATTTAAAAGGGACTGAAACTGTGACAATTTTTCCACTGCCGTTTGGCGCTCTCCTTCAAATCCATTCTCCCGATTCACAATCTCAGCCATTTCCGAAGGAGCCATATCTTCAATGTAATGAATCTCAAAACGGTTCATCAAGGCCTCGCTCAGGCGATTTCTCCCGCTGTAAGTGTCTGGATTCGCCGTGGCCGCGAGCTTAAAACCTTTTCCAGGGAAAATTTTGGCAATCTTCCCTTGCCCGCGGTCGTAATATTCCAAATAGCCCGTGAGCAAAAACTGATAGAGAATAGCCACAATCTCTTCGCTGGCCAAATTCATTTCATCTAAGAGCACCACATCCCCTCGTCGCAAGGCCTTTAAGAAACGACCTTCTTTAAATTCCAACTCCACATTGAGGACACCATTTTTAATTAAGAACGCCATGTTAATTATTTTGTGGTGAGCCTGCTCGCGAAGTTCAGGATCCATATTTGATCCTTCCTTAAAGGCATCCTGCAACAATTTTTGAACAAACACCATCGCCTCTTGATTGGCTTGGACAATTCCAAGCCGTGCTTCTTCCTCTTCAAAAGCCTTATCGTCCGCTGACGAAAGAGAACCTTTTTTCCAAACCTGAAGCGCTTTTTTAATTTTGATCCATTCACCATTCTTCATCGCTTCGGTCAAGACAAGATAAGCCTCATCAAAATCCATTTTGACCTCGCGAGGCTCATAGCCTCCCAAAAGGTCGATTTCATCTGTTCTTTCATTAAATTGAATGCGGGTATACCCCTGACCCAAAAGATTTAAAGCCGCATATCGAACCTTGCTGCTTTTTCCTCCACTGGTCCCTCCCATGAAAAGCACAGGATTAAATCGCCCTTTTGCATGCCTTTCTTCTCCCACATCAAAGGCTTCTAAAAGATGAGAAAGTTCAGCTACCGTTTTGGGGTCTTGAACAAGCTGGGAAGATGAGAGGAGAGTGTCTAAGGCCTCGGACGCTCTTGAATCGAGTTCGTCTTCTCCAACCCCCTGAGAGATTAACTCTGAACGAACTTGGGATGCTGTTTGACTCTGGAGATCATCAATGCGAAGTTGCGCAATCAGCGTTTTGTCGTCCTCCCCTCTTTCATCAATACCCCCTCTTAGGTTAAGAGGGGCCTGGGGAGTTACTCCATCAATACCCCCTCTTAGGTTAAGAGGGGCCTGGGGAGTTACTCCATTTAAAGGGTTGGGGGAGTTAAGAGATTTTGTTGAAACCTCATAAACATGAAGGAAGTTTTCATCTCTTTCAAAAATAATTTGCCCGGGCTGATATTGTGGAATATTTAAATCGGATAAAATCTTTTGATATTTCTCCTTTGCCTGGGGCGTGGTCATTCTCAAGCCATAAATCCGATGAATCGCCTTGGGCAAAGCTTCTTCTAGCGTCATTCCATGTTCTTTTACATGAAGCACCATCACCCGCACCATCCGACTTAAATCCCTCAAGCTGGTGTAATAGCTTTCATCTCGAATTTCCTCAAAATCCCCTTGATAGCGGCGATAAAAAGACAACATATTTTCGATAAGGGGATCTTCGTCACCTCCAGGTACAGGCTGTCCTAAAAGTTCTCTCCCCCTTGTGGGGAGGGTTAGGGAGGGGGTGGATTTGAGTTCACCCTCCCCTAACCCCTCCCATCGAGGGAGGGGAATAATGGGATTTTCGGGCAGTCTGGTCACCTCGGAGGTAGAACTTTTTTCTACAGGGAGGAGTTGCTCAAACTTCCCTTTTAAAATTGTACGTATCTCATCATCCGTCTTCTCATGAGGCACCCAAACTTCTCGAAATCGGCTTCGAAGAGCAGGAGAAAGCAAAGTCCTTCCTTCATTGGCCCCGCGGGTTCCTTCCATGGGATTCATGGTTGCAAAAAGTCTAAAATCAGGATGAACTTTCACTTTTTCTAAAGTGAAAGGATTGGTGAATGTCCCTTCATCAAAATATTCATTCAAAATTTCCAAAATCCCGGATTTGGCCATATTCAATTCTTCCAGAGCCAAAATAGATCCCTCTTCCATGGCCATCACCAAAATGCCCGGCCGATACTTAAACCGCTTTTCCCTGCGGTCATATTCCACCGTCCCAATCAAACTTTCTAAAGTGGCATCCCCCAAAGAAACACTGACGTATTTTCGATTTGTTTTTCTAGCCACATTCGCAATCACATCCGTTTTTCCACCTCCAGACTGGCCCACAAATAAAACAGCCTGTCTCTGGCGAATCCCTTTCGCAATATAGGTCTCAATAAATTTTGTGGATTCAACCTCAATCAATTCATCCACCAAAACCTCCTCCTCGGAATGACCCGCTTCCAAGCTCAGACCATCGAGCTCCATGCGATGTTGAACAGCATCATCGGCTCCCTCAATTTTGCCGAATCGTTCCTGAATAAGCGTATCCAGTGTTTCTTCTGGCGTTTTCCCCTCTCTTTTATATCCCAGCGCCACGCTAAACACATTGCGCAAAGACCGATAGTCTGAGTTACCGCTCGGATCCGGTGTATAACAATCACGCCTCACCAAAATCCCCTGATACTCGAGATAGGCCTCCTGAATCCAGGTCTCAATATTGACGGGATGTCCCGCAGCCTTTCTTTCTCTCACATCCCCCACAATTCTCAAAAGATTTCGAAGGGTAAAAACATAATTTTCCTCTTGTCCCATATTGGAAAATTTTCCTGTTCTGAGAAGATTGTTGAGAGAGCGCTGAATCTCAGCAAATTGAATCAATTGCTCACGCGTCATTCCTAAATCCTGTTCCAGATTCACTCCGTCTACAGCCAATTGATCCACAATAAGATCCGCCATTTCATCCGGGTTCATATCCTCGACCTGAATAATTTCAAAGCGATTCATAAAGGCCTCGCTCATCCGATTGCGTCCCGAATCCGTTGAGGGATTCCCCGTGGCAACGACACGGGGCGTGGCGCCAGGAGCCAATTCAATCAGCCTCCCCTGATATTCCAAATAGCCGCGTGTCAGCATCTGATAGAGAACCCCGACCATTTCCTCATTGGCAAGATTGGCTTCATCCAGCAAGATTAAATCCCCCTTGCGATAAGCCGTGAGAAAACGTCCATCCACAAAACGCAGCCCCATTTTCTGGTCCATGAGCATGGCCAAGCTCTTAAACACCTCTACAAAAGCAAGTTCTTCAGCACTCACCACATGCCCCTCTTGTGTTTTATAAAGAATGGCCGCGGTCCGTCTTAAATAATCACCCACTTTTGTTTTAAGATATATTTCCAAAATTTCTCTTTGATATTTCAACCTGGCCTCACCTTGAAGCCCATGATACTTTTCGGCCCAGTCCTCGTGACCCTCCAAAAGTTTTTGAAAAAGTTTTCCCTCTTCACCAAACTCTAGTCGACTCAAAGCCTCTTCCAATTTGATAAATTCTCCACGAGCGAGTCCATCCTGAATGCGTTCGTACGCATCCTGAGGAGAAATGTTAATTTCATAAGGCTGGAAACTTCCAAACAGTTCAAACTCATCCGTCTGGGCCGTAATCTGAATGCGGGTATATCCTACACCCAGCATCTTCGCTGCGATTCGGGCCAAAGTGCTTTTTCCCCCGGAGGTAATCCCAAAAAGAAAAACGGGATTAAAAAATTTCTTGGCAGGTCCCCCAAGGGCTGAAAGAAGCTGGGCCAAACCCCGCCGCGTGCTGGCATTTAAAACTTCGTCGCGGCGAAGACCTTCAAAATTTTTCTCCAACTGAATATTTAAAAGAGGCACCTTCTCTCCCGTGCGAACTTCTTCGACTTCCCCCTTTCGTTGAACCATGCGCCCTTTTTTCTGTTCATAAACCTTGATATTGCGAGATTCTGGCTCAAGCCCTTCAAAGACATAGTCATAATCCAGCTTCTCGTCTACATCGAGAAGGCCATGACGACGCATGAGTTTCTCAATCAAAGACCGATCCTCCCTTAAAAAGCGGTTATAATAGCGTCTCTGAATCGCTCGTCGCGCCGCAACCCGCAAAGGAACACCCGCTTCAAACTCCGCTTGAACCATCTCCTTGACCTTGCTCAAATCTCTCAAACTCACATAATAGGTCTCATTATTCCTCTTCCCAATTCTTCCCTCATTGACCAGCGTCTCAAAATCATGATGGAAATTGACCATGCGAATAAAAGTTTTTAAAAGTGTGAGAAGCTGGTTAAAGTCCTTCAGTTCATCTCCCATCATCTCCCGATAAAGTTCCAGCACCTCTTGAAGAAGTTCCCCTGTTCCCTCCCGAGCCAAAGAAGAAATCTCGGCCACTATTCTCAAAAGGTCCACTTCCTGGGCGCTGCCTTCTTCCACCTTGTAGTGAGACCGAATCGCTTCAAAAGGAATTTTTTCAAAACCATCAATACCCACATTGGCCAAAATCACTCCTAAAGTCTGAAACCTCAAAATATCTCTATGAATAAGCGGGCCATAATTATTCAAAAGAAAATTGACAAAGCCGTTTAATCGTTCATTCTCTGGCATGTCGATCGACCTGGGGAGTCCTCGAGCCATACGGGTATGGTCAATCCCTCGGGCAATATCGGCCAGGGCCTGAAGCAATTCCTTATCCGTTGCGTGATCAAACTGACCTTTAAGTTCATTCAAGCGACCTAAAATTTGATCCGTTTCATTTCCTCCAGCACAAATAAAAGTGACAAACAAACTCCTAAAGTTTTCGACATCCCCCTGGGTCTTTTCAAAGTGATGGGTGAGAATTTTTTGGGAAAAAGCGTTGAAAGCACCTTCTAATTTTTCGCGAGGAAGAAAACCACTCATCTCTTGAATCACAGTGAGGGGATGGCAAAGGCCCTGTTTAACTTGAACATCTTGATTCCATATCTTCAAAGTCCCATAAATCCCCCGGGCACGCATTTCGCGTTGGGATAGATTAAGCGCTTCAAGTAAATCCAACACTTTAGGATTCTCTCGAATCACAAAATTAGCAATCAGATATCGCCACTGGGCCCATTCTACGGGTTGAAAAACAGCGGTTAAACGGCTGAGAACACCCAAAAAATCAAGAAGCTCAGCATCCTGGGAGCTTAACTTCATGGATTCCCTTCGCAGAGAATTCTTTAACATCACAAGGCCGTCCCGTTCCTTAAATTTCAAATAAAAAGCCTTTCCTTCCACCACTCTTATAAAAGGCGCTGTCACTTCCTTAATGATTTCTAGCTTTAGAATATCTAAGAGCAATCTTGAATCATTTTCTGGAACTTCAGAATGACGGACAATAAAAGCTGATTCTATTTTTGTCAATTCCTTCGGATCCCAAATCAATGAAATGGACCCACTCGAACTCTTTTTCAGAATAGAATTTTTGAGTTCCTCTAATTCTTTTGGTTTCAATTTTAAATTTGGTATCCTGGCTAAATACTCAAGCGTGGTTTCACTGGCCTTTTGAGACAATCCCTTTAAAGGTTGAGAAGAAGCCCAAAGGCCATCAATCACTTGACGGAGTCTCTCCCCCAAAAGCCCTTTTGCAATTTTGAATCCTTGAGAAGAATCAACAAGAACACCATTAGAATTAGATTGATAATGGGGATTTTGATAGTGCCCCGGATAATCTTTCTGCTGGCGGGCAATCGAGCGATCATGACTTCCCTTATCTTGGGGATCACAATGGGTTTCATGATCAAAGTATTCTCTTAAAAGAGTCGGCGGCCCCCGTCTTAATTCATCCATCACCTCCTGAGCCGCATAAATCCGGTTCCCCACCCTGGCTCCCAAAACAAAATCATCCGGTCCTTTCACAATGGCTGGAATCACATAAATCTGAAAGTCCGTTCCAATCACTTCTTGAAACTCAGCGGTCAAAGTTTTATCTAATTTATCCTCGTAAAGCCCGCCTGCTAAATTCATCTCAAACAATTCAGTCGAAACATTCCCCTGACCAATCATGCCGTCGTGCGTAATCGTGACGGATGGGTCGTGAGGGGTGGATTGAGTTCGCACGAACTCATACACATCTTCTTCACCTGCTTCATCCGGATTCTTCAGCCTCTCCAACAACGCCTCCAAATCTCCTACAATCGCGTCAGGATGGCTTTCATTGGCGATGTTTTCGAGCCTTTCCCTGATACGTTCCTCATGACCAGGATTTGTGCCACTCCACTTCATGATCTCAGTGAATTGAGCCAAGACCTGAGGCTGGGAAGTTTTCTCCACCCGTCCATACAGCTTTCTCAGCACCTCCATCATTTGTTCAAAGTCCCCCGTCCATACATCCTCAATTCCTGTGTAAAATCCTTTTTCAAAAAAATATTCATACTGATCACCCACTACTCTTACTAGCTCGACTAAATCATTTCCTACTTTTCTCAAAGAGGGTATATCCTGAAAATTCTCTTTGACTGCAGACAGGACATCTCCTAAAACCCAAGGGCCCGCCTCCCCTGCTTCTCGTCCCAACCGTGCAAATTGGGATAAGATCTCTCTGAATGAATCTTGACCCTGAATCCATCCCTTCTCTTTCGCAATTTTAAGAGCGTTAGCTAATCGCACCACACCCTCTCCCGCTTCACTTCCAATCTCAACGAAAATGGGCCAATATTCATCAAAATCATCTCCAAGTAATTTCTTCATAAAGACCAACGAATCTTCCGAATAAATCTGCCACGAATATTTTCTTCCAGCCTTTGCAAGCTTTAAGGCCCCAGACCAATACTTCCCAAAATCTTCCCCAAAAAATTTTGCTGAATCATAAAGTAGTTGAAAAAACCTTCTTCTATCCACATCTGTATTTTCTAACAAACCCATCACATCATCCCACACGCTCTTTAAAACCTCCAAATCCACAATCATAGGCTTCATTTTTACTAACGCGTCCCATGCGGAAATAAGCACCTTAGATTGTTTAGTGAATTTTAGAAAATAGGGCCAATAGGAAGTGAAGTTCTCTCTATAAGCCTCTTCTAGAAAAGACAAACAACTTCTTCCAGAATTATAGAGCATAAGGGACTCTAATCGCACTAAATCCATCATGTCTTTAATCCCAAATTTTATCATCCACTTTTCATAATATTCAAGATTCTTACCTTGACGAATTTTCTTCCAAACCTTTGGAGGGGGTTCTCCATAGATTTCCCGATAGGCTCCTAATGCCTCTTCCATACTTTTGAATGGGCCTCGAGCTTTGATCATTCCATCAATCACAAATCTAAGTTTTTCTCCCAATATTCCCTTGGCAATTTTCCATGAATTTAGGTCCATCCAAAATTCATTTCCTCCTCCCCAAGTCCTAGAACTTTGAACCTTTTCGTACCCGCGTCCTTCATAATTCTCTGGGAATTCCCTCTGCTGCTGGACAATCAATTCATAATGATAGGCTGGATTTGAAGACTCATGCGCTTCATGCCAAAAGTATTCCCTGATCACGCTCGGAGGCCCTCGGCGTAAAACCCCTAATACCTCCTCTGTTACATAAATAATGTTCTTCTTCATATCCCGATATCCCAATAAATAATCCTCTCTCCCCTTCACAAGGGCTGGAATGACATAGACTTTGGGGATTCTTCCATCTTCGCCTCGAATGAGATCTCTAAATTCTTCCTCTAACTCTTTATTCCTTGCCTTCTTATATAGTCCAAGCCTTCTATTCTCTTCAAATTCTTTCTTTGACTCTTCGCCTTTTGCGATATAGCCTCCGTCATCCCCCTCTTCGGCTGTGGCCACGACCAACGGTTTTTCCTCCATTCCAACTCTCTTCAAGATTGCTTGATATTCACTTTGAGTGAGCACCTGTCTCAAATACATGAGCGTCAGCTTTGCTGTCACTCCTCCTTTATTTAAAAGATGAATGATCTCGGCATCCGTCGGAATATCTGCTTTTATGCCTTCTTCACCCTTGCTTAAATGTTTTTCTCTTAAGCCCGCCACCACCCCCACTAAAAATTTTGCCTCTCCCGTGTCAGAAGCTCTTTCTTCTATATCCGCAATCCATTTTTCAAAATATTCTTTCGTAATGGGATGACTCTTTCGGGTTTCGCTGATTAAATTCTCCCCCAACTCTCCTAAAATCTTCCCTGTCCCCATCCAATCCCTTTCAGCTATTTTCATATCCAAAGTGGGAAGCGCTAAAAACTGTCTGGCCTGATAGATTTCTTTGACATCTTTAAAATATGCGTTCCGGCTGTCTTTCTGAGCCGCCTTGGGAGCAATGAGGCAGTATCCCATTTTTTCTCTCTTTAAGCACTCTTTCACAGCCTGGGCATGAAATCCCCCCACGATCAAAACGGCTTGTCTAATATTTTTCTCTTCGATTTTTTGAATCAACTTTTCAGGAATGATTGCATCCCTTTTTAAAACCTGTTCGTAAAAGGCCCTTGCTTTTTCAAGACTTTCTTTTGGAATTTCTAGTTTGATGCTCCCATCCAATTCCTTGATCCCTTTCACAATATCCGTCCAGTACTCCTGAAATATCGACTTTCGTATCTCTTCTTTTCCTGCTTCCATGGCCACAATCTTTTTCAACACTCTATATTTTTCCTCTACAGCCAATAATTTTTTCTGTGTCTCGTTCTTGGCAAGCATGTCGAGCATTTTCTCCTCCAACTCATTCAACTCCTTCTCCATTGTTTTCCACTCAATCCCCTTCATCATCTGTGTCTCTTTAAAGAGAAGTTTTAAATTTTGATAGCGAGAAACCTCTACTTGATCCAGATATCGACTTAACAAAGCATAATGTTCTTCCTGCGTCTGACGTCCGAGCCGATATTCCAATACATTTCTCAAAATTTCCTTAACCTCTTCCTTGGGGAGTTTTTTTTCCAATTCAGATAGAAAAGAAAGGTATTCGTCTTCAGCCTGTTTCGGATCTATTTTTTCTTCAAAGGCTTGAAGTTTGATAAACCTTTGAATGGCTAAATATTTGCAATGAAAGTTCTTTTTGTAGTCGCCCGATTCATCGGGCAGCCCCATAAATGGGGCGACTACAAAAAGAACTTTCATTGCATACGATGATCTCGAAAGATCATTGAAATTAATATTTGATTTGTCATTTTGATCTTTGATATTTGATACTTGATTTATATATTTTCCAATCTCCAACTCTCCTCTTTCATATCTCTCCCTCATTTCAACTCCTTTTAGAAGCTCCTTAGAATAAATCTGCTTTCTTAAGCCTTGTACTATTTCGTCTAAAACCCTCCATTCGGTTTCTTCAGATTCTCTTGCTTCCAAAAGCCTTCCCATCCGTTCTATATTTTCCCAATATTCTTTCCTATCTTCTACCCCATACCCTTCTACGCCCTCTCCCACCAAGAACGATTCCCCCCCACTGATTTTTCCCTCCACAACCCATTTCTTCCGACAGAGCTCCAATGCCTCCTTGTCCGGATATCCCTTGAAAAAACTCATCCCCATTTTCCCGCTAGCCCCCTCAAGAAAAATGGCTGGAAGATGAGAGTCAGAAGTAGGAAAATGTTCTATAATTTCCTCTATTCTTTCCTGAACCTCGTTATCCCCGTGAACATCTTCCACCACATAAACCATGGGACGCCCCTCAAGAGGTGAAAATTCAAGAATCTCTCCCAAATCCCCCGATAAATGCAACGGCCTGTCTAATGGACTTATTTTTTCATCCCTCTTTAACATAACTCCCTCTTTTCCAATAGGATAAGGAGTTAATACCCCTTCTTTCCCGGGAGAACTGTTTTGAGCCAGAAGAAATGAAAAATCATTGAGGAAGAAGGTGAGCGCAACCATAACGCGGATAAGACAAAAAAAGGGATGTTTTAGACGAAAAAATGTTTTTTTCATAATATATTGCGCAAGAAACAATAATGACCTTATGATTTTATTAACTCCAAAGATAGAATCTGTTCATTTTAAAGACACCCTTCGTACCGCTAAAAGTAAAAAAACTTGTTATAACCCAATGACATAGAGCACGAACCCTCCATCTAGACTTTTTTAGGGTATGATATGCAAGAAGTCTTGACTTTTTAAGCCTATTGACCTGAGTTTGTGAGAAATATCAGCGAATCTGGCAAAAGCATGGATACTTTGATTCTCCCGGCATCAACCTTCTTAACGATGATTCCCTAAGCCAGCCAACTTCTTAACAAAAAACTCATTTTTTTTACAACTTTTTTTAGTTACAATAAGCCCTGTAGGAAGTTGTGACATATTTCAATGATCAGATTTCAACTGAAAATTTTGAGACAATGATGCTTTTAGATTTATGTTAAAAAATAATCCTTTGGATTTCATCCGCAGATGTGTTTATGAAGGAAAAATAAAATGGACTTATCACGTAAATATGCGTCTAAAAGAACGTATGATTGCACGAGACATGATTATCAAGTCAGCGAACAGTTACGAGGTAATAGAGTCATATCCAGAAGATAAATACTTGCCCAGCTATCTTGTTTATGCATATTTTGAAGATCGTCCCGTACATATCTTGTTTGCTGTGGATGTTAAAGATGATCATATTCGGGTTGTTACATCGTACTACCCTACTCATACGGAGTGGGAAGATAATTTCAAGAAAAGGAGACGCTTATGAAATGTCGAATCTGCGGCAACCCTATGAAATCTACTGTAACCGATTTACCTTTCAAAACCAGTGAGAGGACCATTGTCATCTTAAAGCAATTACCTGTCTCTCAATGTCTAAACTGTAATGAATATATCCTCGATGACTCCGTCATGGAGCATGTGGAAAAGTTGCTCAGCAAAGTAAGTGAATCTGCGGAGTTGGAAATTCTCAGATATGCCGCTTGACTTCTTTTTATAGCAGCTAGGCTTCGATTTTTTTCAAAAAAGGACGTGTTAACCATACTCCATAATATGAGCGAAAATATGGAGTATGGTCCATGAAATCTTTAAGCTTCCATAAAAAACATAAATTTTCGCTTTCCTTATCTCGGGATCCCCAACCTCAAAGAATCAAGCATACAAGAGCCCTTCCCTGGCAAGAAGGAATTGACGCTATTTTGAAGTAAAATGAACACAATATCTTCTAGATAACCTAGCCCTAACCCAATCCATTTGCAGGAAGTTACGAAATGCGCTATATTAAATGTGAAAGGGACTTATGCAAGCCAAGCCCACTAAACTGAAAATAGGTTTAGCCTTGGGGGGAGGCGGCGCAAGAGGATTGGCCCATATTGGCGTTTTGAAAGCCCTCCAAGAGGCAAGAATCCCGATCCATCTGATTGCAGGTACCAGCATGGGAGCCGTGATCGGCGGGACTTACGCGGTTACACCCGACCCTAAAGTCCTGGAGGAAAAACTCTTTGGCTTTCTAGAACGGGAAACCCTTTTTCGCCTGGAATCCCTTTTCCTCAAAAGTGAAGATGATACCCGTCATGCAGGCCTTAGGCGATTGGCTAATTTCCTTCGCGAAATTTATATATGGAAAACTCGGGCCAGCAAGAAATGGATTATTGACTCGGCCCTCATTGAAAAGTTGATTCATGAATTGGTCGGAGAAACTTCTTTTGAGGAATGCGTGATTCCTTTTATTGCCGTGTCCACCGATCTTTATTCAGGAGAGAAAATTATTTTGGGACATGGTAAATTAAAAGAAGCTATTTTGGCCAGTTCTGCTATTCCCGGGACGCTTGCCCCCGTTGAACTTTTTGGGCGACTGCTGGCCGATGGCGGCATCCTTGAGCCCATTCCTGTTAAAACAGCAAAAGACATGGGAATGGATTTAGTCATTGCGGTGGATGTTGGCAAAGAAGTAAAGAAGAGAAAAAAATTTAGAAATTTGATTGATATCGTGGTTCAGGCTGAAAATATCAAAGCCTACGAACTCAGTAAAATGAAAATAAATCCTGCCGATATCATCATTGAACCCGATGTAGGCCATATCAGTTGGGCCCATTTTTCCAAAGCCCGGGAATGTATTCGCCGAGGTGAAATAGCCACCTGGAGTGCCCTTCCTAAATTGAAATTGCTTATTTCTCAGCTTGAGCGAAAGAAATTCTTTGGCAAGATTTTGCCCTTTGCAAAAAAACCACCCCCTCCCATAAATAAAGATGTCAATCAAGCGAAAGGATGACGCCATGAACATGATCCAAAAAAGAATCGTCTTAGCGTGTGGAGTTAGAACTCCGTTCGGTCATGTGAATAGAGGCTTGGCAGATTTTCGCCCGGATGAATTGGGAACCCTTGCCCTGCGAGAAGTTCTGAACCGGTCTAAATTAGACCCCAAGCTTGTAGACGGTGTCATGATGGGCTGGGTGGGACAACTGAGCAATGCCCCCAACATCGCGCGCGTATGTTCTCTGAAAGCGGGCATTCCCAATGAGGCCATTGCCTTCACCTTGCATGTGAACTGTGTTTCAGGCATTGAGGCCATTGCGTCTGCAGCCCGGCAAATTCTCGTGGGTGACGGAGAACTCTTTATTGCCGCTGGAACCGAAAGTATGAGCTCCTTCCCCTATTCTATTAGAGGCGCAAGGCGATATAAAGGGCTCAAAACTTTAGAAGATTTAAAAAAGAATTGGACTCATCTCTTGGAAGATCCCCACATCGAAGTAGGTGATTGCATGCTTGAGGGGTTGAGAGATCCCGTCAAAGGCATGATCATGGCGGAAACAGCCGAGATTCTCGCTCAAACGTATGATATTTCAAGAGATGAGCAAGATGCTTACGCGATTCAAAGTTATGCCCGCGCAATCAAAGCCATTCGAAATGGAATTTATCAGCCTTATGTTCCTCCCATTAAAAAAGAGGGACAAGGGGGCTTGGAAAACGACGAGAATCCCCTTTTGAGAGAATCTTTTGTGATTGATCCCGAAAAAGCAAAAAAGGCGCCTGCCATGTTTGACAGTGAAGAATACCCTTTCAAACAATTTTGGGACAGTTACGGAAATGAAATCAAAGGGAAAAAATTTATCGCAGGAAAAACGCGCGGAACCATTACCCCTTTTAATTCATGTCCCCGAAGTGATGGCGCTGCTGCTGTCATTGTCACCACCGATGAAAAGGCAAAGGCGCTTGGGCTTGACATCATGGCAGAACTCAAAGGCTGGGGATTTGCAGGGGTTGACCCCGCATTGATGGGTGTAGGACCCGCCTTTGCAGTGAAAAGGGCCCTGGACCAAACTAAACTTTCCTTTGACCAAATGAATGTCATTGAACTGCATGAAGCCTTTGCTGCCGGATGCCTGGCTATTTTCAAAGTGGGCCAGGAAAAATTTGGCCATCACTGGTACGATCAATGGAAGAGCGGCCATGTAAACCCCCATGGCGGCTCGATTGCACTCGGGCACCCTCTGGCCGCCTCCGGAATACGCATCCTGCTCAATCTAGGCTACGAGCTAAAAAAAGATTCCAAGGCAAAATATGGTATTGCCGCCGCCTGCGCTGCGGGAGGTGTGTCAGGGAGTATGGTGTTGGCAAAATATGAAGGATGATGAAAAGAAATTTTGAGTTCTAAGTTTTGAGTTTTGAGTTGAAAAATTAAAAACTTAAAACTCAAAATTAAGAACTATATGAAAACATATCCTTTCCTCATCGCAGGAGAACCCCATCAGTCTACAAAAACCCAAGAAGTCATTAATCCTTTTAATGGCCAAATTGTGGGATCTGTCTACTTGGCCCAAAAATCGGACACTGAAAAAGCCATTCAAAGAGCCGTCGAGGCCTTTGAAAAATCAAGACATCTTCCCTCTCATGAAAGAGCCCGAATTTTGAAGGCCATTGCAGATGCCCTGCTCAAACGCAGAGAAGAATTGGCTCGAATGATTGTACAAGAAAATGGGAAACCCATTCGGGATTGTCGCATGGAAGTAGACCGAGCCGTAATGACATTTGAGATTGCCGCAGAAGAAGCCAAGCGTATCCCCGGCGAACTCATTCCCATGGACTTAAGACCTGACTCAGAAGGAAGACTCGGTATCGTTAAAAGATTTCCAATGGGGCCCGTCACGGCCATTACACCTTTTAATTATCCTTTGAATTTGGCCGTCCACAAAATCGCCCCTGCCTTTGCCGTGGGAAATCCCGTCATTCTCAAGCCCTCGATGGATACCCCGATCACAGCTCTTTTGCTGGGTGAAATCATTCAGAGCTGCAATGTAGTCTCAGGAATGATCAATGTAGTCACATCTCATCATGAAGCCTGCGAGGCCCTTATCACGGATGAGCGCATCAAAATGATCAGCTTCACCGGAAGCCCCGATGTGGGTTGGGATCTAAAAAGGAGATGTGATCACAAGAGGATCACACTTGAGTTAGGGGGGAATGCCGGCGTCATTGTTCATGAGGATGCAGATTTAGATTTGGCCGTTCAACGATGCCTGAGAGGCGCCTTTGCCTATGCGGGGCAGGTCTGTATTTCAGTTCAGAGAATTTACATTCATCAAAAAATCTATTCTGAATTTGTGAAGCGTTTCCTAGAAAGTGTCAAAAAATTAAAAATCGGTGACCCCATGGATGAGGCCACGGACATCGGGCCCATGATCAAAGAAAATCAGGCCATTCGAGCCGAGGAATGGATTCAAGAAGCTGTCAAAGCCGGTGCAAAACTTCTTGCTGGAGGTAAAAGAAAGGGGAGTTTCATAGAACCCACTGTTTTAGAAAATGTCCCTAAGGGAACCAAGGCCTGCGACAAAGAAGCCTTTGCTCCTCTGGTAGATATTTTTTCTTATGCCAACTTCGAAGAAGCCGTAAGGTCAGTGAATGACACACCCTACGGACTCCAGGCGGGTATTTTCACCCGTGACATTGGAAGAATTTTACATGCCTTTGAAAAAATTGAAGTAGGCGGTCTCATGGTCAATGAAGTCCCCACTTTTCGATTGGATCACATGCCCTACGGTGGAACAAAATCTTCCGGCTTCGGCCGCGAGGGCCTTCGCTACGCCATGGAAGAAATGACGGAGCCAAGGCTTTTGATTTTAAAAGCCTAGACAAAAGTTATGGCTATGTTATTATGTATATATATATAAGGATATTCATTTATGAATAGAACAACCATCATGCTACCCCTCGACCTTAAATTTAGAGCCTTGCAGGTTGCTCGGAGAATGGGTATCTCCCTGGGAGAGCTCATTCGAGAATCGTTAAGCGTGGCTCTCAAGACGGAGAAGAAGAATTCTGATGATCCTCTCTTTTCTGATAAGGCAGTCTTTCGTGGAAAAGTACCCAAGGATCTTTCTGAAAGGCACGACGACTATCTCTATGGAGATGACTTGTGATCTTTATTGATACAAGTGCCTTTGTCTCACGCTTCTCGACCGAAGATCGGTATAACGCAAAATCTCTAGCCTATTGGGAGATGCTTCAAAATTCCCATGAGAATTATATCACCAGTAATTTCGTCCTGGATGAAACATTTACATTGCTGGCCCGCCGGACAGGATATCGTTTTGCAGCTGAAAGAGCCAAAAACTTATATTCATCTGGGAGCTTGACCATCCTCCGTCCAGATTATGAAGATGAAATAGAAGCGATTCAAGTGTTCCAAAAATACGCGGATCAGAAGGTCAGTTTCACAGACTGCATTTCATTTGTCTTGATGAGGAAAAGAAGAATCCATCGCGTTTTTACATTCGACAAACATTTTGAATTGGCTGGTTTTAAACTTTTTTCTATGAAGGGTTCATGATATAAGGAAGGTATGAGAAAAATTTGGGTTCATAAAGCAAAATCCTTCAAAGAGGCAGAAGAGTTTGACTTAGAGTATTACCGGGCCATGTCACCCTCCGAGAGACTTCAAGACATGCAACTTTTAAGAGAAATATTTTACAAAATCAAAAATGGAAAACCTCATGCACGAGGAAAAAGACTTCAAAGAGTTGCTCACGTTATTCAATAAACATAAAGTCAAGTATACGGTCGTTGGAGCATTTGCAGTTGCCTTTCACGCCATTCCTCGATACACAAAAGACCTTGATGTCTTTGTTGAACCCAACACGCATAATGCCGAAAGAATTCTTCATGCCCTCAAAGATTTTGGATTTGAAAGTATTAAACTCACAATAAAAGATTTTGAAAAACCAGGTAAAACCGTTCAACTGGGTTACGAACCTGTGAGAATTGATCTCATCACTTCCATAGATGGATGCACTTTTGAAGAAGTTTGGAAAAATAGACAAAAAGGAAAATATGGAGGCGAAATTGTTTTCTTCATCGGACTTGAAGAACTCATCAAAAACAAACATGCCTCAAATCGACCGCAAGATCGAATAGATCTTGAAAAAATTAAAAAAATAAATCAGAAAAAATCTTTGCGAAAGCGTTAAGGAACTTAATACTTCGATCTTCCTTTTTATCCCCCATGCTCAAAATGATCCGTGCCCAGTGGATTGTTCCTATCAGCAGGCCTCCCATACAGGATGGGGCTCTCCTCATTCACAGGGACAGAATTCTTCAAGTCTGTAAAGCAACTTCCCTGATCAAAAATTATCCTAAAGTTCTCATCGAAGATTTGGGATCTTCAATGGTGTTACCTCCTTTAGTCAATGCACACACCCATTTGGAATATTCTTGTCTAAAAGGGAAAATAAAGCCGTCCCAAAAATTTACAGATTGGTTAGAACAAATGATGACCTTGCGCCATCTATTGACACCTGAAGAGATGATTCGAGGAATCCAAAATACCGTCAAATCACTCAAAAAAACAGGAACGGGATTAATCGGAGAAGTCACAAACACAGGACTTGCCGCTCCTATTCTTCAAAAAGAGGGACTGAGAGGCTCCATTTTTTATGAACTTGTTGGAAATAACAGTACGCTTAAAGATTATTTCAAAATTGAGAAAAAACTTCGAAGGGAAGCTCCTTCTTTTAAAATTGCCCCGGCTTGTCATGCCCCACACACCGTTCCAGAAAAACTTCTTTTAGAAATGAGAAGTCATTTAAATAAAACCAAAGCCATCACCAGCATTCATCTGGCAGAATCTCTTGAAGAAACGGAATGGATTCAACATCATCAAGGCCCTTTTGCTAAACTTTTTGAACCCTTTCCGAAGCTTTCAAAAAATTCGAAATTGGGACAAGGACTGGGAGCCATTGAATATTTACAAAAACACCATTTTTTAAATCCGAGGGTGCTATGTGTCCATTGCGTTGACCCCCTTCCACGTGAAATTCAAAAACTCAAAAAGATTCATTGCCCTGTTGTTCTATGCCCCAGAAGCAATCTTTACACAGGCGCTGGAATTGCTCCTTTAAAGAAATTGATTTCGGCAAGAATTCCCCTGGCCCTAGGAACAGACAGCTTGGCCAGCAATACAGATCTGGATCTCTGGAATGAAATGAAGGCTCTCAAAAACCTCTTTCCTTTTCTCTCCTATCCGATTATTCTACGCATGGCGACCCTAAACGGGGCACAAGCATTAGGGTTTGGAAAAGAATATGGGTCGTTAGAACGAGGCAAAAAAGCCCGCTTTATTTATGTTCAAACAGAGTCTCAAAAAATCAAAGATCCTCTTTCATTTTTAATAGAAGAAAGTCATGAAGAAATTAATGGGTACAATAGTTAAAAATTCTCTAAAGCATCCTCTTAGATACAGTCTGATCAAAAAGTCCCAAGATGCGAGGCGCACGCGAGCGACCGCGGAGGCGTATGTATTCTGATACGCCGCACAAGGAAGCGAAGCGTGCAACGAAGCAGATTGGGCTTTTTCATCAGACGACTCATTATTTAAGAATGATTAGATTTAGTCACAGCCTCTTTGCACTCCCCTTTGCAATCTCAGCGGTTGTACTGGTTCACCCCTATTATCCTGTCACACTTTCAAAAATTCTTTGGATTCTTCTGGCCATGATCAGTGCCAGAAGTGCAGCCATGGCATTTAACAGAATCACAGATGCCGACATTGATCTTAAAAACCCAAGAACTCAAGAAAGAGAGATTCCCAAAGGCATTATTTCAAAAAAAAATGCCTCTTTTTTTAGCATGCTCTCTTCGTGCATTTTCATTTTTTCTGCTTTTCAACTGAATCAGGCGTGCGGTATTTTGTCTTTCCCGGTGCTCATGCTTTTTCTGATTTATCCCCACACCAAGCGCTTTACCTGGCTCTCTCACTTTTTTCTGGGGCTTTCTCTAGGCATTTCCCCTTTAGGGGTATGGCTTGCTATTTCCAATGGGCTTCAAGGACCCATTATTCTTTTAAGTCTGGGAATTATTTTTTGGGTTGCAGGCTTTGATATTTTATATGCCTGTCAGGATATACAATTTGACCGAGATCACCATCTCTTCAGCATTCCTCAGAGATTTGGCCTTCAAAAAGCTCTCCGAATCGCGATTCTCCTCCACGGACTTTCCCTGGGACTTTTGATGTGGACAGGAATTTCCTTTAAGCTCAATTTCTTTTACTTCATTGGATGCAGCGTTATTGGTTTTGTGATACTTTACGAACATTCTCTTGTAAAACCTCAAGATCTTTCAAAGGCTCAACGGGCCTTTCAAATGAACGGTTATATTGGCATACTCTATTTGCTTGCAATATGGATTGGCACAAGATGAAAAAAACTCAAAATTCAAAACTCAAAATTCAAAATTTAATTGTAGCCATCACCGGCGCAAGTGGCATGCTCTATGCCGAAAGACTTTTGAAGGCTCTCCTAGAAGGAGGACATCTGATCGAATTGATCGTATCCGAAAACTCTCACGATTTATTAAAATTTGAATTGGGCTTAAAATCAAATGAATCTGTAACCGAATTTTTAAAAAGAAAATATGGTGCTGAAATTTTCAAAGGAAAAATCAGAATCCATAATCCCAATAATTTGGCAGCGCCTCCTTCCTCTGGAACGCATGCGCATAATGGAATGGTCATTATCCCCTGCTCCATGAAAACCCTTTCTTCTGTTGCCGTAGGGGCTTCCCGCAATTTGATTGAACGATCTGCAGATGTTTGCTTGAAAGAGCGAAGAAAATTGATTCTGGTCACACGGGAAACCCCCTTTAGCCGAATCCACCTTGAGAATATGCTCCGCGTCACCGATGCGGGAGGGATCGTTATGCCCTGCGATCCGGGGTTCTACATTCGGCCCAAGAAGATCGAAGACCTTGCGGATTTTATTGCCGGGAAGGTCATGAATCTTCTGGGGTTGGAACATAAACTCTTTAAGCCGTGGGGAGGGAAAAAACAGTGAAAAATGAAAAGTTAAAGATGTAACTCCTTTAAAAATTTTTCATTAGGCATATGCACTTGATTCCCCTCAGATAGCAAGAATTTGTAGTCGCCCCATTTATGGGGCAGCCTTGTGCCCCTTGCATGGATTGCCCGATGAATCGGGCGACTACTAGGGGAATCAAGTGCATATGCCTGTTTTTCATTTTACATTCTTAATTTTTAACTTCTATAGGACGAGAATCCATTGATTGAAAAAGTAAATAAAAATATCGCCATCATGTTTAGCCGCATTTCAAAGCGGTATAACCTTGCCAACGATCTCTTGAGCCTCGGTTCCCATCGTATTTGGAAGAAAAAAGCACTTAAAATTCTTAAAGCGAGAAAAGAAGAAAAATGGCTCGACCTTTGTTGTGGAACAGGTGATTTTCTTTTACAATCAGGTTTTGGGATCGGTGCAGATTTATCTTACGAAATGCTGCTGGAGGCTCAAAAGAGGCTTACTTCATTCATTCCCTTGATTTGCGCAGATGGAGAAAATCTCCCTTTCAAAAATAATTCTATTGATAAAATCATCATTGGCTTTGGGATCCGAAACATTCCTCAATTCGAAAAAGCGCTTTCAGAAATGAATCGGATTTTAAAAAAGGACGGAAGATGGGTCGTTCTCGAATTTTCAAAACCCACATTACCTATTTTTTCAAAACTTTATTTTTTCTACTTGAATAAGATTTTACCCATCATTGGGGGCTGGATTTCAGGGGATAAAGAAGCTTATGATTATTTGGCAAGAACGATTCATCATTTTCCAGACGGAAATGAGTTTCTCTCATTCATAAAAAAAGCCGGCTTTAAAAACCCACAATGCAAAAAACTTTTCCTCGGAATCGCTTCGATTTATTGGGGGGGGGGGAGAGTAATGGATCAAGCCGCACGATGTAAAGATTGTCTAGCGTGATAAAGATCATATACGGTTTGAAGATTCATCCAAAATTCTGGCGTAGTACCAAGCGCCTTTGACAAGATCCAGGCGGTCTCAGCTGTCATACCCCTTTTTCCATTAATAAGTGTATTGATTCTCTGAACAGGTACCTTAATTTTTTTTGCCAAGGCAACTTGAGAAAGATTTAAGGGCTCCAAAAACTCGTACAAAAGGATTTCACCTGGATGTATAGGAGACCGATATTTTGGAATCATAAAACCTCCACTTTAGTGATCATCTACAACTTCAACATTAACAGTATACGTTCAATTAGAAAAAATGGGAAAAATTAAAAGTCCTGCGATGATTCGGACTTAGGCTGAGGGGATGTCTGATTTTGAGATGCCTGTGTTGGGCTTTGAGACACCTCAGGCTTTGGTTGTGCAGGTTCTGTGTTCGGTTGTACCTCTTCTGGCTTAAAGCTGATGAGGTAATCTCGAATCGCCTGAGTTTGTAATGCGGGATCCGCTAAAAAAGCGTCTAAATCAGGGCCCAAGAGATCTTCAAAGAATTTTTTCGTGTCTTCAAATTGAGCAGATTTCAATAAATTTGGGACAAAGGAAATGCGTTTGTCCCCCATTTTTGGAAAATTCGTCGGCATTTTGGTTCCAGGTTGTAATTCCTCTGGACCCAAAATCCATTTTGCAATCCATTCATGGCGAAGCCGGTCCTTTGCGAGTCCCAGATTTGGGCCCAAATTCACCACTTGATTGCCTTTGGCCGAAGCATCCAGACTGACCGGATGACACGACATACATTTGAACATTTCAAAAAGTTTTTGCCCTGCCTTTCGCTCGCGCTCTGGCACTTCACCCTCACTAGATTCATAGGGATATTTTGCATCTGAAAGGGCTGAGAAATAATTTACCAAATGGGTCGCGTCTTCATCCGAGAGATTAAATCTGGGCATGCGAACTGCAAGCCAAGGCCGAATGGCGATAGGATTTTTCAAAAAGCCAAAGAGCCACTCTGGCTGAACTTTCGCCCCTTCCCCTGTTAAATTGGGGGCAATCGTGCCACCTTGCCCTTCAATCACGTGACAACCCACACAATTTAAATCCCGTACTAAATTGCGGCCAATTTCAATGTCTTGCTCCTTCGCGGTCAAATTTTTTCTCGCATCCATCGGAACATCTTTATTGGTTTCACTAAAGCTTGTGAGCAAAGTCACAATAGAATTTGCCTCTTCATTTGATAAATGAAAGTTAGGCATTTTCTGTTCGATTCTCTCTGTAGCATACACTTGAGGATTTTTGATTTTATTGAAAGCCCAATCCCATAAAGTGTGAGGAATCCCTTTTGCATAACCAAAATAAAGCAAGTCCAAATCCTTTGAACCAAATGAAGTCAAATCTGCACCGACCCGGGGACGACCTTCCATCCCTTTGATGTCATGACAGCCAAAACACCCAAAGCCGCCAACCCATTGAAGCCCTTTCTGGGCCAACACGGGATCGACTGCTTCTTCAGATGGAGGATTTTCGTGACCCGGCTCTTTCAGGGTCGTCAAATAACTCACCAAATCTGCAATGTTTTGATCCGTTAAACGCATGTTGGGCATTTTGCCATGAGGGAGGTAACCGCGTGGGTCTTTAAGCCAGCGCATAAGCCATTCGGGCCGGGCCTTGCTTCCAATCCAGGAAAGGTTAGGGGCAAAAGTATTTCCATCCTCTCCAATTTTATGACACGCGATACAAGCCAAGTCTGTCACCCATTGTTTTCCAGTTTCAGAAGAACCCTTTGCCAGAAGAGCACTTTCTTCTTCTGTCATAGATTGAGGCTCACTTAATGACCCTAAATAATGCGCAATGGCTTTGGATTCATCAGGTGTGACTTTAAACTGAGGCATGCGCGTCGTAGGACTTAAGGCGTGCGGATTTTCGATCCAGCGGGCCATCCATTCAAGGGTGGTCTTCTGATGAATATCTGAAAGTTCAGGCCCTACTTTCTTAGCCTCTTCAAAAGCGGGTGCAACGTGACAACCTGAACATCCCAACTTACCAAAGAGAACCTTCCCTTGGGTGATTTGAGGGGCTTTTGGTACCTGAACCGTGGCGTGACATTTCACACAAGAGCTTTCAACTTTCTTTCCTCTCAAAAGAGGATGTTCCCAATGATGAACTTCTCCATGCGCTGTTTGAACGGTCAAGGCGGGACCCTGGCCGCCATGGCAAGAGGTACAAGCAAATTTTTCAAGCGGGTGCTTTTTAAGCAAAACATCCAACTGAGGATGCGTGCGAAAAGGTTGAGGATATTTTTGAGGATCTTCGAAACCCGGGCGATCAATGGCCAAGTGGCAAGTTTGACAGCGATCTACGCTGTTTAAACTCGTTATGACAATTTGTTGAATTTTGGGACTCTTTGCTTTTACATCCGAAATTTTTTTCTGGAGCGCTTCCAATTTTGAAGTCATACTGGCAAGGTCATTCTGAACAGTCGAAACTTCTTCATCATGCGCCTTTACTAAATCCCAAAGAGGTTGACTTTCCTTCTCAAGGGCCTGGATGGCAGCAGCTTTTTGATTCATCTCATTCTGAAGTGCATCTACTTTTTGCTTATACTCCTCACGCTCAGCTGAATCCCCTTCTATATTTGCCTTTTCATAACGATAATAAGCTGCATCATATTCACTCTTAGCCACCTGAGATTCTCGGGAAAGATCTTGAAGTTTGAATTTAAATTCTTCTAACTGGGTTTTGGCATCTTGATAAGCTTTCCTTTGAGCCAAATCTTGAGGACCTTCCTTCAAGGCCTTTGATTTTTCCCGGAGATCCTGATATTTCTTTTGAATTTCAGAAGAGTCAAAATTCTTTTCCTCTAGATTATATTCTTCTTGTACCTTACCTAATTCTAAGCGAAAAAAAGCCTTTTGATATTCCTTCCACGGCCGGCGGCTGAACGTCTCATCCCAAATGGCCCAGAGGGTGAGAAGGACCAGCGCCGCCACGACCGCAAAAAAAAGCAGGCGATAGGATTGCTCTTCTGTCGGTTTTTTACGCCACTGATTTAAAGTTGAAATCATGCGGAATGACCTTTCAAACATTAAACCAGGGGGTGACTAAAATATATTTCACGTTTAACGTATACCGAAGAACCATTTTAATGGGTAAAGCCATCATGGTTAGGAAGAAAAACATGAAAACAAAAAATCTAGGAATACCCATGTCTTTCAAGAACTGACTTTTTTTCAATTTCAGAATCAAAAAACTGATCATAGCCAAGGAGTAATACGCCCCAATGACACCTACACCAAAGAGCATGGCAAGGCCCTGAGAGCGAATGTGAAAAAGGTCCGAGAGATTCACATTGGTGAGAGCGACAATTTTATGGGGATCCCACTCCTGCCCCAACATGAAGAAATTCCATCCGGGCCCTCGAAAGAATGTGCCAACGGTGATCATCGCAACCCAAAGAAAGAAAAACCCAAAGCAAAAAATCATGATGGCCCACTTGCGCTCTTTCCAAGTGTAATAACCATTCCCCAAGGGGTTTCGATCCATGTAAGGGATCGCCATTAATCCCACGATAATCAAACTGGGCAATACCACCCCCGCGATCCAGGGATCAAAATAAACCAACATTTCCTGTAATCCCAAAAAGTACCAGGGGGCTTTGCTAGGATTGGGAGTCTTGGCAGGATTGGCAGGCTCTTCCAAAGGGGCATCAATCCACAAAGACCAAACAAAGAGAACCAGAGTCACCACCAGTGCAGATAAAAACTCGGAGCGAACTAAATACGGAAAAGTGAAAACCTTATCGGCCTCTTTACGCGGCCCCTGAGGTTTGACTCGACTCCGATCATTGAGAATCCCCTGCCAAAGCGCAAGCCCCAAGAAAAAGGCGAGCAGAAAAAGCATGATCACAATTGGAATATTGTCAGGTTGACTGATAATTTTTAGAAAGTTATTCATGATTAAGCTGTCGTTCGTTGTTCGTCGTTCGTTGTTCGTTTTTTTACCATCGACGAACGACTATCGACTATCCACCATTTTAAAGCGGTCCTGAAATTCCCCCATCCTTCCTCACACGCCAAAAATGCACCGTGACAAACACCAAGAGAAAAAAGGGCAAGGCAATACAATGGAGCACATAAAATCTTAAAAGGGTCGGGGCCCCAACTTGGGTTCCTCCTAAAAGCGCAAAACGAACGTCGTTGTCAGGCCTCATTCCTAATTGCGGGCCAAAAGGCCCCTCGTGTCCTAAAAATGGGGTCGCCCGCGCCATGTTAGTTCCGACGGTGACAGCCCACATTGCCAACTGATCCCAGGGAAGTAAATAGCCTGTAAAACTCAAGAACATGGTAAGGAAAAGTAAGATAACACCCACACCCCAGTTAAATTCGCGAGGGGGCTTGTAAGATCCGGTCATAAAAACACGAAACATGTGCAACCACACCGTGATAATCATGGCATGGGCCGACCAACGGTGCATGTTTCTTAAAAGCATGCCGAAAGGGACATCAAATTGAAGGTATTTCATATCGCTGTAGGCATATTCAGCCGTGGGACGGTAATAAAACATCAACGCAACGCCCGTGACCAAAAGGACAAGAAAAAGAAAAAAGCTCAACCCCCCCATGCACCAGGTATGCTTAAATTTAACAGCCCCTCGCAAGACCTTCACAGGATGCAAATGCAAAAAAACGTTTCCGATGATGGCCAAAGTACGATTTTTGGGCGTGTCCTTGTAATCGTGGCGAAACATGGAACGCCATACTTGAGTCTTTCGCAATTTTTGACGCAGACTCTCCTTCACTGGCTTAGGAGTAACAGGTGGCGTAATCGTTGGTTTATTTTCTTCAGACATCTTTCTATCCTTTCTAAAAAAATCAAGATAGTCGTGAGTCGTGTGTCGTGAGTTTTAAAGGTGTTATTTTTTACTCACGACTCACCCCTCACCCCTCACGACTGTTTTAATTTATTTCGGTGCCATCTTTAAAAACGCCTCCGGTTTATCCCATCCCCCTTTTTCAAATTGAAAAAGGACGCCTTTATCAATTAAAATTTGACCATCCTGTGCTAAAGAAATTTTCACCCGATCCAAGGCACGCGGTGCAGGGCCTTCATAATTAACGCCGTCTCGGTGAAAGCCGCTGCCGTGGCAAGGACATTTGAATTTATTTTCCGTGGCCAACCAAATAGGGGTGCATCCTAAATGAGTACATTTGGCTAGAATGGCATAAAAACCTTCTGAAGTTCGGGCAATCCAAACTCGCTGTTGACTCGCCCACCGTGTGCTTATTTCTCCGACAGGATATTCAGAAGGGAAACCCGCCTTAAAAACATTCGAGGGTTCAAAGAGAACTCGGGGGAACATGTAGCGGACGAGGCCCAAAACCCAGGACCCCATGATGAGGCCAAAGAGAAACCATCCGGTTTTAACAAAGAAATCCCTTCGAGAATAAAGAGTCGCCTCTTCATCCAGCTTCACTTTCTTTTTTAAATCCGGACCTTTTTGAATTTCCGGAGCCTTGACCTCTGTTGAAAGAGGGACACTTACTTCAGCAGACATCGAATATGCTTTCGTTATGAAATATTAATAAAAACGCGCGAACACGGTGTCATCTCGAGGAGTGCTTTTGCGACGAGAGATCCTTCGCGGAGTTTACCCCCCGAGTCCTTCGCTTTGCTCGAGGACGGGCTCCGCGAAGGGCTCAGGATGATAGTTCGTAAACCGCGCTATGAGCTTGTCAGATCTTCTAAATTTTGAGATGATTATTTTATGGAAGTTGAATTCTGTCAATAGTTTTATAGAGGAAAATGGCATGCCAGAACTTCAAGGAAAAGAGAAAGAAGTTTATACCGTTTTAGAACATTGCTACGATCCGGAAATTCCGAACGTCAGCCTCGTTGATTTGGGCCTCATTTATGATATTCAAATCCAAGATGATCACGTTCATATTAAAATGACTTTGACGGCTCAAGGGTGTGGAATGTCAGGGATGATTTCTGAGCAAGTAAAGATGATGGTTCAGGATTTACCTTGGGTAAAGTCGGCCCAAGTAGAGATTGTGTGGGATCCGCCCTGGCATCCAGACCGTATGAGCGAGAAGGCAAAGAAGACGCTGGGGTTTGATGCTTAGAATTTTTGGACATCCATGCATGAGAAGTAATGAATTAACTCCCCCTGACCCCTCTTAAACTAAGAGGGGAGAAACCCTCCCCTTACGACCGAGTCCGGGTACCCGCCGAAGCGGGTGGACGAGGAAGTGGTTGGAGCCCGAGAGGGCGGAAACCATAAGGGGAGATGGAGGGGTTAAAAAATGAGGTTCTTAATGTTTTCTCTCATCCTTAATCCTGAAAATTATGCCTTTAATCCGTATGCCGTGCCTGTTCTCGTCACGGCGATGTCCATTTTTCTTCTGGGCGTGGTCGTCCTTATCCTAGAGCGCAAGGCCTCCACAAGCTTGTCTTTTTTTCTCCTCACTTTTATGACCGCCGCATGGCTTTTCTCATTTTCATGGATGTATTTTGCAATCAATAAAGATACGGCCCTGATGTGGGTGAAAATCGCCTATCTAGCCGTCCCTTCCATTCCCTCCGCTGTTTATCTTTTTACCACAGAAATACTCAAAAAAAGAAGGCAGAGAAAATGGATACTTCGAATCACGTGGACGCTCTCCCTCCTTTTCATCATCGCCATTTTTAACACCCATTCCCTGATCGGGAATCTCCGTCATTATTCCTGGGGTTATTATCCCCAATACCATTGGCTCGGCATTCCCTATCTCACCTTTTTCTTTGGCGTGATGATTCTGACCCTCATCGAATATTGGAAAGAGTATCAGCGCACCACTTCTCACATCCATGAAATCAGAATCAAATCTTTTCTCACCGCCTTTGTGATAGGGTATCTTGGGTCTTTGGACTATCTGGCCAAATACGGGATTGCCCTATACCCTTTTGGTTATATTCCCATTTTTATTTTTGTGGTGATTGCGGCGAGGACCATTGTTCGCTATCACTTGGTGGATATCACCCCGTCCCTTGCGGCCAATGAAATCATTGCGACCATGGCGGATCCTCTCATCGTCTGCGATCCAGAGGGAAAAATTCGTGTGGTCAATCGAGCGGCTTGCCTCCTTTCTGGACGCCGTGAAAAGGTCCTCTTGGGAGAACCCCTTGAGAGCCTATTGGCTCCATCTAGAGATATTCTTTACAACTTAGATCAAATCTTGAAGGCCCACAAAGTGCCAGAGCAAGAAATGATTTTCTTGACGAGAGAAGGAGAAGAAATTCCTGTCAGTGTTTCGATGGCTCGGCTCTCCTCAAAAAATAAGGAGGACACCAGTCAGGGAGCTGTTATCATTGCCAGAGACATTCGAGAAAATAAAAGGATCAAGAGAATCCTCGAGAACGCCTACAAGGGACTCGAGGAACGTGTCGACGAGCGAACTTTAGAATTGGCGAAGACGAACCAGAAATTAAAATCAGAAATCGTCGCGCACCAGAAGGCCCAAGAGGCCCTTCAACAGAGTGAACAGCAATATCGCCTTCTCTTTGAAAAAAATCCCCATCCCATGTGGGTGTATGATGAAAAGGCCCTTCGCTTCTTAGCCGTCAATCGAGTGGCCGTAGAGCATTATGGCTACTCAGAAGAGGAGTTCTTGAAGAGGACCCTCCATGACATCTATGCGCCCGAAAAAACACCTAACCCTCTCGAACAGGTGACCCAACATCATGGTCTGACATCCGAGGGAATCCGGCTTCATCAGAAAAAGGACGGGACAAAAATTTCAGTCGAAATCACAAGCAACTCGATTCTCTTTCAGGGATCCCCCGCCATTCTGGTTCTGGCCAATGATGTCACGGAACGGCTAAAGATGGATCACATGAAATCAGAATTCATCTCGACGGTTAGCCACGAACTGAAAACACCTCTCACCTCTATTCAGGGTGCGCTCGAAATCATCAATCACAAAATGGTGGGAGAAATTCCCGAACAAGCTGTCAAGATGATTGACATTGCCTTTCGAAATTGCGAGCGGCTGGTACGCTTAATCAACGACTTACTCGACACCCAAAAAATTGAAGCCGGCAGAATGGATTTTAACAAGAAAACAATGGACCTGGTGACTCTCGTGACTCAGGCGATTGACATCAATAAAACTTTTGCATCTCAATTCAGTGTTCAATTTGAATTGAAAAACCATTTACCCCCTGGTATCAAAGTTCATGTGGACAGCGACCGTTTTACGCAGGCCCTCACCAATCTCCTCTCTAATGGCGCTAAATTTTCTCCGAGCAAAGATCAAGTGACCGTTTCGTTAGAGCCATTAGATCAAAAAGTCCGTATTTCTGTCACCAATCATGGCCCTCAAATTCCAGCATCCTTTCAAAATCATCTCTTCGAAAAGTTTTCACAAGAGGACACGTCTAACACCCGCCAACGCTCAGGAACGGGACTCGGACTCTGGATTACCAAAGAGATTATTGAAAAACTAGGAGGAAAAATAGGATTCCAATCTGAGAAAGATGGACAAACAACCTTTTATATTGATTTACCGATCTGGCCTTTGAAGGAAATTCAGGCAGAGACAAAATCTTCGACCTTAAGACGTTTTGCTTAAACCCAGAATTTGCAATAGGCCGCGGAATTCGACGCATCCCACAGGGACTATCCCTGCAGGGACTATAAAATCTTGTAACAGCTTGAGGTCTTGGCCATCTTGACCTTCAGAAATACTCGACAGGCAAATTTTTGCATGCCTCCGTTTTCTTCAGGCCAATCCCACAGGGACTGCAAAGGCCTGTCTGGCTCAAGCTCTTGCTCTTGGGTTCTCGCGTCTATTGCAAAATCTGGGTTAAAATCTATCTCGCCACATCTCACATATTTAAGTTGATAACTTAATTTTACATGTTATTATAAGCTATCAGGTTAAATATGATAAAACGTATCTTTCAGTTTCATGGGCTCAAAAATCTAAGCTGCTTTCTCTGGGGACCCCGACAAGTCGGCAAAAGTACCCTCTTGAAACAGCTTTTCCCAGACCGGCCCTGCTTTAATCTTTTGGATCCTTTGCTTTTCACCCAATTCACACACAGCCCTCACGCCTTGAGGGAGCGTCTTTTAGCCATAGAAATAGGAAAGGGTCCTATGATCATCGACGAGGTTCAGAAAATCCCTTCGCTCTTGGACGTCATTCAACTCCTCATGGATAATCACGGGATGCAATTCATCTTGAGCGGGTCCAGTGCTCGAAAATTGAGGCGTGGCTCTGGAAATCTCTTAGGAGGAAGGGCACTTCGTTACGAACTTCATCCTTTAACCTTTTCAGAAATTCCAAATTTTAATTTACTTCGGGCGCTGAACCATGGGCTTTTGCCTCGACATTATTTAGAAGACGATCCTCGAGAAATGATTTATGCCTACGTTGCAGACTATTTAAAAGAAGAGATTTTTGCAGAGGCCTTGGTCAGAAATCAGCAGATTTTTAGTCAATTTCTGGAAAAGGCTGCTTTCAGCAATAGTCAAATTGTCAACTACACAAATATTGCCAGTGAGTGTAGAGTGAAGTCGGTGACTGTAAAGGAATATTTCCAAATCTTAGAAGATACTCTGATTGGTCAATATGTTCCGTCCTTTTGTTTACGCCCTAAACGGCGTGTGATCAAGGCTCCAAAATTCTACTTCTTTGATGTGGGACTGGCAAATTTCTTGAGTCATCAAGGACAAATCCTTCTGGGAGGTGAAGCCTTTGGACGTGCCTTTGAACATTTTATTTTTATGGAGCTCTCAGCCTATGCCCATTATTCACGTCTACATTACCCCATTTCGTATTGGAGAACATCATCAGACCTAGAGGTTGATTTTGTCTTAGGAGAAGCCGAGGTCGTGATCGAAGTCAAAGGAACTCAAAACGTTCTCTCTCGTCATTTGAAAGGGATCAAAGCCTTTCGGGAGGAATACCCTTTCAAAAAAGCTATTGTGGTCTCTCTGGAAGAAGCGCCTCGCCATTTAGAAGGAATTGATATCTTGCCTTGGGCTTTATTTTTAGAAAACCTGTGGAGTGGAAAATATATCAGGTGAAAGATTCACCCCGTGTGATGCGGCTCAAGATTTTTAAAATAGTCTAAACCATTCATAAAAGAAACATTGTGAGAAAAAGAAATGGATTCTTCACATAAACAAACAACGCGTCCTTTTCCTACTCTTTCTTGAGGGAGACTTGAGACAAATTTTTCAAGTGTTTCAGCCATAGATGATCGCACCGTCTTGGCCAATTTACATTCAACAGGATAAACGCGTCCTCCCTCCTCCATCAAAAGATCCACTTCAAGTCCAATGGAAGTCCTCCAATAATACAAGCGCGGAATTTTTCCCCTGTTGCGATAACATTTGAGAGTCTCTGAAACAATGTAATTTTCGAATAGAGCCCCCGCCATGGGTCCCTGCATCAGAAATTTAGCATTGTCAATACCAACCAGCTGCGCTGCCAAAGCCGTATCCAAAAAATAAAGTTTTGGACTCTTAACAATTCTCTTCCCAAAATTTTCATGATAGGGTTGAAGAAAATAGATAATCCAGCTCGCTTCTAAAATCGAAGCCCACTGCTGAATAGTAGGAACAGAAACGCCAACATCATTTGCGAAACTGGACATATTAAAGATCTGCCCACATCGGCTTGCCAAAAGAATTAAAAAGCGCCGAAAATCACGAAGATGTCCGATTTGATAAATTCCTTGAACATCGCGTTCCAAATACGTATTCACATAACTTTCATACCACGCACCCACATCTTTTTTGGGATGGGCCACCAGCTCTGGATAACTTCCTCGAAGGGAATATTGCACGAAAAGATCTTTAGAACTTTTTTTTATTTTTTTTGCTTCTAATTCTTCTAAACTTGCAAAGGGCAGTTGACAAAGAAGTCCAATTCGTCCCGCAAGCGTTTCCGTCAAACCCTTCATTAAGGAAAATTGCTGAGAGCCCGTGATGACATACTGGCCAGGGATATCCCTTCGTTGATCCACGCGAATCTTGAGATAGGAAAGCAAAGAAGGAACATATTGAATTTCATCAAAAATAACACGCTCCCCAAGTTCATCCAGAAGGAGTTCCGGATCCCCCTGGGCCCTTTCCCTTTGGGACGGAGAATCGAAGCTGACATACTTGTACTGTGCACCTAAAAGATATTGAAGCGTAGTAGATTTTCCAGACTGACGAGGTCCCATCAGTCCTACAACAGGAAACTCTTTCAGATACGCTTGAAGGGAAGATTCAATCCAACGATGTAGATATGCCTTGACCATGTCATTATCATGACACAAAAGAGAGGAGAGAATCAATACAAATTTAAAGTATCACTTTAAATTTGTATGTTCACGGGAATAACCATAAACGGGAAAAGCAGTCGCACCTATGATGACAAAATCAACCTGATGCTCTTTTAATAATTTTATATAGAGTATTTCTACTCCATATTTTTTATTAATTTCGAGTATTTATATTGACTGAAATAGTAATTTTTCGTATAGTATAGTTGCATGAAAATTAATCGAGTCTTTCGGGACATTGGAAAATTTCTAAAGCCTAATAAAGTTCTGGTCATCTATGGCCCTAGACAGGTTGGGAAAACCACCTTATTGACTGAGTTCCTATCCCAAACTTCTTTAAAGTATAAACTTGACTCTGGCGATCATATCAAAACACAACACCTTTTAAGCTCGAGGGATTTTGACATCATTAAGGAATATGCTCGAGGGTATGAACTCATCGCCCTTGACGAGGCTCAAAATATCCCCCATGTTGGAGAAGCACTTAAAATTCTTGTTGACCAAGTTCCCAATCTTTATGTGATTGCGACGGGATCCTCCTCGTTTGAACTATCTGGCCAAGTCGGAGAACCGCTTACAGGAAGAAAAACGACGCTCTCCCTTTATCCTATTGCACAGCTCGAACTCGCCATGCTTTACAATCATGTCGAGCTAAAAAATGAATTGATCCACTATCTCGTTTTTGGAAGTTATCCGGAAGTGGTGATAGCAACAGGTAAACAGGAAAAAATTCGCGTGCTTGAGGAATTGTATAATTCTTATTTGCTCAAAGACATTTTGGCAATGGAGGGTATTAAAAATTCTCGGAAACTCGTCGATCTTCTGAAACTTCTCGCGTTTCAAGTGGGTTCTCAAGTCTCTTTCTCAGAGCTTGGGCAACAAATGGGCATGAACTCAAAAACGGTGGCACGATATCTTGACCTTTTGGAGAAAACCTTTATCATTTTTCCTAGAATGGGTTTTAGTCGCAACCTTCGAAAAGAACTGACAAGAAAAAATAAATACTACTTTTTTGACAATGGCATTCGCAATGCCCTCATTTCAAACTTTAATGCTTTGGATTTGAGAAATGATATCGGGAGCTTGTGGGAAAACTTTGTGATGGTTGAAAGATTAAAAAAGAACGCTTATCAATTTATCCCAGGCAATCACTACTTTTGGCGAACCTGGGAAAAGAAAGAAATTGATCTTATCGAAGAAAGAGAAGGCCAGCTTTTCGCGTATGAATTTAAATGGAAAAAGAAGGACAGCCCTCCCCCACGAGATTGGATAGAAAATTACCCTGATTCAAGCTATGAAATCATTCATTCAGAAAATTATTTGGATTTTGTGTTGTGATTCTTTCTATGACAACTGTTCTCTAGAAGCTCCCGCATTTCTTTTGTTTTTTGAAAACACATCTTAAATCTTTCAAGCACGGTCAATGAACCCAAGTACTCAAGTTCAAAATCTATTTCTTTTCTTTCATTGTGTTTCTTCAATTTTAAGATGGGAGACATATAAACCTCTTGATTTAATATACCATAAATGAAGCACTCATGAAAGTAGCACTTACACCCCTAAACCAGAGATAGAAAGATGTAAAATTTAGTCCGTTTAGCCTACCTGGACTTTTACAGTGTGTGGATCCAATGCACTAATCTTCACAGGCCGTCCTTCTCTTCCTAAAAATTCTTTGGGAAAAGTGATGCCAAGGGCATTACCAATCTTGATGGTTTTACGTCCCTTTCGAAATAAGTTCCGCAACTCTTTCAATTTATAAAGTTTTTCCGCTTGCTTTAAAGTGAGAATCTCATCCCCACAACTTTGACAAACCATCGCCTCGCTTTTGAGACCCTCAAAATGGGTCACTTGCTCTTTGTATTCTCCTTTGCATTGACATCTCATTTTCATGATCGACCTCTTTTCGTCCATCCCGTCTTCACCCTGAAAAAGGATTGCTCAACAACAATATATACACCATAAGTCATCCTGCTTTTCCCTTCATAATACTCCAAACATAATTTTCTTGGATACTCACACTTATGCTCGATGACTCTGCCTTTTCTCACAGCATCCACCATATATCTCGGCTCAATTCCTCGTTCTCCCTGACGCATAATAGCATGCGGCTCGAACACAACAGGCCAACGATGACGATTACATTTAGACAACACATCTTCAATCCAACCCACACACGCTCCCTTGAACAGAATAATTATAACATATAGTTATAACATATAGTTATAACATGTAGTACTGAAATCGGCTACGCAATAGTTTGGCTCCAGGAGACCGAGGTAGTTCTTGATGGGAACGCCCGTCCCGACCACCGATCGGGACGGGCTCGGCGAAGTCGTCCGCTCAAGCCGATTATTCATCGGCTTACCATGGTCGCGAACGACTTCAACGCCCCCTCAAGAACTACCTCGGTCTCTCGAATGTGGACTTCTTTTAAATCTTCAGTCAACATTTGAATCAAAATCCTCACGACCTCAGGTATGGGTCTGGCAAATGTTCACATCTGTCGAATAAGATTCTCCAAACGAACCCATATCTCAGGCGCCTCTTTAAGTTCACACAAAGGTTTTAAATAATTCTCAACTCAGAGATTTCACCGTTTCAATTTCCGGAATAGTCGTTGCTGCTCAATAAGACCTGAGGTGTTAGAGGGACCGCACAAAAACAAGGCCGATTGAAAAGCATCCTCTAATAACTCAATACTCTTTTTGGTATCCGCGGCGTGAAGCTCGTCTTTCTTAACTTGGACAAAATCTCCCCCGTTCTTTTCCAGGACTGAACCCAATTCTTCATGAGGACATGATCTGTCAGGTGCATTCTGACCTCCCAGTTTTTCATTGTAGCATTTTAGAAGAGTTAAGAAAACGGTTTTGAGACGCGGTCTGGATTCCGGCTTAAAACCTGCCGGAATGACGTGTGACGCTACATGGCCGTCTCAACCAAAAGTTTTTGTCTGTGCAGGCGGTCAAAGCTTGTGCT